>JAWOIL010000198.1:0-31487 GCA_046484635.1 Trueperaceae bacterium
ATCGCCGAGGTGGGCTCGGACGTCGGCGACGTCGACCACCATGTCCTCCCGGAGGCGCAAGGTGAAGGTCGCCGGCGGATGCTCGGGCAACGCCGCCGTCACCGGCCCGCCCGCCGCGCGGTACGCCTCCATGCCGCCGTCCAAGAAGCGCACCGCCTCGTGGCCCGCGTAACGAAGCAGCCACCACGCCCGGGCCGCGTACATGGTGCCGCTCTGATCGACCACCACCACCTCGTGGCGATCGCCGATGCCGCGCTCCTCGAGGGTGGCGGCGAACCACCGCATGTCGGGAAGCGGATGCCGGCCGCCGTGCTGCTGCACCGGGCTCGACAGGTCTTGGTCGAGGTCGAAGTAGACGGCGCCGGGAACATGACCTTCGAGGTAGGCGGCGCGCCCCGCTTCCGGTTGGGTGAGCTCGAAGCGCGCGTCGATCACCCGCAGATCGGGATCGCTCAAGCGCGCGATGAGCGACTTGGCGTCGATGAGATGACTCATGCCGGCAAGTGTACCGAGTCGAGCGTGTCGGAACCCATCGCGCGCCCTCGTATGATGCCGGGGTGCCAGACGGACCGAACGCCCCGCACGTGACGAGCCCGAAGAACCCGATGGTGATGGCGCTGTCACGGCTGAAGGAGCGGCGCGCGCGCTCCAAGACGCAGACGTACCTCGTCGAAGGTACGCGCGAGACCACGCGCGCGCTGACCGCCGGCGTCCCGGTCGAGGGCCTGTTGCTCTGTCCGGAGCTCGTCACGAACGCCGAGGGCGCGATCGCGGTGCGCGCCATGGCCGAGGCCGCCGGCGCGTCGGTGACGACCTTGTCAGCCGCCGCCTTCGCGCGCCTGAGCATGCGCGAGAAACCCGATGGCGTCCTGTTGCACGCCCGTTTCTCGCGGCGCAAGCCTTGCGACGTACCGCTCGAGCCGAACGCCCTCGTGCTGGTGATCGACGGGCTGCAGAAGCCGGGGAACGTCGGCGCGTTACTCCGCACCGCGGACGCCGTCGGCGTCGACGCCGTGTTCCTGACGGGCGGCGGCACCGATCTCGAGAACCCCAACGTCATCCGCGCCAGCATGGGAAGCGTGTTCGCCGTGACGGTGGCCGCCGGAACCACCGAGCGGGTCGCGGCCCACGTGCGCGCGGCGGGACTTGCGGTGGTGGCCACCACGCCCGCGGCGCGGCGCGCCCATTGGGACCTCGACCTGACCGGAGGCGTCGCGTTCGTCATCGGTGAGGAACACGCGGGCCTGAGCGACGCCTGGCTCGACCTCGCCGATACGCGCGTGCGCATCCCGATGCGTTCCGAACTGGCAGACAGCTTGAACGCTTCTGTTGCCGGCGCGGTGGTGCTCTACGAGGCGTTGCGGCAGCGCACGCTGGCACGCGCCAACCCATGACCGAACCGGACGGCGCTCCGGCGCCCGCTCGGGGCGCCTACCCGGCAGCCCGCGTCAGGGGGTGGTCGTCGACCCCTCTTCCAGCAGCTCGCGCACCGTGGCGCGCAAGTCCTTCCCGGTCAGCGGTTTGTGGATTACGCGATCGGCATGAACGATCCGCGCCTCTTCGCGCGTCTGCGCGTCGCGTAGGGCGGTGAGGATGATGACCGGCACGGACCTGAGCCGCACGATCCGCTTCATGCGGTGGCACACCTCGAGCCCGCCTACCTGCGGCATGAGTACGTCGAGGATGGCGAGGTCGGGCGTGTGTTCCTTGAGGTACTCCAGCGCCTCGCGGCCGTCCTCGACGGCGTGGACTTCGTAGCCGTCGACCGTCAGTAGCATCTCGAGGATCACGCGCTGACCCTCGACGTCGTCGGCGACCAGGATCTTAGCTGGGCCTTCTGGTGTCGTCACGCTTCCGACTTTACGTGACAACGCGGGTGGCTGCCAGGGGACGACGAGACTGGAAGCGCAGCTAACAACGGAGGGACCGAGATCAAAGAGTTCCGGGAGTTCATCAGCCGCGGCAACGTCCTGGACTTGGCGGTCGCGGTGGTCATCGGCGCGGCGTTCGGCGCCGTCACGACGTCGCTGGTCAACCAGGTCATCATGCCGATCGTGGGTCTCGCCCTCGGTGGCGTCGATTTCGCCAACCTCGGCATCATCCTCAAAGACCAGGACCTCTACCCGTCGGTTGCCTCAGCAGTCGAGGCCGGTGCGCCCGTCATCCAGTACGGCGCGTTCATCAACACGATCATCAACTTCCTGATCATCGCGCGCCACCGCACCCGGGCTACGGCGGACATGGCGACGGACCAGGTGGCTCTCAGTAGAGGATCATCAACTCGAGTCGCGCCGGGCCGGCGCGGTTCACCGGCTCCGTGGCGACCAGCCCCACCGTCACGGGCCCCGTGAGCCGGAGGAGCAGGTTCGTGAACATCTCCTCCGTCACCGGGCCGAAGTCGGCCAACTGGCCTTCGTCGAGGCCCGCCCGCCGCATCTTGCGCACGGCGTCGGCCTTGAGCTGCGCCAGCGCGGTGCGGATCTCGTCTTGGCTGGCGGGAAGCTCCGTCGTGCCGACGTGCAGTTGATTGCTCACGATCAGCTGGCCGCCTTGGAACAGCTCGTCGTTCTCGAGTGCCTCGACCAAGACGTCGATGGTCGAGCTGATCTGGTTGCTCGGCGAGATGAGCCGCACCAGGTCCGACTCGGGCGTCTGGCTGATGACCTCCACCAGCACGTTGAACTGCTCCGTCGTGACGCGGATGCGTT
The DNA here is from genome assembly GCA_046484635.1 of Trueperaceae bacterium. Lineage (GTDB taxonomy): Bacteria > Deinococcota > Deinococci > Deinococcales > Trueperaceae > CAZACZ01. The sequence continues at coordinate 2,709 of JAWOIL010000198.1, forward strand.
CCACCCCGCGGCGCGCGACGAACGCCGTGGCGTCCGAGATGAACGACGCCAGCTCCTCGCGCACGGCGGCGGGCTCCTGAGCGTAGATGGCGCCCGAGTAGATAAGCTGGTCCTTGACGAAGTAGACCTCACCCCCCTCGAAGCGGCCGTACTGCTGTTGCAGCTCGGCCAGGTCACGGGCTTGTCCCTCGACCTCTGCGCGTAGCTCGTCTACGGTCGCCTGGAGCGTCTGCACCGTCTCGTTGCGTTGGCGGATCTCGTCCTCCAGCCGATCGTTCAGGTCCGAAAGCGAGCGGTTCTGCTGCTGGATGCGCGCGTTGTCTTCTGCCAGCGCATCGTTCGCGTCCAGCAGGGACTGGTTCTGCTCGCGGAGGGTCTGCGCTTGCGCGCGCAGATCTTCCGTGCTCGACTCCAAGTCGCTCACCTCGGCGTTCAGCGAAGCCAAGCGACCCGCCAAGTCGGCGCTCTCCCGTTGGGCCGCGTCCCGCTCTTCGAGCGCAGACTCGCGCTCGCCGATCGCTTCGTCGCGCTCGGACAACGCTTCGTCGCGCACGGCTACGGCGTCGTCGCGCGCCGCCTCGGCCTCGGCCCTGGCGGCCTCGGCCTGCTGCAGGTCTTGTTGTGCCGTGAGCACCTGCGCTTCGGCCGCCGCCAAGCGCAGTTCCACGTCGACCAGGTCCTCCTGCAATGCCCGCAACTGCTCGTTGGCGTCGTCGAGCTGGCTGCGGGCGTCGGCGATCTCCTGCTCCAAGCGGACCGCCTCGGCCTGGGCCTCGTCGGCGGCAGCGCGTGCCTGGTCGGCCTCGGTCAGCGCCTCGTCACGGTCGTCGCGCGCCTGGTCGGCCTCCGCCATCGCCTGGTCGAGGTCCTGTTGCGTCGTCAGCAGCCGGGCCTCGGCTGCGTCCACCTCGGCCACGGCAGCGGCCACCTGCTCCGCGAGGTCGTCGCGCTGCGCCAGCAGGTCGTCACGTTCCCGTTGGGCCGCGTCACGCGCCTCGAGCGCCGCGTCCCGTTGCTGCTCGGCGGTGCGGATCGTCTCGCGCGCTTGCTCCAACTCGCTGCGTAGTGCCTCGAGTTCCAGGTTGGCTTCCCGGACGCGTTCGTTCAGGATGCGCTCCTGCGTTCGCAACTGCGTCAACTCGTCGAGCGTCCGTTGGAAGTTGAGCAACGTCTGCGTGGCGTTCTGGAAGGCAACCGCCAGCACCCCGAGGGTGGTGAGCATGATGAGGATGCCGGCCATGATGCCGACGATCTGACCGGTGCGCCGCGGGCGCGCTCCGAACAAACTGAGCCGTCTGCGGCCCACGTACGTCCCGAGCCGGTCGCCGGCGAAGGCGATGATGCCCGCCAGCACCACCAGGAGCAGTACCAGCAGCCCGATGAACGTCATCGGCGGAGTCCTGGTTCGAAGCTCGGGCGGGAACGCACGTCAGGACCTCAGAGCTGGAACTCGTTGCCCAGGTAGTAGATCCTCACGTCGGGATCTGCGTAGAACGCCTCCGGCGTGCCGTCGAACCGCACCCGCCCGTCGAACATGAGCACGACGCGGTCGGCGATGGCGAGGGTCTCTCGCACGCTGTGGTCGGTGAGTAGCACGCCGAGCCCGCGGCGTTCCCGCAGCTCGTGGATGATGGTCTGGATCTCGCGGATCGACTTCGGGTCGACGCCGGTGAACGGTTCGTCCAGCAGCAGGAAGTCGGGGTCGATGGTGAGGCTGCGAGCGATCTCGAGCCGTCGGCGTTCTCCGCCGGACAGCGTGTCGGCGCGCGCGTGCGCCAGGTGCGTCAGGTGGAACTCGTCGAGCAACGCCTCGGCGCGCTTGCGCTGATCGGCAGCGTCGATCTCCTGGAACTCCAGGATGGCCAGCAAGTTGTCGATCACGGTCATGCGACGGAACGCGCTCGGTTCCTGCGCCAGGTACCCGAGGCCGAGCCGCGCGCGACGGTGCATCGGCCAGCTCGTGACGTCCCGCCCCGCCAATTCGATGGAGCCGCCGTTGGGCCGCACGAAGCCGACGATCATGTAGAAGCTGGTGGTCTTCCCCGCCCCGTTCGGACCGAGCAGGGCCACGATCTCCCCGCGCCGAAGGTCGAGGTCCACGCCGTCCACGACCTTGCGCCGGCCGTACCGTTTGGTGAGCCCGCGCGCCCGCAACTCCACCTGCCGCGGAGGGGCCTCGGAGCCGTGGGGCACGCGCTGGACGGCGGACATACCTGGGCATGCTACCACGGTGGTCCGTGAGAGCCGGGTGAACCGTCCGTCAGGAACGGCGCATTCGTGCTCTCACCCGGAGCTCCCGACCCGCAGCGCCGGCCCGGCGGCGATCAACCCTCCAACGCCACCAAGAACGGCTCCTCGAGCGCGCTGCAGACCCAGCGCAGGAACCGCGCAGCGGCGGCACCGTCGATGAGCCGGTGATCGTAGGTCAGCGCCAGCGGCATGATCATGCGCGCGGCGAACTCCCCCTGCTCCTTGTCCCACACGGGCTTCATCGATGCCCGCGAGACACCGAGGATGGCGACGTCGGGCGGGTTGACGATCGGAGTGAAACCGGTTCCGCCGATGCCGCCGAGGTTCGAGATGCTGAAGTTCCCGCCTTGCATCTCGTCCGGCGTGAGCTTGCGGTCGCGTGCCTTCTCCGCCATCTCGCCGAGCTCCTTGGCCAACGCGATGATGTTCTTCCGGTCGGCGTTCTTCACCACCGGAACCAGCAAGCCTGCATCGGTGTCGACCGCGACGCCGATGTTGACGTACTTCTTGTGCACGATCTCCATGGCGCCGGTGTCGATGCTGGCGTTGAAGTCGGGGAAGCGGCGAAGGGCGGCCGCCACCACCTTGAGCAGGATCGCCGTGGGCGTGAGCTTGGCGCCCTCCGCCTGGGCCATCGGCTGGTACCGCTTCCGGGTACGTTCCAACTCGGTGATGTCGGCCTCGTCGAAATGCGTCACCATCGGCACGGTGGCCCAGGCGGTGGACATCGCGCGCACGGTCGCCTTGCGGATGCCGCTCATGGGCGTGCGTTCGACCTCGCCCCAGCGGGAGAAGTCGGGCAGCGTCACCTGCGGTGCCTGCGCCGTTCCGGCCGCGCCGCCAGCGCCACTCGCCGGCGCGCCGGCCGGGGCGCCGCCGTCGGCCATGCTGCGCACATCGGCCGCCGAGATGCGCCCGAGGACGCCCGAGCCACGTACGTTGCGCACGTCGACGCCCAGTTCCCGCGCGAGACGCCGCACTGACGGCGCGGCAGGCACGAGGCGCGCGCGACCATCGTCGGTCGCGTCGCCCGAACCGCCCGCCTTCGCGTTGGCCGGGGCACCACCGTCGCGGGAGGGCGCTTCGGCCGCCCGACGTTCCTTCCCGTCACCCTCGGCGGGTTCCTCGGCAGGCGCCTCGGAAGGCCCCTTCGCGTCATCCTTCGCGACTTCCTTCGCGACTTCCTTCGCATCCGTACTCGCGTCTTGCTTGGCCTCTTCCTTCCCAGGCTCCTCGGTCGTCGTCTTCGCGGCGTCCGCCTGCGCGCTCGCGCCCTCGTCGATCACGACGAGCACGGAACCGACCGCGGCCTCCTGGTTCTCCTCGACGTTCACCTTCGAGACCACGCCGGCGACGGTCGACGGGATCTCGACCACGGCCTTGTCGGTCTCGAGCTCGACCAGGGGCTGGTCCTTCTGAACGTGGTCCCCCGGCTGAACCAGCACGGCCACGACCGTCCCGGCCTCGATCCCCTCTCCCACTTCCGGCAGCTTGACTTCGGTCGCCACGGGCGCTTCCTTTCCAGACACGATCAGTCGACGTAGGGGTTGGGTTTGTCTGCGGAGATGGAGAGCGCATCGCGCGCCTTCTTCACCTCGTTGGCGTCGAGCTGGCCATCCTGCGCCAACGCGTGCAGCGTGGCGAGCACGATGTGGCGCGCGTCGACCTCGAAGAAGTCGCGCAGCTCCTCGCGTGCCTCGCTGCGGCCGTAGCCGTCGGTGCCGAGCGACACGATCGGCTTGGGCAAGTGCCTGCTCAACGCGTCGGGCAAGATCTTCATGTAGTCCGACGCCGCCACGAACACGCCCTTGGCGTCCGCGAGCGCGTCACGCACGTACGGCGTGCGCTGCTTCCCGGCCGGATCGAGCCGGTTGGCGCGCTCGACCTCGAGCGCGTCGCGGTGCAGCGCCTTGTAGGAGGTGACGCTCCACACGCTGGTCGCCACGCCGTGATCGTTCTCGAGGATGGACTGTGCCGCGAGCACCTCGTTGAGGATGCTGCCGGAGCCGAACAACTGCGCGTGCAGCTTGGAGCGCTTCTTGCTCGTCGGGCGCAGCAGGTACATCCCGGCGAGCACGCCGCGCTCCAGTTCGTCGCGTGACAGGTGCTCAGGTGCGCCCGGTTGCGCGTAGTTCTCGTTGCCGACCGTCAAGTAGTAGAAGACGTCCTCTTGCTCCTCGTACATGCGGCGCAGGCCTTCGCGCACGATGATCGCGAGTTCGTGCGCGAACGCCGGGTCGTACGCCAGCAGGTTCGGCACGGTGTAGGCCAGGACGTGCGAGTGTCCGTCTTGATGCTGCAGTCCCTCGCCCGCGAGGGTCGTGCGGCCCGCGGTGGCACCGACGAGGAAACCCTTCGCGCGACTGTCGCCGGCTGCCCAGATGAGGTCGCCGATGCGCTGGAACCCGAACATCGAGTAATAGAGGAAGAACGGCACGGTGTTCACGCCGTAGTTGGCGTAGGCGGTGCCGGCGGCCAGGAACGACGCCATCGAGCCCGCCTCGGTGATGCCTTCCTCGAGGATCTGGCCGTCGCGCGACTCCTTGTAGTACAGCAGGTTGGCACTGTCGACCGGATCGTAGAGCTGCCCGACCGGCGAGTAGATGCCGATCTGGCGGAAGAGCGCCTCCATGCCGAACGTGCGCGCTTCGTCGGGGATGATCGGAATCAGCAACTTGCCCCACTCGGGGTCGCGCAGCATCTTGCGCATGACGTTGACCATCACCATGGTGGTCGACACGGCACGGTCCCCGCTCGGCGCCATGAATTCCTCGAACAGCTCGGCGTCGGGCGCAGCCAACGGTTCGGCCTGCACCGACCGGGCAGGCAGGAACCCACCGAGTTCCTCGCGGCGCGAGATCAGGTAGCGGTGCTCGGGGCTGTCTTCCTCGAAGCGTAGGAACGGGTCGGCCGGGATCTCCGCGTCGTCGATCGGCAGCTCGAAGCGGTCACGGAACGCCTTCATCTCGTTCTCGTCGAGCTTCTTCTGCTGGTGCGTGACGTTCTGCGCCTCACCGGCGGAACCCATGCCGTAGCCCTTCACGGTGCGCGTCAGGATCACGGTCGGTTGTCCCTCGTGCCGCGCCGCGCGCGCGAAGGCGGCGTAGACCTTGACGGGATCGTGCCCGCCGCGGTTGAGCCGGCCGAAGTCCTCGTCGCTCCAACCTTCGACGAGTTTCTCGAGCTCGGGCGTGTTGAAGAACTTGTCCTTCAACTCCGGACCGCCGAAGGCGGCATAGCGCTGCGACTCGCCGTCGACCAGCTGCTCGAAACGGCGCACCAGGGCGCCCTCGTCGTCCTTGGCGAGGAGCTCGTCCCAGGCGCTGCCCCAAGCGACCTTGATGACGTTCCAACCCGAGCCGCGGAAGATCCCCTCGAGCTCCTGGATGATCTGACCGTTGCCGTACACGGGGCCGTCCAGGCGCTGTAAGTTGCAGTTGATGACCCAGATGAGGTTGTCGAGCCGTGCCCGCGCCGCGACGCGGATGGCGCCGAGCGTCTCGGGTTCGTCGGTCTCGCCGTCGCCCAAGAACGCCCACACCTTGCCACTGCCATTGGGGTAAAGGCCGCGGTCTTCCAGGTAGCGACGGAAGCGCGCCTGGTAGATCGACATGATCGGACCGAGGCCCATCGACACCGTGGGGAAGCTCCAGTAGTCGGGCATCAGCCACGGGTGGGGGTACGACGAAAGCCCCGGGGTCTTCTGAAGTTCGCGCCGGAACTGCAACATCTGCTCGTCGGTGAAGCGGCGCTCGAGGTACGAGCGGGCGTAGATGCCGGGTGACGCGTGCCCCTGGAAGTAGACCAGGTCGGCGTCCGGACCCTTGGCCGGGCCGCGGAAGAAGTGATGGAAGCCGACCTCGTAGAGCGTGGCGGCCGAGGCGTACGTCGCGATGTGGCCACCGATGCCGGACGACGCCGTGTTCGCATGCACCACCATCGCCATGGCGTTCCAGCGGATGAGGTTGGTGATGCTCTTCTCGATGTCGAGGTCGCCCGGGTACTCGGGCTCCTCGTGCGGCGCGATGGTGTTGATGTACGAGGTGTCCGGCTCGAACGGCAACGGAACCCCGTGCCGCCGCGAGTGCGCCTCGAGCAGCGTCATGATCTCCGCCACGCGCTCCGGACCGCCGCTCGCCAGCACGTAGTCGAGCGATTCGAGCCACTCGCGTCGCTCGATTCGTTGCAACTCCTCGCGTTCCTGGGGAGACAGCTGGGAGCGATCTAGGTCGAGGAGTTCGTCCAGTACGTCCGCCATGTTGGGTCTCGTCCTCTCGCTTGCGCGGAAGGCCGCCAGCCAGACGGCGGCCTGGATGGTACAGGTCGTGCGGCCCGGCGGCTCCGCGCCAGGCGTCGTCGTCGGTCGCCCATTCTACGCCACGGGCGCGCGCCGCCCGAAGCCGAGGGGTTACGGACCGTCGTCAGGGCCGGCGCGAGCTAGTGCGCCAGGCGCCGCAGCAGCCCCCGCACCACGCGTTCCGCGCGCGAAGCAGCCAGCTCGGTGAAAGCCCGGAAGTCGACGCCGGCTGCGTGATCGGCGGTATCGCTGATGCTGCGCACGATCACGAACGGCACGGCCCATCGCGCGCACACCTGCGCCACGGCCGCGCCTTCCATCTCGGCACAGGCGGCGCCGAAGCGAAGGTGGAGGTCGGCCGCCACCTCCGGGTCGGCCACGAAGCGGTCGCCGGACGCGATGCGACCGGCGACGACGCGCACGTCGGCCAAGTCCTCGGCTGCGGCCGTGGCGGCCTCGCGTAGCGCGGCGTCGGCCTCCCAAGCGAGGCCGGAACCCGGAACCTCACCCGGTTCGTAGCCCAACGGCCCGACGTCGACGTCGTGTTGCACCGCGTCGGTGCTCACCACCACGTCCCCGACCCGCAGTTCGGGGGCCAGCGCGCCCGCCACGCCCGTGAACACAAGGCGCTTTGCGCCCTCCAACAACAGCGTCTGTGCCGTCACCGCTGCGTTGACCTTGCCGATGCCGCACTGCGCCAGCAGGACGTCGACCCCTTCGAGCCGGCCCGCGTGCAAGGTCACCGGGCCCCGATGCACCTCTCGTGGGTCTTCCAGGGCATCGTGGAGCCGCGCGACCTCCTCGCGCATCGCCCCCACCACTGCGACCGCCCCGAGCACTTGGTGGTCCGCCAAAAGCGCATCGGATCCGTCCGATGACACCTCGGGGCCGGTCGATGGCGCCCCGGTTTCAACCGATGGCGCCCCCGGTTCGGCCGATCCGGCACCCGGTTCGCTCACGTGCGCGCGCCGTAGAAGACCATCTGACCGAGGAAGGCGCCCGCCACGACACCGGGGGCGCCGAGGCCGATCATCAACCAGTCCACGTTCGTCTCGGCCGCGAACAGCCGCGTGGCCACCACGCCGGCGACTAACGCCAGCCCGGACACGATCGTCATGACGCGGGCGTTCATCGAACCGCGGCGCAGCAGGAAGAGCGCGGAGAAGTAGCCGAACAGCAAGAAGAAGCCTGCCCCGGTGAGGCTCGACATGGTCGTCTGTTCACTGTCCGGCACGGCGGCCTGCAGCACGATGAAGAACACCGTCGCGATCATCAGCGCGCCCGAGAAACGGCCCGGCATCTTCTTGCGTTCCTGCTCGGTCGGTGGTCGGGTGGCGGCCGCCACCGGCTTGCCCGTGGCAACGGCCTTGCGACGCTCCTCGCGCCTGGAACGCACGGCGCGCAGGCGATCCTGACGGGCCTCCTTCTTCTTCGCTTTCTCCCGATCGACCTTCTTGTCCTGCTTCGCCTGTGCGCGGCGGATCTGACGGTTCATGACGGTCAGCATACCCGCCATCCCCATCGTCTCTAGATGGTTTCGAGGCTCGCGCCCTTACGTGCTAGCCTCGTCGGGCCCATGGACGACGACCACTTGGCCGCCATCGCAGCCCGCTACGGCACCCCCACCTACGTCTACGACCTCGACCGCGTCGAGGCACAGGTCGCCCGCCTACGAGCGGCGTTCTCCGGCGCCGAGATCCATTACGCCGTGAAGGCGAACGCCAACGGTGCGCTGTTGCGCCATCTGGCCGGGCTCGGGCTCGGGGTCGAGGCGTTGACCGCAGGCGAACTCGAGCGCGCCCTGCGGGCAGGCTTCGCGCCCGAGCGAATCCTGCTCGGCGGCCCCGGCCACACTCCCGCCCTGGTGGCTCGGGCCACCGAGGCCGGCGTGGGGTGCGTGAGCCTCGACGGCGAGGGCGCCTGGCGCCTGTGGCGCGAGGCGGACTTGGAGGGCACGCGCTTCCTGGTCCGCGTGAACCCCGGCTTCGATCCGCGCACGCACGAACATCTGGCCACGGCGGCGCCGCACGCGAAGTTCGGCGTACCGCCGGAACGAGCCACGGCGTTGGCCGCGGAAGTTGCGTCCGCGGGCCAACTCGCCGGCTTCCACGTCCACGCGGGCTCGATGATCGCCGAGCCGGACGTGGCCCGCCTGGTGGTGGAGGCGCTCGCGCCTCTGTACGACCGCTTCCCGGACCTGGACATGGTCGACTTCGGGGGCGGCTTCGCGGTGCCGGACGCGCCACTGGCGGCGTTCGCCGAACGCTTCCTGCCGTTCGCCCAGGAGCGCGGCCTGCGGCTCGTGCTCGAACCGGGCCGCTTCGTGGTGGCCGACGCGGGCATTCTGTTGACGCACGTGCTGCACGTCAAGCACGGACCGCTCCGGCACGTCATCGCCGATGCCGGCATGGCCGACCTGCTGCGACCTGCCCTGTACGGCGCGCGCCACCCGGTGCGTGTGGTGACGACAGGGGCGCGACCCGACTCGGGACCGGAGAAGCGACCCGACACGCCGCCCGACACGCGAACCGACACGCGACTCGACACGCCGCCCGGGCAGGGACACCGGCCGGGTGCCGTTCCCACCGATGTCGATGGACCGCTGTGTGAGAACGCCGACCGGCTGGCCCGCGGCGTCGAGCTGCCCGACGTCGGCCCGGGCGACCTGTTGGCCGTCGGACGCGCCGGCGCCTACGGGTTCGGGATGGCGTCGAACTACGCCTCGAGCCTCCGGCCGGCGGAGGTCGTGACGCAGCGCGGCGTCGCCCATCTGGCGCGTAGACGCGAAACGCCTGAGGACCTCTGGCGGCTGGAGGACGAAGCGGAACGGACGGCCTGACCACGCGCCGGAACGGTGGGCGGGGCATCAAACGGCTCGTCTCTCGTTCCGTATGCTCCGGTACGTGAAGCGAAGCATCGTCGTCATCGGTTCCGGCTTCGGCGGCCTGGCAGCCGCCGCACGCTTAGCGGCATCAGGCCACGATGTCACCGTCGTCGAGAAGCTCGACAAGCTCGGTGGCCGCGCCTACGTTCACGAGGTGGACGGGTTCAGGTTCGACGGCGGCCCGACCATCATCACCGCGCCCCAGTTGTTCGACGACATCTTCGCCAAGGCCGGCAAGCGCCGCGAGGACTACGTCGAGTTCGTGCGATGCGAACCCTACTACCGAATCTTCGACCGCCAAGGCAGCCGCTTCGACTACGGCAACGACGGCGCCGCCATCCGAGCGCAGATCGCAGCACGGTCGCCGGAGGACGTGTACGGCTACGAGCGCTTCGTCGAGGCGGCCGGAAAGATCTTCGCCAAGGGCTTCGAGGAGTTGGCGGACCAACCGTTCCTGCGCATCACCGACATGCTCAAGGTGGCGCCGGACCTGATCCGGTTGCAGTCGTACCGCAGCGTCTACGCCTACGTTTCGCAGTTCGTGCGCGACCCGTTCCTGCGCCAGGTGTTCAGCTTCCACCCGCTATTGGTGGGCGGCAACCCGTTCGACACGTCCTCGATCTACGCCATGATCCACTACCTCGAGCGCGAATGGGGCGTGTGGTACGCGATGGGCGGCACCGGCGCGCTGGTGGAGGGGTTCGGACGGCTGATCCGGGAGCTCGGGGGCAGCATCGAGGTGAACGCCGAAGTCGAACGGATCGAGGTGGATACCATCGACGGGGCGCCGCGCGCGACCGGTGTGCGGCTCGCAGACGGCAGGTTGCTCGCCGCCGACGCGGTCGTCAGCAACGCCGACGTCGCCACCACCTACATGCGCATGATCGATGTCCGGTACCGCCGCAAGAACACCGACGCGCGCTTGAAGCGCATGCGTTACGCCATGAGCCTGATGGTGATCTACTTCGGCACCGACCGGCGCTACACCGACACCGACCTGGCGCATCACAACATCCTGCTCGGACCACGGTACAAGGGCCTGCTGGAGGACATCTTCCGCAACCGCGGCACGCTCGCGGACGACTTCAGCCTGTACCTGCACATGCCGACGCTGACCGACCCGAGCATCGCTCCGCCAGGGCACGAGTCGTTCTACGTGCTCTCGCCGGTGCCGAACCTGAAGTCGGGGATCGACTGGGAGACGCACGCCAAGCCGTACCGCGACCGCATCATGCGATTCCTGGAAGAGCGCTACTTGCCGGGTCTCTCGCAGCACCTGGTGGCGGAGAAGGTCGTCGACCCGCGCTACTTCCAGACCGCCCTCTCCTCGCACCTCGGCTCGGCCTTCAGTTTCGAGCCGGTGCTCACGCAGTCGGCCTGGTTCCGGCCGCACAACCGCAGCGAGGACGTGGCGAACCTCTACTTCGTCGGCGCAGGCACGCACCCTGGCGCGGGCCTGCCGGGGGTGTTGTCGAGCGCGAAGATCGCCGACGACCTCATCGGACCGGTGTGAACGCGACGTCACCGCTGCTCGTTAGGTTGCCGCTGCTGGTTCGGGTGCCGCTGCTGGTTCGGGTGCCGCTGCGGGTTCGGGTGCCGCTGCGGGTTCGTTGGAACGGTCCGCTCCGTGCGGACGGTCCGCCTCTCCGTGAAGACGCGGTACCGTGACCGAAGCGCGGCCACGCGCCACGAGAGAGGAGCGGCATGGACTTCCGTCGAAACGTCGTGTTGAAGGAAGACGCCACCTTCTTCGTGGCGGACGAGCATGGCCGTGCAGACGGAGGCGAACACGGCCTGTTCGACCGTGACACCCGGTTCTTGTCGCGCTACGCCTGGACCTTCCTCGACGGCGACGGCCAGGCTCTCCAGACACTACTGAGCGAGACGCCCCGGCCGGACACGTACCATGCGCACCACGCGCTGTTCGAGGTCGAAGCCCAACGTCTGGCGGTGCGTAGAACCATGCATATGCACGCAGGCGGCTTCCACGACGATCTCGTGATCGAGAACACCTCCCTCGACCGGCGCGCCATCGAACTCTCTCTGCGCACGGGCGGCGACTTCCTCGACCTCTTCGAGGTACGTGGATGGGGCAGCGGCCGCGAGGCGATCCGCACGCCCGTCGTCCGCGCGCACGCGAACGCAACGAGCATCGCCTACGCGCACGACGCGGACGTTGGCGAGCAGCGTGTCGTGTTGCAGTTCGACGCAGCGGCGGAAACTTCCGCCTCGGGAGCAACCTGGCGCAAGGAACTGGCACCCGGTGAGCGCGCCATGGTGCGGGTGACGTGCGTCATCCACGACCCCGGCGTCCCGGCGCGCCACGAAGCCGAGCGATACTCGGCCTGGCGTGCCTCGTTCGCAGCCGTCCTCGCCGGCCCCGAACCGCGCGTGACGGCGCGCGCCATCGACGACCTGCGTGGGTTACTGCTCTACACCGAGGACGGACCCGTGCCGGCGGCCGGTATCCCGTGGTACGTGGCCGCGTTCGGTCGCGACGCGTTGCTGACGGCCCACATGCTGCTGCCGCACCGGCCCGACGTGGCCGAGGCCACGCTGCGCTACTTGGCGAGGTACCAGGGCCGCGCCGAAGACGCGTCCAGCGGGGAACAACCCGGCAAGATCCTCCACGAGATCCGCTTCGGGCCGCTGACGCGCGCCGGTCGGGTGCCGTTCGGACCGTACTACGGCACCGTCGACGCGACCGCCCTATTCCTGATGCTGCTCGCGGAGCACCGTCGCGCCACGAACGACCCGACCCTCGCGCACGACCTCCGTCCTGCCTGGGAGGCCGCGCTTCGCTGGCTCGTCGAGGCCGGCGACGTCGACGGCGACGGTTTCGTCGAGTATCTGCCGCAGGACGGTGGCGACTGGCTGCAGGTGCAGTCTTGGAAGGACTCGCGCGACTCGATGAGCCACGCCGACGGCACGCTGGCGCGCGGCGCGATCGCCGTGTCGGAGGTTCAGGGGTACGCCTACGCCGCGTTCCACGCTGCCGCCGCTGCATACCGCGAGTTGGGCGAGACGGACGAAGCCGCGCACTGGGCCGAGCGCGCCTCGGTACTGGCGCGGCGGTTCCACGAGGCGTACTGGCTGGACGACCTCGGAACCTACGCCATGGCGCTCGATGGTGACAAGCGTCCGCTGGCAGTGGTCTCCTCCGACGCCGGCCAACTCCTGTGGACCGGCATCGTGCCGCGCTCGCACGCACCACCTTTGGTGAAGACGCTGTTCTCGCCGGAGTCGTGGTCGGGCTGGGGCATCCGAACGCTGGGCGCGAACGAGGTGCGCTACAACCCCGTCAGTTACCACAACGGCTCGGTGTGGCCCCACGACAACGCTCTGATCGCCGAAGGGTTGCTGCACTACGGCTTCGAACGCGAGGCACGCCGCATCCGCGACGCCGTCCTCGACCTCGCCGCCGCCGAGCACGACCGCCGACTGCCGGAACTGGTGGCCGGCTACCCCGCGCCGGCGCACATGCTCCCTCCACCGAAGCACCAGAGACGCCTTCCGAAGCGTCCATCTCCGGCGCGCCCTTCTCCGACCTCGGCACCCGGCCCGCAGGCAACGGCTCGAGCTGGCGACCCGACGAAAGTCCCGCAGTCCCGTACCCGGTGGCGTGCCGCCCCCAAGCGTGGGACGCCGCCGCCATCGTGCGATTGCTGACGCTCATGCCGTGATCGCTGGTGTGGTGACTGGCGCTGCTGCTGATGCGGCAGCCTTGGCCGCTGCGCCGAACGCCACAGCAGCCGCACCACCCCGCCCTGCCGCGACGCCGCGATACACTGCGACATGGCAGACATCCCCAACTCCGCGACGAGCAGCACGCAGCACGACCCGCTGCAGGGTCGCTACCTCACCGACTCCTGGCACGAAGCCCGCCGCACCTACCCGGTGACGAATCCCGCCACCGGCGACGTGGTGGCGCAAGCCGCCGACTGCGGCGCCGACGAGGGCCGGGCCGCCGCCGACGTGGCCTGGAACGCGTTCGCGTCGTGGCGCCAGGTCTCGCCGTTCGAACGCGCCGAGATCCTGATGCGCTGGCACGACCTGGTGATGCGCGACCAGAACGCGCTCGCCACCACCATGAGCAACGAGATGGGCAAGCCGATCCGCGAGTCGCGCGCCGAGGTGGCGTACGCCGCCAGCTTCGTGAAGTGGTACGCCGAAGAGGGCAAGCGGGTCTACGGCGAGACGTTCCCGTCGCACTTCGGGCACAAGCGGCTGAGCGCCATCAAGCAGCCGGTGGGGCCGGCGTTCGGAATCACGCCGTGGAACTTCCCACTGGCGATGGTGACGCGCAAGGCGGCGCCGGCGCTGGCCGCCGGTTGCACCTTCGTGCTCAAGCCGGCCGGGCAGACGCCCTCGACGGCGCTCCAGGCCGCCGAGTTGTGGCGCGAGGCAGGTGGCCCGGATGGCACCTTGCAGGTGCTGCCAGCGCATGATCCCGTGCCGGTGTCCGACGCGCTGATCGCCGACCCGCGCATCCGCAAGCTCACGTTCACCGGCTCGACCGAGGTCGGACGCATCCTGTACGCCAAGTCGGCCGAGACCATCAAGAAGCTGTCGCTCGAGCTCGGCGGCCACGCTCCGTTCCTGGTGTTCGCCGACGCCGACCTGGAGGAAGCCGTCAAGCAGGTGCTGGCGTGCAAGTTCCGCAACGCCGGCCAGACGTGCGTGTGCGTGAACCGCATCTACGTGCACGAGAGCGTGGCCGAGGAATTCACCCGCCGCTACGCCGAGGCGGCTGCCGAACTGGTGGTGGGCGACCCACTCGACGAGGCCACCGACGTCGGACCGTTGATCGACGAGCAGGGCATGGCCAAGGTCGAACGCCACGTGCAGGACGCCGTCGCCAAAGGGGCTACGGTGGTGACCGGCGGCTCGCGCCTCAAGGGGCTCTTCTTCGCGCCGACGGTGCTGAAGGGCGTCACTCCCGACATGTTGATGATGCAGGAGGAGACGTTCGGGCCGGTCGCGCCCATCGTCACCTTCGCCCGCGACGAGGACGCCGTGGCGATGGCGAACGCGACACCGTTCGGGCTCGCCGCGTACATCTACACCAACGACCTCTCGCGCGCGTACCGTGTGTCCGAAGCGCTCGAGTACGGCATCGTGGGCGTGAACGACGGCGTGCCGTCCGTGGCGTACGCCCCGTTCGGCGGCGTGAAGCAGTCGGGCATCGGGCGCGAAGGCGGCCCCTGGGGCATCGAGGAGTACCTCGAGACGAAGTTCGTGTCGGTGGCGCTCGCTCACTGAGCGTTCCATGGCCGGGACGGCGGTCGTCGCGACCCACGCGCTGACGCGCGACTTCGGCGTGGGCGAAGACGCGCTGCGTGCGCTCGACGCCGTGGACTTGCGCGTCGAGAAGGGTGAGGTCGTGGGGCTGCTGGGCCACAACGGCGCCGGCAAGACCACCGCCGTTCGGCTGCTGAACGGCGTCCTGACGCCAAGCTCCGGCAGCGCGACGGTGCTAGGGCTCGACCCGGCCAAGGACGGCCCCGCCCTGCGGGCACGCACGGGTGTGCTCACGGAGACGCCGGCGCTCGACGACCGCCTCTCCGCCAACGACACGCTGATCCTCTTCGGCCAGATGTACGGCCTCGAGCGGAGCCTCGCCACGGCGCGCGCGGCGGAACTGCTGGAGCGCTTCGGTCTGGAGGACCGCGCCAGAGACAAGGTCGGCAGCTACTCCAAGGGGATGCGGCAGCGACTGGCCCTTGCCCGCACGCTCCTGCACGACCCGGAACTGCTGTTCCTCGACGAGCCCACGGCGGGGCTCGATCCAGTCGCGGCGCGCGAGGTGCACGAGCGCATCACGCGCTTGGCGACCGCCGAGGGTCGCAGCGTGGTGCTCTGCACGCACGATCTGCAGGAAGCGCAACGTCTGTGCGACCGGGTGGTCCTGCTGCAACGCGGCCGGGTGGTGGCGCAGGGGAGTCCGGCCGAACTCGCGCGGGGCGTCGCATCGCGCCGTTCGGCGCGCATCGACGTCGAACCTTCGCAGCTGGGGACTGCGTTGGCGTTGGTTGGTCCAGGGGCTCGTGCCGGCAGCGAAGCCGGGGAGATCGTGTTGGCGCACGCTTCCCGTGACGCGCTGGCCGATCTCGTCCGGAGCCTGGTGACGAACGACGTCCGCGTGTTCGCCGTGGTGCCTACGGAGACGACACTGGAAGACGTCTACTTCGCGCTGATGGAGGCGGGAACGCCGGGCGAGTCGGGAAGACGGCGGGCAGCGGAAGTGCCGAGCGGGGCCGGAACGCGCCGCGGTACGGGGCGCACGTGAACCTTCGCGCCATGTCCGCCATCGCGCGCCGCGACCTCCTCTTGGTCCGCCAGAGCAAGGCGGTGACGATCCCCCTCGTGGTCGTTCCGCTGATCCTGGTGGTCCTGATCCCGGTGGGAGTCACGTTGCTCGCCCGCTTCGGCGGCGAAGCGGCCATGGCGTCGGCCGACGTCGACCAACTGCTGACGCGCATGCCGCAGCCGCTGATGGAGCGCCTCGCCCCGCTCGAGCCGGCGCAGCAGTTGGTGGTCCTGGTGCTGGGCTACCTGTTCGCGCCGCTGTTCCTGGTCTTGCCGTTGATGGTGTCGAGCGTGATCGCGGCCGACACCTTCGCCGGCGAGAAAGAACGCAAGACGCTCGAAGCCCTGCTGTACACCCCCACCAGCGATCGGGAGCTCTTCCTCGCGAAGCTCGCAGCGGCGTTCGTGCCTGCCGTCGCGGTCGCTTGGATCGGCCTGGTGGCGTACAGCGCGGTGGTCGACGTCGCGGCGTACCCCCTCCTGGGCCGCCTCCTGCTGCCGGACACCCTCTGGCTGGTGATGGGGATCGTGGTGGCACCTGCCGTTGCCTTGTTGGGCTTGGCCGTCACGGTGATCGTCTCGGCCCGGGCCGAGTCGTTCCAGGAGGCGTACCAGTTGGGCGGGGTGGTGGTGCTTCCGCTCGTGGCCATGGTGGCCGCCCAGGCCGCCGGCCTCGTCTACCTCAGCGCCTGGGCCGCGTTGCTCGGCGGACTGGTCTTGATCGCCATCGATGCCGGTCTCATCACGCTCGGCATGCGCGCCTTCCGGCGCGACGCGATGGCGGCCGGTCGGCCACGGGCACGAGGGAACCGACGGAACGTCGGCGGGAACGGGCGCGGGGGCACGAGCAGGCAGCCGCCCGGCACCGAACCCGAAACCTCCGTGACGGACGCGCGGGACGCTCCCGAGGCGCCGGACGGCGTCGTGGCGCCGGACGCTCCCGAGGCGCCGGACGCCGTCGCGGCGCCGGACGAACACTCGCCTCCCGCGCCGGCCGACCTGGACGCCCTCGTCGGCCAGCTCCTCGGGGCCTTCTCGCGCGGCGACGGCCCCTCGGCCCTCTACGAGGCCGCCTCGGACCGCATGCGTTCGAAGGTGGGTGGCCCCGTGGTGTTCCGGCGCGCCTTCGCCAACGAGCTCTACGCGCCGCTCGCAAACCCCATCGAAGCGCAGGCCGAACCGTTCGCCTTCGTCGGCGACACCGCCCGCACCACCATCTGCGTCCACGGCGCCGACGGCCAACACGCGAGCTACGTGCTCGCCGTCGCCAAGGCGAAGCACGGCGAGCGAGCGGGCACGTGGTTGGTCAGCGGATTGGTCCGCGACGGAGTCGACCTATAGCGGTTCGCGTGCGATGAGGTTCAGGGTTGCACGTCGAGCCGGATCGATACCGGCACGGTCGCTCCACCGCGCTCCTGCAGGGTTCCGCGCACCCGGTACGGGCCGGGCACGATCCCATCGGGGATGGTCACGCGAAGCAGCGCAGACACCGTGTACTCCACGCTGTCGCTTTCGAATGGGGCCCCTGCCACGGACCGCCGGTCGGCCCGCATCTGGTGCAGTTCCACCTGCCAGCCTTCGGCAGCGCGCACGTCGCGCAAGGCGAAATCGGAGCTCACGTCACCCGTCTCCGAGGCGTAGCCGCTGGGAACCCACAGCACCGGGCGCACGTCGCGCGGCATCATGTCGAACTCGTCCAGCTCGTACTCCAGGCGCAGGTAGACGACGGCGCCGCGCCGAACGGAAACCATGTCGTCGGCAACGACGATCGGCCGCGTCGGCGTCGCGCCGGAGACGGCAGGTGCGCAGGCCGTCATCACCAACGCGAGCAACGAGGCGACGATCCACGAGATGCGAGCGGGTTTCATGACGGTCACGCTATCACCCGACGATGAGACGAGGCGCTGCTCAGTCCGCGGGGTCGCTGGTTCCCTGCCCCACACCCGCCGGTGCTGCGTGCGCAGCACCGAGGACCTTGCCGCCTTCTGCTAGGCTCCCACCCGAAGCGACGTGGCTGGGGCCCACCGACTTCAGGTGCAGGCACAGGCGCTCTCGGTGGGCGCGAAGGCGCTGCGCCACTTCCATGCCGTCGCCGCGTTCGATGGCGTCGAGTACGCCGACGAGGTCGCGTTCGGCGCCGTGCAGTTGCCGCTCGTCCCGGTAGATGGAACGGTAGCGACGGGTCGTGTCACGAAGCGCGTCGATGATGCGCACCATCCTGCGGTTGGGCGTGAGCGCGAACAGCACGTCGTGGTAGGCGCGATAGCCACTCAGGAAGACCCGGAAGTCGTCCTCGAGGGATGCGCGCTTCATCAGCTCGAGCCGCGCGCGAAGTTCCCGCAGGTGATGGTCTTGCACGAACGGCATCGCTTCGCGCACGGCGATGGGCTCGAGCTCCATGCGTAGTTCCGACGCCCACACCGCTTCCTCGAGCGGCATCGCCTTGACCACCACTTTGACGTGGGGATGGACCTCGATCAGGCTCTCCCGCTCGAGCTGACGCAGCGCCTCGCGCACCGGGATGGGACTCATCTCGAACCGCTGCGCGAGTTCGGCGAACATGAGGCGCGCGCCCGGCGGCAGCGCGCCGTCCAGGATCTCCTCCCGAAGCGACTCGTACACCGTCTGCTGCTTCGTCACCTGCTGCTTCGCCACCTTCTGCTTCGCCACCTTCTGCTTCGCCACCTGCTGCTTCGCCACCGGTTGCCTCGCCCCCCTGCCGCTTCTCCATCCTTGCCCCCGACACGTTCGTAGCCTGACCGCACCATACCTGGCATGGCCCCACCGAGCGGCGGCTACGCCACGGCGCATGGCACGTAGGAGAAGTTTCTCTCACCCGAGTGTAAGAAGCCGGTGCCAGCCCGTCCGGATACTGGGGCCATGGGGGCAACAGCCATCGATCATCGCCGCATCCTGGAACGCCTAGAACCGGCCGGCACGCGTAGATCGGCCGTCGAACTGGCGACGTTGCTGAACGAGAGCCCGCCGCGCGTGCGCCGTGCGCTCTCGGACCTGACGCGCGCTGGGCTGGTGATTGCGCTCCGAACCGGGGGTCGCATCACCTTCGAGCGCCGACCGGCGCATCATCACCGGCACGCCAAGGCGCGCGTTCCTTCCGGAGCGCAGACCGACACGTCGTCATATGGCGCCAACGAGGACGGTCACGAACGGCGCGCCAAGGACCCGCGCGCCCATCGCAGGCGCGTGTTCTGAA
Organism: Trueperaceae bacterium; assembly: GCA_046484635.1. Taxonomy (GTDB): domain Bacteria; phylum Deinococcota; class Deinococci; order Deinococcales; family Trueperaceae; genus CAZACZ01. The sequence continues at coordinate 21,663 of JAWOIL010000198.1, forward strand.
CGCGCGGCGGCGCGCCGTGGCGGCACCGGCCCTGACTCCGTACATGTGCACGGGACGTGTCACCGCGGCCCGTGCGACAATCGCACCAGCCCGCAACGGCCACGACCATGGACCAGGCATCGACGCAAGCTCCCGGCACCGCCACGTCGGCTCGGTTGTCCGACAGCCGCTGGCGGCTTCTGCGCGAGGTCCTGCGCCACCGAGACTCGGGGCGCACGGTCGAGGAGCTCGCCGACGCCATGGAGGTATCGCGGAACGCCGTTCAACAACACGTGACGGCCCTCGAGCGAGACGGGTTGGTGCGAGTGCTCGAGCTGCGTAGCACCGGCGGCCGCCCCGGCAGGGCGTACACCCTCACCGAAGCAGGGCTCGAGGTCTTCCCGAGAAGTTACGCGCTCATGGCGGACGGGCTGTTGCGTCACGTGCAACGCGCGTACGGTGAGGCGGGCTTGAACCGCGTGCTCGACGACATGGCGAACGAGATGGCGGCCGAACTGGCGCCGCGCCTCGAGGGCACGAACGGCAACGAGCGCGTGACGATGGTCGTTCGCATCCTCAACGAGCTCGGCTACGACGCCCGACGCGACGAGGCCGGCCGCATCACGGCGGTGAACTGCGTGTACCACGAACTTACCCGTGGCAGCCGGGCGGCGTGCCGGTTCGACACCCGGTTGGTGCGGCTGTTGCTGGGTGACGACGTGGCACACCTTCGCTGCATGGCGGACGGGCACGCCAGTTGCGTGTTCGCCAGCGGATCTCTCGGCCCGAACGAAGTCTCCTGACGTCGCCTCGAGGCGCGACCGCGGGCGCCATCACGCAGTAGAGTCGGCGGGTGAGCGCGACGACGGCTTCGGCGCCGCAACCGATCGCAACCCAGGAAGACGCTCCGCTGCGTTCCAGCGCCGTGACCCGCGCATGGACGCCGCTGGCGGCCAGTTGGTTGGTCATGGGCCTGGAGATGCCCGTAGTGAGCGCGGTGATGGCGCGCCTCGCCGACCCCGAGGCCAACCTCGCGGCCTACGGGGGCGTGGTGTTCCCCATCGCCTTGATCGTCGAGGCGCCCATCATCATGCTGCTCGCGGCCAGCACCGCCCTGGGCAAGGACTGGGCGTCGTACCGCCTCATGCATCGCTTCATGATGGTGGCCGGCGGCGCCCTGACGCTCCTGCACGCGGCCTTGGCGTTCACCCCCCTGTTCGATGGGGTGATCGTTGCTCTGCTCGGCCCGCCGCCCGAGATCGTCGAGCCGGCGCGCTTGGGTCTCAAGATCATGCTGCCGTGGACGTGGACGATCGCCTACCGGCGCTTCCACCAGGGGCTGTTGATCCGCTACGGACGCTCGTTCCACGTCAGCATCGGCACGGCGTTGCGGCTGCTGGCCGTGGTGGCGACGTCGATCGGCGCCGCCACCCTGTTCGGCGCTTCGGGGATCGTGGCCGGCACCGCGGCGATCGCGATGGGCGTCACGGTGGAGGCGCTGTACGCGGGCTGGTCGACGCGGCCGGTGGTGCTCGGACCGCTGCGAGGAGCCTCGCCGGTCGTTCCGCCGCTGACGTGGGACGCGTTCGGGAGCTTCTACCTGCCCCTCGCGATGACGAGTCTGCTTTCGCTCCTGGTGCAGCCGATCGGCAGCGCGGCCATCGCACGCATGCCCGAGGCCTTGGCCTCACTGGCGGTGTGGCCAGTGGTGGGCGGATTGCTGTTCATGCTGCGCTCCCTGGGGTTCGCGTTCAACGAGGTGGTCGTGGCGTTGCTCGACCGGCCCGGCGCCTATCGAGCGCTGGTGCGATTCACCTACGTCCTGGCGGCCGTCACGCTCGGCATCACGGCGCTGGTGGCGTTCACGCCGATCTCACGATTGTGGTTCTCGGTGCTCTCCGGCCTCGGACCCGAACTGACCGAGGTGGCTCGCATCGGTTTCGCGTTCGCGTTGGTGTGGCCGCCGCTCGACGTCGCGCGCAATCTGCTCCAGGGGGTGGTGGTGTACGGCGGCAAGACGCGCACCATCGGAACCTCGATGGCGGTGTTCCTGCTGGTCAGCGCGGCGATGCTGCTGGCCGGCGTAGTCACGCAGCGCTTCCTGGCGTTGCCGTACGCCATGGTGTCGTTCGTCGTGGCCACGGCGGCGCAGGTGGTGTGGCTGTGGCGCGGGAGCCTGCCGGTGCTGCGCGCGCTGCGGGAGCGCTGAGCGGGCCAACTCCAGGCGCGGGCTCGCGGGCGCCCGCGGCGGCCTCCGTCTCAACGCGCGAAGAACACTAGGCGCGCGTCGACCGCCGCCGGCACGTCGTCGGCCCGATCCCCGCTGGCCGCTGGCGTACCGACTGCCTCCCGTTCGCGCGCCAACGCTCGTGCCTCGTCCAGGTACCGCCGGAACGCGGTCGCCCGCGGTTCGTTGTCGTGCTCGACGGTGCTCCATCGTTCGAAGTCGAACGTCGCTTCGGGGCGCTGAGCACTACCGGTGGGCGCGTCGCCTGCGGGACCGTGGTCCGCAGCGTCGGTCGCCTCGCTCTCGTGACGCCATGCACCGGTTCGCCAATCGAAGCGATACAGCGGTACGAGCGCCGCTCCGTGCTGCGCCACGAACGCGATCGCGTCGAGCAGGAACGAGAACTCGTCCTCGTCGATCAGCCAGTGGAAGTTCACGCGGCTCCATCCCGGCCTGACCCCCTCGTAGCCGGCCTCGATGGCGTGGAGGTAGGCTTCCGAGGTGGCGGCGTCGATGTGGAGCAATGCGTGGCCGTACGGACCGGCGCACGAGCAACCCGCGCGACCCTGGATTCCGAAGAGATCGGACAGGAGCCGCACCACGAAGCGGGGGTGCAGGTAGCGCTCTCCGTTGCCGATCAGGAACGACACTACCGGCAGACGTGGCGCATCGACGTTCCCCAGGATCTCTACGCCCGGCGTCGCCCGCAGTCGCTGCATGGCGCGCGTGGCGTAGTCGCGCTCGATCTCCTCGATGCGACCTGCGCCGACCCGCTCCTTGACGCGGAACGCCATCGCGACTCGCATCTTCTGCAAGATGCCCGGCGTTCCGGCGTCTTCCCTCAGTTCGATGTCGAGTAGGAACCGGTGCGTGGTGGGGCTCACGTAGGTGACCGTCCCGCCGCCTGCCGTCGTAGGAGCGGCAAGCCGGTACAGCGAACGATGGAACAGCAGCACCCCCGCGGCGCCGGGCCCACCTAGGAACTTGTGCGGACTGAGCATCACCGCGTCGATGCCGTCGTCGCCACCGGGCTCGCTCGGAGCGACGTCGATCTTCACGTAGGGAGCACTGGCGGCGTAGTCGAACGCCGCCCACGCACCGTGCCGGTGCAACGTGCGTGCGATGGCGCGAACGTCGCTCAGCAGACCGGTGACGTTGCTGGCGGCGGAGAAGGAACCGAGCTTCGGCCGGCCCTCGAAGCGCGGATCGACGAGCGCGCGGTCCAACGCCGCGAGGTCCAGCAAGCCATGCTCATCGAGCGGAACGGTGACGACCTCGGCCAGGGACTCGCGCCAGCTGACTTCGTTGGAGTGATGCTCGTACGGCCCCACGAAGACGACCAGGCGCTCGAGGATCGGGAGCACGCCAAGCAGCCGGGAACGTTGATCGGCGGGCACGGCGACACCGAGGATCTCCTGCAGGCGTTTGACGGCGCCGGTGGCGCCGGTGCCGGGGAACACGATCTTGTGCTCGGGTCCTGCGCCCAGGCAGCGCTTCACGTACTCTGCCGCATCGTGCATCACGCGGGTGGTGTGCGCGCCGGTGGCACTGTCTTCGGTATGGGTGTTGGCGTAGAGCGGCAGCACAGCGTCGCGGAGCGCCGTCTCGACCGACCGCAAGGCGCGTCCGGATGCGACGTGATCCGCGTAGGTCACGCGACGAACCCCGAACGGGGTGCGGATGCACGCCCCCTCCCCCAACACGTCTCTCCGAAGGCTGTCGAGCATGGCGTCCCTCCTGGGTCGACGCCGGTGCGGTGTGCCGGGTGCGGATGCGGCGTTCGAGTCCGCATCGTCGGTCGGCGGCGCTTCGAACACGGGAGGCAACGGCACGCCGTTGGCTGGCCTCAGGGTACACGCGACGTCCCGGGCGTGGATGTGCCGCGGTTCTTCGCGCGCTCCTCTTCGACCGCGGCGACGGCACCGGCGTCGCCCAGCGAGGCATGCAGCGATGCGGCCTCCGCCAACAGCGTGTCCCCTTCCTCGGCCTCGCCGCTCGCGCACAGCGCGCGACCGAGCGCGACCGACGCGCGCGCGATCGTGAACGTCTCCTCGAGCTGACGGGCGAGTGCCAAGGCGCGCTTGCCGCGAGCTACGGCTTCGCCCGTCTCGCCCTGGCGCCATAGCGCCTCCGTGAGCGCGATCAGCGCCTCCGTCTCGCCGCTGCGTTGGCCGGTGCGGCGCGAGCGCTCTACCGCGTCCAGCGCGAGGCGTACGGCCTTCGTTGCATCCCCATGCTCCAGCGCCAAGAACGCGCCTTGGACCCGCGCCCAACCGAGCACCTGATCGTCACCCAGGCGCCGCAGGGTCTCCTCGGCCCGCGCGAGTTCCCCGCCGCAGCGCTCGAGCTGGCCGAGCCGGCGTAGGGCCCAGGCCAGGTTCGCCCTGGCGTAGGCGACGCCACGTTCGTCGCCCGCCCGGGCACGCTCTGCCAGGCTGGCGTCGAGCAAGACCGCCGCGTCCTGGACGTCACCGCGCATCAGAGCGATCCATCCCAGGTTGTTGATCGAGACGGCGCGCCCACGGTGGTCGCCGAAGGACTCGTGCAACGTGAGTGCCCGCTTGGCGTGCGCCTCGGCCTCACGCACGTCACCTAGGTTCAGCGTGAGCCAGGACAGGTGGTTGAGCGTCGTGGCGATGCGCTCCGGTCGTTCCAGGCGCTCCCACAGTCCCAGGCCCTCGAGCAGCCGGGCGCGCGCGCGGCGCGGTTCACCCAGTTCCTGCAACGTCGCGCCGTAGCCTTCGAGCGCCTCCGCGCGAACGCCGGCGAGTTCGCCCGTGCCGCCATGCTCCTCGAGCGGCAGCCCCAAGAGCCGCTCGAAGTGACTTTCGGCCTCCAACATGTGTCCCTGCGCAACCCAGTACCGCCACAACGCCGACGCCAGACGAAGACCGCGTTCCACTTCGCCTGCGGCCGCGAGGTACCGCAAGCTCGCGCCGAAGTCGGCGTGGAGTTCGCCAAGGCGCGCGAACCAGCTGCGTTGTTCCGACCCCGTCAGCTCCTTCGCCGCCTTCTCCGACAACGTCAGCAGGTAGCCGGTCCGGGCGAGTTCCGCCGCTTCACGCTCCCCGGCGTCGTCGAGACGCTCACGCCCGTAGGTACGTACGGTGGCCAGCAGGGTGAGCCTTCGCGGGGAACCCGGTAACACCCGGACCAGACTGTGGTCGACCAGCGCCTCCAACAGACGCAGACTCTCGACAGGATCGCTCGCCACCATCCGTTCGGCCGCCTCCAACGGGAACGCGCCCGTGAACAGCGCCAGCCGCCGGAAGGCACTGCGCTCGTCTTGCGAGAGCAGCTCGAAGCTCCAGTCGAGCGTGTCGCGCAGGGTGCGGTGCCTAGCGTCGGGCGCTGCGGATGGCGTTGCCAGCAGGTCGATCCGCCGGTCGAGGCGCTCGACCATCTCGGCGGGCGTCATCAGTCTCGCGCGGGCAGCCGCGAGTTCGATCGCAAGCGGCAACCCGTCCAAGAGGCGGCAAAGCGTCGCCACGGCCTCGACGTTCGTCTCGTCGAGGCCGAAGCTGGGGTCGACGGCTTGCGCCCGCCGCACGAACAACTCGACGGACGCGGCCTCGCTCGCCGTGGAGCGGGAAGCGCCGCTGACCGGCACCGGCAGGACGTCCACCGGCACTTGCCGCTCGATCGCCATGCGCGTCGGAACCCTGCTCGTGAGCAAGAACGCCGTCGCTGGGCAAGCCGCAGCGAGGCGGGCCAGCTCGTCGGCGAGACCGTCGACCTGTTCGACGTTGTCGAGCACCAGCAGCATCCGCTTCCCCTCGAAGGCCGTAGCGAGGACGTGCGCCACGTCGTGTTCGGCTGCGACCCGTAAACCGAGCCCGCGTGCGACCGCTTCGAGGGCGGTGGCTGCGTCGCGCGCTTCTGCCAACGCAACGAACGCCACCCCGTCGGGGAACGCGTCCCCAGCGCGAAGCCGACCCGCGACCTCCTGCGCCAGGCGCGTCTTTCCGACACCGCCGGGTCCGACCAAGGTGACGATCCGGACCTCGGCGGCCCGCAGCATGGCTTCGAGGCGCGCGATGTCGTCCTCTCGACCGAACGTCGGGTTCATGACCGACGGCAGCGCGGGGAGGGTGAGACCGGTCGTGGGCCGCCCTTCGGGAAGCGTTTCGTTCAGCCGCTGGGGCACGAACGGCGCGGCGTCGAGTTCGACGCCCAGTTCGCCCGCCTCGCGTTCGACCTGCCGTGCCAAGGGGCTGCCCGCCCGCACCAGGGCCACATGCAACCGCGCCAACAACGCCTCATCCGGGTCCGATGACGCCACGTGACGACAAGCCTGTTCGGCCCAGCGCGTCGCTGCTGCCCGGTCCCGCGCGCGCAAAGCGCGTTCCGCCAACGAGACGAGGGCGTCGATCAGCCGGCGCGCCAACGACTCACGGACGTCCAGCATCCACTCCTCGGCCTCCGGCAACGCCGATAGGTCGAGGCCCTCGAGGTACGCCCCGCGGTAGAGCGCTGCGGCCTCCTCGAAACGGCCATCCTGGCACGCGCGCACGAACGCCTGGTCGTCGCACTCGATCGTCGCCTCGACCATCACGGGGTCGGCGCGCACCGCCCCCGGCGCCGTACGGCGCAAGCGCGTGAGCGCGGTCGACAGGCCGTTGCGTGGGTCGGATACGTCACGCCACATAAGCTCGGCCAAGTGCCGCCGCTCCCTCGGCCCCTCGTGTGCCAGGTACGCCAGTAGGAACAGCGCTTTCGGGCCGGGGCGGGCCACGGAAGCGGCGTCGTCGCCCACCCGGTCGAGGTGCAGTCCGCCCAGGGTGCGAAGCAGCATGGCTGCATCCTACACACGAGTTCATGGCCTGGCCTGGACGCCCACCGCACGCGTCGACAGGGCACCGACAGACCTGCGCCAGAGCCCCGACGACGGCAACCGAGCAGACTCCTCACGAGGCGCCACCACGAGCGCCGAAAGGAGAAGACCATGCATCACAACCATGTCGGTCGGCGAGCCCTCGTGCTCCTGTTCGCGGTTCTGTCCATGGCCCATGCCCAAGGGTCCGCTCAGGACACGCTTCGCTTCGAAGTCGCGGAGATCCCCGGCGCATTCGCGTTCTTCGGACCCACGGGCGACGATGGCATGCCGCTCCACGGCGCCACCTTCATCACTCAGGGCTACATCTACCCCGCCGGGACCTTGAACGGTGACCACGGCGCCTTGCCCGACGGCAGCCCGACCTACCCGGACGCCGTCATCGGGAAGTGGACGTGCCGCGGTTGGGTCATCGGTGAAGGCTTCGCCGCGGTCGACGAGCCTGCCGCGATCAGCACTCAACTGTTCGTGTTCGACGAGGAACACGGCGGCGACGTGCTCGCCACGGAAGGGTACGAGGTCATGTCGATGGGCTTCGCCTTCACCCGTGCGATCACGTCGGGCACCGGCCGCTTCGGGGGCCTCGCGGGTGAGGTCCGTCAAGAGCTGGTGTCGATGAACGAAGACATGATGGTGGGCTACGCGTTCGAGGTCCCGATGAAGGCGGCGAACCCGTGAGCGGACGCGCGCCGCTCGACGTCGCGCCGAGCACGCGCCGCGATGTCACCGCCGGCATCGACGCGTTCTCCCGCCGCTTCGGCGGCCGCGTGGTGCTTCCTGGCGACGCCGACTACGACGAAGCGCGCAGCGTGTGGAACGGCATGATCGACCGCCGGCCGGCCGTCATCGCCCGCTGCGCGACCCAGGGCGACGTGGCCGTCGCCATCGCCTTCGCCCGCGACGCCGGGTTGGCGCTGGCGGTGCGCGGCGGGGGCCACAACGTGGCGGGGTACGCCACCTGCGACGGCGGCGTGGTGATCGACCTGTCATCGATGCGTGACGTCGACGTCGATCCGCTGGCGCGCGTCGTCCATGTCGGCGGCGGCGCGACGTGGGCCGATGTCGACCAGGCGACGCAGCCGTACGGGCTCGCGGTCCCCGGGGGTGAGGTTTCCGAGACCGGCGTCGCGGGCCTGACGCTTTCGGGCGGCGTCGGCATGCTGCGCCGCAAGTACGGCCTGAGCTGCGACAACCTGCTCGCAGCCGAAGTGGTGCTAGCCGACGGTCGCTTCGTGCGCGCGAGCTTCGACGAGAATCCCGACCTGTTCTGGGCGCTGCGGGGCGGGGGCGGGAACTTCGGCGTCGTCACGCGGTTCACGTTCCAGGCCCACCCTGCCGGCCCGGAGGTCGCCAAGCTCGGCGTCCTCTACCCCATCGAAGCCGCCGCCGAAGTGCTCCGCGCGTGGCGCGCGTTCACCCAAGTCGCGCCCGACGAGGCCACCACGGCCGCGAACGTCTGGCGCGTGCCCGCCATCCCCGACCTACCGAGCGAGCTGCACGGCCGGGCGACGGTGATGCTCGAAGGCATGTACTCAGGCGACATCGAAGATGGGCTGCGCCTATTCCGACCTCTGCAGCGTCTGGGTGAACCACTGCTCGACCTCACCGGCCCCATGTCGTACCTCGAGTCCCAGAGCGGCTTCGACGCGCTCGTGCCCGCAGGGCTGCGGTACTACTGGAAGGCGCTCAACCTCGCGTCGTTCAGTGACGAGGTCATCGCCGGGGTGATCGACGGCGCGCAACGCGTTCCGGAGGGCCAGAGCCTGATGGTGATCCGCCACCTTGGCGGCGCCATCTCCCGCGTGCCCGCCAACGCCACCGCGTTCGGCAACCGTTCGGCGCCGTACAACCTGTCGCTCGACGCGATCTGGGAGGACCCCTCGGAGGACGACGCGCACGTGTCTTGGGTGCGTGGCTTCTGGAACGCCATGCGCGCGCACGCCAGCGGCGTCTACCTGAACTTCCCCGGCTTCGGTGAAGAAGGCGAGGCGCTCGTGCGGGCCGGCCTCGGCGGTAACTACGTTCGGCTCCAGCAGGTCAAGCGCCGTTACGACCCCGCCAACGTCTTCCGGCTGAACCAGAACGTGAAGCCGGCGGCGGCCGAGTAGAGGGGGTAGGGCGTCTGGAGCAGTACGACAAACGATCGCCATGATCAGATCGTTCGCGGCGTGCCGGAAGCGGCGCGCCGCGATCGCGCATAGAAGCGCGCACGCCCTATGATCGAAGAGAGGCCACATTGGGCGGCGACGCTCGACGAGAGCGCCGGCCCGATGCGGCGGAAGGGGTGGCCATGGACGTTCGGATCGCTGCGCCGTGCCCCGCCTGTGGCGGCATCGTCGAGGTCGTCGACCCACAGGTCGGCCTCGAGGTCGACTGCCCAGATTGCGAAGAAGCCTTGGTGGTCACCGCGCTCGACCCCCTGCGGCTCGACTACGCCCTGGACGCGGACGAAGCTCCAGCTGTCGTCGAGGATGAGCACCGCGAGACGTGAGCTCGGGGGCGACCTCCATAACGTGCTCCACGTCGGCAGCCTACGGTGCAGTTACGGACCACGGGCTGACGGACGAGTTCGCGTCCTCTAGCCGGCGTCGGGCGAGGCGAGGGACTTCTCGAACCGGAGGCGAGCCGGTCGTGGGACGAAGCCGAGTTTGTGGTTGATTGCGCGCATCGCGTCGTTCTGCTCGTCGTTCACCACGCGGATCTCGTCGTACCCGTGGTCGCGCGCGTACGCGATTCCCTTCACCTTCAACAGCGTCGCGATGCCGCGCCCGCGGTACGCCGGCAG
>JAWOIL010000138.1:0-2796 GCA_046484635.1 Trueperaceae bacterium
GTGGGCGGTCTGCAGGCCGATCGGTTTGCCGTCGCCGGTGCGCAAGCGCCGCAGACGGTGGACCTCGGCACCGCCCTCGAGGCCGAGGTGCTCGGCCACCGGGCCGCGAGCGGGGATCGTCCGGGCGTCCAGGACGCGTGCGCCGGGCTTCAGGCCGAGGGCGCGCATTTCCTCGCTGAACGAGCGCAGGCCGCGCTCGCCGGCCCGGTGGCCGAGCACCTCGGCCTCGAGGGCGGTGCCGAGGTCCACCGTCTGCGGCGCTTGCGCACCGGCGACGGCAAACCGATCGGCCTGCAGACCGCCCACCTTCCCGTCACCCGCTTCCCCGGCCTTGCCGACAAGCTGGCCGGCGGCGCGTCGCTCTACCAGGTGCTCCGCACCGAGTACGGCGTCGAGCTGGACCACGCCCGCGAAACCTTCAGCGTCGTCCGCATCCCCAAGGGCGCCGCGCAGCTGCTGGGCACCGAGTCCGGCGAGCCCGCCTTCCACGTCGAGCGCGTCGCCTACGACGCGACCGGCCCGTTCGAGTACACCGTGTCTGTCATGCGGGGCGACCGCTACCGCATCCAGTGGATCCTCCGCACCGGGGGCCCGGCCCTCGAGCCCATCCAAGGAGATGAATCGTGAACCCCTTCCTCGACAAGCTGACCGACGTCCTAACCGCCGTGAAGAACCACGAGAACGAGGCCCTCGACGCGGCCGCCGTGCGAATGGCCGACGCGCTGGCGCACGGCCGGATCGTGCACCTGTTCGGGAGCGGCCACTCGGTCCTGCCGACCCAGGACGCCTTCCCACGCTACGGCGGCTTCGTCGGGCTGCACCCGCTGACCGACCCGCGCGTGATGTGGCACGACGTGCTCGGCTCCGGCGGCGTGCGCGAGCTGCTCTGGCTCGAGCGGACCGAGGGCTACATCGAGAAGTACCTCTCGCACGAGCCGCTCCTGCCCGGCGACGTCCTGATCGCGATCAGTCACGGCGGCCGCAACACGGCCGCGATCGAGGCGTCGATGTACGCCCGGGAGCGCGGCATGCAGGTCGTGGCGATCACCTCGAAGGCCAACTTCGCCCGGCCCGCCGAGCACAGCACCGGCAAGCGTCTCGCCGACGTCGCCGACGTCGTCATCGACACGCACGTCCCGATCGAGGACGCGCTGGTCGAGATCGAGGGCTGGTCGCGACCGGTCGGCGGCGCGTCGACGATCGTGGCGATGTCGATCGTGCAGGAGCTGAACGTGCGAGCAGCGCAGAAGGTCGCCGCGCGCGGCATGGAGCTGCCGACCTTCGTCTCGCCCACCGTGCCCGGCGCGTCGCTGGCCTCCAACGACGAGGTGTTCGACGCGCACGAGGAGCTGATGGCGCGCGTGGCGCGCGAGAAGATCGAGGCGCGCAAAGGCTGAGCAGCTGTCTTGGTTGTCAAGTGGGGATCGGTCGTGGCTGCCAGCTGCGGCCGGTCTTCATGATGGCGTTGAGGATGAGGAGGAGCTTGCGCATGCAGGCGGTGAGGGCGACCTTGGCTAGCTTCCCAGCGCGCGTGAGACGTTGGTAGAAGGCTCGAATGACGGGGTTGCAGCGGGTTGCTGTCAGGGCGGCCATGTAGAGCACCTTGCGGACGCTGGAGCGACCGCCGTTGGTGCGGCGCTTTCCGCGCTTCCGGCCGCTATCGCGGTTCATGGGCGCCACCCCGACGAGAGCCGCGATCGCCTTCTCGCTGAGCCCTCCGAGTTCAGGTAGTTCCGCGAGGAGCGTCACGGCGGTGATCGGTCCGACGCCCGGCACGCCTTGCAGCAGCTTCATGCGATGGCGCCAACCAGGATCTTGTTCGATGGCGTGGAGCAGTTCCCGCTCGATCGCGCGGCGTTCCCGCTCCAGAACCTCGAGCAGGGCACGAATGCTGGTTCGGACGCGGGGTTCGTGACTCGCGGCCAAGCGCTGCTTCTCGCTGCCGATCATCACCACGAGCTGGCGGCGGCGATGCACGAGATCCTCGAGACGGCGTTGCTCGCGCGTCGGCACGCCCCGCACGACGGGCTCCAAGGCGCGCGCGAACTGCGCCAGCGCGGCCGCGTCGAGCCGGTCGGTCTTCGCCAGCAACCCGCTGGCGCGCGCGAAGTCCCGCGTCTGGCGCGGGTTGACGACCACGACCGGCAGGCCCGCATCCGCGAGCGCTAGAGCGGGGGCGCGTTCGTACCCGCCCGTCGCTTCCAGCACCACCCGCGCGATCCCCACGCCCTCTCCCGCAGCCTGCAGGAGGGCCACCAGCTCACCGTGGCCGGCCGCGTCGTTCGCGACGCGGTGCAGCGTGCCGGCGGGGAGGAGGGCGAGATCGAGATGGTCCTTGCCGACGTCGATCCCTACGGTCAGGCGTTCAGGCTCGCTCATGCGGCAGATCCTCCCGGTAGATTGAGGATGTCCTCCGGGTCCCGCTCGCACTTATGGATTCGAGGTACCCCTCGGGTCCTCACGCAGCTGTTCGAGCTCCGCCCGGAGGACCCTTGCGTGACGACCCCTGCTCAGCCACGGTGTCGAACACCAAGTCGACGTCGGCCTGCCACGCAGGTCCTCCCCCGAAAGATATAAGTCGACGTTAGGCGAACGCCCGGGTTCGCTTCATCGCCCCCGTTCGCAGCACGATCCTGGACGACCGCCGACGCGGTCGTCCAGGGTCGCGTCTGCTACGCTGCGTCGATGGCGAACCGAGTGGGCGCACGTTGGGCCCGACGACCCGCCCTTCAGCGCACGCCCTCCGTGCTCGGCTGGCTGTGTCGCTGGCCTGGCGCCAGCGATCGACCGCTGCCC
>JAWOIL010000104.1:0-60154 GCA_046484635.1 Trueperaceae bacterium
AGGACATCATCGCCATGCTCGGCTTCGAGGAACTCTCGCGCGAGGACCAGCTGGTAGTGGCGCGCGCGCGGCGTCTCGAGCGCTACCTGACGCAGCCGTTCCACGTCACGGAGGCGTTCACGGGTCAGGAGGGTCGTTCGGTGGCCCTCGAGGACGCGTTGTCCGATTGCGAGCGGATCCTCGGCGACGAGGTCGCCGACGTGCCGGAGGCCGACCTGTACATGATCGGAACCCTGGCGGAGGTCGTGGCGTGAGGCTCCTACTGACCGCACCCTCCGCCGTGCTGGTGGATGCGCAGGTGGCGAAGATCGTCGCCGAGTCCGAAGCCGGCTCGTTCTGCATCCTGCCGCATCACGCCGACGTCGCGACGATCCTGGTACCCGGCTTGCTCACGTACGTCCCGGCCGACCCCCGGAAGGACGGTGACGCGATTGCCGCCGCGGGCGCCATGGACCCCGACGACCAAGATGGCGAGGTCGTCGTCGCGATCGACCACGGCGTGCTGGTGAGGTGCGCAGACGAGGTGAGGGTCACATGCCAGCGGGCGGTCATCGCCGGTGACCTGGCCGGGGCCGTCGCGACGGTCCAGCAACGGTTCCGACAGCAGAGTGAGCGCGAGAAGCGCGCCCGCACCATGCTGCTTCGGCTCGAAGCCGACATCCTACGGCGCCTCGGGGAGCTGAGAGACTGACATGGCTGACCCGCGTCCCGACGCCGACCGCAACGACGCTCCACCGCCGGACGGTCTGCTCGCTACGGTGCGGCGCAAGCAGCACCGCCGCCAACGCGCGCGGCGTGAGGGTGACCGCCCCTTGGCGGCAGGCTTCGGCATGTTCGGCCTGGTCGGATGGTCGATCGCCGTACCGACCGTGTTGGGCATCGCCATCGGCGTGTGGATCGACCGCCGTTTCGGCGGGCCGTACTCGTGGACCCTCATGCTCATGATCGCCGGCGTGGTGATCGGGTGCTTCAACGCCTGGTACTGGGTTCGGAGGGAATCGGAACGTGACTGACCGACCGCGCCTCCAGACACCTACGGCGGAGCCGAGATCGTGAACTCTCTGTCCACCGCGCTCGGACCCGTGTCTTTCGCGACCATCGCCCTCGGGTTCGCCGCCGGCGCGGCGATCGGCGCTTCGTACTTCCTCGGACTGTGGTGGACCGTTCGGCGTGCCACCCGGTCTACCCGTCCCACGCCGCTCCTGCTGGTCAGCTTCGTGGTGCGCCTCGCGTTCGCCGTGGCCCTGCTGCTCGTGATCGTGCGCCTGGGTGCCCTGGCGCTCGCCGCGGCGCTACTCGGGTTCCTGGTGGCTCGTGTGCTCCTGACCCGCGCCCTCGCGGGCCGCGCCGACGTGGCCGGCGGCACGGACGTTGCGACCGGCCAAGGGCCGACCGATGGAGGGGCGCCTGAACGCGGCACGCCCGAACGCGGGAGCGCGGCATGACCCTCTCCCCCGACGAGATCGTCTACTTCCACCTCGGTCCGCTAGCGGTGAACGCCACACTGGTGTTCACCTGGGTGGTGATGGCGCTGTTGATAGGCGTGAGCGCACTGGTACGTCGAGGACTGCGCTCCTCCGGCAGACCCAAGGCCGGCCAGAACGCGCTGGAGGCGCTGGTCGAGTTCGTACTGGGCCAGATCCGCGACGTGACGCAGCAGGACCCCCGCCCGTACCTCCCGTTCGTGGGCACCTTGTTCTTGTTCATCGTCACCTCGAACGTGCTCTCCGCCGTTCCTGGTTTCCATCCTCCCACCGGATCGCTGACGACCACGATGGCCCTGTCGCTCGCCGTGCTGCTGGCGGTGCCCGCGTTCGGTATCGGCCGCGTGGGACTCAGGGCCTACCTGGCCGGGTATCTCCGGCCGAGCCCGATCATGCTGCCGTTCACCATCATCGGTGAGCTGTCACGGACGCTCGCGCTCGCGGTGCGTCTGTTCGGGAACATCATGAGCGGCAGCGTCGTCGTCGCCATCCTGTTGTCGGTGGCGCCGCTCTTCTTCCCCGTCATCATGCAGGCGTTCGGCCTCTTGATCGGTGTCATCCAGGCGTACATCTTCGCCATCCTGGCGATCGTCTACATCGCGTCGGCTACCGCCGAGCACGAACGGCGCTTCGCGACCGGCGCCGAAGGAGGTACTTCATGAACGACCTTGGACTCATCGGCATGGTCTCCATCGTCACTGCGGGCACCACCATGGCGATCGGCTCGCTCGGTCCCGCGTTCGGCCAGGCGCGGGCGCTCGCGCAGGCGTTGCAGAGCATCGCCCAACAACCGGACGAAGCCAACAACATCACCCGGACCCTGTTCGTGGGGCTCGCGATGGTCGAGTCGACCGCGATCTACTGCTTCGTCATCGCGCTCATCTTGATCTTCGCCAACCCATTCTGGGGTGCCGTGACCGGAGGATAGGCGACCGCCGTGACCTTTGACTGGTTCACGCTGATCGCGCAGCTCGTCAACTTCGCCCTGCTGATCGTCCTGTTACGCGTGTTCCTGTACGGCCCCATCCAACGGGTGATGGCGGAGCGCTCGGAACGGATCGCCGCAACGCAACGCGCGGCGGAAGCGGCGCTGCAGGAAGCGAAGGAAGAAGTCGAAGCGGCCGAGCGGGAACGCCACGAGTTGGCACGCAGTCGGCGCGAGCGAATGGACGAACTCGAGGAGGATCTCGAAGCCGAGCGAGCACGCCGTCTCGAGGCCATCGAACGCGAGGAGAACGACGCACGCGAGGACGCGTCGAGGGCGTTGGATCGCGAGCGCGACGAGCTGCTCGAGGCGCTCTTACGACGCACCTCCGAGCTGGTGGCTGACGAACTCCGCCGCACGCTCCTCGAGATCGCCGGAGCGGACCTCGACGCCAGGTCGGCGGAGATGCTCAGGCGGCACACCGAAGCGTTCGACCCGGACACCATGGACACGCTCCGCAGCGGCGCGCGGGAGGGACCCGTCGTGGTCACCACGGCGGTCGACGCGAACGATGAGACGAAGGCGGAGATCGGCAGGCTGCTTCGCGAACTGACGGGCGACGACGTCGAACCCCGGTTCGAGACCGATCCGGCCTTGCTCTTCGGCGTGACGATCCGCCTCGGGGCCTTCCGGCTCGCTTGGAACGCAGCGGAGCGAACTGCCGAGTTGGAGCGGAAACTGGCCGAACGGCTCGACCAGCGCGCGACGCGCGGCGGCAACGCGGCGGGACGCGGCCAGGGGGCGGTCACGGGCGAGGCGACATCATGAGTGCCCGCGCCACGGACGGCGACACCACGCGCGGCCTCCTGCGCGCGTTCGACGCGCTGGAGCAAGCGGCCGCCGAGGTCCACGCCCGGCCGAAGGTAACGGAGGCCGGCGTGGTCACGTCCGTCGGCGGCGGGATCGCCACCGTGCGAGGATTGCCCGGCATCGCGGTGGACGAGACGATCGTCTTCGAAGGCGGCGAACTCGGGGTCGCGACCGACCTCTGGCCGGACGGCGTCGGTGTGGTGCTGCTCGACCACGAGACCGGCATCGAAGCGGGCGCGCTCGTGACCCGCACCCATCGTTCCACCGAGGTCCCGGTGGGAGACGCGCTCGCCGGGCGCGTCGTGAACGCGCTGGGCGCGCCCCTCGACCAGCGTGGCGAGATCCGGACCGACCGGCATCTGCCGATCGAACGCCGCGCACCCACCATCGTCGACCGCGCGCCCGTGACGGAACCGTTGCACACAGGCGTCAAGGTGATCGACGCGCTCTTCCCCATCGGACGCGGTCAGCGCGAGCTACTGGTGGGCGACCGGCAGACCGGCAAGTCGAGCGTCGCGCTGTCGGCCGTCATGGCGCAGCGCGACACCGGCGTCCTCTGCGTGTATTGCCTCATCGGCCAGCGCGGCGCCGCGAGCGCGCGCTTGGTGGCCGCCCTGGAGCGAGAGGACGCGATGGCGTACACCACGGTGGTGGTCGCGAGCAGCAGCGACCCGCCGGGACTTCGCCAGATCGCGCCCTTCGCCGCCATGTCGATCGGGGAGGCGTTCATGGAACGCGGCCACGACGTGTTGCTGGTGCTGGACGACCTGACGCAGCACGCGCGCGCGTACCGCGAGTTGTCCCTGCTGCTGCGCCGCCCACCGGGCAGAGAGGCGTACCCGGGCGACGTCTTCTACCTCCATGCGCGTCTGCTGGAACGCGCAACCCACCTGTCGGAGCGGCGTGGCGGTGGATCGCTCACGGCGTTGCCGGTGATCGAGACGCAAGCGCAGAACATGTCGGCCTACATCCCCACCAACCTGATCTCGATCACGGACGGTCAGATCGTGCTGTCGCCTCGGCTGGCCGCGCGCGGGGTGCTGCCCGCCGTCGACGTGGGGTTGTCGGTGTCGCGCGTCGGCGGCAAGGCGCAGCTCGCCGCGTACCGCGCGGTGGCAGGTCGGCTGCGGCTGGCATACGCGCAGTACGAGGAACTCGAGCGCTTCGCGCGGTTCGGCGCCGACCTGGACGAGGACACGCGGCACGCGTTGATCCGCGGAGAGCGCGTGCGCGAGGTCCTCAAGCAAGACGCCCTCGACACGATCCCGGTCTGCGAACAGGTGGCGGTCCTGCTGGCGGCGAGCAACGGCCTGCTCGACGAGGTGCCGCTAGCGGAGGTGGCCGACGTCGAACGCGCCATCCGGTACGCGGTGCACCGCGAGCTGACCGAGGCATGCGAACGCGTCGTCGCCGGCGCCGAGCTGAGCGATCGGGACCGCGAGCAGTTCCTGGCCCTCGCTCGCCGCGTGGTCGAGGCGCACCTCGGCGGCGAGCCATGAGCGGCAACGAGCCATGAGCGGAACGGAAGCGATCGCGCGCCGGGTGGCGAGCGCCGAGACCCTGCAGTCCGTCGTCACGACGATGAAGACTCTGGCGTCCGTGCGGATCGGCCAGTACCGACGCTCGGTGGCCGCCGCGCGCGCCGCGGACGAGACCCTCGAGCTCGCCCTGAGGGCGGCCCTCCTGCTTCATCCGGAGTTGGTGCCCACCAGCGCCGTCGAGCCTGGTCCGTTGGCACTGGTGGTGTTCGGTTCCGACCGCGGGTTGTGCGGTGCGTTCAACGAACGCGTGACACGCCAAGCGGCTGCCCTCGTCACGGGGGACGCCGGCGAGCGCCCGGTGGTGTTGGCAGTGGGCCGGCGCGCCCACAGCCGGCTGCGCGCACGAGGCGTACAGGTCGACGCGGTGGTGCCGGTTCCTGGCAACCTCGAGTCGATCGACGTCGCCGTGATGCGGGTGCTCGACCATGTCGATGCTTGGCGCGACGAGGCCCGGTTCGAGCAGCTGGTCCTGGTGCACGCCCGCCCCGTCTCCGGCACCGAGTACACGCCCGACACCGTTCAGTTGTTGCCGTTCGACGTCGCTTGGCTTCGATCGTTGCGCGACCGCCCATGGCCGTCGCGCCGCCTGCCCATGCCCGTCCTCGATCCCGAACGACTGCTGCGCGGCATCGTCCGCCAGTACCTGGCGCAGGCGCTGGTGCGCGCGTTCGCCGCGTCGCTCGCGAGCGAGAACGTTGCCCGCTTGGTGGCGATGGAGGCCGCCGAACGAAATGTCGACGAGCGCCTTTCCCACCTGCGGACGGCGTATCGCGCCGCGCGGCAGAACGCGATCACCGAGGAGTTGCTCGACATCCAGTCGGCGTACGCCGCCAGCGGCCCGGAACGGTGACCGACACGGCTCCCGGTACGATGCGGGCGTCGTGTGCCCTTCCGATCCGCGTGACCGTCGCACCGAGCGCTCCCGCCGAGAAGCATCAGGCTTCGAGCGGTTCGTTGCGATCCCCGTCGTCGTGTGGGTTCTGGCCCTCGCTCTGGTGGGGCCACCCGTTCACGCGGTGCAACCAGCGAGCCGGGCGCCGGCGCCCGATTCCGTGGCGGGACTGTCTCGCCTTGCCCGCACGGAAGGCGAGCGCCTGATCCTGTCGCTGGCAGGCGGCGAAGTCGACCACATCGTCGGCGTCAACGTCGGCCCGACGGTGCCCGGCACGCAACCCGGCGAGCTCGCCGTCCCGCGCGAGGTATGGCGTCGCTGGATCGCCGCCATCGCCGACACCGGCTTCCACGCACTGCGCATCTACACCGTGCAGCCGCCGCACTTCTACCAGGAGCTGCGCGCTCACAACCTGGCGCGTCCGGACCGTGCGCTCTACCTGGTGCACGGAGTCTGGCTCGACCAAGCGCGGTACCGCGCCACCGCCGACCTGTTCGACCCCACGGTTCGCGAGCACATGCGACAGGACGTCGTCGACGCCGTCGCGGTCGTCCACGGAAACGCGGTGCTGCCGGAGCGCCCCGGGTACTCCAGCGGGCGGTACGACGCAGACGTCAGCCCATGGCTGCTGTCCTGGGCCATCGGGGTGGAGATGGACCCGCTCCTGACGACCGCGTCCGACCGTCGCAACGCGGGGCGCCCACCGTTTCGCGGCACGTACTTCTCGTCGGCGCCGGGCTCCTCCCCCACCGAGACCTGGCTTGCCGAGATGCTCGATCTGGTGGCCTCGGAAGAGGCGCGGCGCGGCGTGACCGTTCCCCTCACCTTCACGAACTGGCCCACCACCGACCCGCTGGCTCACCCGTCCGAACCGCTGCCCAGCGAAGACCTCGTCGGTATCGACGCCAACCACGTCGTGGCGCACGACGCTTGGCCCGGGGGGTACTACGCCAGTTACCACGCGTACCCGTACTACCCCGACTTCCAGCGGTACGAGCCCGGCATCGCCGACTACGAGCACCTCGGTCGCGTCGACCCGTACGCCGGCTACCTCACCCGGCTGCGCGAGCATCACCGCGGCATGCCGGTGGTGGTGCTGGAGACGGGCGTGCCGTCGTCGCTCGGTTCCGCCCACCACGGACCGCTCGGCCGCGACCAAGGTGGGCACGACGAACGGACGCAGCTCGCCATCGACGGCGAGATCCTCGAGCTCCTTCACGAACTCGGTCTTGCCGGCGGCTTCCTCTTCGTGTGGGCCGACGAGTGGTTCAAGTTCACCTGGAACACCATCGACTTGGAACTGCCCCCCAGCCGCCGGCAGTTGTGGCAGAACCCCCTCACGAACGAAGCGCACTTCGGGCTGTTCGCGATCGAGGACGCCAAGCCCGTACCCGTCATCGACGGTGACCCCAACACCGCCAGCGACGACCCGGGTGCCTGGGACGGCGTCGCTGCCCAGACGATCCACGAAGGGCGCGGGCCGATCCAGGAAGTGCGGGCCACGCACGACGCCAGCTACCTCTACTTGCGCATCACGCTCCACGCGGACGAGGCATGGCGCGACGAACCTCTGGTCATCGGCTTCGACGTGGTTCCCGGCGGCAACGGCTCTCTCCCCGGCGCCGCCGACCGGCCTGGCCCAGGTGCGGACGCCGACACGGCGCTGGTGGTGTCGGCCCAGGGCGCGCATGCCTACGTGCGCGCGTCGAACGACCCCAACGACATCCTCTACGGACGAATGCGCGGCTTCTACTCCGTCGACCCCGCCGCGCTGGCGGTTGGTAGTGGGGTGTGGAACCCGCAGCGGCTGATCACGAACCGCCCGTACGTCGTGCCGACCACCGGCGAGGAACGGCCGGCGGAATGGTTCGACTTGAACCCGCTGCCTCGGGGCGTGACCGACCCCGCGCACCCGGCGTTCGACAGCCGGGCGGTGTGGGCGGCGGCGGGACGGACCGTGGAACTACGCGTGCCACACATGATCGTCGGGTTCTCGGACCCGTCGTCGTTGCGGGCGTGGCGCATCTCGGATGACGGCGCCATCACCACGTCGCGCGTGGAGAGGATCGGCCTGACCGTGGCCTGGGGGGACGCGGACGCGAGGTCCGCGGACGCGATCACCACCTCGTACGCGTGGGACCCATGGAACTTCGTGCGCTGGCGGGAACGGCCCAAAGCCGGCTTCGAGGCGCTGCGAGACGTGGTGCGGCGCCTGACGGAACCGAGTCCGGCGTCACGCTGACCGTCATGCTGACCGTCATCCTGACCGTCACGCGTCCGCCAGCGCCGAACTGAGGTGCTGGACCCGCTCGGCCGTCAGTCGTAACAGCAGGTCCCGCATCACGACGGCGCTCGACGGCTCGTCCTCGCTGAGTCTTCGCCACGTCTCCCGATCCATCCCGTAGAGCCGCGACCGTTCGTCCGCCACCAAGTCGGCGCCTCGCTTCACCCCCGTCACGAACGCGATCTCGCCGACCAAGCGTCCCGGTCCGAGCGTCTCGAGCCGCAGCGTCGTACCGTCGGCGCGATGCCGGATCGCGCTCACGCGACCCTCGGCGAGCAGCCAGAAGCGGTCACCGTCGTCCCCCTGCCGGACGAGAACCTCGCCCGCGGGCACGTGCACCTCCTCGAACCATGCCACCAGGGACGCCAGCACCGCGGCGCCACCCGGCACCAACGCCGTCAGGTCGTCGAAGTGCGGATCCGCCGGCCCGGTACCGGCGTCTGCCAGGAGCGCGTTCTCGCATGCCTCCAGCGCGTGATCGAGGTCGCCTTCGAAGCGCACGCCGGTGGGTTGGCGCGCCAGGACCCGACGCACCGACGGGCTGGCGCCGACCATGAGCAACTCCGCGCCGACGGCCGCCGCACTGCGTGCGATGCGCGCGACCGCCGCGCCGCCGGTGGCGTCGAACTGCCCGGCCCGGCTGACGTCGAGTACGACGAACCTCGGCGTCGGCGACTGCGCCAGACGCTGCCGCACCCGCTCGACCAGGGCGTCCGCGGTGCCGAAGAACACGTGCCCAGCGAGGCGGAACACCGCCACCAGGTCGCCACGAGCGTCAATGAGCGCACGTGCCGCCGGACGCCGGGTGACCCGGCTGCGCAGCGAGCGCAGCGATCCCGTCTGCGCGACGACGTCCGTTCGCGCCACGAGCACCACGAACAGGATCACCGCCATGGCCAACCCCACCGCCATGCCAGGTAGCAGGCCGAACACCGCCACCGAGAGCAGGATGGCGACGACGATGGCGAGGTCGATGGCCCGAAGACGCCGCGCCCCGAGCACGACCCAGTCGAGCAGGAACTCCGCCCCCATGTACACCACCAGTCCGCCCAAGACCGCGAGCGGGATGACGGCCATGACCGTGGCGCCGAACGCCAGCACGGCCACGGTGAACACGGGAGCGACCGCCGCGCCTACCCTGCCGCGTACTCCCATGGCCGTCGCCAGACTCGTTCCCGGCGCCGTCACGGTCGTCGTGAAGCCCGCGAAGACGGCGCCCAAGAGGTTGGCGACGCTCGTTTCGCGCAGGTCCGCGCCCGGCTTCCCATCGGCGTCGAGCACGACCTCGACAGCACTGCCGTAGAGCGCCGCCAGCAACGCCGCCACCAAGGCAGCGGTCAGGAGCGTGGGCAGTTGCGCGACGACGACCTGCAGGTCGGCTGCGAACCACGCCGCCGCCGGTGGCAACCGCCACAGCGGACCGTCCGGGAACGGACCCAGCAGCCATCCTCCAGAACTCAAGCGATCCACGCCGTGGCCTTGCAGTGCCGCGACGGCGTAGAACAGTGCGGTCGACACCAGCAGCAGGACGGGCAGCACGAGCGGGTGACGCACGAGTCGTTGCGCGGCCAGCATCGCGATCCCGATCGCGACGCCTGGCAGCCATCGCGCCATCGCGCCGGCCGACACGACTCCCGTGGACGTAGGTTCGGCCATCATGCCCACGGCCCCGGTGACCAACAGCCAGCCCGACCCCGCGAGCATGCCGCCGATGACGGGGTGCGGCAAGTACCGCACCAGCCGCGCCGCCCCGGTGAGCGCCAGGACCAGCATCACCACGCCCGCCACCAACGCCGCGGCGGTGACGGTCGTCAGGATGGTGGCGTCGATGGCCTCCGAAGTCGCGCGCTCACGCACCTGACCCAACGCCACCGCCACCATCGCGGCGGGAACGATGGGCGCAGCCGCATGCACGCCCGGGATGCTGTGCCGCAGCGCGAGCCAAAGGGACGCCACGCTCGTGCCGATGAGGGCGTACGCCAGACCGTCCGCGCGCAGGTCGGCGCCCGTGCCGGCGTACACGAGCGCGAACAACGAGGCGACGCGCACGACGTGCATCACGCCCATCACCGCCACGCCGGCCACGCCCGTAGGCACCCCGGCGGGCTCACGGCGCGCCCGTTGGGGCCGCGCGGAGGATGTCGCCATGCGGCATTGTAACGACACGTAACCGTGTTCTTGCGCGCGATGCGGGTGGCGAAGGCCCTGCTCGACGGTGCTGCTGGTACCATCGACCCTATGCACGACGTTTCGCTCGCGTACCCCGAGACCCGGCCGAACATCGCGAAGCCGGAACTCTACCAGGAGCTACGAAGCCGCGTGGCCGCGCTCTTGGAAGGCGAGCGCGACTGGCTCGCCAACCTCGCCAACGCCGCGGCCGAAGTGTACGCGTGGTTGCCGGGGCTCAACTGGGCCGGGTTCTACTTGATGCGGGGCGGCGAACTGGTGCTGGGTCCGTTCCAGGGTCGGCCGGCCTGTGTCCGCATCGCCCTGGGGCGCGGCGTCTGCGGCACCGCCGCTGCGACGCGCACCACCCAGGTGGTCGCCGACGTGCACGCCTTCCCCGGCCACATCGCTTGCGACCCCCGGTCGCGCTCCGAGATCGTCGTGCCCATAGTGATCCCTGTCTCCGTTCGGGGCAGCGATCCGATCGACACCCACGCCGACCTTGTGACCGGCAAGGACACCCGCGCTGCCGTAGGCGCGGACACCCGCGCTGCCGTCGGTCCGGACACCGGTCCCGCCATCGACGCTCCTCCCGCCGAGCGCGTCGTCGCCGTGCTCGACCTCGACGCGGACCGACCCGGCCGCTTCGACGACGAAGACCGCGCCGGCCTAGAGGGGCTCGTCGCCGACATCCTGCCGCTCGTCGACTGGGACGCCGCCACGCGCCTCTGACGAAGGCGGCCCCCGATCGCTGGGCATGGCCACGACGGCAGCCGCTGTCGGAGCCGGGGCGATGCCAGGAACCGCGGCGCTCGGTGACACGAGCGCGCTAGGCGCGCCCACTGCGCTTGCGGTGAGCCCATCATCGGGGTCACGCACCCCGGCATGATCGGGCAGTCGTGTCTCGACGTCTCGCACCGAGGGCGTGACCAACCCGACGACGCCGAAGGTTGCCATGGCGACGCCCGAGAAGACGACCATCAGCCCCATGCCGGCGCCCGGCCCCGTTCCGACCAACCAACCGAACGACATGGCGAGCGCCCCGCCTGGGCGCATCGCGGGCTCCATCACCACGTCCGCCAGCGGACCCGCGGCCAGCATCGCCAACGGCGCGGCTAGGAGCGCGATCAGGCGCCTGGCGGCGAACACCTTGCCTTGCACGTCGGGCGCCACTTTCGACAGCCAGATCGCCTGGTTCGAACCGTTGACGATCGGAATGAACAACGACGTCAGGAACGCAGCTGGCACCCACATCGCAAGCGAGCGCCCGGCACCGAGCGGCACGGCTCCTAGCAGCCCGGTCCCGATCATCCCGAACAGCACGCCGTAGATGCGGCGCTGCGGGCCGCCCCAGAAGCTCAGCGCCAACCCGCCCACGACGCCACCAACGCCGATCGCCGCCTCCATGCTGGCCAGCGCCAACTGGTCGTTGCCCGTGCGTGCCAGCACCATGGGGGCGCTTACCACCATGCCGAGCGTGGCCGTGAGGTTGATGCCGAGATACAGCAACTGGAGGTGCAGCAGGCTCGGACGCGCCAGGATGTACCGGAAGCCGAACAGCGATTCGCCCCACAGACCGGTGCGGCTCGCGGCTCCTTCGTCACTCAGCGGCGGCGTCGGGATCGCCACGATCGACAGTGCGATCAAGGCGATCACGAACGTCACCACGTCGATCGCGAAGACGCCGCCGATACCGATCGTCGCGAGCGCCAGGCCGGCCAGGATCGGCGCGCCGATGGTGGCGATCGACTCCGCCAACGACAGCATCCCGCTCGCCCTGGCGTACTGCTCCTTGCGCACCATCGACCCGATGGCCGCCGCGTAGGCGGGGAACTGGAAGGCGGCGAAGGCTCCCGTCCAGGCGCCCAGCGCGTAGAGGTGCCACACTTCGAGCGCCCCGCCGCGGTACAGCGCGAGCATGACGATGGTCGCCAAACCCGCACCGAGGTCGGAGAGCGCCATGACCAGTTTGCGGTTCCAGCGGTCGACCAGGGCCCCCGCGATAGGGCTTAGCAGCACGGACGGACCGAACGTGAAGAAACCGACCAACGCCAACGTCGTCGCTTGACCGGTCTCCTGCCAGGCCCAGATGGTGATGGCGAACTGCGTCATGCCCGAGCCGAGCATCGACACGACCTGGCCGGCCCATACCACCGAGAAGCCGCGCATTCCCAGCAGTCGCGCGCTCATGTCGGCCTCGTCGTCGACGTCATCTTCGACGACGCCGCCCGACTCGTCGCCGGTCTGTCGCGAGCGCGCCCAGGCGCCTGCCGACGTGCAACGTACCGAGCACCTCGCGCTCCGTCCACGAGGTTCGTCAATGCTGGTAGGCCAGCGTGACGACCGCCGGTTCGCCGTGAAGGATGGCGAGATCGAAGGCGACGTCGACGCCGGCCGGGGTCCGCACGCCAGTGAACGCGTGGTTCTCGATCACCTCCGAGGTGAACGTCATGGGCTGACCGACGACCGTGGATCCCGTGACGTTGACGACGCCCCGGTCGACCATGGCGTTGCGGCCGATGAGCTGGTCGCCGTCGTACGCAAGGAACGCCACGTCGTGGACGTAGCGGCCCCCCTCCACCCGCAACGTTCCCCGCTCGACGACGGTTCGCAGGAGGATCGTGCCACCGTCACCATCGGGCACGGATCGCTCGTCGAGCAACGCGGGCAAGGGCGCGCCGGCGCCGGAGACCAAGGTGAGCACCTCCGGGGCAGCGGTGCACCCCACGACCATCGTCGCCACGACCACGAGCGCCACCGCCAACGACGCCCCAACGGAGCGGCCGTCGCGCCGCCGAACGAACGCAAATCGCCCTGCATGCTGCCTCGTCATGACACCCCTGAACCGGAACGCTGCGCGCGTTCCATCAACGCCCCGAGTTGGACACGATTCAACTGCTTGCGTCGCTCGCGCATCCGCCTCGCGGTCGGGGTGAAGTACCGATGCGCGGCGAGGAAGGCGAGCTGCGCGCCGTACCACTCTATGTCACCGATCGGCCCCGCGCGCCGCTCCGCTTCCCGACGTAGCAACCGGTCGAAGCTCAGGAAGTCGCGGCGCCCGAGCACGATGAGGTCGGCATCGGCCAAGACGCGCTCGGCAAGCGTGCGCGGGCTCTGCGGCAAGCGGGTTGCCGCGATCATGCCCACCACGGCGTCGACCTCGGCGCCCCTGAAGCCGAACCTAGGCAACGCCTCCGCCGCCAACCGCTGGCTGACCTCCTCGTGTCCCTCGTAGGCTTCGACGAATCCGAGATCGTGGTAACAAGCCGCCACCATGACCAGCGCGCGCGTGCCGGCGTCGAGTCGTTCCTCGATGGCAAGGCGACGCGCGGCAGGGACTACGACGTCGAAGGTATGCGCGCGGTCGTGATAGCAGAGCGAGGTGGGAAGACGATCAGCTGCCTCGCGCGCGTACCGCACCGCACCTGCGAGGTCGCGATCGGCGGACACACGCGGACCACCTCGGATCGTCATGACCCAACCACCTTAGCTCACCTCGTCGCGTTCGAAGGGGAAAGCATCGCGGTTGTAGACTGCCTGGTACAACCCCGTCTCGTTCTCGATTCGCTCTGCTCTGGAGTACACGTGGTCTTCGCCCCGAACCCGACACGTCCGTCCTGATGCGCCTCGAGGCGTTCTTGCCGCAAGACCGGCGGCGCGCGCTGGCCAGCGCTGCGGATCTGCCGGACCGCACCGAGGGCGCAGCGATGTTCGTCGACTTGGCGGGCTTCACGGCACTCACCGAGCGGCTTGCGACCAGCTTCGGTCCGTTGCAGGGCGCCGAGGAACTGAGCCGCCTGCTGGCTTCGGTCTACGAGGTCCTCATCGGCGAGGTCGAGGCCTTCGGCGGCAGCGTCATCGGCTTCTCCGGCGACGCCATCACGTGCTGGTTCGACGGCGACGACGGAACCGCCGCCGTAGGCGCCGCGCACGCCCTTCAACACGCCATGAACGCACGCCAAGACGACCGTCTGCCGGACGGGACGACGGCGCGCTTGGGCGCCAAGGTCGCCGTGGCCGTAGGGCCGGTGCGTCGCTTCGTCGTGGGCGACCCGGACATCCAGCGGATCGACGTCATCGCCGGCAGCACGCTCGAGTCGCTCGCGGCGGCCGAGCGCATGGCGCGAACCGGCGAGATCGTGGTCGCCATGGACGGTTCCTCGCCGGAGTTCCCCATCGACGAAGTGCGGGAGGGCGACGCTGGCGGGCCACCGGTCGGCGTGCTCGCGCGGCGGCCGGCGGAAGCCGGACACCTTGGCCGGAACGGCGGGTCGGACCCCGTTCCGACCCTGACCGACCGGATCGCTGCGCCGTGGGTGCTCGCATCCGTGCGGGACCGTATCCGGCACGGGGCCGATGCGTACCTGGCCGGGTTCCGACCGGCAGCCGCGCTGTTCCAGTCGTTCCGCGGCATCGAGTACGACCGCGACCCCGAAGCCGGCGAGAAGCTCGACGCCTACGTGCGCTGGGTCCAGGGCGTCGTGGCGCACGCGGGCGGCACGTTGGTGCAACTGACCATCGGAGACAAGGGCAGCTACCTGTACGTCGCCTTCGGCGCGCCGAACGCGCACGACGACGACGCGGCGCGCGCGGTGGCCGTCGCGCGACAGATGGCACGGCCGCCGCAACCGTTCGTCACGGAGGTTCGAACCGGCATCACGTTCGGGCAGATGTTCACAGGAACGTACGGCAGCGCGAGCAGGTGCACGTACGGCGTACTCGGCCCGCGAACCAATCTGGCGGCCCGCCTGATGAGCGAAGCCTCGCCCGGTGAGATCCTCTGCAACGAAGACGTCCTCCGGCACGCGTCCCGCGCGTGGCGCTTCGAGCCGCGAGGCGAGGTGACGGTGAAGGGCGTGACGGCGCCCGTGGCCACGTACGTACCCGTCGGCGAAGCGTCGGGGCACCGCTCGGCCCACGGCGTTCCCGCCGGCCGCTTCGAGGAGCGCGCGCGGCTCGACGAAGCCCTCGAGGTCGTGCTGGAAGGGGCCCCGAGTGTGCTGGCGCTCGTGGGTGAAGCGGGAAGCGGGAAGTCGCGGTTGCTGACGTACGTCGCCGAGCGCGCGAGGGAGCGTGACGTCACGACCGCGACGGGGGCGAGTCAGATCGTCGCGCGCGCGACGGCGTACCACCCGTGGCGCAGCGTGATCCGGGGGCTACTCGACCTGCCACTGGACGTCGATCCAGCACAACTACCGGAGGCGCTCGCGCGTTTGGCGCCCGACCTCGCGACCCGCGCGGAACTCCTCGAAGACGTGCTATGGCCCGAACTCGTCCGCGCCGACCGCAGTGGCGCGGAGCGCAAGCCTCTCGTGATCGGCACCGTGGTGGCGCTCGTCCGCGCAGCGGTCCGCAAGGGCCCCGTCCTGCTCGCACTGGATGACCTGCAGTGGTACGACGGTCTCTCGCTCGAGGTACTCGGGGCCGTGCGGCGAGACCTCGCGCGTAGCGAAGGCGGCCTACTCCTGGTGCTCGCGACGCGGCCGACGGACGCGGTGGGGTACACGCCCGAGGAGTTCCCGGACGACCCTCTCGTGCTCGGACCGATGCCGGCAGCCGACCTCATCGACCTTGCCGCACGCTACCTCGGCGTGGGGGCCGGCGAGGTACCCGGCACCCTGGCCGAGCTCCTCCGTGACCGTACCGATGGCAACCCGTTCCTGGTCGAGGCGTTGCTCGACGACATGCTCGAACGAGGCACCGTTCGCGTCGAGGAGGCGGCGGCCGATGGCAAGCGCTCCTTGACCTTCGACGCCACGAACGCAATCGACGCCGTCCCGACCACCGTGCAAGGGCTGGTGCTCTCGCGCTTGGATCGTTTGGCGCCGCCGGCGCAGCTGACGCTGAAGGCCGCCGCCGTGATCGGACGCGCGTTCCCACTGCCTCCGCTCGACGACACGCTGCGCAAGCTGGCCGCGTTCGGCAGCGAGGCGGTGCACGAGGAGATCGACGGCCTCACGACGCGTGGGTTCGTCGATCCGGACGCCATGTCGAGCGTGTACCGCTTCCGTCAGGCGTTGACGGCGGAGGTGGCATACGACTCCCTCCTCTTCGCGCAACGACGCGCGCTTCACCGTCACCTGGCGGAGTGGTATCGGGCACGACCGACGGCCGACCCAGCCAGCATCGCCTACCACGCCTACTACGCAGCGCTCCGAAGCGACGACGCCCAGCTTCTCGACCGTGCTGCGACGGACCTGCTCGCCTTGGCGGACCACCAGCTCTCGCTCGGCGCGTATCAGGACGTCGTCGCGACATGCCGTCGCTCGCTCGACCTACTTCCCGACGAGCCTACATGGCGTGTCCGTAGCGCGACCTTCCGCGTCCGGCTGGGTGTCGTTCATGAGCACCTCAGCGCCTACGACGACGCGCAGGCCAGCCTGGAAGCGGCGCTTGAGGACGCTCGCGCCGTGCCGTCGCCCGAGATCGTCACCGACGCGTTGAACGCGCTTTGCATGGTCTTCACCCGACGGGGGGAGCTGGACGCGGCGGAGACCTACGCGCGTGAGGCGGTGCTCGAAGCAGAGCAAGCCGAGTACTTCGCGGGCATGGCGCGCGCCCGGTCACGACTGGGGATCCTCGCTGCCTACCGCGGTGATCACGAACGCGCGGCCGACGAGTACCAGGCGGCGCTCTCTCTCGCGAGCGAGCTCGACGACCTGGTGAGCATGTCCAGCTGCCTCAGCAACCTCGGTCTGGTGCGCATCTATCAGGAGCGCCCGGCGGAGGCGCGACCGCTCCTGGAACGCGCGATGGCGGTGGCAGAGCGGCTCGAGAACCGGCACCTATGGGCTCGCTTCGTCACCAACCTCGGCCTGGCCGACGAACATCTTGGCGAACTCGGCAACGCCGAAGAGCACTACCTCTTGGGCCTCACGATCTTCGAAGACTTGGGGGCGCGCCAGGAGGCGATCGTGAACGTGCTCAACCTCGGCGACGTCGCCATGCGCCGCGGCAACCCGGACCGGGCGCGGACGTCGTACCTTCGCGCGCTCACCGAGGGCCTGGAACTCGGCGCCGTGCCCGTTGCGTTGTCGGCAGTGGGCGGCTTGGCGTGGGCCGCCGCCCGTAGCGGAGAACCGGAACGGGCGGCGGAGTTGCTTGGGCTGACGCTCGACCATCCGGCCCGTGACAGCGAGGTCGAGCAGCACGGCGCGATGGTGCTCGAGGAGGTCACGAAGATGCTCGCGCCGGAGGCGTTGGAGCGAGCCCGTCGACGGGGCCGCGCGACGACCTTGGAGGACGTCGCGCGGCGACTCACGGATCGGGCGTGACCGTCACTCGCCCGGCCGGTGGGAGCGGGACGATTCGGACGCGCGAACGCAGCGGGCTTCCGTCACCAACGAACGGCTTCTTCTACTGCCCCTTCTTGCTCTCCGCTGCCGTGCACGTCTCGCCGGACGGGTGCACGGGGTCGCTGCAGGTGAACACCAGGCTGTCGGCGAGGCTGCCGTCCGGGTCGTTGAGTGAGACGGACACCGACTGGTAGCGGAAGCCGAGCGCGTCGAGGGTGTAGTTCGGGTTCGGACAGAAGTCGCTGACCCCCAGTCCGCTCTCCGCTAGGAGCTCGGCCAACAGCGCGTCCCACAGCACCGCACCGGGGTCGGCGTCGACGTCGAACGCCGCGCGCCCGTTCCGTTCGGTCGCCGTCAGCCCCGTGGTGGCCACGACTGCGCCGAGCGGGTAGTTCATGACACCCTGTGGCTCGTTGCTGCCGTTGTTCACGCACGCGAACACGAGGTCCCCTCCAACGCCGAGTTCGAGGGAGTAGGTATCCGAACCGAGCCCACGCGCCACGCCCGCGGCCGACGGGGTCACCGTCGTGTAGTCCAGGTTCGAGGCGCTGGCGAACGACAGGCTCCCGAACGAGATCTGCCCACGGCTGAGTGTCGCCAGCGGCGTTTCGTCGAAGGTGATCCGGCCGCAGGCCGACAGGGCCAGCATGAGCAGGGCGATCAGGAACGGGGCGTGCCATCTGCCGTACGTCATCATCGATCCTTCCCGCCACGATCGACCGAAGCGGGGTCTCCCGCTCGCGTCGCAGCGTCGTCGAGTCTACGAGGTGATCACGCGATCACTTGTCTGACCATGCCGAACGCGGCCTGTCACATGCCTGTCTTGGGAACGCGTACGACGGCCAGCCTAGCAACCCATCGGCCGCGGCGGTAGCTTCCGGTCACAACCACGGTGAACGAGGCAACGGTTCAGCGCGCGGTCGGCGCTCGATCACGGAGCCGCGGAACGCCCGTGCCGGCACGCGCCAGCCACGCATCCAGCGTTGCGCTGCCATGTTCGTACCCGATATCGATCATCTCGGCGGAGGCATCGAACTGCAGGCTCGACGTGCCACCGGTCGGGTAGCGCACGACGAGGTCCGCGTACTGGTCCATGCCCGCCATCGCGTACTTGCTTCCGAGCGAGGTGGCTCGCATGAGCGTTCCCAGGATCGTGGGAGCCCGGATCTTGCTACGCCGGCCGAACGGCAGGATCTTCTGCAGCAGCATCCGCCAGCCCGAGACGTCGTCGGAGAACGACATCGCCCGCGCGGATTCGCGGCCGCCGTAGGCGTTGGAGGCGATGATGGTGCCAGGACCGAGCATCTCCCGCAGCACGTCGACCGGGAAGTTGTTCATCACGCCGCCATCGACCAGGACCTCCCCGTTCGTCTTCGACAGCACCGGCGTGAAGACCCCGGGGATCGCCGCCGACGCCCGAACGGCGCGCCACAACGGGCCGGTGTCGTGAACGCGCGGTTCCGAGTGGGTAAGGCTAGCCGAAACGCACGCGAATGGGATCCACAGGTCCTCGATACGGGTGTCCGCGCCGTACATCGTTTGCAGTAGCTGCGTCACCTTGCGAGAGCGCGTCAGCGCAACCAACGGGAGCGTGTAGTCGAGGACCTTCTTGCGATCCCCGAAGTCCTTCGCAAGCGCGTGACACGCCTCGGCGCGCTGCTCCAGCGCGTACCCGGCGGCAACCACGGCGCCCATCGAGGTGCCGACCACCATGTCGACGGGCAGTCCGCGCTCCTCGATCCCGCGCAGCAAGCCGATGTGCACGTACCCACGCGCACCACCGCCGGAGAAGGCCAGGCCCACGCCCCTGCCCGACAGTCGTCGTGCCAAGCGGTCCATGTCGCCATCACGTCCGAGTCGAACGTGGTGGTGCGCCCGAACTTCTCGCGGCGCCAGCCAGCGCATCGTGTCCGATGGGCGCTCTCGATCGTCGGGATGCACCAGCACCAGTTCCAGCGGGAGCTGCGGCACGCGGCGCGCGACATCGGCTTCGAGGTCGCCGACGCTCGCGTCGTCGTCTGCATCGGCGACCACGACCACCGCGTCGACCTGACGCAGGCATCGGTGCGTCCACGGGCTGGGCGTCGTGTCCACCTCGTGCAGCACCACGTCGTGACTGCGCTCCTGTTGATCGAGCCAGGTCGCCAACGGCAAGCCGAACGCGTCAGATGGACCGCTCTGCGCCACGCCTGGTCGGCCGAACCGCTCGTCCACCACGGCGCTCGACAGCCGGATGACGTTGCCCCAGCCCGCCATCCGCCGGGCCAGCGCAGCGGCGACCGCAGACACCGGAGCAGTCTCGGAAGCGGGAACCAAGGCGATGCTGATGGCGCCGTCGGCACCATGGCGCCCCCCTCGCACCGTGCGTTCGACCATCGTTCGCGCCAACCGTCGCAGGAACGCGGGCGACGCATCTGCGATCTCCCGCGGAACCTCGACCACGTGGCTGTCGCGGATCGCGATCGCACTCTGCACGCGCTCCGCCGCGTCGAACACGGCGGTTTCGCCGAGGATCGCGCCACGGCCGGCGTAGGACCGAGACTGCGAGCCATCGGTTTCGTGATCCTGCCGAACCTCGAACCGTCCGCTTACGACCAAGTACGCGGTGTCGGGCGCGTCTCCGGCCCGGTACAGCGCCTGACCCTGATCGACCGTGCGCCACCGCAAACGCGACTGCAAGGACGCGACATCCGCCTCCCCGGTGGCGTCGAACCAGTCCCGCAGCAAGGGGGCGAGTTGGGCGCGTTCCAAGCGGGGGCGCGCCACTTCGTGAACCGCTTTCAGCAGTGCAGGGTACTTCGACGCCGTCCGTTCGAACGCGAAGCGCTCCAGACGCCACAGCCGCGCTCCCTCGACGTCCGCTACGACGGTGGCGCTGCGGTCCGGGTTCGTCAACAGCGCCATCTCGCCGACGACCGCGCCGGGGCCGAGGCGATCGACGGTGGTCGCGCGCGCGCCATCGGCCGTGCCGGTGCCCTCGAGCGCACCCGGGCCCGTCGTCGCGCGACCCCCGGCGTGAGCGACCTGGACTACCAGAGCGCCGTCCTCGACGACGAACATCGCGTCGCCGGCATCGCCCTGGCGGAACAGGATCTCTCCGGGGGCAAGCGCGACCGCCTCGAAACCCTGCGCGAGAAGGTCGAGCGCCTCCGACTCGAGTCGTTGGAAGAGCGGGATGCGGCCAAGGAACGGCCGTGGTGATTCCATGCCATCGGCCATGGTCGATACCTGCCAACTGCCGTCACCGGCGAAAGTGAGGGGAGTCTACCATCGTGCCCGTGGGGCCGACGTGCGGTTGCACGGCGTTCCCGCTACGGTGCCCCGTCACGTTTCTCAGCATCGTGCCGTACCATCCGGGCATGACGAATCGTGTTCGAGCAACCCTATCCCACCTGCGCCCGTTGGCGATCGCCGCGACGCTCGCTTCGCTGACGGCCTTCGCTGCCGCCCAGGCCGACGTCGCATCGGCCGAAACGGCCCCCGCGGACCTGCCCATCACCCGGGTGGTGCTGTTCACCAACGGCGTGGGCTACTTCGAGCACGAGGGCACCGTAACGGGCACGCAGGAACTTGCCCTCGACGTGCCGGTCGAGCAGATGGACGACCTGCTGCAAAGCCTCGTGGTGCAGGACTTCGACGGCGGCGACGTCCGCCCCGTGCGCTACGGCTCGCGCGATCCCCTGGCGCGCATCCTGGACGGCTACGCCATCGACCTGTCGGGCAACCCGACCCTGCTCGACGTGCTGGAGCAAGCCCGCGGCGAGCGCGTGACGCTGGAAGCCACGCAGCCGATCGAAGGGACGGTCGTCGGCGTCGAGCGCGTGACGGTGCCCGACGAGGCGCCGCGCGCTTACCTGACGCTGGTGACCGAGACCGGCCTGCGCCGCGTGAACCTCGACGAGGTGCGCGAGTTCCGCTTCGAGAACGCGGAACTACGCGCCGAACTCGATGCGGCCCTGGCGGCCATCGCGCAGTACCGCGCCAGCGGCGCCACGCCGGTGGCGGTGCGGTTCGAAGGTGAGGGCGAGCGCCGCGTGCGCGTCGCCTACGTGCGCGAGATGCCGGTATGGAAGACCAGCTACCGCCTGGTGATGGGCGACGCCGGCACGGCCGAGCTGCAAGGCTGGGCCATCATCGACAACCCCACCGACCTCGACCTGGTCGACGTTCAGGTGGCGTTCGTGGCGGGCCAGCCGATCTCTTTCATCACCGGCCTGTACGAGCCCGTGTACGTCACGCGCCCCCGTGTCGAGCCCAGCGTCGCCGCCAGCGTCTTGCCGGGCGCGGACGAAGGCGAGTTCGCCCCATCCGCGCAGCTCGACGCTCGCGGCGGCGCCCCGTCGGCCGCGATGGAGTCGGCCGCCGACGCGGCCTTCGGCGCCGTCGCCGCCGCGCCGCGCCTGGCCGAGGCCGGTGTCGCGTCCATGGCGTCGGGCGTGCGTTTCGGCGCGACCTTCGCCTACGTGATCGAAGAACCCGTCACCGTGCGCCGCCACGAATCGGCCATGGTGCCGATCGTCGTCACGGACATCGAGGCGCACGACCTCGCGCTGTACGACCCGACCGTGCTGCCGGCCAACCCGCTGCGCGCCGTCCGGCTCGTGAACGACACCGGTCTGCACCTGGCCGCCGGCTCGGTGACGGTGTACGACGCCGGCGGTTTCGCGGGCACGGCGCGCCTCGCCGACCTCGTTCCCGGTGACGATCGTCTTCTCAGCTACGCCGTCGACCTCGACCTGACGCTCGACGCGAGCGACGCGCGCGAGACCGAGGAGCTGGTCGCGGCGACCATCGCTGGTGGCTTCCTGGAGGTGCAGGAGCTTCGCCGCCTCACCGCACGGGTGCAGATCCAGCCGCTCGGCGAAGTGAACCGCTTCCTGGTGGTGGAAGTTCCGCGCCGCGCCGGCTTCGAGCTCGTTTCGCCAGCGCCGGCGGCGCCGACCACCCCGACCGCGCACCGCCTCGGGGTGGCCGTCGCCACCGACGGCGGCGACGTCCCCAGCGACACGTCCGTCCCCACCCACGTCGTCTGCCTGGAGGTGGACGAGGCTTGCGTACTCGAGGTCGTGCTGGAACGCGTCGACACCCGCCGCATCGCCGTTGCGAACGTGAGCAGCGACCAGATCGCGGTCTACCTCGAGAACGTGGAGCTATCCGCAGAAGACCGCGCCACGCTCGAGCGCATCCAAGACTTGCAGCGCAGCATGGGCGCGCTCGACCGCTCCATCGCCGACGTGGACCGCCGCGTCGACGCCATCCACCAGGAGCAGAACCGCATCCGGCAGAACATGTCGGCGCTCGATCGGAACTCCGACCTCTACCGCCGCTACGTGGGTCAGCTCGACGACCAGGAAGACGAACTCATGACGCTGGCCGAAGAACGCGAACGACTGCAGCAGGAGCGTGCCGCCCTGCGACAGGACCTGGACGACCTGGTACGAGACCTGACGGGCAACGGCGGCTGAACGCCCGCGCGGCAGGCGCGTGCGCGCTTCGTCGCGGCGAAGCTCGCGCGAGCTTCGCACACGTGCCTGCCGTGCCCGCCCGAGTACGCTAGCGGCATGAGTCGCGCGTTCGTCAAGGACGATGCGGACCGCGAGAGCGTGGTCGTCACGCACCGCGCGCCGATTCCCGAAGGCGTGCCGAACCTCGTCACGCCGGCGGGGCTGGCGGCGCTGCGGCGAGAGCTCGAGGAGCGGGGCGCCGAACGCCGCGCCCTGCAGGGTGACGGTGACGTGCAGGACGCCGTTCGTCGCCTGGCTGCCTTGGCCGACGAGATCGACGCGCTCGAAGAACGGCTGGCCTCGGCGCAAGTCGTGAAGACACCGGCGCCCGGCACGACGGAGGTCCGGGTCGGTGCCACCGTGACCGTGCGGGACGTGGTCGAGGGTGGTGGGCCGGCCGGCCGCGCCGACCGCTTCACCATCGTGGGCGTCGACGAGGCCGACCCGCTCGAAGGCAAGGTGGCGTTCACGGCGCCCGTGGCGCAGGCGTCGTTGGGGCGCCAGGTGGGAGACGTGGCACGCGCCGAAGTCGGCGCCACGACGCGACGGTTCCGCATCGAAGCCGTGGACTACGGCGCGGCGGGGGGGGGACGGGTGACGGACGCGCCCGAACCGCTGGAGCGCGCCCAGGTGCGCGTCCGCGGCGTGGTACAGGGGGTCGGCTTCCGCCCGTTCGTGTACCGCATCGCCAACGAAGACGGCCTTGCCGGATGGGTCACCAACGACACCGATGGCGTGCTGATCGAAGTGATGGGCACGGTTCCCAAGGTGCAGCGGTTCCTCCACCGCCTCGAGCACGAACCGCCGCCGGCATCCCGCGTGGAAGCCGTCGAGGTGCTCGAGCGAACGCCCGTCGACCCCTCGGAGGCCGGTACCGGCGCTACGGAAGCGCGAGGCAGCCGACCGGACGCGTACGGCAGCCGATCGGAAGCCCACGACGACCCACGAGCGGCGGCCGACGACCCTCCGGCGGCGCGCACTCCAGGCTTCGTCATCGCCGAGAGCCGCCAGGGTGACAGCATCACCACCCTCGTCTCCCCCGACCTGCCCGTCTGCGACGACTGCTTGCGCGAGATGCGCGACCCCGCCGATCGCCGCTACCGCTACCCGTTCATCAACTGCACCAACTGCGGACCGCGCTACTCGATCATCGCCGACCTCCCCTACGACCGGCCGAACACCACCATGCGGGGCTTCCCGCTGTGCGACGAATGCGCCGCCGAATACCACGACCCCGCCGACCGGCGCTTCCACGCGCAACCCGTCGCCTGTCCCGTCTGCGGGCCCGAGGTGGTGCTCGTGGGCGCCGACGGGCACGAGGTCGCGCGTACCCATGCCGCGGTGGAACGAGCGGCCGAGCTCCTCTGGCAGGGCCGCATCCTGGCCGTGAAGGGGCTGGGCGGTTACCATCTGGCCTGCGACGCCGCAGACGAGGAAGCGGTGGCCGCGCTTCGCACGCGCAAGTTCCGCAAGGAGAAGCCGTTCGCCGTGATGGCCGCCGACCTGTCGGCCCTCGATGGCGCGGCCTTGCTCGACGATCCGGCCACGGCACTTCTGACCGGACGCGAGCGGCCCGTGGTGTTGGCGCCGAAGGGGCCCCGCGCGCTGCCGGACGGCTTGGCTCCCGGCGTCGCCGACCTGGGCGTGATGCTGCCGTACACCCCACTGCAACACCTGCTGTTCGACGCCGGCGCGCCGCGCTTACTGGTGATGACGAGCGCGAACCGCAGCTCCGAGCCGATCGCGTACCACGACGACGAGGCGCTCGAGCGCCTGAGCGGCATCGCCGACGCGTTCCTGATCGGCACCCGCCCGATCGAGCGGCGCGTCGACGACTCGGTGGCCGTCGTCGTCGGGGGCAAGCCCACGGTGCTGCGCCGCGCGCGCGGCTACGCGCCGGCCCCGGTGGCGCGCCACGCCCGCTACGACGCCCCCATCCTCGGCCTGGGCGCGGGCCTCAAGAACACCATCACGCTCGCGACCGCAGGTCAGGCGTTCACCAGCCAGCACCTCGGCGACCTCGATCACTACGACGCCTACGTAGCCTTCGAGGAGACCGTGCGCGACCTCTCGCGCCTGTACCACGTCGATCCGGCGGCGGCCACCATCGTCACCGACCTCCACCCCGACTACCCGTCCACCCGCTTCGGCGATCGCCTATCGGCGGATCCCATGCGGGTGCAGCATCACGAAGCGCATGTCGCTTCGGTGCTCGCCGAGCACGCGGCATTCGACCAGGATGTGCTCGGCTTCGCCTTCGACGGCGCCGGCCTCGGCACCGACGGCACCGTCTGGGGCGGCGAAGCCTTCCACGGTTCGCTGGCGACCGGGTTCACGCGGGTGGCGCACCTCGCGACCGCGGCCCTGCCCGGCGGCGACGCCGCGGCGCGCAACCCGGTGCAGGCCGCCGTTGGGTTCCTCCACGACCACCCCGACGATCGCTGGCGCGCGCGGCTGCCCGAACTGCCCGTGCGGGTCGCTTCCGGCTTGGTCGCCAGTCGCACCAACTGCCCGGCCACCACCAGCATGGGGCGGCTGTTCGACACGGTCGCCGCGCTGTGCGGCTTCCACCGCGCGATGTCGTACGAGGGCCAGGCCGCGATGTGGCTCGAGGGGATGGCGCGCCACGCTCCGGGGGCGAACGTCCGCGCCGACGTCCGCGCCGACGTCCGTACCGACGACCGTACCGACGACCGTGCCGACGCGCGAGCCGACCTCCGCGCCGACGCCGGGGGCTACCCCCTTCCGTTCGACGGCGAAGCCTGGGATCACGCCGAGCTGCTCGCTGCCGTCCTGGACGACCTGGAGGCGGGCGCAGCCGCCACCACCGTAGCGCTGCGCTTCCACCTGGGTCTGGCGGACGCCGTGGTGGACGCCGCGCGTCAGCTGCGCGCGCATCTGCCGGCCGACGTCGTGGTCCTCTCCGGCGGCGTGTGGCAGAACCGGCTCCTGTTCGAACGCGCACTCGCCGGCCTGAAGGGCGCCGGCTTCGAGGTGTGGTGGAACGAGCGCGTGCCGCTGGGCGACGGCGGCGTGTCGTTGGGCCAAGTCGCGATGGCGGCGGCCCAACGAGACCGCAACCGGTAACCGAACACGCGCCCAGGGTGCCGCGAGGGCACGAACCGTCCGTAGGACGTTTCGCCCTATCCCGACAGCGACGAAGCATCACATACTTGGCGCGACCCACGGCCCGTCGTCCGTTGTGACGCGCGGGTTCCGACGCACGGCACGGGCACTCGTGGCAGAAGGGTGTCGTCATGCTTCCACGCAGACTCGAGGCCGCAGCGCTTGGAACCCTGTTCCAGGCATTGCACGACCATGGCTACACGACGGTGGGGCCCACCGTGCGAGACGGCGCCATCGTCTACGACCACATCGAGAGCGAAGACGACCTGCCCAGCGGCTGGACCGAGGTGCAGGACGCGGGCACGTACCGGCTCGAGCGCCGGAACGACGCCGCCCGCTTCGGCTACACCGTCGGCCCGCACGCGTGGAAACGCTTCCTGCATCCGGCGGTCCTGCGCCTGTGGCGCGCCGAGAAGCAGCATGGCGGTGGCTTCACACTGAGCGAGCCGGAACCGGTGCCGACGTACGCCTTCATCGGCGTCCGGCCGTGCGACGTGCATGCCATCCGAATCCAGGACCGCGTGTACACCGGCGGTGAGCACGTCGACCCCGACTACCTCGAGCGCCGCCGCAAGGCGTTCCTGGTCGCGGTGAACTGCACCGAACCGGACGGCACCTGCTTCTGCGCATCGATGGGCACGGGTCCCCGCGTGCGGCCCGAGGAAGCGTCCTTCGACCTGGTGCTCACCGAACGGATCGAGGACGGCGAACCGACCTACTTGATCGAGGTCGGCTCCGAGCGCGGCGAGGAGATCTTGGCAGCGCTGCCCACACGCGAGGCCACGTCCGTGGAAACGGCCGCTGCCGATGCCGTCCTGGCGAGCGCTGCCGAACGGATGGGGCGCCACCTCGACACGGACGGCCTCGCGGCCATCCTGGCCGCGAACCTCGAGCATCCGCGCTGGGACGAGGTGGCTGCGCGCTGCGTCGCCTGCGGGAACTGCACCCTGGCATGCCCCACCTGCTTCTGCACCACGGTGCATGACGCCACCGACCTCACGGACGGCTCGGCCGAGCGGAGGCGCGTGTGGGACTCGTGCTTCACGCTCGACTACTCGTACGTCCACGGCGGGTCCGTGCGCCCGTCGAACATGGGGCGCTACCGCCAGTGGTTGACGCACAAGCTGTCGACCTGGGTGGAGCAGTTCGGCACGGCCGGCTGCGTCGGCTGCGGCCGCTGCATCACCTGGTGCCCCGTCGGGATCGACATCACCCAGGAGGCCGCCGCGATCCGTGCGACCAGAGGCGCGCTCGGTGCCGCGACCACGGACCGCACCATGACCGGAGGACACGATGCGCCCCGCACCTGAACCCCTTCACGCTCGGAACGCAAGCGCGGCGGCGCACGCCCAACACCCGCTCGGCTTCCACGTCGACCCCATGCGTCCCGAGCCGTTCCGCGTGGCCGACTACCACCGCGACACGCCCGATACGTTCACGCTGCACCTGGTGCCAGCCAACGGCGCCGGCGTGTTCCGGTTCCTGCCCGGGCAGTTCACGATGCTCTACCTGTACGGGGTAGGGGAGGTTCCGATCTCCATCTGCGGCGACCCCGGCGACCCCGAGGTCCTGGTTCACACTACGCGAGCAGTGGGTGCGGTGACGCGCGCGTTGCAGGCGCTGCAGCCCGGCGACGTCGTGGGCGTGCGTGGTCCTTACGGCACCAGCTGGCCCGTCGACAAGGCCGAAGGGCGCGACGTGGTGCTGGTGGCCGGAGGCATCGGCCTACCGCCCCTGCGGCCGGCGCTGGTTCACGTGCTGGCGCATCGCGAGCGCTACGGGCGGGTGACCCTGCTGTACGGCAGCCGCACGCCCGAGGAACTGCTCTACCCCGGGGAACTGGCCGCCTGGTCGAAACGTGGGGACGTCGAGGTCCGCACCACCGTCGACCGAGCCACCGGGACCTGGGCGGGCGCCGTCGGCGTCGTCACCCCGTTGGTCCGGGACGCCGCTTTCGACCCTGGCAACGCGGTAGCCATGATCTGCGGCCCCGAGATCATGATCCGCTTCGCCGCCAAAGAGCTCATCCACCGCGGCATGCCCGCTCACGACGTTCACGTCTCGCTGGAGCGCAACATGAAGTGCGCCGTCGGGCTGTGCGGTCATTGCCAGTTCGGTCCGTACATCGTCTGCCGTGACGGTCCCGTGTTCCCCTACGACCAGGTCATGCGCCTGATGGACCTGCGGGAGGTCTGACGTGCGAGCCCATCAACCCGACCCGACCCGATCCATGGAAGCGCCTCGCCCGGCACCATCGCAGGTCGAGGAACCGCACCGCCCGAAGCTGGCGGTGTGGAAGTTCGCCTCCTGTGACGGCTGCCAACTGACGCTCCTCGATTGCGAAGACGAGCTTCTGGCCATCGCAGGCGCGGTCGAGATCGCGCACTTCCTCGAAGCGTCGAGCGCCATCGTGGAAGGGCCGTACGACGTGTCCCTGGTGGAGGGCTCGGTCTGCACCGCGCACGACGCGAAGCGCATCCACGAGGTGCGCGCGGCGTCGAAGACGCTGATCGCGATCGGCGCATGCGCCACGGCCGGAGGCATCCAGGCGCTGCGCAACTTCCGCGACGTGAACGAGTTCGCCGCCCAGGTCTACGCCCGGCCGGAGATCCTCGACGCACTCGCCACGTCTACTCCCATCTCGGAACACGTGCAGGTCGACTTCGAACTGCGCGGCTGCCCGATCGACAAGCATCAACTGATCGAATTGCTGTCCGCCACCTTGGCGGGCCGGAAACCGAACGTGCCGCACTACAGCGTCTGCCTCGAGTGCAAGCGCCGCGGCACCCCGTGCGTGATGGTGGCCAAAGGCCTTCCCTGCCTCGGCCCGGTGACGCAGGCCGGTTGCGGCGCCATCTGCCCCGCCTACGCCCGCGGCTGTTACGGCTGCTTCGGGCCTATGGAGACGCCGAACGTGGAGGCGTTGGCCGACACGTTCGCGCACGAGTTTGGCGTCGAAGAAGACGCCTGGGTACGCGCCCTGCACACCTACAACGCGCACGCGGAGCCGTTCCGCGACGCGGCGTCCGCCTACCCGCGGACCAGGAAGGGTTGACGCCATGACCCGCGCTCTGGACACGCCCCTCTCGACTGCTCGTGGCGCCGCCACGGGCACCGGCGGCGTTCGCACCATCGACGTCCGCGCGCT
This sequence comes from Trueperaceae bacterium, assembly GCA_046484635.1. Classification (GTDB taxonomy): domain Bacteria; phylum Deinococcota; class Deinococci; order Deinococcales; family Trueperaceae; genus CAZACZ01. The sequence continues at coordinate 29,236 of JAWOIL010000104.1, forward strand.
CTCGCGGGTCGAGGGCGAAGGCGCGCTATACGTCCGTATCGACGAAGGCGTGGTGGAGGACGTGCGTCTCGACATCTACGAGCCGCCGCGCTTCTTCGAGGCGTTCCTGCGGGGCCGCAGCTACACCGAGCCCCCCGACATCACCGCGCGCATCTGCGGCATCTGCCCGGTCGCGTACCAGATGAGCGCAGCCCACGCCATCGAGGCGGCGTGCGGCGTGCACGTCGAGGGGCCGTTGCGCGATCTTCGCCGTCTGCTCTACTGCGGTGAGTGGATCGAGAGCCACGCGCTGCACATCTACCTGCTGCACGCGCCCGACTTCCTCGGCTACCCCAGCGGCATCCATCTCGCCAAGGACCACCCCGAGGTCGTGAAGCGCGGACTCGAGCTCAAGAAGCTCGGGAACGACATCATGGTGCTGCTCGGCGGGCGCGAGATTCACCCCGTGAACGTGCGCCTCGGCGGCTTCTACCGCGTGCCGACGCGTGCCGAACTCTTGGCGTTGCGGCCGCGCATCGTAGAAGCACGTGACGCCGCGTTGGAGACCGTGCGCCTGGTGGCCGGCTTCGACTTCCCCGCGTTCGAGTACGACTACACCTTCGCGTCCCTGCGCCACCCCGACGAGTACCCCATGAACGAGGGGCGCATGGTCACCAACCGCGGTCTCGACATCGACGTCGCGGAGTTCGAGGACCACTTCCGCGAGGAGCACGTGGCGCACTCGACCGCGCTGCACGCGTCGGTGGACGGAGCGACGTACCTGGTGGGACCGATGGCGCGCTACGCCCTCAACTTCGACAAGCTCTCGCCGCTGGCCCAAGAGGCGGCGCTCGAGGCGGGCCTCGGGCCCGTGTGCCGCAACCCGTTCCAGAGCATCATCGTGCGCGCGGTCGAGACGCTCTACGCCTGCGACGAGGCGTTGCGCATCGTCGACGCGTACCAACCACCGCCACAGCCGCACCTCGAGGTGCCCGCCCGCGCCGGCCGCGGCCATGCTTGCACCGAGGCGCCGCGCGGCACCCTCTACCACCGCTACACCCTCGACGATCACGGCATCATCCTCGACGCGAACATCGTTCCGCCAACGGCGCAGAGCCAGCGCAGCATCGAACAGGACCTGCGCGGCGTGGTCGAGTCCCACTTGGACGTTCCCCACGAGCGACTCCAGCACCTATGCGAACAGGCGATTCGCAACCACGACCCGTGCATCTCCTGCTCCACGCACTTCCTGCGGCTCGAGGTGGAGCGGGGGTGAGGCGCGCCGCGACGCTGGTCGTCGGGATCGGCAACGAAGACCGTGGCGACGACGCCGTCGGCGCGCAGGTCGTGCGCACCCTCTTGGCGCGTTGGGGCGGCGTCGTCCGCGCCGGCGTGGACGTCCGCGCGTTGCGTGGGGACGCCCTCGCCCTACTCGACGCCTTGCAGGGCTACGACCGCGTGGTACTGGTCGACGCGACTGCGCCCAACGGCGCGCCCGGGACGGTGCGTTGCTTCCGCTCGGCGCGCGCCTTGCGTGGCACCACGTCTCCTTCGACGCACGGCTGGAGCGTCGCCGAGGCGCTGGCGTTGGGCGAGGCGCTCGGGTCGCTGCCGAAGCGCGTCGTGATCGTCGGCGTGGAGGCCGAGAACTTCGACCACGGCACCATGTCGTCCGCAGCGGTTCGGGCAGGTGTCGAGGACGCCGCCAACACCGTGGAGACCGTGCTTGCCGAGCCGGCGTAGCAGGACGACACATCGAGGTCCTTGACGGGCGGAGGCGGCTTCGCAAGGTGCCGTCACCACGACCCAAGACGGTGACCTCCGATACATTGGACGGGTGCAAGAGACACTCACCCCGGCCGAGGCGCGGCGCATCTTCCTGCACGCCCAGGGCCTCGCGCGCAAGCGACCGAACCGGCGTGTAGGCGCCGAGCAGTTCCGAGCCTACCTGCTGCGCCAAGGCGTGCTGCAGCTCGACAGCGTCAACGTCTTCGCCCGCGCGCACTACATGCCGCTCTACTCGCGCTTCGGGCCGTACGACACCGACGCGCTCGATACGTACCTGTGGTCGAGCGGCGAGGTGTTCGAGCACTGGGGCCACGAAGCGTCGGTGATGCCCATCGACCTTCTTCCCCACCTTCGGCACCGCATGGACGAGCGCGGCTCACGCTGGCAGAGGTACGTGCAGGACAAGCTGGAGCGCAGCAGGCCGGGCATCGTGAAGCACGTCGAAGCTGCGGTGCTCGAAGCGGGGCCGCTCACCGCCGCCGACCTGTCGCACCTCGAGGACGGCGCGTCCGGGCGGCGCGGCGGCTGGTGGAACCTTAGCGACACCAAACTCGCCCTCGAGTACCTGTTCCTGACCGGGCGCGCGGCCGTGGCCGGCCGGCCGAACTTCCAGCGCCTCTACGACGCCCCGCACCGCGTGTGGGGCGAGGCGCACGAGCAGCCCGTGCCGCCCGTTCCGGAGGCGCAGCAACGGCTCTTCGACATCGCCGTGGCGTCCGCGGGAATCGGCACGGTGGCCGACCTGGCGGACCACTTCCGCATCAAGAGGACGCCGGCGAAGCGCTTGGCTGCTTCGGCGGTCGAACGCGGCCTTGCGCGTTGGGTGCGCGTGCAGGGTTGGAAGGAGCCGGCATTGCTGGCCGCCGACGCGCACGACCCTGGCCGCGCCACCGGCGCCGCGCTCCTCTCCCCCTTCGATCCTGCCTGCAGGTACCGCGAGCGCCTGGAGCGCATGTTCGGCATGGAGTACCGCATCGAGATCTACACCCCTGCGCCGAGGCGCCGGTACGGCTACTACACGCTGCCGTTCCTGCTGGGCGATCAGATGGTCGGGCGCATCGACCTCAAGACCGACCGCAAGGCGTCGGCGTTGGTGGCGAAGGCTACGTGGCTGGAGGAGCGGACGGCGCCAGGGGGCAGGAAACGCAGCCCCGACGAGGCGGCCGCCGCGCTCGCGGCCGAGCTCCGCACAGCGGCCGCGTGGCACGACCTCGACGAGGTGGTCGTCGAACCGGTAGGCACGCTGGCGCCGGCCCTGGCGCACGCCGTGGCCAGCGCATGAGCCGCGCCGTCGAAGAGCGGAACCGTCGGCTGCTACGCGCCCGCGACGCCATGGACCGCACCTACGCGGAGCCGCTCGACGTCTTGCAGTTGGCACGGATCGCGGGGGTGTCCGAGGCGCACTTCATCCGCACGTTCCGCGCCACCTTCGGCGAGACGCCCCACCGCTACCTGCAACGCCGTCGCGTCGAGCGCGCCATGTTCCTCCTGCGCGACTCCGAGCGCAGCGTCACCGACGTGTGCTTCGACGTGGGGTTCAACAGCCTCGGCACCTTCAGCCGCACCTTCCGCGACATCGTGGGCGTGTCGCCCAGCACCTACCGCCGTCGCTCCGACCGGGCGGCCGTGCCGAACTGCTTCACCATGGCCTGGGCCCGACCGAGCAGTTTCGGAGAAGCGGAGCCCGAACGCGGCCACTAGAGTGACGGGGTCGCACGCGCAAGGTGTGCGCGAAGGGAGCAACACCATGCTGAACGGCATCAACATCACGCACGTATGGGTCTTCGACCAGAACGAAGCGCTCGAGTTCTACGTCGGCAAGCTCGGCCTCGAGATCGGCAACGACATCGACCTCGGCAACATGCGTTGGCTCACCGTGAACGTGCCCGGCCAGCCCGAGCGCTCCATCCTGCTCGAACGCGTCGGCCCGCCGTCGGTGGACCCTGATAGCGGTGATCAGCTGCGAGAGCTCATCGCCAAGGGCGCGTCCGGCTTCACCGTCGGCTTCACCACCGACGACTGCCACCGCGTGCACCAGGACCTGAAGGCCCAGGGCGTCGAGTTCACGCAAGAACCCGTGGAGCACTTCTACGGCATCGACATCGGGATCCGCGACCCGTTCGGGAACCACATCCGCATCACGCAGCCGAAGAACGGCGCGCCGCCGGCCTGAGCCGCGCGCCCTTCTCACCCCCGAACGACCACGCTTCTCTCGTGACTGAACCGCAACGGAAGCTGGCGCAGTTCCGGTAGCGCCTCCCGCACCGCTTCGTGCTGCCCTTCGGGGCAGCACACCAACACGAAGCCGCTGATCTTGCCCCCTGGGAACTGCGCCGCGGCGCCCACGGCACGCACACGAGCGGTCACGTCACGCACTTGATCGTCCACGAAACGGCCCGGCAGTAGCTGCTTGAGACGTTGCTGCTCGCCGATGCAGAAGGCCAGCCTGGCGACGTCCCCGCTTTCGATGGCGGCCGTCGCTTCGTCGGCCAACGCGCGGATGTCGTGCAAGATCGGAACGGCCTCTTCGAAGCGCGCCGTGAGCGCGTCGAGCGACGGCTTCGTGCGTTCCTGACGCTCGGTGGCGAAGAGCAGCAGCGAGCGCTCGAGTTCACGCGTCGTCGTGGGGTCGGCGTCGAGCCGCCGCTCCCGCACCTTCGCGCCGTCGTACGTCAACCGCAGCACGCCGCCGCGGGCGCAGACGTGAGCGTCGTGGTACCCAGAGGCCCCGCGCAGGCGCTCGACTTCGATCTCCGCGGCTTCTTCGGCCAGCGCGGCTCGGCTCGGCGTCTCGCCCCGGGCGGCACGCAGAGCGTGCAGCAGCGACACGGTAACCGCACCGGACGTCCCCAACCCGCTGTTGCCGGGCAAGTCGGCCCAGATCGCCATACGAACCGGAAGCTGCGCGCGGTCGACGCTCGCGAGCGCCTCGCGCGCCAGCTCGTGGCCCACCTCTTCCGGTTCGGCGGCGTGCTCGACGGCCCCTTCGGCGTGCACCTCGAAACGACCGTCGAGGCTCGGCAACAGCGAGACACGCACGTATGCATCGATCGTGGCGCTGACCGTCGCACCACCGAAGCGCTGGGCGTATGGCGCCAGGTCCGTCAGGCCGCCCGCGAACGGCACGCGCAGGGGCGTGCGGGCGACGATCACGCCGGCGCCTCGACTTCGCGCCACAGGCGCTCCACCACGGAACGCAAGTTCGCCTCGGGCGACGGCAGCGTTCCGCCCAGGTGCACCCATTCACGCGCCGTCACGTGCCCCACGAAGGCGCCGTCGTCGATGCAGCGCTGCAGGTTCGGCAGCAGGCGGAATTCGCCCTTCTCCGCCCGCACCTCCATGAGCCGACTCAGCACGTCGGGGGCGAGCTTCCAGGCGCCGATGTCGTACAGCGGCCCCGCCCCGTCCCACACCCGCGTCACGCGATCGTCTACGGCGCTCGCCAGCAGTCGCGGCGACTCCCCCGGGTGCCCGGGACCGAGCGTCACGGCGGTTCTCGCGGGGTGATCGGCCAGCGCGTCGAAGATCGCACTCGGCACGAACAGGTCCGCCTGCCACGCCACCACGCTGGCGCTGGGCTCGAGGGAATCGGCGGCGAGTCGAAGGGCGTTCCCGGTGCCCAGCAGTTCCTGCTGGCGCACGTACGTGATGGGAAGGCCGCGCCACGCCTCGCCGAAGTAACTGCGCACCTGGTCCTCGTGGCGCCCCACCACGAGCGCGAGGCGTTCGGCACGCTGCCACGCTCGACTCGCGTGCAGTTGCTCCAGGGTGTGCTCCAGGAAGGGTCGCAGGCCGACCGGGTACATGCACTTCTGCAGGTACCGTCCGAGCCCCGCCATGCGCGTCCCCTTGCCTGCTGCCAGGCAGATCAGGTCCATGCCGGAAGGTACCACCCGCCCGCATCCGCGATACGCACGTGATCCGGTGGCGCGAACGTGGCAGAAACGAGCGTCGCGTTACGAGGTCCGGCCGTCGGTGGCGCCTGGCAGAACCCGCTTCAGCCGCAGTACCGCTCGATGACGCGCTGCAACACCCGTACCATCGTTCGCACGCTGGGAACGTCCACCCACTCGTCGGGCCGGTGGATACCGCCCCCCACCGGGCCGAACAGGACCGTCGGCAACGGGCCGGCGGCTGCCGCCACCGACGGGCTGCCGGCCGCCGCCACCAACGCCGCGTCGGTCCAGTACGGCGCCCCGAGCAGTTGCGGTGACGCACCGGTCACGTCCTCGATCGCTTCCTGCAATAGCCTCACGATGGCGGCCTCGGGGTCGGCCTCGAACGGCTCGCGCGCCACGCCCGGCAAGGCGGCGGCGGTGAACGACGGCTCGCCCGCCCCCGCGCGTGCCAGCAGGTCGTCGATCTCGGCCGCCACCACGGCAGCGTCCTCGCCCGGCAGCGTGCGGCGTTCGAGCGTCACTTCGGCATGCGCCGGGGTGGTGAAGAGTTCCTCGCCTCCCCGCGCCAGGACGGCCTGCAGCGACCCGTGGCCGAGCAGCGGGTGAGGTGGTCGCTGCCGCAGACGCGCGTCGACCACCTCGACCTCCCGCAGGACGCGCCCGAGATGCGTGAGCGCGTTGACGCCCTGTTCCGGCTTCGAAGTGTGGGACGCCCGACCCGTGAGGACGACGTCGAACAGGGCGAACCCGCGGTGCGCCACGTGCAGCGAAAGGTCGGTCGGCTCGGTGACGATCGCCGCCACCTCGGCGCGACCCGACATTCGCTCGGCCAGCAGGGGCGCGAGCGCTGCCATGGCCGCTTCGGTGCCGGCGCTGCCGTGCTCCTCGTCGGGGACGGCGGTGAGCAGCACGTCGCCACGCAACCCCTGCCGAACCGCGGCCGCCGTGGCCACCATGCAGGCAGCCAGGCTCGCCTTCATGTCCATCGCACCGCGAGCGTAGAGGCGGTCGCCGACGCACCGCCCTCGGAACGGCGCCTCCATGCCGTGCACGCCGACCGTGTCCAGGTGCGCGTTGAGGACGAGCGTCCTGCGCGGGGGGATGGCGTCCTCCGCGCTCCAGGCCGCGTTCCCGGCCGCGCTCCCGGCCTCGCTCCCGGCCTCGCTCCCGGCCTCGCTCCCGGCCGGGTGAACGCCCGCGATGGCAACCGCTCCCGCGGCCCGCAACAGCACCGCGGGACGCCCGGGACGTGCCTCCACGACCGTCACCGCGAGCCCGCGCGTCCTACCCCAGTCCGCCACGAACGCCGCGATCCGGCCTTCCCCCGGCCGCGTCGGATCGAGGTCGGGGTTCACCGAATCGATCGCGACCAACGCGCTCAGGAGCGCCACCACGTCGTCGAGCGTCGCGTCGGCCGGCGAGACGGGATCAGGCATCGTAGTTCGCCAAGGCGCCGGCCAACTCCACCCGGACCTGCTCACGGACCTCGACCGGCGAGATCACCTCGATCGCTCCGCCCCAACCCAGCAACCATGGCAGCAACTCCATGGCGCGCCCCTCGCTGTCGAGCGTGCCGGTGACGCGCACCACGCGTTCCCCGCCGGCGAGGGCCTCGCCTACCTGCACGTTCCTGTCGCCGCTCTCCGCCATGCGCGCGGCCACCTTCGACGAGGCGCGCACGACCACCTCGACCTGTCGGCCGGCCAAGATACCGAACGACCCGTCGAGATGCGCCACCGGATCGAAGTCGGACGGGATCTCGTACCCGTCGTCGAGAAGGCGCACGTTGCGCATGCGGGCAAGCTTGAAGACCAGCACCCGTTGACGGCCGTTACGGTCGAACGCCAGCACGTACGGCTCGAGGTTGCGCCGGTTCAGCTCGTAGAAGTAGATCTCCAATCGACGCAGCTTGGTGTCGCCCGAGTACGCCGAGTAGTAGTCGCACCCGAGCACGCGCCGCTGGAACCACGCCTGCGCCACCAGGTCGAGGACCCGGTCCTCCGGAGCGGACGCCAGCCCGTCCACGCTCCTGAGCAGCACGGTGCGCGCCGGCTCGGGCACCTGCAGCGACAGCTTCTCGAGCGCGGCGCGGTAGTGGCGCTCCCCGACGCCGGTGTGCAGCAACAACCGCGTCGCGCTGTACACGGCGAGTGCCTCGACCTCGTTGAGGGCCGATGGGCGCGCCGGTACGAACCAGCGCCCGCGGCCGTCGGAGCGGAGATCGACACCCATCTCTTCGTCGAGCGTCCGCAGGTCGCGTTCGATGGTTCGGCGACTGGTGCCGTGCGCCTTGGCCAGTTCCACCACGCTGCGCGGCCGCAGCAGGAGCTGCTCCCGCAGATCGTTCAAGCGTCGGGCACGACTGACGGTGCGCGCCGCTCCTCGGTCCGTGGCTCGGCTTCGGTTCCCGCTCACGCTGCGAGCGTACTTCACGAGCACCGCGTCGGGGCGCGTAGGCGGGCGAACGGGTACGCGGAGCGTCGCCCGGCCGAAACAGGGGCAGGGCGACGCGGTCCTATGGCGCGATGTGCCGGGCCGGTCGCGCGAAGCCCCGGCGGCGACGCGGTGGGACGTCGGCTCAGGCGGCGTTCCAACCTCCGTCGGCGGTCACTAGGGCCCCGTTGACCATCCTCGCCTCGTCCGATGCCAAGAACAGCCCGACGTTGGCGACGTCCTCCGGCTCGAGCTGGGCCGGGATGAGACCGTAGTACGCCTGGAAGCGCTGCGAGCCGTACGGGTCCATCTTCGACATATCGACGCTCTGCATGATGTTCGTCTTGACGGCGCCGATGATGATGGCGTTGCAGCGGATCCCCTTGGGGCCGTAGACGTACGCAGTGCTACGCGTGAGGCCGATGACGGCGTGCTTCGAGATGGTGTACGCAGCGCCCGCCGCCGCCCCGCTGACCGCGGCGATGCTGGCCGAGTTCACGATCACGCCGTGACCGACCTCGGCCATGTGCTGCACGGCAGCGCGGCTGGTGAACACGGGGCCGTCGACGTTGATCCCCATCACGCGGCGGTACGTCTCGTCGTCCAGTTCGCCCACGCCTTGGTTCACGTCCATGACGCCGGCGTTGTTCATCAGGATGTCGAGCGTGCCGTAGGTATCGAGGGCGCCCTTCACCATCCCCTCGGCGGCCTCGCGTTCGGCGACGTCGCCGTGAACCCCGTGCACCGTGCCGCCCTGGCCGCGGACGTACTCGACGACCTCGTGCAACGTCTTCTCGTTCCACTCCGCAACGACGAGCTTCGCCCCCTCGGCTGCGAAGCGCACCGCCATCGCGCGTCCCATGCCCGAACCTGCACCCGTGATGAGCGCGACCTTGCCCTGTAGCCGCATGATGTCCTCCTTCTGGCAGACGGGGAGCGAGCCGGTCCGTCCCGGAGCCTGCATGGTTTCACGCTACGCATTCCTGGGCGGACCGACCGTAGCCAAGCACGGACTCGGCGCGTCGGGAACTTCCGGACACGCGACGCACGTGCGGCCGCCACATGAACGGCGCCAAGGGCTTCCCAACCGCGTCGCACTGCCGTAGAGTAGCGCCGACCGGCGTCACCCACGCCGGTCACGTAGGGAAGGAACCCGGACATGCCCGACAACGAACCGACTTCGCTCGCGCGCGGGCGCCCGCCCACCGCGTCGCGAGACCGATTCCGCCGGCAACGCGCTCTACCGCTCCGACGGATGCTCGCGGCGGTCGCCGTCGCCACCCTCGTTGGCAGCATCGGCGTCGCCCAGGAACCTCCGCCCGCCGACACGCTCTTCGCTACGCTCGAGAGCGCGCTGGCCGAACTTCCGAAGGATCATCTGGACGTCGAGGCCGCGCTGGCCTCCATGGCCGGCGGCGAGAACGGTGCCGTCGACGCCGACACCGTGTTCGCCTGGGTGCGCGACGAGACCGGCTACGTGCCGTACCGCGGCGCCCTGCGCGGCCCGGCGGGCGTGCTCATGGACCGCATCGGGAACGCGCTCGACCGCGCTACGCTGCTCCGGGCGCTGCTCCATGCGGCCGGCTACGAGACGGTGATGGTGCACGGCACACTGGACGAAGCCACGCTAGAGCGCGCTGCCGGCGCCATCCGCCTTCCCGCCGACCCGCGCGCAGCACGCGCCCAGCCCAGCGCGCAGTTCTTGGCGGAACGCGCCGCCGACACGCTCGGGATGGACGCGGCGGTGGTTACCGAGCGCCTCGCCATGGTGGAAACCGACCGCGCGGCCCTCGAGCGTGCCGTGGCCCTGGCCACCGAGCGCCAGAGCCAGGCACTGGCCGAGCTGCTGCCCGCCGTCGAAGGCGGCGCCGCTGCCCCTGGCGCTGCGGACCTGGCCGATCACTGGTGGGTGCAGGTCGCGGTCGACGGCGCTTGGATCGACCTCGACCCGACCCTGCCCGACGCCGTTCCGGGCGATACCCTCACGGCAGCGACGCTGCGCTTCGACCTCACCAACCTGCGGCAACTGGCCGCCGTGGACGGCGCCTGCCGCGACCTCTCCTGTGGCGACCGGCTGCATCGCGTGACGATCCGCGCCGTCGCGGAGACGTGGGACGGCGAGAGCCTCACCGAGCACGAGCTCTTGGCCACCGAGATGCTCGCCGCCGAGGGGTTCGGGCGCCGGATCGGCTTCGCCACCCTGCCCGTCGACTGGCCGGAAGACCTCGACCTGTTCGGGATCACAGAGCCGCTCGAGGCTCTACGCGACGCGCTCGTCGCCACCACGGCGTGGGACCCGGTGTTGACCATCGGAGAGACGCGCATCGAGGGCCTCCGCATCGAAGTCGACGGCACCATCGCCGACAAGCCGGCCGGTGGCAACGCCGGTGCCGCCGGCGGGCTCGGAGGCGGGATCGGCGGCATGTTCGGGGGCTTCGGTGGCGGCGGCGACTCGGAGGGCGCCCTCACGGCGCTCTGGCTCGAGTTCGACGTCGTCACGCCGGGGCGGGGTACGCGCCGCGAACGTCGAGAGGTGTTCGACATCGTCGGGGCCTCCGTGCGCCGTGACGGAACCGAGGCCGCGGTGGACGACGCGGCGGCCTACGTCCGTGCCGTGGCGTTGGGCGGTGAAACCGAGATCCTGGTAACGCCCGCGGCGCTGACGCCGGACGCCGTCGCCTTCTCGTCGGCAAGCCGGCTACTGGCACAACGCGAGGCGTGGACGGCCCTGTACGAGAACCGCGCCACCGCCGACCCGACCGAGATCCGCGACCGCTTGAACGACATGGCCAACCTCCTCGGGCCGCTGGAGTGGTTCGCGCAGCAACGCGCCGCGTTGTCGCCCGGGTACCTCGACGGCGCCCTGGTGGCGGCGTACCACCGCGGATTCGACGCCTCCCTTGCCGTCGTGGGCGCGTTCGACCTCGTTCACGTGCCCAGCGCGATCCTGGCGGACTCCGCCGTCGCGAGCGACGCGCAAGGCCGCCAACACCGCATCGAGCAAGGCGTGCGCGACACCGTTCTCGAGGCCGAACTCCAACGCCGAGGGCCGATCTCCGACCCCACCGCCGCGCCCACGGGACCGGCGGCGGTGGCCGAAGCGTTCGCGCGCGACCTGGCCGCAGGGCGCCCTTGGCGCCTGGTGCGGGACGCAGGCGAACTCGCGGCGGTGGCGCCCGGGCTCGACCCGGACCTGACCGCACGCGTGCTGGCCGACCTCGATGCCGGCATGCTGGCGGTGGTGCCGGAAGGCGGCGCGGACGCCGTCGGTTGGTGGCGCTTCGACCCCGCCACCGGCGCGACGCTCGGCATGGGCGATCGCGGCTGGGGTCAGGCCATGACCGAGTACAACGAGATCACCAGCGTGGTCTTGCAGCTGCGCGCGGTGATCAACCAGTACGCCGCCATGGCGCAGTGCCTCGGCATCGCCGTGACCATGCCGCTACGCGGCGCCACCGGCATCGAGACGGAGTTGGCCGAGTGCATGTTCAACCTCGTTTGCGGTCAGCTCAACTCGATGCTCAACATGGCCCTGGTCACGGACACGGGCTGGACCACCGTGATCCTGTCGGCCACCATCGACGCCCTCTGGGGCGGCGTACCGGAAGCCAAGTTCGGCGGCTTCTGCGGAGCGCTGTGGAAGCGCGTGAAGGGCTAGGAGTACGGTAGGGGGCGTGAGCGACCACGCCGGTGGCACCAGCGAGCCCGGACGGGTAGGGGCGGATGCCGCCGGGGTTCCGCCCAAGGTCGCTCGCCCCCCGTCCTCACGTAGTGCTCCGGCACGCGGCTTGAAGCCGCCGTTCGACGATATCGTCGCCGGCCTCACCGTCGCGTTGGTGCTCATCCCGCAATCGGTAGCGTACGCCGCGCTGGCCGGCCTTCCTCCCAGCGCCGGCCTCGTGGCTGCCATCTTCCCGCCCATCGTCGCTGCGGTCTTCGCCTCGAGCCCGTACCTCCAGACCGGTCCCACGGCGCTGGCGTCGCTGCTGACGCTCGGGATCTTGTCGTCCCTGGTGCCACCGGGCTCTACGGCGTACGTCGAGATGGCGGCGCTGCTGGCGCTGATGGTGGGCCTCATGCGCGTCGTCATCGGGGCGCTTCGCTTCGGGGCGATCGCGTACTTCATGAGCCTGCCGGTGCTTCGGGGGTTCACGAGCGGCGCTGCCGTGCTCATCGTGGCGTCCCAGGTGCCCAGCGTCCTGGGTATCGACCCGGGTCGCCGGGCCGTCTGGTCGGCGGCCTGGCACGCCAGCCGGGATCCGGCGGCATGGAACCTCGGCGCCGTCGCGCTCGCGCTACTCACGCTGGTCCTGGTGCGCGGTTCTCGGCGCATCTCGCCGTTGATCCCCGGCACGCTGCTCGCCGTCGTCGCCGGCATCGCCCTGTCGCACTGGCTCGGGAACCTCGGTTCGCTGGTCGGCGAGATGCCGTCGTCTCTACCGCTCCCCAGCCTCGACTTCCGCTGGGCGCGCGCCGCCGATCTGGCCCTCGGCGCGGCCGTCATCGCCATCGTCGGGTTCGCCGAACCGGCGGCCATCGCCCGCACGTTCGCCGAACGCAGCCGGCCATGGAACGCCGACCGTGAACTGGTGGCCCAGGGCATCGCCAACGTCGTGTCCGGCCTGGTACGCGGCTTCCCGGTCGGGGGCAGCTTCGGACGCTCGGCCCTCGGCCGCCAGGCCGGTGCGCGCACGCGCCTGAGCGGCGCCGTGGCGGGGCTCGCCGTGCTGGCGTTCTTCCCGTTCGCCGGCGTGCTCGAGACGTTGCCGCGCTCCGTGCTCGGCGCGATCGTCATGACCGCCGCTTGGAGCCTGCTCGACCTGAGGTCGTTGTTCCGGCTCTGGCGCGTCGCGCGCCTGCAGGCCACCACCGCGCTCGTCACCTTCGCGTTGACGCTGGTGTTGGCGCCGCGCGTCGACTACGCCGTGATCCTGGGGGTCTCACTGGCGCTCTTCACCCACCTCTACCGCGAGGCGCAACTCGGCGTGCGCTTCGAGCGCGACAACGGCACCATCCGCGTGGAGCTCGACGGGGTGCTGTGGTTCGGCTCCACCCAGGCGCTCGAGAAAGTGCTGAACCGCATCGAGAACCAGCTCGCGGGCGTGAGCTGCGTGGTGGTCGACGCAACGCACTTGGGCCGCATCGATTTCTCGGCGCTGATGATGCTGCACGACCTCGAGACGCGCCTGCGCCTGCGCGGCCTCGACGTGCGGCTCGAGGGCATGCACGGGCGCAGCGAGCGCATCATGGAGCGGATCCGGCGCGGCTGAGCGAAGTGCGGTCCAAGCGGACCTTGCTGCCGTCGACCGTCCGGACGCCCAGCGAGGGCCGACGCCTGCGGGCGCTAAGGCCCGCTCGCGTACGGCAATCGAACCACGAACGCCGCCCCACCTTCGGTCGCGTCGCGCACCATGACGCTCCCGCCATGCAACTCGACGATGGCCTTGACGATGGCAAGGCCGAGCCCGCTGCCGCCGCCGTCCTTGTTCCGGCTCTTGTCGACGCGGTAGAACCGCGCGAACACCCGCTCGCGTTCCTCGGGGGCCACGCCCGGTCCGCTGTCGGCGACCACCAGTTCGATGGCATCGCCTCGTTCCGCCAGCGTGATCCGCACCTCACCACCCCGCGGCGTGTGACGCAGTGCGTTGTCGATCAGGTTGCCGATCACCTGCCCGATGCGCTCGCGGTCGACGTCGGCCACCAACGGCTCCCGGGCTTCGACGCGCACCCCGACCTCGAGGTCGTCGGCGCGCGCCCGGAAGCCGTCGACGGCGGTTCGCACCAGCTCGCTCAGGTCGACCCGTATGGTCCCCCGCCCCATCCGAGCCCCTCCTACGGCGCATCCCACGCCAAAGCCCCGCACCGACGAGCCGGTGCGGGGCACCTCGTTGCAGCCGACCCGCAGGTTCGGCCCCGAACCAACGACCCGTCTCAATCCAACAACCCGTGCTCCAACGCCCAGCGCACCAACTCGGCTCGCGACTTCACGCCGAGCTTCTCGGACGCACGCTCCCGGTAGGTGGCGACGGTCTTCTCGCTGATCCCCAACTCCTCGGCGATCTCGCGATAGGTCGCGCCGCGCGCGATCTGACGCACGACCTCGTGCTCGCGGTTGGTGAGCTTGGCATTGCGGTACGGGTCGGGCCTGGCCAGTTCGCGCGCCAACTCGGCCAACAGCCGCGCGGGTGCGTAGTACTCGCCGCGAGCCACGGCCAAGATGGCATCGACCAACTGCGACTCGACCGAGCTCTTTGGAACGTAACCCGAACCGCCCGCCTCGAGGAAGCGCTGGACGTACTCGGGATCTTCGTGCATCGACAGGGCGATGAAGCGCGCCTTCGGAAGGCGCTGGCGCAGGGCTTCGAGCGCGTCGATGCCGCTGAGGCCGGGCAGCGACACGTCGAGCAACACGATGTCGGGGTCCCAGGCCTCCGCTCGATCGATTGCCTCTTCCGCGCTCTCGGCCTCCCCCACGACTTCCATGGCGTCGTGCGCGTTCAACAACATGCGCACGCCGGCACGCACGATGGCGTGATCGTCGACCAGAAGGAGGCGGATGGGGGGCCGGGCCATGACCCCCTACGCTACCCGACCGGCACCCTCCCATGCACGGTGGTGCCGCGCCCTGGCGCGGACTCCACCCGGAGACTGCCGCCGAGGAACTCGAGTCGTTGGCGCATGCCGATCAGCCCCACCTGCTCCGCGGGCACCAGGCTCGCGGGATCGAACCCCACACCGTCATCCTCGACGACGAGCCGCACGAAGCCGTCGGCCATCGTCACGACCACCGACGCCGTGCTGGCCTTGGCGTGCCGCACGACGTTCGTGAGGCTCTCCTGAGCCACGCGGTAGAGCACCGTCTCTTCTTGCCGCGTCAAGCGATGCGGCAAGCGGACCAGCACGCTGATGTCGACCCCGTAACGGTCGCGCAACTCGCGGGCGTTACGCCGCATGGCGGCTTCCAGCCCCAATTCGTCCAACACGGAGGGGCGCAGGTCGAGCGCGATGCGGCGCACGTCGCCCAGGGTCGTGACGGCAAGCTCCTTCAGCTTGCGCAGCTCGCTCTCGTCGACGGGCCCGTCCAAGCCGAGCACCAGCGCCGTCAGGGCCTGTCCGATCTGGTCGTGCAGGTCTCGCGAGATGCGGCCACGCTCCTCTTCCTGCGCAGTGAGGACGGCCTGCAATAGGCGTGAGCGCTGCATCTCGCGCTCGGCCAAGCGGCGGTGCAGGCGCGCGCGCTTCAACGCTGCGCCGATCAGGTCTTGCGCCGCTCCGAAGAACGCCGCGGATGCGTCGCCGCCGTTCGCAACCGCGATCAGCGCGCGGTCACCCAACGGCAACACGGTCCAGCCTGCCAGGGTGTTCGGCTCACGCGCCGCGAGTGCAGCCTCGGCCACCGCCATCAAGTCCGTAACCGACGGACCGTCACACCCTGCGGCCGCTAGGCGCATCCCGGGCGAGACCGGGACGAACGCACCGTCCCCACCGCCGCGAAGGAGCGCCTCGGCGCAACGGAACCTGCCGCACGCGATCAGTTCGGCCATCGACCGCTCGAGGACCTCGCGCTCCTGCAGCGTGTCGGCGAGGCTACGTGCCAAGCGGCGTAGCGTATCCAGTTCCCGCACCCGCGCGTGCGCAGGGTCGAGGTCACCGAGCTCGTCGGTCGGGAGGATGCGCGGGGCGTCCATGACAAGGAGGGGCGCCGAATCGGCGTGCGTGGCGAGTCCGTACTCGCCCGCTCGCCGTCGACGCCGATCAGCCTCGCTCGATGGCGGGCGCCACGCCCGGAGCGCGCGCTTCGCGCTCGACTGGCAATGTCTCGCCCGTGACCTCGGGGACGGGCCTCACCATCATCACCGGCACGTGCAGATGACGCAGCACCGCGCCGGCGACGCTTCCCAACATCACGCGCTGCACGCCGCTGCGTCCGTGAGTCGCCATCACCACCAGCAAGAAGCCTTGTTCGCGCACGAGATCGACGATCTCTTCCGCCGCGTTCCCGAACCGGACCATCGCGTGGACCTCGAACCCCGCTTCGGCGAGGGCGCGAGCGTCGACCAGGAGTTCTTCCTCGAGGTTCGCGACGGCGCCCGCGACCACCTGGCTCTGGTAGATCGGCGGCTCGTCGGAAGGGCTTTCCTCGCCGATGATCCAGCCGTCCAGCACCAACGGGCGCGACGGCATCGGCACGTGACCCTCCGGCGCCTCGGTCACCCGCAGCAACGTCAGCACGTGCACGTCGGGGTGCAGCACCTGGAGCACGTAGGGCACCACCTGCCGGCTGAACGCCGAGCCGTCGAGCGGGATCAACACCTGGACCCGCTCGGCCCCGGCGGGCTCATCGTGACGCATCCGCGGACCTCCTTCGTCGCATCGCGCGCGCAGCTACCGTCGTCGGTTGCGCCCGCTCGGGGCCTTCACCGGGCGGTACTCGCATCACTCGTCGCTGCTCTCGGCACGGACCAGCAGGAACGGCTTGGTGGAACGCCGGAGGGCGCCTTCGGCGACCGAGCCGAACATCCAGCGGTTGAAGCCGCGGCGGCCGTGCGTGCCCAGGACGACCGCGTCGTGGCCCTCTTCGGCCTCGTGGATCGCTTGCACCGGGTCCCGGTTCTCCACCAGTTTCGTGGTGGCCTTGACACCGAGGTTCTCGGCGCGTTCGGCGGCGCGCTGCAGGATCTGGTTGGCGGCGTCTTTCAGGTCCTGGTACAGCTGCGCGGAGTACGGCAGGGTCTCCGGGGTCGCGTAACCCGACGTGAGCGGGTTCTCGAGTACGTGAAGGAACGTCACTTCTGCGTTCATCAGGCGGGCGAGCTCGAGCCCATGTTCCACGGCCTGATCGGCGCAGGCGCTACCGTCGGTCGGCATCAGGATGCGCTTGTACATGTGCAACCTCCTCCTTGCGTCGAGCAGGTAGGGGCGGGCCGCCCGAACCGAGCCCGTAGGGCCTTTCCACCATGGTACGCGGGCAGGGCCGCGAACTCATCGTGCACCTCGCCTACGTCCCTGTCGGAGAACCGCTGACGGAGTCGCCCAACCCTCCGGCCAACACCTGCGCCACGTTCGCGGCCCAGGAGCGGATCTGCGCGAAGTCCCGGAAGTCGCCTCCCGCGCCGCGCATCGAGCGGTTGATGAGCCAGTCTTGCATCGACAACTGGTCGGGGTCGATCCGGCCGGCGAAGAGCGCCGTGTCGCGGGCGCCGATGGCCCCGGCGAGCGGCTCGAGCTCCTCCGGGAAGCGCCACCCGCCCAGCGCCGCCACCGGATCGCCGGCTTCGGTGGGGCCGCTCGAGAAGAGCCACACCGGCCGCCGCGCGAGTTCCTCTTGGAAGCTCTCCAAGAACTCGACGGCGTCGTCGAGCCATCCCCCGCCGTATAAGCCGCTCCCGAGCACGACGGCGTCGTACCCCTCGAGCTTCGCCACCTCTGCCGCGGGCCGCACGTCGGCGGGCACACCACGCTTGTCGAGCACCTCGCCGATCGCCTCGGCGATCTCGCGGGTGGACCCGTAGCGGCTGGCGTAGGCGATCAAGGTGCGCACGGCGCTCCTCCCATCGGGGGGCGAAACGGAGCCGCATCCGTGGGCCGAGCCCGCGACTCCGACACGAACGACCGACACGAACGGTTCCGGCGCGCCCCTGGACGACGCCAGGGCCGTCCCCGTCTCGACGCTACGGCCCTTGGAGGCAGGTAGCATCCGCCGCCGGCCGACAGGCGCTGTCGGAGAACCGCCGACGGTGCACCCCGGGCCGCGTGGGCGACGCTGCCTGCGTTCGGCGCGCGCGTCGGTGCGGAAGTGGCGTCGCCGGCGGCAAGAGCCAGCCCCGATCGCACGGACGACGCTTCCGGCCCGTCAACGACGCTCGCTATGATGAGGACCAAGCAGCCTGGTCCCGTCCGACGCGCGGACGGTGCTCGGGCCTGGAGGTAGCGCATGCGGATCTTGCACCCGACCGATTTCTCCCAGACCGCGCAGTCGGCCCTGATCGTCGCCCGCGACCTGCGCGAGCGACTCGAAGGCGAACTCCACCTGGTGCACGTGCAGCAGCGCTTCGAAGAGGGACGCGGCTTCATCCGGCCGCAGCTCGACAGCTTGAACCCGGAGCTCACCCGCCGCATCGAGGAGGAGCGCGCGGCCGAGGTCGAGCGTCTTCGCGGCATGCTCAGCCACTTGTCCTCGCCGGACGCCACCCACGAGCTGATGTGGGGCCATCCTCTGCAAGAGCTGCTGACCTTACAGGGCCGCTTCGACCTGGTCGTGATGGGGGCGCACGGCGCCAACCGCATCGACCAGTTCTTCCTCGGCGGCGTCGCGGGCCGCTTCGTCCGTCGCAGCACCATCCCCGTCATCACCGTGCGGGAGGAATCGACGACCACCGAGGTCCGCCGCATCCTCGTCGCGACCGACTTCGGTGAAGCTTCGAAGGGCGCCTACGCCTTCGCAAAGACATTGGCCGCCGCGGGGATCGAGTTGGTTCTTGCCCACGTCGTCGACGACGTCAGGGTGAAGGACGACCCGTCCTACATCCACAACGTCACCGACGCACTAGAGGCGCTCTCGGGCGGTTCGGCGAAACGCTTCGTGGTGCGGGAAGGCAACCCGGCGCGGGTGCTCCCGCCGCTCGCGCAGGAGGTCGGAGCCGACCTCATCGCCATCGGATTGCGTCACCATCGGGCCGCGGCAGGGCTGCTGCTCGGCAGCCGCGCCGACGCGCTCATCCGTTCGAGTCCCGTTCCGGTCCTGAACGTCCCGCTCGCCGTCGAAGAGTGAACCAGCGCGGGCGATCCGCGCCTGGCTCGTCACTCGCGGCCTCTTCGGGCGACGCCCCGGGCGCGCCGTCGCCCCCGGACGTACCCGTCGTGCCGGTACGATCCCCCATGGTGGACCGAACTGTCGTCGCGGGCGGCTTTCGCGTCGCGCCGACCGGTCCCGGCTCCACCCACGAACCCGCGCGCCAAGCGAAGTACCCACCCAGGGCGATCAACGCGATGGCCACCAGGATGCCGATCAGGCGTCCCGTCACGGCAGCCACCACCGCGAGCGCGACCAGACCGATGGCGATCTGCAGCGCCCAGTTCGGACGGCTTCCGGCGGGCCGGAGGTACATGACGGCGAACGTGACGGCAAGTCCGGTGAACAGGAGCCAGTCGGTGGCGGCACGAGGCCAGATCGCTTCGAGCAACGCCATCAGGGCCAGGGTGGCGAGCACGCCGCCCGGAACGATCGCCCACGAGCGCCGCCGGTCCGTGAGGAAGACCCCCACGAAGGCGGCGGCCGCCAAGGCCAGGAACAGCGCGCCACCGAGACTGCCCGCGACGGCGGCGGCCGCCAACCCCAACGCGGCGAATCCGGGGAACAACGCCCACCAAAGCCCACGCTCGCGCGCGTAGAGCGCCAGGAACGCCGCGCCGACGAGACCGAAGGCGATGCCCCAGGCCCAGCCGCTGCGGGGGCCGAACCAGCCGACGTTCCCGACCAGCGCCAGCGCTCCGACGCCGATCATCACGACCGCGAGCCAGGTGTTCGAGCGCCCGCGGGTCACGTGTCCGCCTCCTCGAGGACCTGCTTCACCAGGCCCCGCGCCTCGTCTTGCAGTGACGCCAGATGCTCCTCGCCACGGAAGCTCTCGGCGTAGATCTTGTACACGTCCTCGGTGCCGGAGGGCCTAGCTGCGAACCAGCCGCTCTTGGTGATCACCTTGATGCCTCCGATCGGCTCCCCGTTGGCGGGGGCGCGCGTCAACACCGCCTCGACTTCGTCTCCGGCGAGCCGCTCCGCGTGCACGTCGGCAGCCGTGAGCCGCTTCAACACCGCCTTCTGACGCGCGTCCGCCGGAACGTCGACGCGGGCGTAAGCCGGCTCGCCGAAGCGTTCGGTGAGCGCCCGGTAGCGCTCGGCCGGGTCTTGCCCCGTGACGGCCGTGATCTCGGCCGCGAGCAAACCGAGCAGGATGCCGTCCTTGTCGGTGGTCCACGGCCCGCCGTCCTTGCGCAGGAACGAGGCGCCCGCGCTCTCCTCTCCCCCGAAACCGTACGCGCCCGTCAGGAGCCCGTCGACGAACCACTTGAAACCGACCGGCACCTCCGCCACGGTCCTCCCCAGGCTGGCGGCAACCCGGTCGATCATGCTGCTCGACACCAGGGTCTTGCCGACGGCGGCGGCCTCGGGCCAGTTCGGACGGTGGGTGAACAGGTACTCGACCGCCACGGCGAGGTAGTGGTTCGGGTTCGAGAGTCCGCCCGTGGGCGTCACGATGCCGTGCCGATCGGCGTCGGGGTCGGTGCCGAACGCGACGTCGAAGCGGTCCTGCAGCGCGATCAGCCCTGCCATCGCGAACGGGGACGAGCAGTCCATGCGGATCTTGCCGTCGTGATCGACGGGCATGAAGGCGAAGGTGGGGTCTACGGCGTCGTTCACCACCGTCAGGTCGATGCCCCATCGTTCGGCCAGCGGCGCCCAGTACGGAAGTGACGCTCCGCCGAGCGGGTCGACGCCGATGCGGACGCCAGCCTCGCGGATCGCCTCCATGTCGACGGCCGCGCCGAGGTCGTCGACGTACGGACCGATCAGGTCGCGTTCCCGCACCCCGCCGCTGGCGCGCGCCTTGGCGACGTCGATCCGTCGCACGCCCTCGAGCGACTTCTCCAGGTAGGCATTCGCCCGCGCTTCGATCCACGCCGTCTCGTCGGAACCGGCGGGGCCGCCGTGCGGCGGGTTGTACTTGAAGCCACCGTCACTGGGCGGGTTGTGAGACGGTGTGATGACGACACCGTCCGCCTTCGACTTGCTGCCTGCCGCCGTTCCTGCCGGCCCCGTCGCCTCTTCTGCACGGTCGGCATCGGCGAAGTTGTGGCGCAGGATGGCGTGCGAGATGGCTGGCGTCGGTACGGGCACCAGGCCCTCGGACACGACCACGTGCACGCCGTTCGCGGAGAACACCTCGAGGGCGGTGGTGAGCGCGGGCTCGGACAAGGCGTGCGTGTCGGCGCCGAGGAACAGCGGGCCATCGACACCACGTTCGGCGCGGTAGTCGCACACGGCCTGTGCGATCGCCAAGACGTGCGCTTCGTTGAAGGTCGCTGCGGTGCTCGAGCCGCGGTGGCCCGAGGTGCCGAACGACACGCGCTGGCCTACCTCGGACGGGTCGGGATGGAGCGTGTAGTACGCCGTGACGAGCCGAGGAACGTTCTCGAGCAACGATCGCGGCGCGGGTTGGCCGGCCAAGGGGTGCGGGCGCATCGGATCCTCCTAGGTCGGTGCGGTGGCCGCGCCGCGTGCCGCTACGGCACCCCGGCGCGTCCCGGCCGCGGGCGGCAGTGCTCTAGGCCCAGCCTACACCCCGGCATGCTGCGTCCTGAACGCTCGCCTCACGGGTACACCGCCACCCGCCGGCATACGGCGGTGGTAGACTTGCCGGCGCCAAATCGCCGCCATGCGCCGACCCGCCCTGGACGGGCGCGTCGGCGCATGTGGGCTGTTTCGTTCGCAAACGACCCAGCACGACGTTGGAGGAAACATGGATCTGGTCATCACCCTCGTTCCCCTGGCCGCCGTGGCCGCCTTGGTGGCGGCCGTGGTGCTGGCGCGCGGCATCCTGGCTGCCCCGACCGGCGACCCACGCATGGTCGACATCTCCGATGCAGTCCGCCAGGGCGCCGCTGCCTACATGAACCGGCAGTACCGCACCATCGCGGTGGTGGCAGCGATCATCGCCGCCGTCTTCGCCGTGGTGGCCGTGACCAGCAGCGCCGGGCACGACCGCGTGACCTGGTGGTGGACGACCATAGGCTTCCTGGTCGGCGCGCTCTTCTCCGCCATCAGCGGCTACGCCGGCATGAACGTCGCGGTACGCGCCAACGTGCGGGTCGCTCAGGCGGCTCGCGGCGGACTGGCCGGGGCGCTGCGCATCGCGTTCAACGGCGGGGCGGTAGCGGGACTCGCGGTGGCCGGCCTGGCGCTGTTGGGCGTCTCCGGGTTCTTCTGGCTGTTCGACGTCGTGCTCGGCTTCGAGAACCCGGTCGAGCCGCTCATCGGCTTCGCCTTCGGGGCATCCCTCATCAGCCTCTTCGCGCGCGTGGGCGGCGGCATCTATACCAAGGCGGCCGACGTCGGCGCCGACCTCGTCGGCAAGGTCGAGGCGGGCATCCCCGAGGACGACCCGCGCAACCCCGCCGTCATCGCCGACAACGTGGGCGACAACGTAGGCGACTGCGCCGGCATGGGCGCCGACCTGTTCGAGACGTACGCCGTGACGGCCATCGGCGCCGTGTTCCTGGGGTACCTGCTTCCCGGCACGGGCGAGGTGACCAACCTGGTGACCTTCCCGCTGATCCTCGGCGCCATCGCCATCCTCGCCAGCATCCTCGGCACGCAGTTCGTGAAACTGCCTGCCTCGAACGACATCATGGGCGCGCTCAACCGGGGCGTGTACGCCAGCGCCGTGGTCAGTGCGATCGGCTTCGGCATCGCCAGTTTCACCATGTTCCGCGACTTCGACTTCTCCGTGCTCGGCCGTGACATGGGACCGTGGGACATCTTCGGCGCCAGCCTGATCGGGATCGTCGTCACGATCGCCATCATGTTCATCACCGAGTACTACACCAGCACCCGCTACGCCCCCGTACGGCGCGTCGCCAAGGCGTCGGAAACGGGTAGTGCCACCAACATCATCTCCGGCCTCGCCGTCGGCATGCAGTCGACCGCATGGCCCGTGATCGTGCTGGCCCTCGCAACCTTCACTACCTACTCCATCGCGGGCCTGTACGGCATCGCCGTGGCGGCGGTCGCGATGCTGTCGATCACCGGCATGGTCGTCGCCATGGACACCTACGGACCGATCACGGACAACGCCGGCGGCATCGCGGAGATGGCGGATCTGCCGGCCGAGGTGCGCCACAACACCGACGCGCTCGACGCCGTGGGGAACACCACCAAGGCGGTCACCAAGGGGTACGCCATCGGTTCGGCCGCGTTGGCTGCGCTGGTGCTGTTCGCCGACTTCGCCGAGCGCCTCAAGTTGGTCGACCCGGTGCGCTTCGGCGAGGGAGCGTTCCGCCTGAACGACCCGATCGTGCTGGTGGGCCTGCTGATCGGCGCCATGCTGCCGTTCCTGTTCAGCGCGTTCCTGATGGAGTCGGTCGGCAAGGCCGCCAGCGCCGTGATCGAAGAAGTGCGACGGCAGTTCCGCGAGATCAAAGGGATCATGGAGGGCACGGCGAAGCCCGACTACGGCCGCGCGGTCGACATCGTCACCGCTGCGGCGCTGCGGGAGATGGCCAAGCCCGCCATTCTGGGCGTCGTGGCTCCGCTGGCCGTCGGCTTCCTGTTCGGGCCGTTGGCCCTTGGCGGCGTGCTGATCGGTGTCATCGCGTCCGGGCTGATGATGGCGCTGATGATGTCCAACGGCGGCGGGGCCTGGGACAACGCCAAGAAGTACATCGAAGACGGTCACCACGGCGGCACGGGCTCCGACGCGCACGCTGCCAGCGTGGTGGGCGACACCGTCGGTGACCCGTACAAGGACACCGCTGGGCCGTCGATCAACCCGCTCATCAAGGTGATCAACACCGTGGCGCTGATCTTCGCGGGCGTCATCGCCGCCGCGGGCGGCTGGCTGCTCTGACGCGCGGACGCCGCGACGCCGCCTTTTCGCGTCGACGCCGGCGCTGCGACCGGACCAAGGAGCAGTCGGATCGAAGGGGTAACGAACGTGCCGGCCATCTTGGCCGGCACCCAACTTATTACTATAGCGCCGTTGTAGCGAGTGGACTAGGACGAGCGGCCCTACTCGACCCGGTGTGCCAGGAGTAGGGTGGAGGTGGAAGGAGGTCTATCCATCGAGATCACAGACCACTTCTTACGAGAGCGACCCTAGTCCCACTAGAGGCTCGACCGAGTAGCCCGACCGCAGGCGAAACAAAACGAGCGGGAAGGCACCGACGGAGCAAGAATAGGCGGCCGGGGTTGCTCCCATGTTGGGACCCGACCGAACCTCACCCGACCGAACGTCGGCCCGCGCGCCTTCAATCCAACCTCAGTCCAACCTCAGTCCAAGAAATCCAACAACGACCGTGACCGTCGTGCCAGGTACTGCAGCTTGCGTAGTGCCTTGCCTTCGATCTGACGGATCGCTTCGCGCGTCACGCCGTACATGCGGCCGATCTCCTCGAGGGTGTGCTCGCGCTCGCCCACCAACCCGAAGCGCAGGCGCAGGATGGCCGCCTCGCGTTCCGGCAGCTTCTCGAGCAGCGCCTCGAGCTTCTCCGACAAGGCTCCCTCGCTGACCACGTCGAGGGGGGACGCGGAGCGTTCGTCGGCCAACAGGTCGCCGAACGCGGTCTCTTCGTCCTCACCGATCGGCCGCTCCAGCGGGATCGGTTCGCGCGCCAAGCGGTACGTCTCCTCGATGCGCGCCACGTCCCAACCCTCGCCCATGGCGGCGGCGAGTTCCTCACGGGCCGGTGGCCGGCCCAGCGCTTGCTGCAACTTCTCGTTGGCCGAGCCGAGCTGGGAGAGCGTCTCCTGGAAGTGCACCGGCAACCGGATGGTCCTGCCTGCGTTCGCCAACGCCCGCACCACTGCCTGACGGATCCACCACACGGCGTAGGTCGAGAACTTGAAGCCGGTGTTGACGTCGTACTTCTCTACCGCGCGGATCAGGCCCTGGTTGCCTTCCTGGATCAGGTCGAGGAACCCCAGACCGCGACCGCGGTACTTCTTGGCGACCGACACGACCAAACGCAGGTTCGCTTCGACGAACGCCTGCTTGGCGACCTCGGCGTCTTCCATCACGTGCTCCAGGCGCCTTCGTTCCCGCGGAGCGACGCCCTCGCGTGACGCCTCGGCGGCAGCCAACTCCTCGGCCGCCTTCGCGCCCGCTTCGACGCGCCGCGCCAACCCGACCTCTTCTGCCCGCGTCAGCAGGGGTACCCGTCCGATCTCGCCGAGATAGCGTTGGACGTCGCTGGTGTCGTCACGGACACGCGACTCGGGACGGATCCGATCCTGGTGTTGGCTTGTAGAGGCGAGCATCTGCATCTCTCCAATGGCTCGATTCGGGCACGGGGCCGACCCGAGAGCGGCACGAGGCGGCGGCGAGCGCGTCGTGCCCCCCGAGCGCCGTGCCCGGCGAGCTTCGAGGGCGGTGAAGGAAACGTGCGAGAAGTGGCGGAAGCGAGGCGCGGCGTCGGCCGCCGTAGAAAGCCCCCTGGTTCGATGCCGCCCTCGTGGACAGCACCCTGGGGGCTTGATCTCGGGAGGCGGCGAATCCGATCCGCCGTCGCGCCAGAGATCCACATCGATGGTACGGCCCCTGGAGGCGTCTCGACGTGCTCCAGGCAACCGACACCGGGCTCCCGACGACGATCCCTAGGTGGCCGCTGCCTGATGGGACCTGAGTCCTTGCCGCAACCACAGAGAACCTGCTACAACACCTTCGGGAGGGCGCTCGCCCTCGCAACCCAGCACCTCGCGGCCCGGCCGTTCCACGGCCATCGACGCCACGGCCGAGGGCCCGGAGAGGAACATCATGGCGTACGTCATCACCGAACCCTGCATCGGCGTGAAGGACGCCTCGTGCGTGGACGTGTGTCCCGTCGAGTGCATCTACGAGGCAGACGACCAGTTCTACATCCACCCGGAGGAATGCATCGACTGCGGTGCCTGTGTGCCCGCCTGTCCGGTGGACGCCATCTACCCCGAGATCGACGTACCCGACGAGTGGGTCTCGTACACGGAGAAGAACGCGAAGCTCTCCGGGCTGTAGTTCGTGGGCGGCACCGCCCCGCACGTAGCGCGACGGCCGCCCCACCGACCTTCTCTTCACCGTTCGCGCGACCGTCGGATGCCCGGAGTGGTCGCGTGGGGTCTCGTCGTGGCCGACGACGTGGGTGGTCGTCGCGCGGCGCGGTGCGTGGCACGAGCCGCGCGCCTCCAAGAGCGCGTGCACGGGACGACGAATGCGCTCAAGACGAGTCACCGATCATCGATGAAGGAGGGTTTCATGATCGCCAGCGATGGCATCCGCTCGTTGCGCGAACGCCTGGCGCCGTACGGCAACCAGGTGGTGTCGCTGTACCTCGACGTGAACCCGGCGTCCCCGGACAACGTTCGTAAGGCATGGTCGTTGCGCGCTCGGGCGGCCCTGGAAGCGTTGAACCTGCCGAAAGAAGCGTCGCGCCGCATCGCCGAGCGCCTACGGTTGGAGGTGGGCATGCCGGACGCGCGCACGCTGGTCGTGTTCACCCACGCTCAGGACGAGAGCCTCTACGAATCCCTGGAGATCGACGAGTCGCTCGCGCCGGTCGACGCCGCGGGCGGCGCGCTGGCACGCTGGGGCAAGCCGTTCCTCGCGCCGCTGGAACTCACCACCATGCGCCGCCGGCCGAGCGTCGCGCTCGTGCTCGGGAAAGAGCGCATCCGTCGCTTCCTGGTGCACCGCAGCGCCGTCGACGAGTTGCCCGCCGCCATCCAACCGCGTGACGAGACCGCCTGGCGCGAGATGAGCGAGGGATCGGTCGGCATGCCCGGCGTGGTCGCACGCGGTGGGTCCGGCAAGGACATCTACGAACGTCGCACGGCGGACTGGGAGAGCCGCTTTCGTAAGGTCGTCGCGGCCGGTTTGGCCGAGCTCCTCGAGGAGCACGACGCCGTCCGCGTCGTGCTGATGGGTCGTGAGCCCGACGTCGCAGCGTTCGAGGGCGAACTCGACGATGCCATGCGTCCACGCGTCGGAGCACGCATCCCCCTGCCGCCCGACCCCGACGCGCCGGCCCCTGCGTTGGCGGATGCGCTCCTCGAAGCGGTCGCACGAGCCGAGGAGGCGGAGGCCGATGGGCTGCTCGACCACGCGCGAGAGCGCGGTGTCTGGGGTTCGGACACGACCTTGCGCGCCGTCGACGAGGGCCGCGTACGCATGCTGATCGTGCCGGACGTGCCGTACCAACCGGTGTTCCGGTGCGCCGGTTCGGGGCGCGTGCTGGCGAGCCGCGAGGCGGCCTCCGCCGCCTGCCCCGGCGAGCAGATCGACGAGGTTCCCCTGGCCGACACGCTCCCGGAGCTGGCGTCGAGGCACGGCCTCGAGATCGCGTTCGCGCGAGGCGCCGCCGACGAGCGCCTCACGAGCACGTGCGAAGGGCTGGCGGGGCTGCTGCGCTGGTAGCGTGGGCCCTTCGGGTCAGTCCATCGGCGCGCCGGTCGGGTCGTAGAACGAGTCGTTCGCCGCGTCGTAGCCGCCACAGCCGGCGGCCGCCCAGCAGCTCTGGGCGTTCTGGGCGTCCTGGTAGGTGGACCCGTCCATGTAGGCGCCCGCGCAGTCCTCGAAGCTCGCGCAACCGCCACCGCCACCGCCGCCGGCGCCACCGCCGGCGGCCTGCTGCACCGCCTCTTCGCCGAAGGCGAGCGTGAACACGGCCAACACGAACGCCCTGCGATCGGGGTCCGAGGCGCTCGGCCAGGAGGCCTGCGCCTCGCTCCAGATCTGGCGGGCGCGGCCCAGGATGACCTGCTCGTCCGGCGACAAGGTGGCGTAGTTCTGGGCCAGGAGCTGCATCAGCTGCGCCTGCTCCTCGGGGCTCACCTGGTAGGCGTACCCGACCTGTTGTAGCGAGAACACCAGCGCTTCGACGAACGCGCTCGCGGCATCCTCCGTCAAGGTGCCGTACGCTCCCGTGGCGAGGACCCGGCTGGTGTCGGCCGCGCCGGTGGGGGTGGTCGGCGTGGCGGCTCCCAACGCGCCGCCCGGCGCCTTCGTTCCTCCGGGCGCGGCAGGCGCGGCGCCAGGCGCACCGGCGGCACCAGGAGGGTTCGGCGCGACGGTCCCTACCGAGGCGTCGCGTTGGAACGCGAACTGGCTGGCTCCGTCGACGTCGATGGAGCCGTCCGGCAGCAGCGAAGCCAGCACCAGGACCGCGTCCTGCGGGCCGTACAGCGTGACCTCGAACACCAACGTCCCTTGCGGGCCGACCACCGTGCCATACGCCACGCTGGGATCGACGTCGTCGACCACGCCTTCGAGATCGAAGCGCGAGCCGTTCCCTTCCAAGGTCCCACGGACGTTGCCCGCGCCGTCCTCTACCAGCGATAGGCGCACCGGACCTTGCGGCGTATCCAGCGTGTACGTTCCCGAGAAGCCTTGCGCGCCGGCCACGGCGGCGCACGCCAATAGCCAGGCGGCCACGGACACGCGAAGGCCGCGGAGCCAGGTCGAGCGCGAAGGGGCAGGTGCCATCATCTGGTCGTCAAACATGTTCGAACCTCGACTCTCCCGCCGTGCCGGGCGCGCGGCGCACGGTGGTGGCGACGCGTCCCACGCCTCGTCACCGCAACCCTTCGTTCGACAGGCTCTGCAGGTACGGTAGCGCGGCCACCCAGCTGTCGAACGTGCGCACTTCGCCACTGCGCAACTCTTGGACCAAGATGCGAACACCGTTCGGTGCTCGGAACACCCGCACGATGAAGCTGTTCGCCAACCGCTGCTCCTGCATGCCGACATGCTGCACGGCGCGGCGTGACACCGGCGTTACGAGCAGAGCCGGCGCATCACGAGGCGCCGCGCGCGGCCGCCTCGCGCTCGAACTCCGTGCGCAGGTACTCGGGCAATCCGGCAGGGTCGACGCGCGCGACCACCTTCCGTAACGCGTCGCGCTGTTGCCCCGAACCGTGATGCGCACCCACGATGGCGATGCGGGCGAGGGCGACGTGCGAGAGCGGGCCGCCGGCGAGCGCCAGCGCGCGCTCCAGCGCAGCGCTCGCATCGCCACCGGCCGCGGCCTCGAGCGACGCGACCTGGGCCCACGCCAGAGCGCGGTACGAAGGGTCCCAGGCGGTTTCCGCTGCCAAACGGTAGTGCTCGAGCGCCTCGTCGTGCCGCCCCAGGTCGAGGAGCGCGCGCGCTAAGTTCAGTCGGAGGCCGTCCGTCCCTTCGAAGCTCCCGAACGCGAGTGCTTCGCGCGCCGCCACCAGGCCGAGGTCGGAATTCCCCAATTCCATGCAGCAGTACAGCAGGTTCGTGACGATGTCTACCTGCTCGCGCCGGGCGCCACAGCGGCGCGCGATGGCGAGGGCGTCGAGGTGCAACGGCAGCGCCTCCTCGCTGCGGCCCAAGGCATCGAACAACGCCGCGACGTTGGACAGCGTGTACGCTCCCGGACCACTCTCGCGCCACGGCTCGTGATCCTCGAGCATCGGCTCCAGCAGCGCGAGCGCGTGTTCGTGTCCGCCGCTCTCGAACGCCACCACCGCCTGCGTGGACGCCAGTTGCCGCACCATGTCGGCGTCGCCACTGGCGCGCGCGGCCGCCAACCCCGCGTCCGACGCCGCGCGCGCCGCTTCGAAGTCCCGGCCCATCACCGCGACCATCGCCAGCACGTCCTGGGCTTGGGCGCGCGCTTCCAGCGACGCCGGCTCTCGCGCCAGCAACGTGCGCGCTGCGGCCAGCGCCTCGTCGACACGCCCCGCCTCGCGCAGCGTGCGCACCCGCAGCCCGTCGAGGCGGTCGCGTTCGGTGTCGCTCTCCACCAACGCCTGCGCGCGCTCCAACAACGTCAGCCCGTCGTCGTGCAGCCCCCGCCTGCGCAGCTCGACGGCGGCGCGCTCGAACGCTTCCTGCGCCAGTCGCGCTTCGCCCGCGGCCAGCCAATGCTCCGCAACGCGCGCGTCGGGCCGCCCTTCGCTTCCGGCCCGCGCGAAGCGCGCGTGCAGAAGCCGCTTCCTTGTAGCGGGAACGCCGTCGTAGACCGCCTGGCGGATGAGGTCGTGGACGAAGGCGTCCGCCTCCTCTTCGGCGGCCAGCGCGCTCGGGCGCAACAGCCCGGCCTGCTGCGCCGCCTCCAACGCGTCGGCGGCCACCCACACCGAGACGCCGGACACGGCGGCCAGCGTGTCGATCGACAGCCGGCCACCCGCAACGGCGAGCGCCTGCACCACCCGCTCCGTTCCGCTGCCGAGACGATCGAGCCGTCTGCGCACGGTGTCGTGCACCACCGTCGGCACCCGCAGCTCGGTGTAGTCGCGCGTGACGTGGTCGATGCGGCTGTGCCAACGCCCGTTCTCGAGCCGTAGCTCCCCTGCCTCGAACAACGACCGCAGCGTCTCCAACATGAACATGGGGTTGCCGCCGGTGACGCGCTTCAACCACCGCCCGAAGAGTGGCGGACCGCTGCCGGCGCCCATCAGCTCCCCCAGCAACGCGATCACGCCGTCGTCTTCCAGTGGGGACAAACGCACCACGTTCGCATCGTCGAACCGGCGGACGAGGCCGAGCAAACCGGGCGAGACCTCGTGCTCCCGGTACGCCACCAACGTGCGGGTCCGTCCACGCTCGACCAACGTGGCGATCAACGCCAACGTCCCGTCGTCGGCCCACTGGGCATCGTCCACCACCAAGTCGATCGCCGATCCGTTCCCGCCGCCCTCCTCGAACATCCGCGCCAAGGCAAGCAGCAAGCGCGCGCGGGCCGAGGCTTCGAGGGGCGGGCCAGCCGGCCCGGAGGGCGCTTCCGGTAACAGCGGCGCGAGATCGTCGCCTACGGCCTGGAACTCGGACGTGGCAGCGAGGTGGTCTTGCACCAGCGGCGCCAGCGCTCCGAACGCCACGCCCTGCCACGCCTCTCGACACCCGACCCGAAGGACCCCCGGGGCTGCGGCACCGAGGAACGACGTCTTTCCCACCCCTGCCTCGCCCACGACCCAGACCAGCGGGCCCGTGGCGGCAAGGGCCTCGGCCAACCACCCGGACACGCTGCTGCGCGCATTCAAGTTCGGACGGGTGATGGCCTGCGACCGGCCGGACGGCAGCCGGCTCTACCTGTATGCCGATACC
>JAWOIL010000075.1:0-8602 GCA_046484635.1 Trueperaceae bacterium
CTACGTGATCTCGAGCCGTTGTTACGTGAGGTGCCCCAGGGTTACACGCTCGTTGGCGCAGCGGAGGAAGGGTCGTGACCTGTTCGACCTTTGGATCGCCATGCATCGGCTAGGCGTTGACCCGAAAGCTGTCCTGACTGCGTTCGGCCCGTATCGACCGGATGGACTTACGGCACCGCAGGCGATCGCGAACCTGAAGGCGAAGCTCCAACACCAGGAGTTCCTACGTGATCTCGAGCCGTTGTTACGTGAGGTGCCCCAGGGTTACACGCTCGTTGGCGCAGCGGAGGTGGTCATCGACCGACTTCTCTCGTGGTTGGACGATAGGTCGTAACCGAGATGGGTGCCGCTGAAGGCTTGTGAACCCGGGGTGCGCGCTCCTCGATAGACGCGGCGCGCATCCTCCCTTGCCGCATTGCCACACCCCGGCGCCTCCTGTACCGTGACGCATGTTCTTCGACCTCCGGAGACTCACGTATCGCGAGGCGTATCGTTACCTCGTCTCGACGGTCGTGCCGCGACCGATCGCCTTGGTCACGACGGTGGATCGCGAGGGCACCCGGAACGCGGCTCCCTTCAGTTTCTTCAACGTCATGGGGCACGATCCCCCCGTATTGGTGTTGGGAATCGAAAGCTCGAACTCGGGCGGTCTCAAAGACACGGCCTCGAACATCCGGTCGACAGGTGAGTTCGTGGTCAACCTCGTCTCGGAGGGAATGGCCAACGCCATGAACCTCTGCTCGCAGTCGTTGTCACCCGAAGTCGACGAGATCGCCCTTTCTGGCCTCACCAGTGTGGAGTCCACGACGGTTCGGCCGCCACGCATCGCGGAGTCTCCCGTGAGCTTCGAGTGTCGCGAGCACACGACGGTCACCATCGGGGATGGGCGAAGCATCGTCATCGGGTCGGCGATTGCGATGCACCTCGATGACCGGTACTACGATCCCGAACGAGACCGTGTCCGCACGCTCGACATGAAGCTCATCGCGCGGATGCATGGCGCCGACTGGTACTTGCGTACGTCCGACGTGTTTCAACTCCCGCGACCCGAGGCGGGTGGGACAGAGTTCGCAAGAGACGGAGCGCATCGATAGTCGACGTAGAGCGGCGTCGCGTCATCTCGAGCGCCGGTGTTCGATGAAGACTCACAGTCCACGCTTCTCATTATCTGAGAACGACGCCTTGTTCCGGCGTCCCATGGTTCGTAGACTCGAAGCCAATCGAAACCAACGTCGTCGGGGCCGCTGCGCCTTACGTCGTCGCAGGGTCTCCAGCAGGCCTAGCGCAACTCGGTGCTTCGCCCGCTGCTAACGGAATGCGCCGACAGATGAGCTTCGAAGACGTGGTGTCGCGTACGCCGATGGCGGGCGCCGGTGCCAAGGTGGACCGAGAAAGGAGGCACGGTGCACTCGCAGCAACTTCACACCGTCGAGAAGGCCGTGTCTTGTCTCTTCTTCCTGGCAGATGCTGGGCCGTCTACGGTTCATGCGATCGCCGAAGGGTGCGATCTTGCTGTTAGCACGGCGTACCGGTACCTGTCGGCACTGAAGACCGCCAACTTGGTTCGAGAGGTGGCCGACCGACGCTACGGACTCGGCGCCCGCTGTGTCCAGCTCGAATCTGCGTTCCGCAGCTCACTGACCGAGCATTCGGAATACGGGATGGTCATGAAGGAACTGGCAGAAGCCACGGGGGAGACGGTTGCGCTCCTCGCCCCGGTCGACGACAACGCGATCTGCATCGACACCGTCGAGAGCCTGCTGCCGCTCCGCTATACGTTCGCCAAGGGCGCGGTGAAACCCATGCTTCGCGGGGCCTCCGCCAAGGTGATGCTGGCGTTCATGCAGTTGGGGCGCGTCGAGGCGCTGCTAGCCCGCGACACGACGCTGGACGCCGAAGCGAGGGCCACCCTGCTGTCGCAACTGCCAGAGATCCGAGAGGCGGGATACGCCATCACGGCAGAAGAGGTGGACGCGGGCGTATGGGCCGTAGGGGCGCCAGTGTTCGGGGCCGATGGTGAGCTGGAAGGCTCGTTGAGCACCATAGCTCCTTTGTTCCGCGCCAATGGACGGGAAGTGTTCTTCGTGCGGGCCACGGTGGAAGCGGCCAACCGCATCCCCGGTGTGCTGGGGAAGGGACGTGGATGATGGGATCCGAAGCGTTGTACGTCGGCGATGTCGTTCTGCCTTCTGGCGTGCTGCGTGGCGGCGCCGTGGAGGTTCGTGACGGTGTCGTCGTGAACGTCTACGACGAACATCAGGTGCCCACGGGTCGTGAAGCACACGACTTCCGTGGGCTCCTGATCCTGCCAGGGGCGGTCGATCCCCACGTACACGCCTACAGCAGCAGCACGGACCAGGAAGGCATCGAGCGCCTGACGAGGTCCGCCGCCACCGGCGGCGTCACGACCATCATCGACATGCCGTACGACCGGCCGAAGGCGATCACGAACGCAGAGCGCTTCGCTGCCAAGGTCGAGATCGTCGATCGCGAGGCGGTCGTCGACGTGGCGTTGTTCGGAACCATCGCTAAGTACGGCGGTTGGCAGGAGATCGTTCCCATGGCGCGCGCGGGCGCGTGCGCGTTCAAGATGTCGACCTACGAGACTGACCCGGACCGATTCCCGGAGATCCCGGACTCCGAGATCGCTCTCGCGTTCCGGGAACTCGCCAAGGTAGGTCTGACGGCTTCGTTCCACGCCGAGAACGGCGCGCTCGTCGATCCGTACATCGAGCGCCTCTACGCACAGGGTGAAGAGCACCCCAGGGCGCACTGCTGGAGCAGGCCGCTCGAATCCGAGTCGACGGCGGTCCTGAAGCTCCTCGAGATCGCGCGCGTGCATCCCGTGAAGTTGCACATCGTGCATCTCACCTCGTCGCAGGGGTACGACGCCATCGACTGGTATCGCTCCCTGGGCGTCGACGTCACCGCCGAGACGTGCACGCAGTACCTCATCCTCGACGAATCCGCGCTGGACGAGCATCGGGGGCTTGCCAAGTGCAACCCGCCGGTACGCGACGAAGCGACCCGCGCCGAACTGTGGAACCGACTGATGGACGGCCAGGTGGACTTCGTGACCTCTGACCACGCCCCGTGGTCGTTGGCGTTCAAGCAGAAGGCGAACATCTTCGACAACGCCTCCGGCATGCCGGGCGTCGACGTGCTCGTGCCGCTTCTGTACAGTGCGGCCGTCGCCGACCGCGAGCTGCCGCTACCGCGATTCGCAGAACTCGTCAGCGGGGGCGCGGCGAAGCGGTACGGCCTCCACCCTCGCAAAGGCGCCATCCGGATCGGCGCCGACGCTGACCTCATGGTCCTCGACCCCGACGCGCGGTGGACGTTCGACGCGAGCAAGAGCGAGTCCGTCGCGAAGTGGAGTCCTTACGATCGCACTCCGATCCAGGGCAAAGTCGTGCGCACCGTCGTGCGCGGGAAGGTGGTCTTCGACGGCGATCAAGTCTGCGGCCAACCTGGTGACGGGGAGTTCATACGTCCGGTTCACACCTAACATCCACTCGTTCGCACGTCTCGACGTACTTGGAGGGTTATCGATGCTGAGAACGCTCGTTCCATACCTCACACGCGCTTCCGTGCTCCTCGCCGCCATCACGCTGATGGCGTCCAGCCTCGTGTTCGCACAAGGGAGTGATCACCCGAACGACCAACCGCTGCGTGTCGCGGCCGATGTCGGGTTCGCGCCGTTCGCTTACACCCTCGCAAGTGGAGAGACGGTCGGCTTCGCTGTCGACGTCGGTGCAGAGATCGCGAACCGACTCGGCCGGCCCGGCGTGGAGATCATCGACGTCAACTTCTCGGCGATCTTCGCCGGCTTGTTCGCAAAGCGATACGAGTTCATCATCGCGCCAACGAACATCACGGAAGAACGCTCTCTCGAGATGCTCTTCGCCGAGCCCTACATGGAAACCGGCCTCGGATTCCTGGTGCGCAACGCTGACACCATGGCGTCCCTCGAGGATCTCGCTGGCAAGGTCGTCACGGTGAACAACGGCAGTGTCTCGGACACGTGGGCCACGGAGAACGCCGAGCGCTACGGTTTCACCGTGCAGCGCTATGACAAGAACGCCGACGGGGTCGAGGCAGTAGTGATCAACCGGGCGTTCGCGAACATCGCAGACTTACCGGCTTCCCAGTACGCCGCAACGCAGAACCCCGCGGTGAAGGTCGATTACGTCGAGTACTTGAATCGCAACTTCGGACACGTCTTCCGCAATGATGACGTCGAGTTCCGCAACCAGGTCGAGTGCATCGTCGAAGGCATGAAGCTCGATGGCACCATGGCCGAACTCCACCAAGAGTGGTTCGGAGACATGCCAGGCGTTCACACCGCCATGAACACGGTCTGGGTGGGCTACGGCGCCCCCGGCTTCCGCGGCTACGAGCTCACGCCGCACCAACCGTGCATGCCGTGAGCAGCAACTAAGCTCTCGGTTCGGGTCGGTTCCAGCCGTGGCGCTCCTTGCGCCAACCGGACCCGGCCCGAGCCGAACCCAGGCCCATGCCGCCACGGCCCGAATCTGAACGACGAGCCAGCTCGCTTACCGGGTTACCCGTGCCCGACTGCAACCGACTCGACCCTTCGGAGGGTCCCGTGCCACGAGGGGGCAGATCCTGAACCCATCCATCGTTCACGTCCGCAACCTCCACAAGTCGTTCGGTGAATTGGAGGTGCTCAAAGGAATCGACCTTGATGTGGCCCAGAACGAGGCGATCACCATCATCGGTCCGTCCGGTTCGGGGAAGAGCACGTTCTTGCGCTGCCTGAACCGCCTAGAGCCCCCGACCTCCGGCACCGTCATGGTCGATGGCGTCGACATCACCTCACCGAAGGTGAACATCAACAAGGTCAGGCGTGACATCGGCATGGTGTTCCAGCAGTTCAACCTCTACCCGCACATGACGTCGCTCGGGAACGTCACCCTGGCGTTGCGCAAGGTTCTTCGACTGTCGCGTGAGGAGGCCACTACACGCGCCCGCGAGGCATTGGAGCAAGTCGGACTGGGCTCGAAGCTGTCGGCGCACCCGCCACAACTCTCCGGTGGCCAGCAGCAACGCGTCGGTATCGCCCGGGCGCTCGCCATGCATCCGAAGGTGATGCTCTTCGACGAGCCGACGTCCTCCCTGGATCCGGAACTCGTTGGGGAGGTGCTCGCCGTCATGAAGCGAGTGCGGGAGCGGGGCATGACGATGATCGTCGTAAGTCACGAGATGGGCTTCGCTAGCGAAGCGTCCGATCGCATCGTGTTCATGAACGAAGGCGTCATCGTCGAGCAGGGCCCGCCCGACGAACTCTTCACCAACCCGCAACACCAGCGCACCCGCGAGTTCCTCAAGCGGTTGTTGCACTGAGCTGCTGCCATGCGTGAGCTGCTGCATTACTACTTCAACCTCGAAGTCATGTGGCGCTACTTGCCCGAGATGCTGGGCGGGTTCCTCGTCACGGTAGAGATGGCGGTGCTCATCGTCATCTTCGGGATCCTCGGGGGGCTCGTGCTCGCCGTGATCCGAGCGATGCGGTTCTGGCCCGTCAACCTGGTGTTGGTGTTCGGCGTGGACGTGTTCCGGGCGGTGCCGCCGCTAGTCATCATGGTGTTCGCGTACTTCGCGCTGCCGTACGTGGGTGTCACGCTGAGTTCGTTCCTCGCAGCGACCATCTCCCTCACGCTCGTCCTGATGGCGTTCGCGGAGGAGATCTTCTGGGCCGGGATCACGTCCGTGGACAAGGGGCAGTGGGAGGCGTCTCGCTCCACCGGTATGACGTATTTACAGGCGCTCTTCTTCGTCGTCTTGCCGCAAGCGATCCAGTTGGGCATACCGCCGCTCACCAACCGCGCCATCGCGATCACGAAGGGCACTTCGTTGGCATCCGTGATCGCCGTTCAGGAGATCATCAACCGCGCTTCCAGCGCGCAATCGTTGGCGGCCAACCCGTCACCGTTGATGCTCGGCGCGATCCTCTATCTGATCATCTTCGCTCCCCTGGTTCGGCTCAGCCGCTGGATCGAGAAGCGCTACGGGCGGAAGGGCTAGGAGGGAGGCGAACGTGCAGGCAATCATCGATAGCTTCTTCAACGTCCCGGTCTTCCTGGAGGTCTTGCCGCTCCTCCTCAAGGGCCTCTTGTTGACGGCGCAGCTGGTAGCCGTCGTGGTTCCACTTGGGATCTTGCTGGGGCTGCTCGTAGCGATCCTCGCCAGCCTCGAGGTTCGGTGGTTGAAGGTACTGCTCGTGGGGTACGTCGATCTCCTTCGGTCGTTCCCTCCGCTGGTCTTGGTGATCCTGATCTTCTTCGGACTACCCTTCGTCGGCCTCAACCTTCCTGGGTTCACTGCGGCCGCCTTGGCGCTGTTGCTGAACGGATCCAGCTACTACGCCGAGATCTTCCGCGCTGGGATCGAGTCCGTGCCGAAGGGACAGCGCGAGGCGGCACGGTCTACCGGACTCACCCTTGGGCAAACGATGGTCTGGATCGTCCTTCCACAGGCGATTCGGAACGTCATCCCCCCACTAGCGACCAACACGCTCGAACTCGTCAAAGCAACCTCGATCGCTTCGGTCGTGGCATTCCCCGAACTGCTGCGATCAGCCCGCATCGCGCAAGGGCTCGTCTACAATCCGACGCCGCTCACGGCGGCTGCGCTCATGTACTTCGTGTTCTTGTGGCCGTTGGTGCGACTCTTGTCGCGCCTGGAGCGCCGCATGATCAACTAGTCGACCCCAAGAGGAGGCCACGACCATGCAGTTACACGGTGTGAACCCGATCCTTCCCACGCCATTCCTCGATGACGGCTCTCTCGACATCCCTAGCCTTCGACGGCTCATCGATTTCCAGCGTGACGCGGGGGTCGATGGGGTCGCGATCCTCGGGTTCATGGGCGAGGCGCACAAGCTGAGTGAGGAGGAGCGGAACACCGTTGTACGTACTGTCGTCGACCAGGCGGCAGGGGACTTCCCAGTCTGGGTGGGCGTGCGCGCGCTTGGCACCGCGGGGGCGATCGAACAGGCGGCTGCGTCGGAGAAGCTGGGCGCAGCTGCGGTGTTCGTGGCACCGATTGCGCCCCAGAACGACAAGGCACTCCACGCGCACTTCGCTGCCGTCGCCGATGCGGTATCGATTCCCGTGATCCTGCACGACTTCCCGGAGTCCTTTGGGATCACCTTGTCGCCCGAGTTGATCGCCGGTCTTGCCAAAGCTGGCAAGGCCCCGTACATCAAGCTGGAGGATCCGCCCGTCTTGCCGAAGTTGAGTCGCATCCTGGAGCTCTCATCTGGCGCCATCGGCGTCTTCGGTGGTCTCGGGGGAGAGTACTTTCTGGAAGAGCTACAACGAGGCGCGCTGGGCATCATGACTGGGTTCGCCTACCCCGAGGTGCTCGTGCGCATCTACCAGGCGTACCGAGCGGGCGACGAGGCCGCCGCCGCAGCGACCTTCGACGAGTACATTCCGCTCATCCGTTACGAGTTCCAGCCGAAGATCGGCTTGGCGTTCCGGAAGCACGTATATCACCGTCGCGGCGTGTTCACGAGCACCTACATCCGGCCCCCCGGCATGACCTTGGATTCGCTCGACGTGGCGGAGCTGGAGGCCATCATCGAACGCGTCGGCCTGCCCCTTACACCGGGCGTAGCGGAGGTCTAGATGCCAGGCATCCTCGTCATCAACCCGAACAGCAACGAAGAAGTGACGCGCGGCATCGAACACGCCCTTGCTGAGTTGGCGAGTGGACTACCCGTCGCGGTCGACGTGGTGGGGCTGGAAGGGACGCCGCACGGCATCGAGAGCCAACGTGACGTCGATTCCGTCGCCGGTCCACTCGCGGAGCGCATCGTCGCCGACGACGACGCGCACGACGCCTACGTGATCGCGTGCTTCTCCGATCCCGGACTCCACGGTGCACGCGAGGTGACCTCCAAGCCCGTCCTCGGGATCGCTTCGACGGGGCTCCTCACGGCCATGGCCGTCGGGAACGCCGTCGGCGTGATCTCCATCCTGGGAACCTCGATCCCGCGGCACTGGCGTATGTACCGGGCGATGGGGATCGAGGCGCGGATCGCGCAAGATCTCCCCGTGGGCGCCCGCGTGGCAGAACTCGTCGGCGGCTCGGACATGGGAACGAGGATGGAAGCCGTCGGGCGCGAGCTCATCGAGAAGCACGGCGCCGATGTCCTGCTACTCGGTTGTGCAGGGATGGCCCACTTCCGTGCGCCGCTGGAGGAAGCCCTCGGCGTGAGCGTGATCGACCCGACCCAGGCAACCGTGGGCTTGGCGTTCGCGTCGGTGGTACTCGGGTATCGAACTCGATGAGCGCCTCCCAGCACCGACCGAACGTCGACGTCGAGCGCATCGCGCGGCGGATCGACGCGCTTGCGGCGCTTACCGAACCGGACCGGCCATACACGCGACGGGCTCTGACGCGCGACATGAACGGCGCCTCGACCCAATACGTGATCCCGGGGCCGTACAACGACTCGCTGAGCATCATGGCGCGCGAGTCTCGAGTGGGGCTCAAGTCAAGGATGGGCGAGACGGTGGAGGCGGTGTTCGAGGTGGACCTCTATGGCGGGACGGTCGCCAACGCCGGCGGC
>JAWOIL010000008.1:0-26968 GCA_046484635.1 Trueperaceae bacterium
GCCGGGCGTCGGGCACGGCTTCACGATACCGCCGGTGTCGCCCACGCCAACGTTCTCACCTTCGGAGGCGCTAGGATTTCGGCAACCGGGCCGTCGGTCGGTGTTCCGATCGGCCGGATCCGAGGCGGAGCGCTCGCGCACGGCGCGCACGAGGGGTGAAGAGGCCCCGACGGGGGTGCCGATGCGAACGCTCGGTCACCCGCGCGAGGTGCGAGACTACGACATGGGCCGTGCGTTCGATCTGATGTGGGAAGCCGTCCTCGGGAGCTGGCGCGCCGTGCAGGCGTTGCTGGCTTCGGGGGGTTGGGACCCGCGCACGTGGACCACGCCGGCCTGGGTGGTGGTCGGCGCTGCCCTGTTGCTGATCGTGGCATTGATCGTTCGGGCGGCCCGTAGCCGGGGGCGCGCTCTTCCCGAACTGCTGTTGTCGCATGGCGAGCTCGTGTTCGTCGACGACGCAGAGGGCGGTTCGCCGTTCGTGGCGGCCCCGGTGATCGCGCCCGCGAACGCCCATTATCAGCTCCGCATGACGCTGAGCAACCTCAACGCTTTCCCGCTGCAACTCCTGGAACTCGCCGTGCGCGCCCGCGGGCTGAACGCCCCGGTGGTGGCCGAAGCCGCGGCCGTGGTTCCGCCGCACGGCTCGGTCGACGTGGTGGCGGACTTCTTCGACATGCCAGGCGACGCAGGCCAGGTCGAGGTGTACCTGTTCAGCACCCGGATGCGCGGGCGGACCCTGCGGATGAGCGCGCCGCTCGAGTGGGAACCGTGGGACCGCCGCTACCGGGTCAAGGCCCTCGCTTCGCGCATCACCCTCGGTCGCGCATTGGCGTCGCAGCAGCGCACTCGCCGCGCGCGGCGTGCCTACCAACGGGAACAGCTCAAGCAGCGTAGCTCCGCCGCGACGCAAGAAGCGATGCGACGCGCCGACGACTTGCGTCGCAGCATCAGTGAGCGGCGCCAGGCCGCTCGTCAACGAAGCATCGAGGCGGGTGAGGCGCTCGGGGCCCTGCACGGCGCGGCATCCGGCAGCTCCGCGGTAGGCGGGGTAGGCGGAAGCATGGGGTCGCGCGACGGCGTCGATGCGGGCTCGGCGCGCACGGTGACCCGGGCCGCGACGACCGACGCAGCCGGCGGCCCGGCGTTGGGCAGGCCGCGTACCGGACGGGCGCCAGCATCGCCGTCCGGGGCGGTGGCCATGGCACAGGAGAAGTTCCGCGCGCCTGCCCGTGCGGCCTCCGAGACGCAGCGTGCGGGTCGCGCATCGGGGTCGTCGGTGGAGCGTACGGTGACGAACGACACCCCGCAAGACTCGGCGAAGGTCGCGCGACCGAATTCCGAGCGACCGAAGTCCGAGCCGCCTAGGTCCGGATCGCGGGCGTCCGCACCTCGGGCCCCCGAACCGAATGCCTCCGAAACGGCGGCCCCCGAGCCGCCGAGGTCCGGATCGCGGCCGCCCGAACCGCGGGCGTCCGAACGGTCGACGCTGGAACCGCCGACGCGGCGAAGCGCGACATCCGAAAGCGACGAGAAGGACGCCGAGCGTCCGCGGCTCGAGTTCCCCGACGAGTTCTGACGCCAGGCGAATCCAGGGCCTTCCGGGGCGGGGAAGCGGGCGTCACCGGCCTCCGGTATGCTGGGCGCTCGGAGGTCGTCATGAAGATCGAGCGCGTCGAGATGCGCGAGTTGTCCGTGAAGCTTCGCTTCCGCTTCGAGACCAGTTTCGGTGTGGAGCAGGACCTGCGTAAGGTTCTCCTGGTGGTGCACTCCGGCGGGCTCGAGGGGTACGGCGAGGTCACGGCCGGCCGCGTTCCGGGCTACAGCTACGAGACCTCCGCCACCACCTGGACGGCGCTCGAGGAGTACGTGCTGCCGCGCGTGGTCGGTCATGCGTTCTCCACCCCGGCGCAACTGATGGCGGCGCTGCGCGGCATCCGCGGGCACTCGATGGCCGTGGCTGCGCTCGAGACCGCCTTCTGGGATCTCCAGGCGAAGGCCGCCGGCGTTCCGCTGTGGCACCTGCTCGGCGGCGTGCACACCGCCATCCCGGTCGGCGCTTCACTCGGCATCCAGCCCAGCGTCGAGGAGACGGTGGAACTGGCGCATCGCCACGTCGAGGAGGGCTACCGGCGGCTGAAGTTCAAGATCAAGCCCGGCTGGGACGTCGCGCCGCTTACGGCCGTCCGCGAGGCGCTGCCGAACATGCCGCTGACGGTCGACGCCAACAGCGCCTACCGCATCACGGACGCGCGCGTCTTCCACCTGCTCGACGGCCTCGCGCTCGACTACATCGAGCAGCCGCTGGCGCACGACGACCTGGTGGACCACGCGAAGCTGCAGGGCATGTTGCGCACGCCCATCTGCCTCGACGAATCGGTGCACTCCGCCGCGGACGCGCGCAAGGGCTTGGCGATGGACGCCGGCCGCGTCATCAACGTCAAGGTCGGGCGCGTGCGCGGGCATCTCGAGGCGCGGCGCGTGCACGACGTCGCGTTGGCGTTCGGCGCGCCCGTCTGGTGCGGCGGGATGCTCGAGCTCGGGGTCGGTCGGGCGCACAACTTGCACATGAGCACGCTGGAGAACTTCACGCTGCCGGGCGACACCGCCAGCGCCAGCCGCTACTGGGGCGAAGACGATATCGTCGAGCAGAAGCTCGACGCGGACGACGGCCTTCAGCACGTGCCGAGCGATGGTCCGGGCCTGGGCGTGACGTTGCGAAACGACCTGGTGGAGCGCCTCACGGTGCGCCATCACGACGTGCGCGGATAGAAGCGTCGGGGCGCGAGGCGCAACTGGGCGTTTCGCGCATCGGCAGCGCGCCGCCGCGCCAAGGTTCGGCGGTACGACGGAGCATGCCACCGCGGCGGCCCCGTCGGGCCCGAACCTCAGCCGGTCCCGGCCAGCACCGTCTCGAGCTGCAGGACGTCCAATAGCCGCGTGTGCAGGTGACCGTTGCTCGCCACCAGCACCGGGTCGTGCAGGCGATACGGGGCGCCGCCGACGCCCGTGACCGTGCCGCCCGCCTCGCGCACGATCAACACCGCGGCCGCCACGTCCCACGGCTGCAGAGAGAGCTCCCAGAAGCCGTCGAGCCGCCCGCACGCCACGTAACAAACGTCGAGGGCCGCTGCGCCGGGTCGCCGGATCGACTGGACCTCGGGCAGGGTCCGAGCGAAGACCTCGAGGTTGCGCCGGATGTCGGGGCCGGTGTACGCGAATCCCGTGCCGAGCAAAGCACGCTTCATGACCGTCTCGTGGGACACGGCGATGGGACGGCCGCTGAGATGGGCACCCTCGCCCCGGACCGCGGTGAACAGCTCGTCGTGCTCGCCGTCGTAGACGACGCCCACGGCGAGTTCGCCGTCGATCTCGAGCGCGATCGAGACGCAATAGAAGGGGAAGCCGTGGGCGTAATTCACGGTGCCGTCGAGCGGGTCGACGACCCAGCGGTAGCCCCCGCGGCCCCGTTGCCCCTGCTCCTCACCCAGTACCACATGGTCCGGATGGGCGTCGAGGATGACCTCGCGGATGCGCGCCTCGCATAGGAGGTCGACGCGCGTGACGGGGTCGATGTCGCTGGACTTGGTGCGGAGGTCGAGGTCGGCGCCGCGCTCTCCGAGTTGGATGCGGGCGGCTTCGCGCGCGGCCAAGATGGCGGTGTGGAGGAACGGTCGAAGGTTGCCTACGGGGTCCCGTTGGGGCTGGCGTTGGGCTTCGTCGTTGTCCTCGGATCCGGCCATGACGTCACTGTACCAGCGCTCCCTTCGTCGCTTCGGTCCGTGGCGCGCTCCTGCAAAGAGGCGTGCTCCGGCGCTGCGTCGTGCTGCCGCGGCGTCTCGGCCTTCGGCGGCGCCCAGGCCGTGCCGTTGGTGGGCTCGAGGATCAGCCGGGCGTGGCGGTCGTACGTCAGGTACTCGTACGCCCAGCTGAACAGCGCAGAGAAGCGGTTGCGGAACCCCGGCAGGTAGATCAGGTGCAGGAAGAGCCACGCCAGCCAACCGAGGAAGCCGCGCATCTTCACGCCGAAGAAGCGGCGCGAGAGTTCGGCCACGCCGGCGTTGCGCCCGACGATCGCCATGCTGCCCAGGTCGACGTAGCGGAACGGTTCGCCCGGTCGATCCTGCAGGCGCCGGACGATGGTGCGCGCCACGTGCTTGCCCCCTTGGATCGCGACCTGCGCGACCTGCGGGTACGGCGTGCCCTGCTCGTCGGTGGCGCCGGAGAGATCACCGATGGCGAAGGTGTCGGGCCGGCCGGGCAGGCTCAGATCGGGCTCGACGGCGACGCGC
Organism: Trueperaceae bacterium; assembly: GCA_046484635.1. Taxonomy (GTDB): domain Bacteria; phylum Deinococcota; class Deinococci; order Deinococcales; family Trueperaceae; genus CAZACZ01. Next base: position 4,290 of record JAWOIL010000008.1, read on the forward strand.
GACCCGCGGATCAGTTCGGCGTCCAGCACGTCCACCAGCGGATGCGCGCGCACGCCGGCCGCCCAGATCAGGGTCCGGGTGGGGATGACCTCGCCCGACCGCAGCACCACGGCGCCTTCGCGCGCTTCGGCCACGACCGAGTTGAGGCGAACGTCGACGCCGCGGCGGCGCAGCACCCGCTCGGTGTAGCGCTGCGAGGCCTCCTGGAACGGCGGCAGCACGGCGCCGGTCGCTTCGATCAGCACGACCCGCGCCAGCCGCAGGTCGAGTTCGGGATAGTCGGCCGGGAGGACGCGCTCGAACAGTTCGACCATGGCCCCCGCCATCTCCACGCCCGTGGGTCCGGCACCGACGATCACGAACGTGAGCGCGCCCTTCTCGACCAGCGATGGGTCGGCGGCGGCCCGCTCGAACTGCTTCAAGACGTGGCTGCGCAGCGCTCCGGCGCGCTCGAGGCTCTTCAAGACGAACGCGTGCTCCCGCACGCCGGGCACGCCGAAGTCGTCGTAGACCGCGCCGGCTGCCACGACGAGGTAGTCGAACGCTTCGCGCACACCGTCTTCCAAGACGACCTCCTTCGCTTCCCGGTCGACGCCCGTGACCGTCGCCTGCCGGAAGCGAAGGTTCTGCTGGTCGCGGAAGATGTCGCGGACCTGGTGTGCCACGTCGCCGCTGTCGAGCGCCGCCGTAGCGACCTGGTACAGGAGCGGTTGGAACGTATGGAAGTTGTTGCGGTCGATCAGCAGCACGTCTACCGGTGCATGGCGCAGGCCCTTGGCGGCGTGGAGGCCGCCGAAGCCTGCGCCAACGATGATCACGCGCGGTCGGTTCGTCATGGGTGAACCCCCTTCTCGAGGCGACTCGCCGGGCGTGGGGCCGCGGCGAGTCGGGACGAATGTCCCTCGTGAAAAAGAGTACATGATGCGGGCGTCACGCGTGGCTGCTTGTGAACGAATGCGCAAGCGGTAGGGGTCAGCACGCGGGTCGCGCGACGCACGTCAGCGCGTGTTTGACGATGCCCCAATGATCGAACTCCCCGACACGCAACTCGAGCAGTTCCCAACCGTCGCCCAGGGCGTCGCGTGCCATGCCGGGCGTGTAGAAGCGGTAGGTGCGGCCGATCGTCGGCAGGTGCCAGGTGCCGGGCGCCACTTCCCGGGCGCCGCGGTAGTCGTACTGCAGTCCGCGCCGGCGGTGCTCGTCGGAGTTCACCACGAACGCCAGCAGCCCGTCCGGCTCGAGGACCCGCCGCACCTCCTGGAACAGCCGACGGGCGGCGGCATCGTCGAGGAAGTGCATGGCGAAGCGCGAGATCACCAGCCGGAAGTGCGCGTCGAGGAACGGTAACGCGGCGGCGAAGTCGCACCGGTACGCCTCGAGACCGTAACTGCGCTTCACGAAGTCGACGGCCCGCGGCTCGGCGTCCAGTCCGACGGGCGTGAACCCCTCGAGGCGGAGGCGCAGCATGTCGGCCCCGAGGCCGCAACCGAGGTCGAGCGCGCGGCCTGGTTCCCGCGCCGGCAGCAGGGGGAGCACATGGTCCAACCATGCCGTGCCCTGGCGCTGCGTCTCCGCGTCTACCCCGCCTTCGATCAAGTCACGGTAGATGGCGTTCCAGCCGGACGCGTCGCCCTCCGTGGGCGCGCCGTGGGTCGTGGAGGTTGGCTCGCGCATGACCCTCAGCGCGCCATCTTCAGCGCGATCCGGCGACCGGTGGGCGTGTCGGCGATGCCGCCTTCACCCGTCTCGCGCAGTTCGGGCGGCAGCATGCGGCCGACGGACGCCATGGCGAGCACTACCTCGTCGGGCGGGATCACCGACTCCAAGCCGGCAAGCGCCAACTGCGCAGCGCTCACGGCGTGCACGGCGAAGAACGCGTTGCGCGACACGCACGGCACCTCCACGTAGCCGCCTACCGGGTCGCACACCAGGCCGATGGTGTTCATGAGCGCCTGGGCGGCTGCGTGCACGGCGGCGCGGGCGCTGCCGCCCAGCAGCTCCGTCACCGCTGCCGCCGCCATCGCTGCGCTAGAGCCGATCTCGGCCTGGCAGCCGCCGGTGGAGCCGGCGATGAACATGCTCTTGCTGATGATCTCGCCGATGCCGGCCGCGAGCACGAGGGGCATCACCACGGCGTCGTCGCTCATGCCGAGGTGATCGGCAACGCCGAGCAGTGCCCCGGGAACCGTGCCTGCGCTGCCCGCGGTGGGCGCCGCCACGATGCGGCCCATGCGGGCGTTCTCCTCGTTGACCGCCATGGCGTACGCCTGCACGCGCTTTAGCAACGGAGCGTGCAGCAGGTCGGGCGCTTCGTGCAGCGTCTTGGCGTTCCAGCCGACCATGCCGGTGCGGCTCGGCTCGCTCGAGGAGAGGCCGCGCTGGATGGCGTCTTTCATCTCGTCGACGCGGGTCCGCATCGTCGTCAAGACGGCGTGGCGTTGGACCTCGTCGTCGCCCACCTCGTCGTAGAGCATTGCCTCCGAGGCCTTGCCGCCGTAGGCGGCGAGCTCGTCGAGCGTCATGCCTGCACCTCGCTCTCTTCCAGGATTCGCTGGTCCTCCAGGCCGTGCATGACCTCGGGCAGCATCCGGAGGCGATGCACGTACGGAAGATGCGCCAGGTACTCCAGCACGAACGGCGCGAGCGCCTTGTCCATCTCGACCGACATCATCGCCTCGCCCCCGCGCTTGCGGCGCGCTGAGTAGAGCGTGGCGATGTTGCCGCCGTCGTCGGCGATGACGCGGGCGACACGGGCGATGACGCCCGGCTGGTCGGTGTGCAGGACCAGCAAGGTATGCGCGGCACCGGTGAACTGCACCTCGAAGCCGTCGACTCGCACGATGCGGATCAGGCCGCCGCCGGTGCTCGAGCCGAGCAGCGCAACGCGCTGGCCGCCGGCTTCGACGTCGACGTGAACGGTGTTCGGATGCACGTCGCCGAGGTCGGCGGTGCCGAACTCGAGGCTCAAGCCGGCCGCGGCGGCGTGCGTGAACGCGTCGCGGATGCGCGGGTCGTCGGGGTAATAGCCGAGCAGGCCGCCTGCCAGAGCCAGGTCGGTTCCGTGCCCCTTGGCGGTCTTGGCGAACGAGCCGTGCAGCGTGATGCGCGCGAGCTCCGGCCGGAGGCCGAGTGCGTGCCGCGCCAACAGCGCGATGCGGCACGCTCCGGCCGTGTGCGAACTCGAGGGTCCTACCATCACCGGGCCGATCTGGTCCAGGAGCGCCATGTCGGCGTTCAGTCTAGCGCCGGCGCACCCGGGCGAATGCAGGCGATGGACGCCCCCGGCGGGGGGCGTGCGGAGACCCGGGCGCCTGGGAGCGTGCCGCGCGCGGGCGCGCGGGCGCGCGGGCGAGCAGGGATGCAGGCGCGCGTCGCTCGGGCGTCCCCCGCGCGACGGCAGCAGCGCACGAAAGAGCGGGGCGACCCCGCTGGTCGCCCCGCCGAAGGAGGAAGCCCCGCGGCCGTTACTTGCGGACGCGGTCCTTGAGGCCCTTACCGGGCTTGAAGGCGGGATACTTGCTGGCCGGGATCTTGATCTTCTCGGTGGTGCCAGGCTTTACGCCGGTCCGGGCCTTGCGCTTGCGGACCTCGAAGGTGCCGAAGCCGGTCAGTTGCACCTTGTAGTTGCTGTCGAGGCGCGAACTGATCGTGCCCAGCATGGTGTCCATGACTTCCTTGACGTCCTTCTTCTTCATGCCCGTGGACTGCGCGACCTGATCGACGAGATCGGCCTTGGAAACGGTCTTCGCCTTCGCCATGCGAACCCTCCTAGGTACTGGATTGCGACTTGACGGCACTGTAGCAGACGGTTCCCTAGGTGACAAGAGAGAATCATAGTCTGAGACGCGATTTGTCGGATTTCACACGCGCCGGGCGCGATGAGAACGCGCGTTCTCGCCCCGGGTCAGGCCGGTGCCCGCTCGTTCTCGTGCTGGTCGGGGTTCCGTTGTTCGTTCTCGTGCTGGTCGAGGTTCCCTTGCTCGTTCTCGTCGCCTTGCCCTCGACCGAGACCGCCGGGGATGAGCCCGTCGATCTTCTCCATCACCGCTTCGGTGAGCGCTTTCGCGTCGTCGCGGCCGCTTCCCTCGGCTTGCAGCGGCGGTCCGAAGCGCACATGGAAGCTGCGGCCCTCGCGCCAGATGGCGGCGGGCACCAGCGGCACACGCCCTCGCTGCGCCAGGAAGGCGGCGCCGTCGAGCGCCCCGGTGTCGCCCGCGCTGCGCGTTCCTTGCACGAAGATCCCGATGCTTCGGTTGGCTTGCAGCCGCCGAAGCGACTCCTTGATGGCGCCGACGTCCTGACGCTCGCGGTCCACCGGGTAGGCCCGCAGGCCGCGCATCACCGCGCGAGACAGGGGTTTCTCGAAGAGTTCCTTCTTCGCCATGAACTCGAGCCGGCCGGGATAGGAGACGCCGACCACGGGTGGGTCCCAGGAGCTGAAGTGGTTGCACGCCACCACCGCGCCGCCTGGCGGGACGTTCTCGCGCCCGTCGATCCGGAGGCCGTAGAACAGGCGCACGAAGGTGCGCACGATCACGGTCGCCGTCGGCATGAACCAGCGGGGGGAGAACAGGCGCTCGAGCAGGCTCACGGCATCATTCTTCCACGTCGAGATTCGCCTCTGCCGACTCGGAGGGCGTGCCGTTCGCGTCCGCTTCGAACGCCACGCTGGCCGCCGTCCGGCGCCGCTGCATCGCGCTGACCTCGGCCGCCACGGCGGCCCCGACGAGGAACAGGAGCAGCGCCAGGTAGAGCCACAGCAGTACCGCCAACAGGCTCGTGATGACGCCGTAGACCAGGTTGAAGCGCTCGGCGTTGAACGTCGTCACGAGCAGGCTGCGCATGATGGTGATGCCCAGCACGCTGATCACCGCGCCGCCCAGCGCCCCCAGCCAGGTGCTCGAGCGCCGGGGGAGGTAGCGGAAGGTGAGCGTGAAGGCGGACACGGCGGCAAGCAGCCGTGTGGGTTGCAGGTCTGCGAGCGGTTCGAGGGAGATCGGCAGGTCTTGCAGCGGCGCGCCGTGCTGCGTCAGCCACGCGTTCACGTTGCGAGACAGCTCGCGCAGGCCCGACGCCAGCACGCCGCCGACCACCTCGATGGCGACGACCACGGCCACGCTCGACACGAGCAGCACGGCCACCAGGCGTTTGCGCCAGAACGCGCGCGCCTCGCGCACCTCGAAGATGACCTCGAGGGCGTGTTGCAAAGAGGTGAAGAAGTTGCCGCTGGCCCACACCAGCACCAGCAGCGACACGATCGTCCGCAGCAGCGCGCCCTGGTTGAGTTCGCCCACCACCAGGTCGAAACTGCGGGAAACGAGGTCAGCGGCGTCGACCTGCAGCGGCAGGACGTCGGCCAGGAGGCTCGTCAGCGCGTCGCGGTACTCGGTGGCGAGCTCGGGTTGGTTCTGCAGCACCACCCCCAGCCAGCCGGCCAGCAGCAGCAGCAACGGCCCCAACGAGAACGCGGCGTAGTACGCCAACGCCGCGGCGAGCATCTGGACGCGGGTTTCGGTGACGCGCCGGTAGACGCTCTTCAACAAGGCGAACACGGGGCCCAGCCGTTTGGCCCCCATGCTTCACCCCACCGCGGCGCGTCGACGATCGAGGAACAGCGCGACCAGTAGACCGGCCACCGCAACCAACAGGTGCAACGCGATCCAGCGGCCCTCCTGGCCGGCGAACGGCAGCTGGACCTCGAAGAGCGCCTGGCCCGACAGCCGCCAGGTGACGAGCGCCGGCACGATCAGCAGAGCGGGGGAGAGCACCACCGCCACGAGGCGCCAACCGTACTCCAGCCCCAGCATCGCGAGCAGGTTCCCCGCCAGCACGATGGGCAGCATCACGAGCCACTCGGGATCGCCTCCGATGAGGCCCATCGGAGGAGCGAGCAGCGCGGCGACGTACGCCGCCGGCATGCCCGCCACCGCGAACGCGAGGTACGCGAACAACACGATGCCGAGGCTGCGGAACAGGATCGGCATGGGGGCGACGGCGCACACCACCGCCGCCAGCACCACGAACACGCCCACGAAGAGGCGCTGCGGCATGGGTAGGGTCCGGATCACTGGGCGCTCCCGGTCACGGACGCATCGTACTGTGTCGCGACGCGTCGTTCACGCCACTTCCTTCACGCGGGGCGAGCGACGCACGATCTCGGGTACGTGGCGCAGGAACGCGCCGGTGGAGCTGGCGGGGTTGGCGGCGACGTCCTCGGGCGAGCCTTCGGCCACGATCGCGCCACCGCGGTCGCCGCCGTCGGGGCCCAAGTCGATGATCCAGTCGGCGGTCTTGACCACGTCGATGTTGTGCTCGATGACCACCAGGGTGTTCCCGCCGTCCACCAGCCGGTGGAGGACGTCGAGCAGCTTGCGCGTGTCGTCGAAATGTAGGCCGGTGGTGGGCTCGTCGAGGATGTAGAGGGTCTGGCCGGTGCTGCGGCGCCCGAGCTCGGAGGCGAGCTTCACGCGCTGCGCCTCGCCGCCCGACAGGGTGGGAGAGGGCTGGCCGATCTTGATGTACCCCAGCCCGACGTCCTTCATGAGCTGCAACTTGCGCGCCACGGCGGGGATGTTCTCGAAGAAGTCGAGGCCTTCGTCGACGGTCATCTCGAGCACGTCGGCGATCGACTTGCCGCGGATCTTCACCTCGAGCGTCTCGCGGTTGTAGCGCGCGCCCTTGCACACCTCGCACGGGACGTAGATGTCGGGCAGGAAGTACATCTCGACCTTGACCGTGCCGTCACCCTTGCACGCCTCGCAGCGGCCGCCTTTGACGTTGAAGGAGAACCGGCCGGGCTTGTAGCCGCGTTTGCGCGCTTCCGGAGCGCGGGTGTAGAGGTCGCGGATGTCGGTGAAGATGCCGGTGTAGGTGGCGGGGTTCGAGCGCGGCGTGCGGCCGATCGGCGACTGGTCGATCTCGATCACCTTGTCGACGTGCTCGGTGCCGACGATGCGGGTGTGGGCGCCCGGTTGGGCCTTGGCGCGGTAGAGCTGCTTGGCCAACGCCGCGTGCAAGATCTCGTGCACCAGCGTGGACTTGCCCGAGCCGGAGGCGCCGGTGACGCAGGTCATGGTGCCGAGCGGGATGGTGACGTCGATGTTCTTCAGGTTGTGCTCGCGCGCGCCCTGGATGGTGAGCCTCTTGCCGTTGCCGTCGCGGCGCTTCTCGGGCACGTCGATCTTGCGGTCGCCACGCAGGTAGGCGGCTGTGAGCGACTTGGCGTCCTTCGCGAGTTCGTCCGGGGTACCGGCAGCCACCACGTGACCACCGTGCACGCCGGCGCCGGGGCCGAGGTCGACGACGTAGTCGGCCGTACGCATGGTCTCTTCGTCGTGCTCGACCACGATCAGCGTGTTGCCGAGGTCGCGCAGGTTCAACAGGGTGCGCAGCAAGCGCGCGTTGTCGCGCGGGTGCAACCCGATGGAGGGTTCGTCGAGCACGTAGAGCACACCGGTCAAGCCGCTGCCGACCTGCGTCGCGAGGCGGATGCGCTGCGCCTCGCCGCCCGACAACGTGTTGGCGCTCCGGTCGAGGCTGAGGTAGTCGAGGCCGACGTCTTCGAGGAAGCCGAGGCGCGACTCGACCTCGCGCAGGATCGGGCGCGCCACGTGCTGCATGGCGCCCGGCAGGTCGAGCTTCGTGAACAAGTCGCGTGCGTCACGCACCGTCATGCCGCTCAGGTCGGCGATGGTGTGCTCGCCGACGCGCACCGCCAGCACCTCGGGCTTGTAGCGCGTGCCGTGGCAGTTCTTGCACGGCACGAGCGACATGTACTCTTCCAGCCGTTCGCGCGCGAACTCGGTGGAAGCCTCCTTCAAGCGCCGCTCCAAGTTCGGGATGACGCCTTCGAACTCGGCGCGGAACCGCATCGTCTCGCGGCCGCCACGGGCGTAGACGACCTCGATGGGCTCGTCGCTGCCCCGCAGCACGAGCTCTTTGGCGGACTCGGGGAGGTCCCGCCAGGGTGTCTGCAGATCGAACCCGGCATGCTCGGCGAGCGCCCGCAGGCGGTCCCAGTAGAAGACCTTGCCGCCGTCGGCGCGGCCGCCTGTCCAGGGGGCGATGGCCCCCTTGGCGATGGAGAGCGCGTCGTCGGGGACGATCATCTCGGGGTCGAACTGCTGCAGGTACCCGAGCCCGCTGCAGTGCGGGCAGGCGCCGTACGGCGAGTTGAACGAGAAGGTCCGCGGTTCGAGCTCCTCGAGGAAGGTGCCGTGCTCGGGGCAGGCGAACTTCTCGCTGAACAGCTCGTCGAGGCCGTCGTCGGGCAGCAGGACCCGCACCAGGCCGTCGCCTTTGGCCAGGGCCAGTTCGGTCGACTCGGCGATGCGCGTGCGGTCCTCTTCGTCGAGCTTGACGCGGTCGATGACGACGTCGATGTCGTGTTTCTCGAAGCGCTCGAGGTTCGCCTCCAGCGCCTGCTCGATGGTCTGCACCTCGCCGTCGAGCCGGACGCGGGCGAAGCCCTCCTTCTTGAGGTCCTGCAGCAGCTTGCGGTACTCGCCCTTGCGGCCCCGAACCACCGGCGCGAGCAGCATGGCGCGCTTGCCCTCGAAGCGTTCGAGCAAGCGGTCGACGATCTCGCTGGGAGACTGGCGATGGATCACGCGGTCGCAGATCGGGCAGTGCGGCACCCCCGCGCGGGCGAAGAGCAGGCGCAGGTAGTCGTGGATCTCGGTGACGGTGCCGACGGTCGAACGCGGGTTGTGGCTGGTGGTCTTCTGGTCGATGCTGATCGCCGGGCTGAGGCCCTCGATGGCGTCGACGTCAGGCTTGTCCATGACGCCGAGGAACTGGCGCGCGTACGCCGACAGGCTTTCGACGTAACGTCGTTGCCCCTCGGCGTAGATGGTGTCGAACGCCAGTGTCGACTTGCCCGAACCCGAGACCCCGGTGAACACGATGAACTTGTTGCGGGGCAGCACCAGGTCGATGTTCTTCAGGTTGTGCTCGCGTGCTCCGCGGATGATGAGGTCCTGCAAGGTGCCTCCCTGGGCGCCCGGCACGAGCCGGACGGCGCCGTTGTAGGGCGGTGGGACGTAGGGCGGCGTGGACGAACCGTTGCCACTACGACGTTCGCGCCTTCGTGCGGTGGTGCGAACGTGACAGTGTACCAAACCCCCCGACACCCCTGGTAAGCTGGCCGTGACGAACGAAGCTGCCCACCGGACGCGTGGGCGTCACGCACGAGGAGGAGAACCGTGTCCAGTGCAGCACTCTCCACGCCGGCCCCCGAGGGCGTCGACAACGAGCGGGTGTTGGGCGTCTATGGCCTGATCTTCGGGGCGCTCGCCACCCTGGGCATCCTCTACTTCTGGATCATGGGCGCCATCTTGCTGCTGGGCGGCAACGGCGGGCTCCTTACCGAGCTCGGGATCACCGGTACCTGGCGCTGGCTGTTCATGGCGTACCCGTTCGTTGCTCTGCTCAGCCTGGTGTTGGGCGTGGCGCTCTTCATGTTCGGCCGCATCAAGGAAGGCGTGGGCATGACGTTCTTGGCGCCGACCGGAGTGGCGCTCTACTACCTCGCCCTGGTGATCCTGCGCTAGGCCTTCGACGTGCGGCCTCGCGGCGGCGCCCGCGCGGCGACGTCGCAGGAAGGGATCCAACATGAACCTGCAGTACCTGGGACATTCGGGCCTGTGCCTGCGCGCCTCGGACACGAACGGCCGGTACGAGGTCGTCATCGACCCGTTCCTCTCGCGTAACCCTTCGACTCCCGTGAAGCCCGGCGATCTGCGACCGTCGCACGTCGTCATCACGCACGCTCACGGCGACCATTGGGGCGACACCGAGGAGATCGCGCGCGCGGCCGGCGCCACCGTGGTGTCGAGCGCCGAGATCTCGAACTACGCCGAACGCAAGGGGCTGCAGGGGCACGGCATGAACATCGGTGGCTCCCACCGCTTCGACTTCGGCTCCGTGCGCTTCACCCCGGCCTGGCACTCCAGCTCGTTCCCGGACGGTACCTACGGCGGCATGCCGATGGGCGTGGTGATCGAGATGGGTGGGATGCGCATCTACCACGCGGGCGACACGGCCCTCTTCTCCGACATGCGTCTCATCGGGCGCTTGGGGCTGGACGTGGCCCTGCTGCCGATCGGCGACAACTACACGATGGGCCCCGACGACGCCCTGGAGGCGGTGCGGTTGCTTGCGCCGAAGCGGGTGATCCCGATCCATTACGACACCTTCCCCCTGCTCAAGCAGGACGCCGAGGCGTTCAGGCGCAGGGTCGAGGACGAGACCGACGCCACCTGCCTCGTGCTGAGACCGGGGGAAGACGTCGAACTGTGACGGCCGTCGACGGCTCGCCTGACTTGGCGACGTCGCGGCGAGGGCGGTTACGGCCTGTGACGAGCTTCGACATGGGCGTCGTCAGCAGCGTCGTAGAGTAGAGCACTCGAACGCTCGACCTGCGCTGCCGGCGCCATGAGGGCGCCGTGCTTCGTGGGCGGAATCGCGGGAAGGGGCCGATGGCGAACCCGCAAGACGGACCGGTGTTCGTGCCCAAGGGGTACGACATCGTTCAGAAACTCGGTTCCGGGCAGACGTCGCACGTCTACCTGGCGCGGCATCCCGTGTTCGGCCAGGTGGCGCTCAAGCTACCGCGGCCGGAGTTGTCGTTGCGGCCCGTGCTGAAGCGCATGTTCGAGAACGAGGCGTCGATCACCGTCAAGCTCTCGAGCCCGTACGTGGTGTCCGCGTACGACGGCTATCCGACGGGTGAAGGTGCCTTCCTCGCGTTGGAGTACTGCAGTGGCGGGACGCTCGACCAGCATCTGCTCGAGCGCGGCCAACTGCCGCTCGAGCGCGCCTGCGCGCTCATCATCGACGTCGCCGAGGGCCTGACGCACACCCACGAGCGCAGCGTCTTGCACCGCGACGTCAAGCCCGCCAACGTCTTCCTCACCGCGGAAGGCCGAGCCAAGCTCGGTGACTTCGGTACCGGCATGTTCCAGAGCGAGATGAACGACGAGCGGGTCGGCACGGCGTTCTACATGGCCCCCGAGGTGTTCGAGGGGCGGCACGCCGGCGTGCGGTCCGACATCTACAGCCTCGGCATCCTCGCCTACGAGGTCATCTCCGGCCAGCGTCCGTTCGTGGCCGACAGCTACGACGCGCTGATGGTGGCGCATCACACGGCCGTGCCGAAGGACCTGCGCCTGCTTCGCCCCGAGATCGGCATGGGCGTCGTGCGGGTGGTGTCGAAGGCGATGATGCGCGACCCCCAACGCCGCTTCGAGAGCGCACGCGCGTTCGTGACGGCGTTCCGCCACGCCACCGGCATCGCGCCGAAGTCGGCGGACGCCGCAGCGGACACCGCCGACGGCGCGCGTGTGACGGGCAGGGCCAGTCGCAGCGCGGTGGTGAACCCCTCCAAGACCGGGGAGCGCGCGGCCGGCGCCACGGCCGCGTACGAAAGTGCCGGCGGTGACGACGTTAGGGGCGGCTCGGCAGGCGACGCGGGCGCGGGTTCGGGTACCGAATCGGGCGCAGGCCGTAGCGGTGGCCGCGGCGAGGAGGGCAAGGACCAGCGCTTCGGACCACGGTCCGGCGGCGCCGAGCGTCCGGCCCGCAAAGGCAAGGGTCTGTTCGGCTGGCTGCGTCGCGACAAGGATTGACCTGGCCGGGGCAACGTCGGCCACGAGCGCGAAGCCGAACGACGTCGGCATCGCACGGGATCGGGTACGCAACTCTGCTCCCAGGAGTACCAACCTAAGCTGCTCGAACGGGTACGCTCAATCTTGAGCGATCCGCTCGACATAAGGTTCGTGCGGTGGCTATACTAAAAGTCGGAACGAGTCCTAGTTGGGCATGGCGCCTGGGGCGCCCCGACGGGACCATGAACTTCCCACCACATCCGTGAGGTGCTCCGAATGGCAGACAAGACGCTCGAGATCCGTGACTTACGCGCCCGCATCGTGGGCGGCGAGGAGATCCTGAAAGGGGTCGACCTGGTCGTTCCGCGTGGCGAGGTGCATGCGCTGATGGGGCCGAACGGCTCCGGCAAGTCGACGCTCGCGAAGATCATCGCCGGTGACCCGTCGTACGAGATCACCGGTGGCGACATCCTGCTCGAAGGCGCGTCGATCCTCGAGATGGAGCCGGACGAGCGCGCCCGGGAGGGGCTCTACCTGGCCTTCCAGTACCCGGTCGAGGTGCCCGGAGTGTCGATCGCGAACTTCCTGCGCCTGGCGCTCAACGCGCGCCGCGAGGAAGGCGAGGAGGTCGGCGTGATGGAGTTCTACCAGAAGCTCCAGAAGGCCGTGAAGACCTTGAACTGGGACGACTCGATCCTCGAGCGCAACCTGCACGAGGGGTTCTCCGGCGGCGAGAAGAAGCGCTCCGAGATCCTGCAACTGCTGGTGCTCGAGCCGCGCTACGCGATCCTCGACGAGACCGACTCCGGCCTCGACATCGACGCGCTCAAGGTCGTGTCGCAAGGGGTGAACGCTGCTCGGGGCCCCGATTTCGGTGCGCTCGTCATCACCCACTACCAGCGCCTCTTGAACTACATCGTGCCCGACCACGTGCACGTGATGGTAGGCGGCCGCATCATCACCTCGGGCCCCAAGGAGCTCGCGATGGAGCTCGACAAGAAGGGCTACGAGTGGGTGCGCGAGACGGTGGGCACCTGAGCGCGCGCGGTCGCTTGCTCGCGCCGCCGCCCCCGGGCCGGCGGGTCCTGCGCCCGAGCGTCGGCCGCCTAGAGGCGGGCCACCCACGCGTTCGATGCGCACGCATTCGAGTCTCTTGGAGGGACGTATGTCCGATCTGAAAGAACTTCACCCCGATGCCGGCAAGCTCGAGGGGATGCAGCACACCGACCAGTACGACTTCCGGCTGCCGGAGAAGTACTTCTACAAGTCCGCGCGCGGCCTGACGAGGCGCGTCGTCGAGCAGATCAGCTACTTCAAGAGCGAGCCGGAGTGGATGCTGAAGTTCCGCCTGCGCGCGCTCGAGATCGCCGAGAAGAAGGGCCGTCCGAAGTGGGGCCCCGACCTCAGCCAGCTGAACTTCGACGAGATCTTCTTCTACGTTCGCCCCAACGAGAAGCAAGGCACTGTGGGTAGTTGGGACGAGATCCCCGAAGACGTGCGCCGAACCTACCAGCGCCTCGGCGTCCCAGAGGCCGAGCAGCGCGCCCTGGCCGGCGTGGGCGCCCAGTACGAGTCCGAGATGGTCTACCACAAGCTCAAGGAGGAGTGGGAGAAGCTCGGCGTCATCTTCCTGGACACCGACACGGGCCTCAAGGAGCACCCGGAGGTCTTCAAGGAGTACTTCTCCACCGTCGTGCCCCCGGAGGACAACTACTTCGCGGCCGTGAACTCGGCGGTGTGGTCGGGCGGTTCGTTCGTGTACGTGCCCGAAGGTGTCGAAGTGGGCGTGCCGCTGCAGGCGTACTTCCTGTTGAACGCCGAGAACATCGGCCAGTTCGAGCGCACGTTGATCATCGGGGCGCCCGGCTCGAAGTTCCACTACATCGAGGGCTGCACCGCGCCCGCCTACACCACGAACTCGTTCCACTCCGGTGTGATCGAGATCATCGCGCAAGAGGGCAGCAACGTCCGCTACTCGACCATCCAGAACTGGTCCCACAACGTCTACAACCTCGTCACGCAGCGCGCCATCGTGCACCGCAACGCGTCGATGGGGTGGCTCGACGGCAACCTCGGCTCGAAGGTCACCATGAAGTACCCGAGTTGCTACCTGGTGGGCGAAGGGGCCCACGGCGAGGTGCTGTCGATCGCGTTCGCCACCGACGGCCAGCACCAGGACGCCGGCGCCAAGGTGATCCACGCAGCACCGCGAACCACCAGCAGCGTGGTCAGCAAGTCGATCTCGAAGGGCACGGGGCGCTCTAGCTACCGCGGCTTGGTGCAGATCCACGAGGGTGCCGAGTTCGCCCGCTCGAACGTCGAGTGCGACGCCCTCTTGCTCGACGACGAGGCGCGCACCGACACCTACCCGTACATCGAGATCGAGGAGAAGACGGCGCACGTCGGCCACGAGGCAACCGTCAGCAAGCTCGACGACGAGCAGATCTTCTACCTGATGACGCGCGGCCTGGCGAAGGACGAAGCCATGGCGCTGATCGTGCGCGGCTTCCTCGACCCGGTCGCCAAGGAGCTTCCGCTCGAGTACGCCGTCGAGCTCAACCGCTTGATCGAACTCGAGATGGAAGGGAGCGTCGGCTGACGTGGCGACGCTGATCGACAACGCCAACGTCAACGAAGCCGCCGTCGAGGCCATCGTCGAGCGCTACCAGGAGCCTGCCTGGCTGGCCGAGGAGCGCCGCGCCGCGCTGCGCACCTACCAGTCCACGCCGTTCCCCACCGAGCGCGACGAAGCGTGGCGCTACACGCAACTGAAGCGCTTCCGCCTCGACGGCCTCGAGTTGGCCGGCGCGCCGAAGGACACCACCATCTCGGACCGCATCCGCATGCGCATGGCCGACTCTGACGCCGAGGGCATGCTGGTGCACAAGGGCCGCGACGTGGTGCTGCACGAGGCGAAGATCCGCGAGCAAGGCGTGATCTTCACCGACCTGCGCACGGCGCTGCGCGAGCACGAGGACCTGGTTCGCCAGCACCTGTACTCGGCGGTGAACGCCACCCAGACGAAGTACACCGCGCTCAACTCGGCGCTATGGGAGAACGGCACCTTCGTGTACGTGCCCAAGGACGTCGAGGTCGAGCTGCCGCTCGGCGCCTTCACCACCGCCGACCGCGGCGGCATCGGCGCCGGCCGCACGCTGGTGGTGGTGGACGTGAACGCCAAGCTCACCTACCTGGACGAGTACACCAGCGAGCCGTTCGACGAGCGGTTGTTCTACGACGCCGCCACCGAGATCGTGCTGAAGGACGGCGCCAAGCTGCGGTACGTCAGCCTGCAGAACTGGTCGCGCAACGTGGTGCACGTGAACAAGCTGCGCGCGCACCTCGGGCGCGACGCGCGCCTGGAGTCCTTGACGGTGAGCGTCGGCGCCAACGCCGCCCGCGCCGAAGTCGAGAGCCGCATGGAGGGTCCCGGCGCCGAGAGCGAGATGCTGGGCCTGTACTTCGGCGACGAGGGCCAGCACTACAACCAGTACACCCTGCAGCATCACGCGTCTCACCACGCCTTCTCCGACGTGCTGTTCAAGGGCGCGCTGCGAGACGACTCCAGCGCCGTCTACTCCGGCATCATCGTGGTCGACCCGGGCGCGCAGAAGACCGACGCCTACCAGACGAACCGCAACCTGTTGCTCGACCGCAACTCCAGCGCCGTCTCCATCCCGCAGCTCGAGATCGCCGCCAACGACGTGAAGTGCTCCCACGGCTCCACCACCGGTCCCGTTCCGGAAGACCAGCGCTTCTACCTCATGAGCCGCGGCCTGAAGCCCGAGGTTGCCGAGCACGTGCTCGTGACCGGCTTCCTGCACGAGGTGATGAGCCGCGTGACGCTACCCAAGGTGGCGGAGTACGTCGAGCGCGTGGTGCAGGCCAAGTTGGGCGTGCCCGGGGTGAAGGAGAAGCTGTGAGCGTCGCACCCGGACAGGATGCGGCGGGCGCCACGACCACGGCAGAAGCCGACCGCGAGCCCGCGGCCGAGTCCACGACCGAGTCCGCGACGGGGGTCTCGACGGAAGCCAAGACCGGTTCGGGAAACGGTACCGCCCACGAGGTCCGGGAGGTGGCCGAGTCCACCTTCGACGTCGGCTCGGCCGAGGACTTCGCCGAAGACAGCATCACCCCGCTCGAGCTCGGCGACACCGATGTCGTGATTATCCGGCAGGGCGGTGCGTTCTACGCGCTGCCCGACCGTTGCACCCACGCGCGGTTCCCGCTCCACGACGGGGAACTGCTCGATGGCAAGATCCAGTGCGCGCACCACGGTGCGACGTTCGACCTGGAAACCGGAAGGCCCACGCTGCCCGCCATCAAGAAGATCCAGTTGTTCACGGCGGACTTGGTGGACGGCCGCGTGCGGGTGACGTTGCAGGAACGCTAAGAAACGCGCGCAAGCGGACGCGGTATCCGCGCGAGCGGCCGCGCCTAGCACGTGGACGCGCTACTCGCGCGAGCGCTACGTCGTTTCCAGCAGTACCGTCACGCGCGCCTGTATGAAGTCCGGCGCCATCCCCTCGCTGGTCTTGAAGCCGATGCCCACGCGAGAACCTTCGATGCCGAGCGCAGCCGCCACGCTGCGCTCGATCTCTTTGCGCAGCGGGCCCAGCTTGGGGCGATCGAGGATGACCACGCCGGCGACGTTGATCACCGTGACGCTCTCGGCGTAGTCGGCGACGCGTTCGAGCACCGTCTGAAGGATGACGCGGCTGTCGAGGTCGCGGTAGTTCGGGTTGGACGGGGGGAAGTACTGGCCGATGTCGCCGGCGGCGAAGGCCGAGAGCAGCGCGTCGGAGAGGGCGTGCAGCACCACGTCTCCGTCGGAGTGGGCGACCGTGCCCACGGGGCTGTCGAACACCTTCACGCCACCGAGGATGAGCGACCGGCCCGGCGCCAACGCGTGCGCGTCTTCGCCGTAACCGATGCGGAAGGGGCGAGGCATGCGCTCATTCTACGTTCGTGCCAGGCGTGCCGCGTGCGGCGTCGTTGCTCCTGCGAACCGCATGCGAGAATGACCGCCATGTCGCGTACCGTCGGTGTGCTCTCGTTGATCGGGATCACCTTCATCTGGGGCACGACGTTCGTGATCGTCAAGGGCGCGATCGAGACCATTCCCATCCCGCTGCTGCTGGCCGTGCGCTTCACGCTGGCCGGCATCTTGCTGGCCTGGGCGGGCATCGACCGGCGCGCATGGAAACCCGCGGTGATCCTCGGCGTGCTCGCGTTCGCGGGCTTCGCCACACAGACGATCGGCCTGTCGATCACCAGCGCCTCGAACGCCGCGTTCATCACCGGACTGAGCGTGATCCTCACGCCGATCGTCGGCGCTGCCTTCTGGCGCAAGCGGATGCTGCCGCGCGTCTACCTGGCGGCCGCGGTGGCGTTGGCTGGGCTGGCACTCATGACGCTTCGGGGCGGCGCGTCGGCCATCAACGCCGGTGACCTCTGGGTGCTGGGAACGGCGTTGTCGTACGCGCTCTTCATCGTCTACCTGGGCGAGGTGGCGGGGAGCGTCAAGGGGACGTCGTTGGCGATGATGCAGCACATCCCCATGGCGCTGCTGGCGTGGGCGTGGGCGTTGCCGCAGGTGGGCAAGTTGGCCGAAGTGCCGTGGTCCACCTACCTGGCGATCGTCTACCTCGCCGCAGTGGCGACGGCGTTGGTGGCGGTCGTGCAGACGTACGCCCAGCGGGTGGTGCCTGCGCACGTTGCTGCGCTGATCTTCGCGCTCGAGCCGGTGTTCGCGTCGCTGTTCGCGTTCGTGCTGCTGAGCGAGCGGCTGGGGTGGATCGGGTGGGTCGGTGGGGGGCTGATGGTAATGGCAATGTTCATCAGCGAGATGCCGACGCGGCGGGGAACCATCCATCAGCGGCCGGCGGCCGGATCCTAGACGAAGCGAGCGTCGCGCGCCGGGGAAGCGCGCTACACGGATTGCGTTGGCGTTCGCGTTGGCGTTGGCGTTCCGGTTCGCGGCCGCCGGACTTCGTCGTGGCGGGTACTGGAGCTGCGTCAGGTCAGCACTTGGGCACGACGACTCAACCCTCGGCCGCCGGCGTCTCCGGTTCCGTCAACTTATCCACCACGCTGCGGTCTTCCAGCGTGCTGGTGTCGCCGATGAGTTCCTGGCCGGACGCGACGCTTCGCAGCAGCCGCCGCATGATCTTGCCTGAGCGCGTCTTGGGCAGCGCCTCCGCGAAGCGCACCTCGTCGGGCCGAGCGATGGCGCCGATCTCCTGGGCGACGTGCTTGCGGAGCTCATCCCGGAGCGACTTCGACGGCTCGAAGCCCTGCTCCAGCGTCACGAACGCCACGATGCCCTGGCCTTTCAGCTCGTCGGGGCGGCCCACCACGGCGGCCTCGGCCACCGACGCGTGCGACACCAGCGCCGACTCGACCTCCATCGTGCCGAGGCGGTGCCCGGAGACGTTCACCACGTCGTCGACGCGCCCCATGATCCAGAAGTAGCCGTCGTCGTCGCGGCGCGCGCCGTCGCCGGAGAAGTAGACGTGGGGGATCTCGTTCCAGTACTGGTTGCGGTAGCGGTCATCGTCGCCGTAGACGGTGCGCAGCATCCCCGGCCATGGTTGCCGGATCACCAGGTACCCGCCCTGGTCCGGCGGGACGGGGTTGCCGTCGGTGTCCACCACGGCTGCGTCGACGCCGAATAGCGGCAGGCCGGCCGAGCCGGGCTTTGTGGCGTGGACGCCGGGCAGGGTAGAGATCATGATGGCGCCCGTCTCGGTCTGCCACCAGGTGTCCACCACCGGGCAGCGGTCCCCGCCGATGACGCGCCGGTACCACATCCACGCTTCGGGGTTGATCGGTTCGCCCACCGTGCCGATCAGGCGCAGACTCGAGAGGTCGTGCTTCTCCGGGTGCTCGCTGCCGAGCTTGATGAACGCGCGGATGGCGGTGGGCGCGGTGTAGAAGACCGTCACGCCGTAGCGCTCGATCATCTCCCAGAAGCGGTCGGGTGCGGGGTGGGTGGGCGCGCCCTCGTACATGACTTGGGTGGCGCCGTTCGCCATGAGACCGTAGACGATGTAGCTGTGGCCCGTTACCCAGCCCACGTCGGCGGTGCACCAGTAGACGTCGTTAGGCTTGAGGTCGAAGACGTAGCGCGCCGACAGGGCCGTGTGCACCATGTACCCGCCAGTGGCGTGCAGCACGCCCTTCGGCTTGCCGGTGGAGCCGGAGGTGTAAAGGATGTACGCCGGGTGCTGCGCGTCTACCGGCACCGCCGGGCAGTCGGCCGAAGCGTGATGCATGAGGTCGTGGTACCAGTCGTCGCGCTTCGACTCCATCTCGATCGCGTTCTCGGCGCGGCGCACCACGATGACGTGCTGGACGCTCGGGCACTCGGTCAGCGCCTCGTCCACGGCGGGTTTGAGCGGCAGCACACTGCCGCGGCGGAAGCCGCCGTCGGCGGTGATCACGAGTTTCGCCTGCGCGTCGTTGATACGGTCGGCCAGCGCGTTGGCGCTGAAGCCACCGAACACCACCGAATGCGTGGCGCCGATGCGGGCGCACGCCAGCATCGCGACGGCAGCCTCGGGGATCATCGGCATGTAGATCGCCACGCGGTCGCCCATGACGACGCCCTTGCTCTTCAGCACGTTGGCGAACTTGCTCACCTCGGTGAGCATCTGGCCGTAGGTGAGCACGCGCGTGTCGCCCGGCTCACCCTCCCAGAAGAACGCCACCTTGTTGGCGTTGCCGCGCTCGACTTGCAGGTCGAGGCAGTTGTAAGCCAGGTTGGTGGTGCCCCCCACGTACCACTGCACGTACGGCTCGTTCCACGCCCGCACCTGGCTCCAGCGCTGGAACCAGTGGAACTCCTCGGCCGCCTTGCCCCAGAACGCCTCCGGGTCGTCGATCGATTGGCGGTAGAGGCGCTCGTACTCGGCACGGTCGGACAGGTGCGCCTGCTGCGCGAACCCCTTCGGCGGCGCGAAGGTGCGGGCTTCGTTCAGGACGGAGTCGATGGTGTCGGACATGGGGCCTCCGGTGGGGGTGGGGCGGGTGGCCGAGTGTGTTGGCTACGCCAGGTCAGCAAGCTATCGACCGTCCGATCCGGCGGGACGTCGAGACGAGCCGCGAACCGGATGACGGCCGTAGCGGCGCTTCGGTACTCGTGGAGCATAGCGTAGGGCGCTCGGCCAGGCATAGGACCGTGTTCGTTCGAACGACCTTGGAAGCCTGTTCGACGCCCCAGTTGGCACAGCCGCGGCGGCCTTGACAGGCATATGATGTGCGGTGACATCTGGCGCAGGCTGGGCCACGCCGGACGCGGGCAGAGTCAACCGCGCCGGACCTACGTTTCGATGTACGTTCCCGTCGTGGTGGCCGATGCTTTGGGAGGCAATACATGAGCAGAACGGTCCGATTGTTGGCCGTCGCGGTGCTGACTGCGGGGTTGCTCGCAGCGTGCAGCACCGGCGACGAGAACTCGTTGGCGGGGCAGAAGAGCCCCAAGGCGCAGATCGGCGTCAACGTCTTGCTCAACGTCGACGTTACGCCCGACGCCATCGCGCAACTCGAGCGCTTCGGGCGCGTGAACGACGTTCTCTACCAGATCGATGCCGTCACGATGCGGATGCCTGCCGGTGACCTCGACGCGCTCCGCGCGCTGCCGATCGTGGCCGCGGCCAACCCGGACGCGGAGCGGTTCGGTGGCCCGATCGACACGGTAAGCGCCGAGGACTTCAGTGACGGGCTCAGCACCTGGAACCTCGACGTCATCAACGTTACCGACATCGGATTCGACAACCGGCAAGTCGCGTTCGACGGCTCCGGAGTGTACGTTGCCGTCCTCGACACGGGGCTCCTCGACACCTGGCGTCAGTACTTCCCCGAGGAACGCATCGCCAGCGAGTACGCCAAGTCGTTCGGCGGCGGCGGCGGCGAACGCGGCAACGTCAGCGAACAGCCGAACAAGTGGGAGCACGACGTCAACTCGCACGGCACGCACGTCACCAGCACCATCCTCGGTTACGACTTCCGCGGTACGCCGGTCAACGGTGTCGCCCCGATGGCGACGGTCATCCCTGTCAAGGTGTTGAACCAGAACGGCTCGGGCTGGTCGTCCGTCGTGGCGCGCGGCATCGAGTACATCGGCGAACTCAAGGCCGGACCGCTCAATGACTACCCTGTCGTCATCAACATGAGCCTGGGTGGAACGGTGCTCGACGCCGTGGAGAAGGCCGCGATCGACTACGCGATCGGTGAGGGTGTGATCATCGTGGCGTCGGCGGGGAACCGCGGGACCGCAGGAATGGGGTACCCCGGCGCGTACGAGCCCGTGATCTCGGTGGCCGCGTCGGGTTGGACGGGTGAGTGGTTGCCCGCTGCTGGGGGTGCTTGGTGGTACGCAGTCAACGACCCTGACCCGAACAATCCGGACTACTACTACATCACCGACTTCTCCAGCCGGGAACTAGCCGGCCAAGACCTCGACGTCGCCGCGCCCGGCTCGTGGGTGGTCGGCCCGTACCAACTGCAGCGTGGTAAGACCAGCTACTACTTCCTCGGCGGCACTTCCATGGCGAGCCCGCACGTCGCTGGCATCGTCGCGTTGATGGCGCAGAAGGACGGCGCGTTGACCGCAGCTGAGGCCGAGACGTACTTGGAGGGCAGCGCGATCCCGCTCGCGCCAGGCTGCCGCGACGTCTACCAGCCCAATGGCCTGACCGAGGAGTTTTGCTGGGACGCCGATGCCACTGGCGCCGGCATCGCGACGGCGGACGCCGCGCTTTCGGCGACTCCGTAGGCCAAGTAGACCGCCGGGAAACCTCTGCTGGCCACCAGGTCAACGAGGATCCAGACACAGAATCGGAAGACGAAAGATGACGATGGGAGGGCGCCTCACGAGACGCCCTCCCGATTCTTGAACCACGTGACACCGGTAGTTACCCCGGGCCTACGCCTTGACCATCACCCCTACCGCCCCACCCCCCGCCACCACGCCAACGGACTTTTCCTTGGCAACCGCCACCACTCCGGAATGAACACCACGAACACCGTCACCACCTCGAGCCGCCCCGCGTACATCGCGAAGGTCAACAATCCCCGGCTCACCGGGTGCAGGTCGGCGAAGTTCGCCATGGGCCCAACGCCCGCCATCCCCGGCCCGATGTTGCCGAGGCAAGCGATCGACGCCGTGAATGCCGTCACGAAGTCCGCGCCGAACAGCACGAGCGTCATCACGGTGATCCCGAACAGGCCGACGTAGAGGGTGATGAACGCCGCCACGGCGCGCAACACCTCCTCCGGCACGATGCGACGGCCGACGCGTACCGGCAGCACGGCGCGCGGGTGCAGGGCGCGCCGCACCTCGCGGGCCGTGTTCTTCGTAATGATCAGCCAGCGCGCAACCTTCACGCCGCCGCCTGCCGAGCCGGCGCTGCCGCCGATGAACATCAGCATGATCAGGATCGCCTGCGCCGGCATCGACCAGAGCGCGAAGTCGGTCGAGGCGTAGCCCGTCGTCGTCATGATGCTCAGCACCTGGAACGCGCCGTATCGAACGGCGTCGAGTGCCTCGTACCGGTCGAGCAGCAGCCACGAGAGGCCCGCGCTCATCACCAACAAGATGGCCGCGTAGGTGCGGAACTCGGCGTCGCGCAGCAGGTCGCGCGGCCGGCCGGTGATGGCGCGGTAGAGCAGCGCGAAGCTCGCGCCGGAGAAGAACATGAACACCACCGCCACCCACTCGAGCGACGGGTTGGCGAAGCCGGCGAAGCTCAGGCCGTTGGGGCTGAAGCCGCCTGCTGCGAGGGTGGTGAAGGCGTGCGCGAAGGCGTCATAGGTGCTCATCCCGGCCACGCCGTAGGCCAAAGCGCACGCCAAGGTGAGACCCGAGTACACGCTCACTACGGCGCCGGCCGTGTGGCGCAGGCGTGGGGTGAGGCGCTCCTCGGTCGGCCCGGGCGCCTCGGCGAAGAACAACTGCCGGCCGGCGATGGCGAGTTGCGGGAACACCGCGATGAACAACACCAGGATGCCGATGCCGCCCACCCATTGCGACATGGAGCGCCACAGGAAGAGCGCCTTGCCGAAGGCACC
>JAWOIL010000069.1:0-46881 GCA_046484635.1 Trueperaceae bacterium
GGCGCCGACCTGGCGATCGTGCAACTCGTCCTGCCGAACGTACCTGCGTCCGCCACCGAGCTGACCGCACAGGTCTACTCGCCCCATCCCGACGACGCGACTCCCCACGGCGACTCGGTCTACTTCAACACCGTCAGCGTGACCGTCGAGACGGCAGAAGAGGGCGGCACGGAAGGCTGCACCCCTGGCTACTGGCGCCAAGAGCACCACTTCGACTCCTGGACCGGCTACGCTCCGGAAGAGTTGTTCAGTGACGCGTTCTCGCGGGTGATCACCATCCGCGCCGGCGGCCGCAGCACTATCGAAGACCCGACGCTGCTCGAGGCCGTGTGGGCCACCGGCGGCGGCGTCAACGCCCTCGCCCGCCACGCCGTCGCCGCCCTGTTGAACGCCTCCTCGGCCGACGTGGACTACCCCTACTCGGCTGCCGACGTGATCGCCATGGTGCAGGCCGCCATCGACTCGGGTGACTTCAACACCACCAAGAATCAGCTCGAGTACGCCAACGAACTCGGCTGCCCTCTGAACTAAAACACTTCCGAACCCACCGTCGCACGATCCGCAGCGGCCCTGTCCGTCAGGGCCGCTGCGCTGTGTAGTAGCGCTCGTTCGGGCGCCAACCCAGCGCGTTCCCGAGGCGGTTGGTGAAGTTGAACATCGCCGCCACCTGCCCCACCTCGAAGATCGCTTCGTCGCTCAGGCCGACGGCGCGAAGCGGCTCCAAGTCGGCGGGAGACATGGTGTGCGAGTCCGTCGTCAAGCGCACGGCGAAGTCGAGGATGGCACGCTCGCGTTCGCTCAGGTCGGCCCGTCGGAAATTGTGGGCGACCAGGTCCGTCTTGACGTGATCCGGTTCGAGTTCGCGCAGGTACGCCCCGTGGGACGCCAGGCAGTACTCGCACCGGTTCTCGCTCGACACGGCCACCGCGATCATCTCGCGCTCGGCGCGCGAGAGCGCGCTGGCTTCCTCGTCGCGCATCAGGAAGTCGTAGTAGCGGAACCATAGCTGGAAGTGCGCGGGCGACAGCGAGAACACCCGGAACACGTTGGGAACGTGACCGAGCTTCTCCTCCGCCTTGGCGAAGAACGATTGCAGGTCTTCGGGAAGTTCGTCGGTTTCGGGGACGCGTAGCCAGGCGATCGGTTCCATGCCGCAGTCTAGCGGCGGCCCCGGCAGTGGGAACGAGCAGCGGGAACGTGTTCAGGCGTGCGCGGCCACGCCGAACAGATCATCGGCGAGGTGGTAGAGCATCTCCTTCGTGAAGCGGCGCTTGCCTTCCGCCAGGCCGCTGCCGTCTCTGGCCAGCGTCAATTTGCGGTAGACGTGCGACTCGAACGGGTGCAGCACCACCTCTTTGAAGACCGCCGCGCGCGGGCTGGCGTTCACCATCAGCACCGGATCGCCGTCCGGCCGGGACAGACTGGCCGACATGACCGTGGTGGGCAGGTCGTACGGCCGCTCCATGCGATAGATGTAGTCGGTGAAGTCGGCTTCCTTCTCGAAGATGACGCCTTCGCGCTCGGCGGCGTAAGCCCGCATCCAGTCGAGCAACTCGGCCCACGCCTCGAAGAACGCGCGGTCGTTGTCGGTCATGGCACCAGTCTACTCGACGGGCACGGGGTCGCGACCGAGGTCAGATCCGGGTCGCCATCTACGTCACGATCCGAGTCACGCCCCGAAGCGCTCGGCCAGGAACGCGTCCAGCTCGGCCAGGTCGCGCACCGTCGTCGCGCCGGTCGTCGCGCCCGTCGTCGCGCCCGCCGTCCCGTCCTCGCCGACGGCCGCTCGAGGCTCGACGCCGAACCCATCCCGCACCCACACCGCCTGCAGCCCGTAGTCGACGGCGCCGCGCACGTCCGCCTCGAGGTCGTCGCCGATCATCAACGTCTCCTCCGGCACGGACTCCAGCCCGACGCACGCCAGAGAGAAGATGCGCGGCGCGGGCTTGCGTGCTGCCACGTCGCGGTCGCCGGACACCAGCACAACACGAAAGTACTTCTCGAACCCGAGGGCGCGCAGCGCCGCCCGCTGCATGTCGACAGGACCGTTCGACACCAGCGCCAACGGCACCCCCTGCGCCCACAAGCGCTCGAGCAACGCCTCCGCGCCGAGTGCCGGGCGCACGTCCTCGCCGTAGCTCATCGTCGCTGCCTCCGCCAAGGCCCCGAGGTCGGCCGGGCTGCGGAGTTCGAGGCGATCGAGCGTACGCCGAAGCGCAAGTTCCAGCGTCAGCGGACCGTCACGCCGCAGCTCCGCCGTCGCCACCGACGCGAACCGGTTCATGTCGCACGCCTGAAGCATCAACTCGGCGCGCAGCAGCCCCAGGAACGCCGAGAAGTCGCCGGCGTAGCCGCCCAAGGTGCCGTCCAGGTCGAAGCAGACGCCACGGATCATGGCGCCAGCGTACCGCGAGGACCGCGCGCCGGCGCCGCACATGGCCCATCACCCACGCGACGTCCCGCACGACCGGAAGCCGTCACGCCCCCGCGGTATGCTGTCATGCCGTGCCGGAGAACGAACTGCTCGCACCCCTGAACGAGGAACAACGCGCCGCCGTGACGCACTTCGAAGGACCCGCGCTGGTCCTGGCGGGCGCCGGCTCGGGCAAGACCCGAACCGTCGTGCACCGCATCGCGTACCTGCTCGGCGAGCACGACGTGCTGCCGCAGCAGGTGCTGGCCGTGACCTTCACCAACAAGGCGGCGGGCGAGCTGAGGGAGCGTGTGGAGTCGCTCATCGGCCCGCGCGGCAAGGACATCTGGGTGTCCACGTTCCACTCGGCTTGCCTGCGCGTGCTGCGCAGCTACGGCGAACGCATCGGCCTCAAGCCCGGCTTCGCCATCTACGACGACGGTGACCAGCTCGACCTCCTCAAGGACGTGCTCGCCACCGTCAAGGGGCTCTCCGACGCGAACCCACGGGCGTTGCGCGGCATCATCGACCGCGCCAAGTCGAACTTGTGGGGCCCGACCGAACTGGCAGCGGAGGGCGAGCGCGCCTGGGGCCGCATCGTGGCCGGCTTGCCGCTGGACCTGGTGATCGAGGTCTACGAGCGTTACCAGTCCCGCCTGGAACAAGCCAACGCGGTCGACTTCAACGACATCCTCGGCCGCACGGTGCAGCTGTTCGACACCCACCCGGACGTGCTCGAGCGCGTGCAGCAGCGCGCCGTGTTCATCCACGTCGACGAGTACCAGGACACCAACGCCGCGCAGTACCGCCTCACCAACCAGTTGGCGGAGACCTACCGCAACCTGATGGTGGTGGGCGACCCCGACCAGAGCATCTACGCCTTCCGTGGCGCCGACGTGCGCAACATCCTCGACTTCCAACGGGACTACGAGGACACCCGCGTGTACCGCCTCGAGCTCAACTACCGCTCGGTCGGCAGCGTGCTATCGGTCGCGAACGCCGTCATCCGTCACAACCAGGGGCGCATCGAGAAGAACCTCAAGCCGGTCAAAGGCGAGGGCGAGAAGGTGCGTCTCTACCGCGCGGCCGATCACCGCGCCGAGGCCGACTTCGTCGCCCGCACCATCGAGCGGCTGCGCGCCGAGCGCACCATGGACTACCAGGACTTCGCGGTGCTGTACCGCACCAACGCGCAGTCGCGCGTGCTGGAGGAGTCGCTGCGGCGCGCGCAGATCCCGGCGCGCATCGTGGGCGGCGTGGGGTTCTACGACCGGCGCGAGGTGAAAGACGTGCTGTCGTACGCGCGCGCCGCCATCAACCCCGCCGACGACGTCTCGTGGCGCCGCGTGCTGAACCGGCCGAAGCGCGGCATCGGGAACACCAGCGAACAGAACCTCGCGGCCTGGGCCGCGCGCCAGGGCCGCCCCTTCTCGGACGCCTGCCGGAACGCCGGAGAGGTCCTGGCCGGCACGCCGGCCGTCAAGCGCGTGGCCGACTTCGTCGAGTTGGTCGACGACCTCGGCCGAGCGGCCGACGAGTTGCCGGCCGCGAACTTCCTCAAGGCGCTACTCGACCAGACGGGCTACGTCGACGCGTTGAAAGTCGAGGGCACGCACGAGGCGCTGGGGCGCGTCGAGAACCTAGACGAGCTCCTGAACGCCGTCGCCGAGTGGCAGCAGGAAGCGGGCGGCAGCATCGCGGAGTTCCTCGACGAGGCTGCGCTGCTCACCAGCACCGACGATCGCGCCATCGAGGCCGTGAACGGCGAGAAGGTCGACGACGCCGTCACGCTCATGACGTTGCACAACGCCAAGGGACTGGAGTTCCCCGTCGTGTTCCTGGTCGGCATGGAGGAGAACCTCATCCCCCACCGCAGCTCCACCGGCAGCCTGCAGGACGTCGAGGAGGAACGGCGCCTGCTGTACGTCGGCATCACGCGGGCGCAAGAGGAGCTGTACCTGGTGCACTGCGAGGCGCGCATGACCTTCGGCCGCACCGAGATGGCGCGCCCCAGCCGCTTCCTCGAGGACGTCCCCACCACGCTGCTGCAAGAGACGGACGTGTTCGGGCAAGACCTGAACGACCCGCGCCACCTCTCGAAGTTCTCGCGCACCGTTTGGCAGCCGCCGCGTGCGGGTGAACCCGGGAACGGCGCGCCGGGCGGCGCGACGACCGTGACGCCGGCCGGACTCTCGTACCGTGGTGGCGAACGGGTGAAGCACCCGAAGTTCGGGCTCGGCACCGTCGTCGGCGTCAGCGGCGAAGGCGCGCGGGCCGAGGTGACGGTGGTGTTCGAGAAGGCCGGCGCCAAGCGTCTGCTGGTGAAGTACGCCAGCCTGTCGGCGGCGTAAGCGGCCAGCGTCCGACGCCGACGTACGCGCCGCCGATCGTGCCGCTGGAAGCCCCGGTGAACGCGCGATCGGCGCCCGCCTTGAGCGTCCGGGAACCTCACGCCGTGCTCTGGTATAGTCCCGGCAGAACCGTGCGGACGCGCGAAGAGGAGCAGCAACTGTGAACGCAAAAGCCATCGTGGTGACGTCGGGCAAAGGTGGGGTCGGGAAGACCACCAGCACCGCTAACGTGGGTGCGGCCCTTGCGCGCTTGGGAGAGAAGGTCTGCGTCATCGACACCGACGTGGGTCTGCGCAACCTCGACGTCGTCATGGGTCTGGAGGGCCGCGTCGTCTACGACCTGATCGACGTCTTCGAGGGTCGCTGCAAACTCCGGCAGGCGGTCATCCGGGACAAACGCGTCGACACGCTGCACCTGCTGGCCGCATCGCAGACCCGCGACAAGAGCGCCCTATCCGAGGCGCGCATGAAGGAGACGGTGCGGGCGCTGCTGGAGGACGAAGGCTTCGACCGCGTCCTCATCGACAGCCCTGCCGGCATCGAGTCGGGCTTCCAGACGGCCGCCAGCGCGGCGGATGGGGCCCTGGTCGTGGTCAACCCGGAGGTATCCAGCGTCCGCGACGCCGACCGCATCATCGGGCTGCTGGAAGCGCGCGAGATCTCGGAAGTACGGTTGATCATCAACCGGCTCCGGCCCGAGATGATCAAGCGCGGCGACATGCTCGAGGTCGACGACGTGCTCGAGATCCTCGGCGTGAAACTGATCGGCATCGTGCCGGAAGACGAACGTATCCTGGTGTCCACCAACGTAGGCAGTCCCGCCTCGCTCGAAGACGGACCGAAGGTCGCCGCCGGCGCCGCCTTCCGCGACATCGCCAAGCGCCTCAAAGGCGAGGACGTGCCGTACCCCTCCTTCGATCAGAAGGGCGGGTTCTTCACCGGCCTGCGGCGTCTTTTCGGGGGAGCCTGATGTTCGGACTTTTCGGCCGCCGCAAGAGCAAGGACCGCCTCAAGGAGCGCCTCAAGCTGGTGCTCTCCTACGATCGCGCGAAGCTATCCCCCGGCAGCATGGAAGAGCTCAAGCGCGAACTGCTCACCGTCATCCAGAAGTACTTCCCCGCCGAGGAGAACGACTACGACGTGAAGGTCGAGCAGCAGGGTGAGCGCATGGTGCTGACCGCGAACCTTCCCGTCCGCGCGTCGTAAGGCATCCGCATGTCCGAGCGGGCCATCTTAGTCGTCGACTCCGACCCGCTTCAGCGTCAGCTCATCGACGTGTTGCTGGCAGATCCCAACGCGGTAGTGGTGGAGGCCGGCACCGCGCGCGAGGCGCTGGAGTACCTCAAGGAGCACACGCCCGACCTTGCCATCGTCGCGTACGAGCTTCCCGACCTCGACGGCGCCGAGCTGACCGACCGCCTGAAGCGCGTCTCGCGCCTGGCGCACGTCCCGGTCCTGATGACGACGTCACCGCGCGACGGTCTCGGTGTGGCGCCGGCGCTTCGGGCCAAGGCGCGCGCCGCGGGCGTCGACCTCTTGATCCCCAAGCCGCTGGGTGACAAGAACGTGCGTGAGCGGTCGCGGCGCCTGATGGCGGAGCGGACCCAAATAGGGCGCCACCCGACCGATCCCGCCGCGCGCCACGGAGAAGAGCGCAGCACGCTCGTGCTGGACGAGGCGTTGGTCAGCCTGGACGAGGCCGGCGGGGTGGTTCCGTACG
The DNA here is from genome assembly GCA_046484635.1 of Trueperaceae bacterium. GTDB lineage: Bacteria > Deinococcota > Deinococci > Deinococcales > Trueperaceae > CAZACZ01. The sequence goes on from JAWOIL010000069.1 coordinate 6,485, forward strand.
ACGGGAGCCCGCTCGGGCATGGCCATGGCGCGCATCGAGATGCGACACTCGAACCGAGTGCCGCGCCCGGCGCCGGCAGCGACGCGGCGGGCTTGCGGCAGGAACTCGCCGCACTGCAACAAGAGAACGCGGCCTTGCGGCAATCGATCGAAGACTTGCGCCGTCAGTTGGGCGGTGGGCGCAACGAGCAGCGCGACGACGGCACCGGCCGCAACGCCCGCCGCGGACGCGGCGCACCGAAGCGCGCGAACGACTCGTAGCCGAGAACGTCCCTACCCAGGATCGAGTCAGGCGTTGGATCGGTTCAGCCGTTGCATCGGTACAGGCGTTGGATCGGATCAGGCGTTGCATCGGTTCAGCCGTTGCATCGGTTCAGCCGTTGCATCGGTACAGGCGTTGCATCGGTTCAGGCGTTGCGCTCGCGGGTATCGTCGGGCAGGTGCGTCATGGCCCAACTGCGGATGGCGGTGATGACGCGCTCCAGGCCGCGACCGGCGTCGGTGAGGCTGTACGAGCAACGTGGGGGCATCTGTGAGTGGACGTCCTTGCGCAGCACGCCGATCGCCTCAAGGCGGTTCAGGCGCTGCGTCAAGGTCGTCGGGTTGCAGCCCCCGACCACGCGCCCGAGCTCGTTGAAGCCCATCGGGCCGGCCAACAACGCATGCACGATGTGCAGCACCCACTTCTCTTGGAGGATCTCGATCGCCTCGCCGGCCGGACAGCGGCGAACGCTGCCGTTGAGCGCGGGCGACCGGACCGCCATCGGCCGGGCGCGCGCGGCCGGCCTAGTGCTTCGGTGAGCGTTGGGATCCTCGAACTCTGCCACGTGTTCGCACTGTACCACCGACTACGGAATCGCCAGCGAATCCGGCCTACACGCGTTTCGCAAGTGACGAAGCGCTCTCCTGAGAGGTCCGGAGCCGGTGGTAGACTGGACTCCCGGGCAGAACGCGGCGAAGCCCGGACGACCACCTGGTGGGCGGTTCCCGCCCGAAGGGAGCGACATGAACATCTACAAACTGATCGGTCGTAACCTCGAGGTCACGGACGCGATGCGCCAGTACGCCGAAGACAAGCTGGCCAAGCTCGACCGTTTCTCCGATCAGATCGTCGACGCGCGTGTGGTCATGTCGTACGACACCAACCAGAACGCCGAGAACCCGGCCAAGGTCGAGGTGCAAGTCAACGTACCCGGCGGCATGATCCGCGCCGAGGAGCGCGCCCAGGACACCTACGCCGCGGTGGACCTGGTCACGGACAAGCTCGAACGCCAGCTCAAGCGCTTCAAGGGCCGCCTCATCGCCAAGCGCACCGAGGGCATCCCCGCCCCCGCCGAGCCGGAGCAGTCCGAGCGCGCCCCACACGTAGCCCGCGTCAAGCGTCACGTCCTGCGGCCCATGGCGCCCGAGGACGCAGCGCTTCAGATGGAGGCGCTAGGCCACGCCTTCTACCTGTTCCGCAACGTCGACACCGACCTGATCAGCGTCATCTACCTGCGGAACGACGGCGATTACGGACTGCTCGAGCCGGCCAACTGACGTCGGCGCACCACCGCTTCCAGGTGCCTAGCTGCCTGGTCGCGACCCCGCTCACACCCCCCTGTTCGCCCGCTTCGCGCGGGCGAACAGTCGTACCGTCACCAGCCCGAACGCGAAACCTCCGACGTGCGCCCACCACGCCACCGCGGCCCCATCGGCAGGTTGGCCCGCGGTGATGCCAGCGCTCGCTTCCCAGAACTGCAGCAGCGCCCAGTACCCGATGAACAACCAGGCAGGCAGCCAGGGGACGTAGAAGCGCGGCACGCGCATGAACAGCGACACCGCGATCCACGGGATGATCAACGGCGGAATGAAGGTCATCACGCGTTGATGCGGGAAGAGCACGATGTAGGCACCGAGCACCGCGCTGACCGCGCCAGACGCGCCGACGAGCGGCGCCGTCGGCACTCCGCCGAGCAGAGCGTGCGCGTACGTCGCCACGGCGGCGCCGAGAACGTAGAAGATCAGGTAGCCCACCTTCCCCATGCGCTCCTCGACGTTGTCGCCGAACACCAACAAGAACACCATGTTGCTCAGGAGGTGCAGCAGGCTGCCGTGCAGGAACGCGGAGGTCACGAGCGTCGGCGCGGCGGCCAGCGGCTCGGCGGAGAAGCGTGCGGGGATGAAGGCGTACTCGAGGATGAAGCGCGCGGCCGACAGGCCGTCGCCGAGGCTCACTTGGTAGACGAACACGGCCACGTTCACCGCCACCAGCACCCAGGTGACGAGGGGGACGCCGTGGCGTGGGTTGGCGTCGCGGAGGGGAAGCATGCCCGGGCGGCTGCGCCTAGCGGCTCCTGCCGCTCGAGAGCGCCGACTGCGCCCTGGCAGCCACCGCACGCGAGCAGCGAGACCTCAAGGGCGCCGGGGCGCCTCCTCGAGCGCCGAACGGTGCTTCACGACCAGGTCCGCGCCGATGACGCCGCGCACGTCCGCCCCGTCGTACACCACGGTCCGCTTGCCGATCACGGTGCCGGGCGAGAGCACGGCGTTGCAGCCGATCGACACGCCGTCGCCCAGCATCGAACCGAGTTTGCGCAGCCCGGTGGCGACGCCGGCCACGACGATCTCGCTGCCGAGCGTCTTGGTGTTCGCCAACTTCACGCCGGCCCCAAGGTTGACGTCGTGCCCGATGACGCTGTCGCCCACGTAGTTGAAATGCGGCGCTTTGGCGCCGCCGAGGAACACCGAGCGCTTCACCTCGCTGGCGTGCCCTACCTTGGCGCCCGGCCCCAGCACGACCGGGCCACGCACGCGCGCGGCATGCTCGATCCGCGCGCCCGCCGCTAGGTACACCGGTCCCGTCAGGTGGGCGTAGGGGCCGACTTCGGCCCCTTCTTCGACCACCAGCGGACCCTCCACGATGGCGGTGGAGTGCACGGTACCGACGCGGTCGTCGAGCAAGCTGGCGCCGAACGCGTCGAGCCGCGCCAGGATCTCCCACGGGTGCTGCGTCTCCAGCAACCCGCGGAGCGGCGCCGGCACACGCTCCAGGTCGAACAACATAGCGGTGAGCGGCATGGTTCATCCTACCGCCCAGGCGCCCTGGCGCCGCCCGACAAGCCCGCGCCGCCCCACACGTTCGCGCCGCGCGCAACGTTCGCGCCGCGGCGATTGCGCATCGGATAGAATCACCGCCGAGCGTGATCTATCTCGTCTACAACCCGGTGGCGGGGCGCGGTCGTGCCGCGCTGGCGCTGGAGCGCACGCGCGCGTTCCTCGACGACGCCGCGGCTCCGTACACCTTCGTCACGACGTCGGGTCCCGGTCATGCCACCGCTCTCACGCGCGCCGCGCCACCTGGCGCCACCGTCGTCGCCATGGGTGGTGACGGCACCGTGCACGAGGTCGTTCGCGGCATCCTGCAGTGCGGGACCCGCGACGCGCCCGCCGACAAGGTCTTGGCCACGCTGCCGGTCGGCTCCGGCGACGACTTCGCCTTCGCCATGGGGATCCCGCGCGACGACCTCGATGCCGCATTACGACGACTGGTGGCCGGCACGGTGACGTCCATCGACGTCGGAGACGTGAACGGCGAACCGTTCGTGAACGCGTTCGGCGTCGGGTTCGACGCCGAAGTCGCGCACCGCGTAGCGCACGCTCCGCGCTTCTTGAAAGGGCTCGCTGCCTACCTCTACGCGGTCGTCACGACCCTCGGCCGACTCGACCCGAGTCACGTGCAGGTGACGATCGACGGTGAGGAAGCGTACGTCGGCAAGGCGCTCCTGGTGGGTTGCCAGAACGGCCCCCGCACGGGGGGGAGCTTCCTCTTCGCACCCGACGCGCGCAACGACGACGGCGTACTCGACGTGGTGGTGGCGGGCGCATTCGACAAGCTCGGTGCCCTCGGCATCCTTCCCAAGGTGATGCGCGGGCGCCACGTCGGGCATCCGAAAGTACACCTGTTCCAAGGCAAGGACGTGCGTCTCTCGTGGGCGCGTCCGCAACACGCGCATGCCGAAGGCGAGCAACTGACCGCGGGCACGTCGTTCCATGTGACGTTGCGGCCGGCCGCGTTGAGGGTGTTGCGCTGAGCGCGTAGCCCCGACGACCCTCGGCCCGGCGGCGGTGCGTCACCCCTATGACCGGCCCACGTCCTGACCCCCAACACGAGAGCGGGCCCCGCCGAAGTGGCGGGGCCCGCTCGCTTGCTCGGCGCTAAGCGCCGTGGTCGACCTTAGAAGGTGACCGTGTAGGAGATCTGGAAGGCCTGAGCCGAGGAGAGGGCGCCGTTGTTGTCGTTGGTGTAGACACCGTAGGCGAACTCGAGGTCGTAGTAGTCCCAGATCACTTCGTAGCCGCTGGTCGACTGGGTGCCGGTACCGTTCAGGTCGCCGCCACTGATGTCCGTGGCGCCGTCGCCGGCCCCGCGGGTGTTCGTGACGTTGTTGATGTTGGTGCCGGTCCAGCTACCGTACTTGGCCGTCAGGGTGCTGTGGTCGAGGATGAACTCGTTCAGCATCAGGCCGACGCTCCACTGGAGCTCGGTGGCCGTGTAGGTATCCAGATCCGAGTGGCTGGTGCTGCGGTAGTTGACCGCACCGACCAGGCTCGGGGCCAGGAAGACGTTGAGCGGCGTGGTGGACAGGCCAGCGCCGACCTTGAGGGTCGTCGTGTCGTCCGTGCCGACATCCGCGTCATTGACCATGCGGTAGCTGACGTACGGGGTCAGCGAGACGATGGAGACGTTGAGCGCGTAGTCCGCGTTCACGTACAGCGTCGTCTTGCTGAAGTCGGCTTCCGTCTGCGAGTAACCAGCGCCGATGTTCAGGCCGCTGATCAGCGCGTTGTCGGCAGCGCCGTCGTGCGCCAGCGTCACACCGAAGCCGGTGTTGTAGTTGCTGTCGCGTTCGACGTCGGCGCCCGCGAGGGCGACCGCAGCTTCGTTGCCGTCGATGAACGTGCGAACGTCATCGACCACGGTGCCGTTGACGGAGGCCTGGTGGAACCAGCCACCGAGGCTGAAGCCGGCGAAGAGGTCGGCCGACGCGTCGACGCCGAAGGCGCTCACGCTGTCACCAGCGCTCGTGCTGTAGCTGTCGAAGTACGCGTCGAGGTCGAGGATGAACAGGCTGAGGCCAGCGTTCACACCGAAGCCGGTTTGATCCAGCGCGAACGGCGTGTCGGCGTCGGCGCCCAGGTTGAAGCCGAAGTTGCTCCAGTCGGGGCCCATCATCCGGTAGTTGGCGCCCAGGCTCTCGAGGATCGGCAAGCCGCTGGCGTCGACGTCGAGCGTGGCGTACAGGATCGAATCCGTGTTCGCAGCGCTGTCGGAGCCGTTGGCCCATTCGAAGCCGAGCTCGAAGATGCTGAGGGCGACGCTGCCGTCGACACCGAACACGGTGATGTTGGTGTTGTCGGCAAGGACGTCGTCCTTGTCGGCAGCGTTGTCGGCGCGCTGCACGAAGCTACCGCCGATGGTCACGCCCGTGAGGGGGCTGATCGTCAGGCGGGCACCGCGCTGGTACGCGTCGAGCGCCGGGGTGGTGTAGACGGCCGTCAGGGTCGGGTCGAGGAACGCCAGGAAGTCCGGCGCGCCGACGTAGGCCACGAAGCCGTCTTCGTCCGTCTCGAGGACGTACGGGGTGAAGCTGGTCTCGACGTTCGTGCCGAACGCGAAGGTCAGCGGAGCGGCGCCGATCGGCTCGAAGGTCGTCATGAACTCGTCGACTTCGAAGCCGCTGAAGACGTCGTCCGCATCGTCGGTCAGGTCACTGGCGTCGTAGACGATCTCGATGACGGCGGTGAACGAGTTGAGCGCGTTCGGGCTGCCGACACCGTCGAAGGTGAAGCCGACACTCAGGTCGAGGCTCAGGGACGCCGTGGCCTCACCGGAGGTCTGCTCGATGTCGTGACGGTCCTGAGCGACTTCGCCGACTTCCGTCTTGTAGCCGCTGGCCGTCGTGGCGTCGCCGTCGAGTTCGGCAGCGCCGCTGCTGAACACGGAAGCGCCCATGTCACGGTCGTTGTTCAGGCCGTAGACGCGGTCGACGTCGAACTCTTGCCCGATGATGCGGCCGACGAAGTACGTGACCGAGATCGAGCCCGAGATCCCGAGCGGGTTCTCTTCGAGTGCCGTCACGCGATCCTCGAGGGAGGCGATGGCGGCGGACTGTTCGGCATCTGAGGCTTCGAGCGCGGAGACGCGGTCACGCAGGGCGACCTGGTCGCGACGAAGCAGGATGACGAACTCGCGGATGTTGGCGATGTCGCTGCGGTTGCGCTCGATGGCGCCGTTGACGCCAGCGAGATCGACCGGAGCGCCTTCGCCGCCGCCCATGCCCTTGAGCGCAGTGACGTCGTCACTGAGCAGCTGGAGCACGCGGTTCATGGCGGCGATCTCCTCGGCGTTCTGACGGCCGAGAGCATTCGCCTGGTTGGCGAGGCTGTAGGCGTCGTCCGCACGCGCGGCGGCGGCGTCTGCCTGGGCCTGAGCGGTGTCGATGGCGACGCGCTGCGAAGCGATCTGGTTCTGAAGATCGCGCAGCACGGCCGGATCGACGCCGCCGCCAGCCATGGCGGCTTCGAGGGCATCGAGACGCGCAGCGTTGCCCGTCACGTCATCGGAGAGGCCGGCGATGGCGCTCTCGGCGGCGCTGAGGCGCACGCCTTGGGCGGCCACGTCGGACGCGATCTCCTGGACGGCGTTCCGCAGCGAGTCGACGTCGGCCTGGGTCATGGCGAGCGCCGCGTTGACGTTATCGTTGATGACGTCGAGTAGGCGGCTCACCACGAGGGCGGCCTGGTAACGGGTGAAAGCTTCGTTCCCACGGAAGGTTCCGTCGGGGAAGCCGATGACGATGCCCAGGTCGGCGATGCGGGTCACGGCGTCGCCAGCCCAGTGGTTCGCCGGAATGTCCGGGAACGAGGACTGTGCGAAGGCGCCGCTCGCCACCACCGCTACCAGGAGCGTGATGAGGAGTTTCTTCATGTGGTGTACCCCTTGAACGTGAATGGATTCGTAGACGGCGAGTTCCACGAACGGGGCACGATCCCTGCGAGTTTCCGAGTTTCCTCGTTGGGGTCGTGCGACGGTTTCGAAGTTCTCACCGAGACATCTCGTCTTCTCATGGCCGGTTCAAGTGGGTGCACCTCCTTCCGATACGGCCGCAGAGGACGAAGAGTCCGACCTAGAGTACACCATGTGCGCGGACCCATGTCAACCGTCATGTGTCCGGTATGAGAGCAGAAAGTGCGCGCTGGGAGGGCGTTCTTCGAGTTTGTGAATCTGCGCACTCATGCTCTACTCATGAGAACGCCCGGGGGGCTCCGCGTGCCGCTCGGTGACGGCGCAACGGGATCATGAGAAGGGTGCTGCTTGGTCCCCTGCCGGGCTGCTGGTAGCATGCCGCCATGGCTCGCATCACGGTCCCCGAGGCAGAAGCGCTGCTCGACCAGAAGGTCCCCGTACTGGACCACGGCTTCGTTCGGCTCGTCGATTACCTCGGTGGCGACGCGCGTATCGTCCAAGCGGCGCGCGTCTCCTACGGTGACGGCACCAAGACGGTACGCGAGGATCGTGCCCTGATCGACTACCTACTCCGCAACCGCCACACCAGCCCGTTCGAGCAGGTCATCCTGACGTTCCACGTCAAGATGCCGATCTTCGTGGCGCGCCAATGGATCCGGCACCGCACCGCCCGGCTCAACGAGATCAGCGGCCGCTACAGCGTCATGCGCGACGAGTTCTATGCACCACGCCCGCACGAGGTGCGCTACCAGAGCCGCCGGAACCGCCAAGGCGGCGACGAGCGCGAGGTGCCGGAGGCGCTGCGCCAGAAGGTGATCGACGTCCTGAGCGAGGGGCAACGCGAGACCTACCGAACCTACGAGTCGCTGCTCGAAGACGACGTGGCTCGTGAGTTGGCCCGCGTCAACCTTCCCTTGAGCCTCTACACCGAGATGTACTGGCAGATCGACCTGAACAACCTGTTCCACTTCTTGCGGCTTCGCATGGACTGGCACGCGCAGTACGAGATCCGCGCCTACGGCGACGCCATGGCGCGCGTGGTGCGAGCCGTCTGCCCGCTGGCGTACGACGCCTTCGAAGAGCACATCCTGCACGCCCGCACACTCTCGAAGAGCGAACTCGGCATGCTGCGCGAAGCGATCGACCTTCCTCGCCTCGAGGCCGCCCTCGCCGCCAGCGAGATGCGTCCGAGCCGCAGGCAGGAGTTCCTCCAGAAGGTCGGACTGGCGGAGAACGCCGCACCGGAGAACGCTGCACCGGAGGACGGCGCACCGGAGGACGGCGCACCGGAGCACGCCGATCCGAAGAACGCCGCAACCGAGGACGGCGCCCGGGCCGCTTCCGACGCCCACGAACCGACGCCGAGCACCTGAGCGCAGCGGGTGCGGTACCGCATCGTCGCCGTCGGCCGCGTGGGCCACGGGTACGCGCGTGACGGCTGCGAGCGCTTCCTGAAGCGCCTGCGGGCGCTCGCCCCCACCGAGATCGTCGAAGTGCGCACTGCCCGCGCTAGCGCGGCAGTGGTCGTGCGCCGGCAAGAAGGCGAAGCGCTGCTATCGGCCGTCACGTCCGCCCAACGCGTGGTGGCGCTCGACGAACGGGGCCGCACCTTCACCACGAAGGCGTTGGCGGAGCACGTGACGCAACTGGAGCTCCATGGGGTCAGCCGTCTCGACGTCTTGATCGGCGGCGCCGAGGGGCACACCGACGCCGTGCGCGAGCGCGCCGAAGAGACGTGGAGCCTATCTCCCTTGACCTTCCCGCACGACCTGGCGCGCTTGGTGCTGCTCGAGCAGCTCTACCGGATCGAGACGCTCCGCTCGGGCCACCCGTACCACCGCGACTAGCCGAGACGATCGCTCGGTTCCCCGCCAACCCGGCGCGGCGCGGCCGTGAACGCGACGTAGAGCGTGAGCATGTCCGTCACCAACTGCCCCAACGGGGCGAACCCTAGCGGCGTCCGCGGCTCGACCAGCAACATCAGGTTTCGCGCCCCGATCACGACCTGTGGCGCCACGCCCGCGGACGGGACCGGTCCCGGGACCGTGTCCGGCGCAACCGCGTCCGCGGCCGCCAGCAGCCGCGCCAACACCGACCGCACCGGCAGCGTCAGCACGCTGCGGGCCGCCGTTTCGTCGCGGGCGAAGACGCTGACCTGCGCATCGAACGTCTCGTCGTCGAACCCAAGCCGCTGCCCGCCGGCGCGCCGCGCCACGATCTCTTCGAGCACTTTGTGGCGCCGCGCGCTGGCACGAAGCGACACGGGAACGTAGTCGTGGGGGGAACGGATCACGACGCCGGTCCGCAAGCTCGCGACACTACCGGTCGGTCCGCTGCGGTCTCGGCGTTGGTCGAACAGCACGATCTGGGGTTGGTCGGGGCGCTGCAGGCTGTACACGGGCGCGATCGCGCCTTGCCCGAGCGCGAAGTACTCCCGCATCCGCTCGGCCAAGTCCGACGCAGGCGCCAACTCGTACTCGGCGGCGAAGTCGGCCCACGCGACGTCTCGCGGGCTCGCCCCACGACGCGACCAGAACGGCATGCGCCATTCAACCACGGACGGCCGCGCCGTCCGGCGGGCGTGGCTTCGGGGTGGTCCGTCAGGACCGGCGCAAGGCGCGGTTCGATATGCAGTTAGACGCTGAAGCCGAACATGCGCATCTGCTTCTTGCCGTCTTCGGTCATCTTGGCGGGGCTCCACGGTGGCGACCACACGAAGTCGACCGTGACCGACTTGACACCGTCGACCTTCATCACGGCGAGCTCGGCGTCGGTCTGGATCAGGTCTTGGACCGGGCAGCCCATGCTCGTGAGGGTCATTTCGATGCCGACGGCGCCGTCGTCCCCTACACGAACGTCGTAGACGAGGCCCAAGTCGACCACGTTGACGGGGATCTCGGGGTCGCGAACGACCTTCAGCGCTTCCAGGACCTGCTCGCGCAGCTGCGACTCGTCGGCGGTGCTCATACGGTCAAACTAACAGAGCGCCGACCGGCCGGCGGTAGCGCCGCGGTCACACCTCGTCGGTGGTCGTGCCGAGCTCGGCCGTGCTCTGGTCGTCGCTTCCCCCCGTGAGCCGGCGCAACAAGGTGTCTTCGGTCTGCGCCACGTCCGCCGCGAGCTCGTTGCGGAGCACGCCGATGCGCTCGGTGAGCTCGGCGTGGCGTTCGGCGTCGCGCGCCTCGACCGTCTCGAGTTGCTGCTGCATCTTGGCCGTCAGGTCGGCGACGCCGACATCGAGCTGCTCACGCAGGCTGCGGGTGACGTCGTCGAGTCGTTCGTCGAGGGTGGCAGCGGCGGTATCCAGGCGTTCCTCGACCCGGTTCGCCTCGCCTTGCTCGTACGCGTCGAGCTTCTGGCGCAACGACTCCGCTTGCCGTTCGATGTGCGTGAGTTGCTGCAACTGACCCGCGCGATCCACGAGCGCAGCCAGGAAGAAGATCACCGCCACCACCACCACGGCGATCAACAACGCCAGTCCCAGCGGGAAGGTGGTGCGCACGACCGCCAAGTCGAGCGGCACGCGCGTCGTCAGCGTCTCCATGTTGAGGACGGCGAGCAGCAGCGCCGCCAGGATCACGATCGTGAGCAAGATGCCCCGAAGCCTCATACGTCCACAGTAGCAGGCGTGGGGCCCCGGACCGCAGTCTTCCTCACCAATCGGCGAAACGGTCTCGGTGCACCACGAACGCCAGCGTCAAGGCGATCAACGTCGACACGAGGCTCGTTCCGCCGTACGACACCAATGGCAGCGTGATGCCCGTGACGGGCGCGAGGCCGATGGTGACGCCGACGTTCACGAGTACCTGGAACCCGATCAGCGCCACGACCCCGGTGATCACCAGTTGGTCGCGATCGTAAGGCGCCTCGGCCGCCATGGCGAACAACCGCCAGAACAGCAAACCGTACAACAAGAGCAGCGCCACCGAGGCCACGAACCCGCCTTCCTCGGCGAGCACCGGGAAGATGAAGTCGGTCTGGCGGTACGGGATGAACCCCAACTGCGACTGCGTGCCCTGCATGTACCCCTTGCCCATGAGGCCGCCCGAGCCGACGGCGATCATCGACTGGATGACCTGATACCCGCTGCCGCGGGGGTCGGCGGCTGGGTCGAGGAACGTGATGAGGCGTTCGCGTTGATGGTCCTCCAGGTTCGGGAGCACGACGGTGGGAACGGCCACGGCCACCACCATCCCGATGATGAGCAGGTGCCGCCAAGGGATGCCCCGCACGACGACCATGCCCGCCGCGATGGCCACGAGCACCAGCGCGCTGCCGAGGTCGGGCTCCAGGACCACCAGCCCGATGGGTGGCGCGGCGATCAGGCCGATGCGCAGGTAGTCGGTCAGGCGCCGGATGGGCCGCTCGTGCATGGCGACGGCCAGCATCATGATCAGCCCGAGCTTGGCGAGCTCCGAAGGCTGGAACCCTGGCAGCGGTCCGAGCTGGAGCCACGACTTGGCGCCGTTCACTTCCGTGCCGAACACGCGTGTCATCAGCAACAACCCGATGCTGACGAAGTAGACGTGCGGCGCCGCCCGCATGATGCGGGACTTCCCCAACCAGAGCAACCCCGCGATGATGACCAGGCCGCCGAGCAGGAACACCACTTGGCGCATGAACTCGTTCGCGGGCGCAGCGCTGTTCAGCGTCGCCAGCCCCATCCCGAGGATGAAGACGACCACGAGGGGCAAGCTAAGATCTGCTCGGGCCAAGGCGCGCGTACCTCCCGGACGCCGCGGAGCGCAGGGACCCCGCGTCCGTCATCTGATGGACGTCACCCTACAACGCTTCGGGCCGCGGTTCGGCGCCCGATGATGCCACCGAACAACAGCCATTCCGCCGTGAGCGCCAGCAACGCCAACGCCAATAGCGCCCACGCGATGGGCGTGGCGCGTTCACGCGGCGGCGGCGCACCGTTCTCGCCGCCGCCGGCCGCACCGGCAGCGCTCGCGGGTGCGTTGGCACCCGAGCCTGCGGCGCCGACAGCGTCGACTCCGTCGCCGGCGCCGTCAACACTGCCCTCGGCGGCGGCGCCGTTCCCCGCCGGCACGCCGATCCGCCCTGCGCTGAGGCCGGCCACGCCGCCGTAGATGCTGCCGCTGCGCGGCAAACGCGACTCGGCCGAAGAGAACAGCGACGCCAGCACCACGGTCCCGTCGAGCGCATGCACGCCCGGCACGAGCACCGGACCGGTGTCCCCCGTCGCCGCCGTCTCGCCGAGTCGGATGCGCTCGGTCGGCTCCATCGCCGCCACCACGTTCGCGATCAGGGCGGGGAACGCCGGCCGAAGCACGAGGTCGGTCTGGCTCGTATGGAACGCGGCCTGCAGGATCCAGAAGTCCTCGTCCTCGCGCAAGCGGAGGACGGGCGTGAGGTCGGCCGTCCGTGCGAGTACGAGCCAACCTTCCTCCTCCCACGCTTCCCTCGTCGGGTCGAGTCCGACCACGGTGTCGCGCAGGTCGACGAACCGCAGTAGGTCGTGGGCACGGTCCCAGTCCTTGACCACGCGGTAGTCGGGCGCTTCGGCCGGCGGCGCGAACATCAAGTACCGCCCGGGTGGGAGCCCCTCGGCGTTCGCGCGCGACAGCACGTGCAGGTCGGCAGCCAGCAACGCGGCCGCTCGCACCAACGACGTCTCGGCGTTCGGCATCGCCTCCAGCGCGCGCAGGAGCGGGCCGTGCGCGTCGTCCGTGACGATCGTGAGTGGGCGGCTGCCGGCGAAGGCGCGGTCGTCCAGTGCGAGCGCGTCGCCGTCCGGCACGCTGAGGCGCGCTTCGATGACACCGACGACGTCCGTGAGCGGGAAGGTGATGCTGCCGGCGCCGTCGGAGGGCACCAGCACGGTGCCGCGCGCGATCTCGGCGTCTTCGTGCAGCAAGCGCACCTCGACCTCGCGAGGGCGTGATCCGCTGGCGACCAGGCTGACGAACGCCTGGTCGATGGCGACGTCGAACGCGGCGATACCGACGTTCTCGACGTCGTTGCCGAAGCGATGCACCTGCACCCGACCGAGATCGATCTCCTGGTCGGTGAACAGGTGGATCTCGGCGCCCGGCAGCAGCGCCGCGGCCAGGTCGAGGGCGCGTGACAAGTCTGCCTGGGCGTCACCGGGAACGACGGCATCGATGGCAGCCGCGCGCTCGTCCGCCGCTGCGTCGAGCGGGGCCACCACGCGCGGTTCCACGCCGACCCGCACGATCGCGACGCGACCCGCTCCGGCCAACAGGTCCTTCGCGGCGGCGCGGGCAAGATCGAGTCGCGTCGTGTCGGCGGCGCCCGCCGTGCCCGCCGAGGCAGCCATGCTGGCGGACACGTCGAGCAGTAACACGCGGTCGGGCAGGGCGGTGGTGGCGATACGCGGCTGCGCCAGCGCCAGCGCGGCCAAGGCGGTGAACGCCAACTGCGCCACCAACAACCACGTCGGCGAGAAACGGCGTCTGCGGGCGACGGTCTGCCGCGCCTTACGCCACAGGAACAAGGCCGACACGTCGTGACGCCGGCGACGAGCACGCAGGTAGTGCAGCGCGATCACCAGGGGAAGCGCCGACAGGAGCCAGAGGTACGCGGGCGCCGCGAAAGTCATGGACGCCACCGTGAAGGCAGGAAGTTCGCGCCGGTTTCCGCCATGCGTGGGCAGTGTACTTCGCCAGGCAACCCAGGCGACGAAGGTGGCGGCCGGGGCCGGGTGATGCTGGGAGCGTACCGAGGAGGTGCGCGATGCCCGAACCGAAACCACCTGCCGCCGTACATCCTGCTCCGCTCGCGATCGGCGCCGACGCGCCCGACTTCGACCTACCCGCGGTGAACCAACGGACGGCCGGCGCGCGCGTGCGCCTGCAGGACGTGACCACCAAGCTGTTCGTCTTCGTCCAAGGGTGCAACCACTGCCCGTACGTGCTCGCCAACGTCGACCGCCTGACGGCGCTCGCGCACGCGTACGAGCTGGACGCCACGTTCGTGATGGTGAACTCGAACGACGCCGCGGCGTACCCCGACGACGCCCCCGACGCGATGGCGCGCTTCGCCGAGGAACACGACCTCCCGTTCGCGTACCTGTTCGACGAGGACCAGCGCGTCGCCATGGCCTACCGCACCTTCCGCACGCCGGAGGTGCTGGTCTTCGACGAGCATCGCCGACTGGCGTATCACGGCCGCATCGACGACAGCCCGAAGGACCCGGCCGGGGTCACGCGCTCCGAACTGCGCGACGCCCTGGACGCCTTGCTGGCGGGCCGGGCGCCCGACGAACCGGAGACGTGGGCGGTAGGTTGCACCGTGAAGTGGAAGCCCGGCAACTTCCCCGAGCCGGACACCGAGCGCGCGTAGCGCCACGCGTCGCGTCGCGCGTAGCGCCATGCGTCGCGCGCCGTCAGACCTGGAACACCCCGAGCCGGAACTCCTCGTGTCCCACGTCGTGCGCGCAGGCGTCCAAGGCGCGGATCAAGCGCTGCCGTAGTTCCGAGGGCAACACGATCTCGTCGATCCACAGGCGCGCGCCGGCGTACCGGATGTCGAGCGCCTCGTCGTACCCGGCCTTGATGCGCTCGTACAGCTCGGCCAAGGTGTCGTCGTCAGGCTCGATCCCCTTGCGCTTCAGTTGCGCCGCCTGGATGTCGAGGATCGTCTTGGCCGCCTGCTGCCCGCCCATCACGCTGTAGCGGGCGCTCGGCAGGGCGAACAGGAAGCGTGGGGCGTACGCCTTGCCGCTCATGGCGTAGTGCCCTGCGCCGTACGAGCCGCCCAGGATCACGCTGATCCGCGGCACGACGCTGTTCGACACGGCGTTCACCATCTTCGCGCCGCGGCGGATGATGCCTTCTTCCTCGCTCTCCTTGCCGACCATGAAGCCGTTGACGTCGTGGAAGAACAGGATGGGGATGCCGGCCTGGTTGCAGTTCAGGATGAAGCGCGCGGCCTTGTCCGCCGCATCGGCGTAGATGACGCCGCCGACCTGCAGGCGTCCCCGGTTCTTCACGACCACCTTCTGGTTCGCCACGATCCCCACCGGGTAGCCGCCCAAGCGACCGGTGCCGCACACGAGCGTCTTCCCGTACTCGGCCTTGAACTCGTCCAGTTCGGAAGCGTCGAGCAGCCGCACCAGCACTTCGCGCACGTCGTACGGTTTGGCGCCTCCCTCGACCGGCAGGATCCCCTCGATGTCGGCTTCCCGCTCACGCGGTGGCGCCGGCTCGGTCTTGCCGCGCGCCCAGGCCGCCAGCTCCGGCGGGGCGTAGCTCGCCGCCAGGCGGCGGAGTCGCTCGATGGCGTGGGCGTCGTCCGGTTCGCGGAAGTCCACGGTACCGGCGATCTCGGCGTGCATGCGGGCGCCGCCCAGCTCCTCGGAGCCGACGTCCTGGCCGATGGCGGCCTTCACCAACGCCGGTCCGGCCAGGTATAGGCCGGAGCCGTCGGTCATCACCAGGGTGTCGCACATCACCGGCAGGTACGCCCCGCCGGCGACGCAGTTGCCCATGATGGCGGCGAGTTGGGGGATGCCCATCGCGCTCATGCGGGCGTTGAGGTAGAAGACACGGCCGAAGTCGTCCTGGTCCGGGAAGATCTCGTCCTGCATCGGCAGGTACACGCCGGCCGAGTCGACCAGATAGATGGTCGGGATGCGGTTCTCCTGCGCGATGGTCTGCGCCCGGATCACCTTCTTGGCGGTGATCGGGAAGAAGGCCCCGGCCTTGACGGTGGCGTCGTTGGCAACGATCATCCAGTCGCGCCCGGCAACGCGGCCGATGCCCGTCACCACGCCGCCGGCGGGGGCGCCCCCTTCGTCCTCGTACATCCTCCAACCGGCGAAGGTCATCAGCTCGTCGAACGCGGGGGCGTCTTGGTCGAGCAGCGCGGCGATGCGCTCACGCGCCGTCCAGCGTTCCTTGGCGTGTTGGCGCTTCACGGCGCTTGCGCCGCCGCCGAGCGCGATCTGCTCGCGCTGCTCCGTCAGCTCCGCGGCCGCGGCCGTCCAAGCCTTGCGGTTGGCATGGAAGGCACCGGCCCGGCGCTCGTCGAGTGTGACGGCGCTGTCCACACGCGCGATCGACCGTTTCGAACCGCGGCCCTGCGGGCGAGCTGCGCCGCTCTTGGAAGCCTTCTTGCTCACGCCCGGACCCCGTTCACGACCAACTCCGTGCGTTCCTAGCCAGCAGGCGGCGGGCCCCCGCCGACGCTCGCCAGCACCGCCATGACGCGCCCAGTCCTGGCGTGCCCAGTCTCGGCGCGCGCAGTCCTGGCGCGCCCGGTCTCGGCGCGCGCAGTCCTGGCGCGCACCCCGCCGACGCTCGCCTGCACCGCCATGACGCGCGCCGCGCCGCTCGGGTCAACGCGGCGTGAACGCCAGCACGACCAGCAGCCCGCCACCGGCGTTCTCGATCCGGTGCTCGGTACCGGCGGGCACGGTCAACAGCTTGCCCTTCCCGAGGCGCTCGGTCTCGTCGCCGGCGCGCACCAACGCCTCGCCTTCCAGCACCTGGTAGACGGCGGTGTGACCGAGGTCTCGCGTTTCGTCGAGTTGGCCCGCCTCGAAGCAGAGCATCGCGACGCGCAGGTCGTCTTGCTCGACGAGGTCGTTGTGTTGGACGCCGGCGAGCGAGAACCGGCGGGCGTCGCCGATGGTGATGGTGTTCATCGTTCGATCCTCTCTCGGTCCACAGCGCGCATCGGCGGCGGACCCGGTTTCGACCGCCGCGGCGGACCCTCCCCGTCAGCCTACATCGTGACCCCGTACGGCCCGCGCGGACGACGCAGACGCGCTTGGGAACGGCGTGTGGATAACCAGAGGTTTCTGTGGATAAGTCCGCGGTCTTGACAGCGGGTAGGCGGCTCTGGTATGGGGGTCCGAGTTGGGTTTCGGTGCCAGAAACCACGTCCTGGACGGGCAGAAGCGATTTGACCCGTCGCAGTCGCCGTCTCTGGCGCGCGAACCGAGGTTATCCACAAGCCTGTGGAAAACTTCGCGTGATTGTGGAGAAACCCGAGCGTTCCGATTCCAAGGGCAACCTCGGGGTGCATTGCCCCTGGAGAGCCCGCGAATGGGCGGCGCGAGACACTCACGGCGGGCGCCGTGGCTACCCCTCGGAGGCGCCGCGGGCCGCCCGCACGAACGCAGCGATCCGCGCCGCGTCCTTCACGCCGGCTGCGCGCTCTACGCCGCTGGCGACGTCGACACCGTACGGCCGGAGCGCGTGAATGCCGGCGCCGACGTTCTCGGGCGTCAGGCCACCGGCGAGGATCAGGCGGGGATGTCCGCGCCAAGCCCGGGCTTCGCTCCATCGGAACGCTTCTCCCGAACCGGGGCGCGCCGCGTCGAGCAAGATGGCGTCGGCAGGGTACGACGCGAGTGCTTCGGGCGTGACGTCCTTCCCGAACCTCACGGCGCGCACGACCCGCACGTCGCGGCGCAATGCGGCGGCATAGTCGGCCCCCTCACTACCGTGGAGTTGCACGGCGTCCAGGCGCAGGTCGCGCACCGCGTCGCGTACCTCCTCGATGGCGGCGTCGACGAACACGCCCACGCGCACCAGGAACGGTCCGACCGCGGCCACGATGGCCCGCGCGCGCGCTCGGTCGATGCGGCGCTTCGAGGTCGCCGCGAAGATCAAACCGATGGCGTCCGCGCCGGCCCGCTCCGCCGAGACCGCGTCCTCCGGAAGGGTGATGCCGCAGATCTTGATACGGATCTCGGCGCCGGCCGGCACGTTCGTGGGGCCGCCGGAGCCCCCGGGGCCAGCGGCGCTCATGGGGCCGCCGGAGCCCCCGGGGCCAGCGGCGCTCATGGGGCCGCCAGGGCCGCCAGGGCCGCCGGAGTTCATGGGCTCGCCGCCTTCGCCATGGCGGGAACGACCTCGATGGCCGCACCCAAGGCGTCGGCAAGGAGGTCGGAGCGCAGTTGCGCCATCTGGACCTCGACGTGCGCCTCGGTGCGGGAGGCCGCTTCGATCTGGAGGGGGTTCGCCAGCGGATCTGCGCAGCGCACGTCCTGGATGCGTTGCGACTTCGCGCGATCGAGGTACTCCGCCATCCGCAAGATGCCGGCCAGGACGCGCACGAGTTGCATGTCGCCGGCTTCCAGCAAGGCGCCGAGTCCTTGCTCCGAAGGCGTGCCGCGGCGGTGGTAGCGCACCAACAAGCCGATGATCGCCTGCTCACGGTGCTCGAAGCCGGCCAACGGTCTTCCCATCACCAGGTACATGCCGTGCTTGTGGTGAGCGTAGTAGTCGATGGCCATCCCGATGTCGTGGACGACGGCGGCGGCGGCCAACAACCGGCGCTCCGCCTCGTCGTACCCGTGCCGCGGCCGCAGGTCATCGAACAACCGAAGCGCGAGGTCGCGCACGTGGCCGTCGTGCGCCGGGTGGTCGTGGTACTCGCGCTCGAGATTCCAAACCGAGAACGTGCGGACGTCGGGAGCGAGGTGGTCGTCCTGCGGGAACAGGTATGGGTAGAACAGGCCCTCACGCAGACCCTGACCGCTGATGACCACCTCGTCTGCGTGCAACCGTTCGAGCAGCGTGCGGATGACGATGCCGCCTGCGACGATGATGTCGGCGCGATCGCGATTGAGACCGACGACGTCGCGGCGCGCCTCGACCGGCATGGCGATGAGGTCGTCCACCAACGCGGCCAGTCGGCTGCGTTGCAGACGATAGCCGTGCAGCAGCGGTGGCGCATGTTCGTCCGCTTGCTGCACCACGTTGGCGAGGTTGCGCAAGGTGCCGCCCATCCCCACCACAGGCACGCCGCGCGGCAAACGCGTGAGGTCGTCCTCGAGCGCGCGGCGGACGGCGCGCGACAACGCCTTGACCTGCTTCGACTTGGGTGGATCGCTGGAGAGGTACTCCTCGGTGGTACGCACCGCCCCCAGCGGGTACGCGCGGCCCGCGCGATAGCGCCGGTCTTGCATCGCGCTGACCTGCATACTTCCACCACCGAGGTCGAACACCACCGCGTCGGGGAAAGGAAGCGAGTTCGCGACGGCGAGCACGCCCGCGCCGGCCTCCTCCTCGCCCGACAGCACGCGAAGGTCGATGCCTGCCCTGTCACGGGCGGCGGCTACGAACTCGGCGCCGTTCACCGCCACACGAACGGCGCTGGTGGCGGTGGCGTGCACGTGCTGCACGTGCGCGGCGTCGCAGTAACTCCGGAACGTGCGGAGCGCGTCGATGGCGCGCTCGAACGGCGCGCGTCGGATCCGGCGCTCCTCGCCCATCCCCTCCGACAGCCGCACGACCTGCCGCAACTCGTCGACCATCTGGAAGCGGCGTTCGGGTTCGAACTCCAGCGCGACCAGGCGAGCCGTGTTGCTGCCGAGGTCGATGATGGCGACGGACTGCACGCGGCAAGTATCGCACGGGCCCCGGTTCCCGGCCGATGCCCGCCGGGCCATGGCCGGGCAGCATCTGGCGCGGCGACCGACCTTCCCGCACCGCCCACGACGCGCTTAGCGGGCGACCGCCGGCGCCACCTCGCTCAGCCGACGTCCTTCAGATGCCGAACGGTGTGCCGGCGTTCGTCGCCGACGAGCACGACCGCGTCTATGCGCATGGCGACGTCGGGCGCGCGGAGCACGGTGGAAGCGAAGTGCCGTGCGGTGGCGCGGACGCGGCCGAGCTTGCGCGCGTCGATCGTCTCGGCCGGGTCGCCGAAGCGCACGCTCTTGCGTTGACGCACCTCGACTACCACGACCGTGCTTCCCTCTTCGAACACGAGGTCGAGTTCTCCGCCGCGAAGCCGGTAGTTGACGGCTAGCGGCCGCCAGCCGAGCGCGAGTAGGTGCCGGTAGGCGACGCGCTCGGCCCAGTGTGCAGGCTCGCGCGAGGACGTCGCCGCAGTCGTCACTGCCTGGGCGTTACGTCGATCCGTTCGGCGTCGGCCCACAGGCCCTCGAGGTCGTAGAACTCGCGCGCCTCCGGGCTCATGACGTGCACCACGACCACGCCGTAATCGAGCAAGACCCAGCGCACGGACGGCCCTTCGACGCCGCGCGGTAGGTAGCCGTGCGCCTTCATCCGTTCCCGGACGGAGTCTTCGAGCGCCTTGAGTTGCAGGCTCGATTCGCCCGTGGCCACCACGAACCAATCGAGCGTTTCGGAGACGCTACGAAGGTCGAGCACGGCGATGTCGGCAGCGCGCTTGTCGTCCAACGCGTCGACGATGAGCTGCACGTCATCGGGCACACTGCCAGCGATGTCGACGGCCGATGTGGCCGGGGTTGCGGTCGTGCCTGACTCCTTGGCGGCAGCGGCCGCTTGGGGCTCGGTGGCGTGTTCGTCAGCGGCGCTCGCTACGGCGTGGCGCCCGGATGGCG
Organism: Trueperaceae bacterium; assembly: GCA_046484635.1. Classification (GTDB taxonomy): domain Bacteria; phylum Deinococcota; class Deinococci; order Deinococcales; family Trueperaceae; genus CAZACZ01. The sequence continues at coordinate 26,805 of JAWOIL010000069.1, forward strand.
TAGGTTCGGTTGTCACGTCGGGTCCTCCGGTCATGGTTCGTCGTGGACGGCGAGTACCGTCTCGGGCCGGGAGATGCGGGCGGCGGCGTCGGAGCCCAGCACGAACTCCAGCCCCACTTGGGTGCCCTGGAACGGTTGGAAGCGGTCGACTTGCTGTTTGCCTGTGTGTAGGAGCTCGGCGTAGTAATCGGCGTCGTCCCAGGTGGCCAGCGTGGCCAGGACGCGGGTGGGCGTCGGGTCCACCTCGCCTTGACGCACGAGGATGCGGTCCTCGGGCACGCCGAACCCGATCAGGCGCTCGCGGTACCAGTCGGCCAGGCCGGGCGTACCGCTGCGATCGGTGACGAGCAGCGTGACGTCGGGTGCGTCACGGAACACGCGCGGCGTGCCCCCGAAGGTGCCCGCCATGAACGCATGCACCGTGGCAGGGTCGTACAGCACGACGGAGCCGACACCCTCGACGGTCGCCTCCTCGTTCGGCAGCGTGGCGGTGGTGGAGAGCGTGAGGTTGGGGACGCGTGTCGCGAGCTGGCGCGCCAGCGCCGGGCTGGCGTTCGTCTCGACGTCGCTGAAGAAGGTGTCGACCAGTTCCGGCAACATCGTCACGGCGCGCACGTGGAGTTCCTTCACCCGCTGCAGCATGGCGTACGCCAAGCGCTTGACGTTGTCGAGGCGGTCGATGTCGCCGCGCAGGCTGGCCCGGTAGCGGATGAACTTGCTGGCGTCGACGCCGTCCATGTGACGCGGACCCGCGGGGAAGTGGATGTGCAGTCCGCCGACGTTGTCGTCGTAGTGCATCGGGTACGGCACGTCCACCTGGACCCCACCGAGGGCGTCGACCAGGCTTTGGAAGATGTCGAGTTTGACGATGGCGTAGTAGTCGACCGGCACACCCAGGACGGCCTCGACCCGGCGCCTGAGGTCCTCGGCGCCGCCGCGGGCGTACACGCCGTTGATGCGGCGACCGACGTCCTGGAGGTAGAGGTCGCGCGGGATGGCGATCATCGTGATGTCGTCACCCTTGACGTCGACGTAGATGATGGTGTCGGTGTTGATGCCGGCGGTGCTGGTGAAGCCGTCGTAGTTCCAACCGACGATGGTGCCGTCCTGGGCGTAGATCGGCGTGGCCTCGCTGTCGTCGTAGAAGATGTCGCGACCCGCCACCACCATGCTGACGTGGAAGTCGTCCGCCTCCAGGCCCAGCAGTTCCCGCTGTTCGTCGCTGAGGGCGCGACGGGCGACGTCGCGCGTGAGCCAGAAACCGATCAGGCCGGTGAGCGCGACCAGCAGGCCCAGCAAGGTCAACAGACGAGCGTTACGGCGTGTCATCGATCTCCTCGTAGGCCCGCAGGGTGCGGGGGTGGATCGCCTTCCCCGTTCGTTGCAAGTACGTCACTTTGCTGCGAACGGCCTGGCGGTAGGCGCCTTCGAGGTCTCGCAGTGCGAGGCCCCGGATGTCGTCGTTCACGCCTCGACCCGGTTCGCAAACGTCGGCCACGTACACCGTCATGCCGATGCGGTTCGACCGCGGTACTCCGAAGACGTGGCCCTCGATCGCTTCCAGGACCTCGGGGTCGTGCACGCCCCATGCCTCGGCCAACATCCGGCCGACGCGGCCATGAAGCGCGAGCGGGTGCTCCGCCTCCACGTCGCACGTGGGCGGCGCCATGGCCAACAACTCCTCCTCGGGCAGGTCGCGCGCGGCGTCGTGCAGGACCGCGGCCAACGCCACCTGCTCTCGTTCGGGTTGCGTGAACCCGTTCGCGGCGGCGATCTCGTCGGCGAGATGGGCGACGCGCCGGATGTGCTCGAACCGTTCCCCGCCGACGACGCTGCGCACGCGTTCGCAATACGGCGCCACGGTGGGACGCGAGCAGGCTTCGTGAGCTACGCGATCCTCGATCATGCTCATGACGGCGACTGCCCGAACGGTCGACCCCCTCGGCCCGCGCCGCGGGCGGTAGGCACCCCGCGGCGGCGGCGGGCCATGTCTCCAAAGACCGTCACGCCGGCAGCCGGCGTACGGTCAAAGTAGCATGAGGCCAGCGTCATCCGACGTCGTCCTCGGCATTGGCCGAGACGTCGGCATTGGCCGAGACGTCGGCATTGGCCGAGGCGTCGGCGTCATGCGAGGCGTCGGCATCGGCCGAGTCGTCGGCATCGGCCGAGGTGTCGGCATGCGCCGAGCGATTGTCGTCGACCCCAACTTCGTCCGCCGAGGCGTCGTCCGCTGCCCAGCCGCCACCGCTATCCCCCGCACCATCGTCCTCGCGGCTCGCCGACTCCGCAGCACTGGTGTCGTCGAAGTAGTCGAAGACCGCCCCGCCGATGTTCACCTCGTCGCCCGACTGGGCGCCGGCCTTCTTCAGCGCAGTGTTCACCCCGAGGGTGCGGAAGTGGTGCTGTAGGTACGCCACCGCGTCGCGGTTGTTCGGGTCGAACCGCGCCACCACCGCCTCGATGGCGCTGCCGGTCACGACCCAGCCGGTGCCGCTCATGTCGCGCGACACACGCAGGCGCTCCACCACCACGTGCCTGCCCGTGGGCGCCTTGACGGGCTCGGGTCGCGGCGGAAGCAGGTCGAACAGCGTCTCCACCAAGCCGTCCAGGCCCGCACCCGTCAGGGCCGACACGCTCAGCACGGGAAGGCCGAAACGCGCCAGTTCCTGCTCGGCCTCGACCACCTCGTCCAACGCCGAAGGCGGCCCGTCACCCGCCAGGTCGGCCTTGTTCAGCGCCATCAGGGCGGGGCGATCGAGCAGGTCGGGATCGTACTCCTGGAGCTCGCGCTGCAGCGCTTCGAGCGTGGTGACGGGTTCACTGGCGATGTCCAGCACGTACACCAACAACCGGGTGCGCGAGATGTGGCGCAGGAACTCGAGCCCGAGTCCCTTGCCCAGGTGGGCGTCCTCGATGATCCCGGGGATGTCGGCCATGGTCAGCCGCGCGCGTTCGGCTGAGTCGGAACGCTCGACCACACCGAGGTTCGGGCTGAGCGTCGTGAACGGGTAATCGGCGATCACCGGTCTCGCCTTCGACACGGCCGCCAACAGGCTCGACTTGCCCGCGTTCGGGTAGCCGACCAGCCCGACGTCGGCGATGGTGCGAAGCTCGAGGCGCAGGTGCCTGCGTTCCCCCGGCGTGCCCCGCTCGGCGAACCGCGGCGTGCGCCGTTGGGAGTTGGCGAAGGCGGCGTTGCCGCGGCCACCCTCTCCGCCGCTCGCCACCACCGCCGTCTCGCCGACCGTCACCAGGTCCGCCAGCCGCTCGCCGGTGTCCACGTCGAAGGCGATGGTACCGACCGGCACGTCGATCACGAGATCCTCGCCGCCCGGGCCTGCCTTGTTGCGGCCTTCGCCCTGCGCTCCGGTCTGCGCTCGGAACTGTGTGCGTCCGACCAGTTTGTCGAGCGACGACACGTCGTCGATGGCGCGCAAGATCACCGAGCCGCCGCGGCCGCCGTGGCCGCCGTCGGGCCCGCCCTTCGGGACGTACTTCAGCCGCAAGAAGGAGAGGGCGCCATCGCCGCCCTTCCCTCCTTGCACGTGGATCTCGAGCACGTCACGAAACGGCATACCAACTCCATGAAGAACGCGGCCCCGCTTCGAGGGCCGCGTCAAGATTCGATGTCGCCGCGGTTGGGCGGATCAGTCGGCCGCGACCGCCTCGGAAGGGGTCATCTCGATGCTGACGAAGCGGCCCTTGGCGCCCTTGTTCGCGAATCGCACGACACCGTCGCGCAGCGCGAAGAGCGTGAAGTCGCTGCCCAAGCCGACGTTGCGGCCGGGCTTGAACTTGGTGCCGCGCTGACGAACGAGGATGTTGCCGGCCGCCACGACTTGGCCGTCGAAGCGCTTCACACCGAGGCGCTTGGACTGGCTGTCGCGCCCGTTCTTGGAGCTACCGACGCCTTTCTTGTGTGCCATCTAAGACCGTCTCCTCGCTGCCTTCAGCCCTGGACCTTCGTGATCCGGACCTCGGTGTACGGCTGCCGGTGGCCGATGTGCCGCCGGTAGTTCGCCTTCGCCTTGAACTTGTAGACGTGGATCTTCTCACCACGGCCATGCGACACGACCTCGGCCTGGACGCTGGCGCCCTCGACGCGCGGGGCGCCGATCGTCACCGTCTCGCCTCCGAGCATCAATACGGGCAGATCCACGACGGCGCCGGCCTCGGCGTCCAGCTTCTCGAGCCGCACCACGTCGCCTTCCGCCACGCGGTACTGCTTCCCGCCCGATTCCACGATTGCGTACATCTTCGACCTCCAGAGCCGTCGTCCGGTTGCGGACGCGGCCCGTGTTTCGACCCACGAAACCGCGGGCGGCGCCCACCGGGGGCCGCCACGCTTCCAGAAGTCGAAGTATAGCCGAGCGGCGCGCTTCAGGCAAGCGCCGGCGGCTCATCGGACCGTCAGAACGGGAAGAACACCGGCACCAGCAACAGCGTCAAGATCATCACCACGACTTGGAGTGGCACCCCGATGCGCACGAAGTCCATGAACCGGTACTGACCCGGGCCGAGTACGAGGGTGTTGACCGGCGACGCCACCGGGGAAGCGAACGCGGTGGACGCCGCCAACGCCACCACCACCACCATCGGCTCCGGCGCGATGTCGAGGAGCAACGCCGCCTCGAACGCGATGGGAGCGAGCAGCACCGCCGTGGCGGTGTTCGAGATCACCTGACTGGCGACCGAGGTCAGCAGGAACAGCGCAGCCGCCAACGCCAACGGACCGTACGAACCGAGCGTCGCCACCAGAACGTTCACGGCGGCCTGCACTCCGCCGCTCGCCTCGAGGGCGGTGGCGAGCGGGAGCATCCCGGCGATCAGCACGACCGACGGCCATTGGATGCTGCGGTACGCCTCGTCCATGTCGATGCAGCCGGTCAGGACCAACGCCGCGGCGGCAGCCACCACCGCGATCACGGCGGGCAACCAGCCGAAGGTCAGCACCGCCAGCATCGCCGCCAAGATCATCGCAGCCACCGGGGCCCTGTCGCGCTTCGGCGCCGACTCGTCGGTATGACCGGCGACGCTCAGCACCACCGCGTCGTGACGCTCTTGGCGCAGGAGCGCGAGCGCAGCGATCGGGCCCTCCACCAGCAGCGTGTCGCCGAAGCGTAGACGCTCCGACGCCAGACCGTCGCGTACGGTGTCGACGCCGCGCCGGAGTGCGACGACCTGCAGGTCGAAGCGCTCGCGGAAGCGGAGGTTGGCGAGCGTCTGCCCCAACCAGCGCGAGCGCGGCGTCGGCAGGACCTCGGCGAACGTGAGGTCGGCCGGCACGATGCCCTCGTCCGAAGGGTCGACGGTCACGAGCCGCACGGCGCAGTCGGCCGCGAGTCTCGCCATGCCGTCACGGCTGCCCTGCAGCAGGATGCGGTCGCCCTCTTCGATGCGCGTCCCGGGGCCGATGCGCTTCGACCTACCGAGGTGCCTCCGGGAGCGCCGGTGCGCGCGCACCGCGGCAGGATCGGTATCGACCGCCAACACCTGCACTCCGAGGCGCTGCGGCCACTTCAGGTCACCGAGGGTGGCGCCCACCAACGGCGAGGCGGCCGGCACCACCAGGCGCGCGAACCGGTCGGGAAGGCCGTAGCGTTGGGCCACCTCCTGCAACGGCTCCCGCTCGCTCGAAGCGCCGCCCGGCGCGATCGGGGCACGCTTCGGCAACAGCCGGCGCCCAACCAGCGCCATCACGGCGATCCCGACGACCGTCACGATGGCGCCGACGGGCGTGAAGGCGAAGAAGCCGAGTGGCGCCCGCCCCTTGTCTTCGAGCAACTGGGACGCCACCAGGTTCGGCGGCGTCCCGATCAACGTGAGCATCCCGCCGAGCAGCGAAGCGAACGCAAGCGGGAGGAGCAAGCGCGAAGGACTGACTCCGGCGCGCCACCCCAACGCCACCACGATCGGCAGCATCACCGCCACGGTTCCGGTCGAGCTCATGAAGCCCGACAGCACCGCCGTGGCGAGCATGATCGCCGCCACCAAGCGCATCTCGTCGTTGCCTGCCAAGTCGCCGATGCCGCGCGCCACGCGTTGCGCGATGCCCGTCTGGGTCAGCGCGCCCGCCACCACGAACAGCCCGGCGATCATGATCACCAACGGGTCGGCGAAGCCGGCGAGCGCCTGGGCCGGCGTGAGCACGCCCGTCAAGGACAGGGCCAACACCACCAGTACCGCGACGAGGTCGAGGCGAACCTTGTCGCTGACGAACAAGGCGACCGCGACCACCAGGATGACGAGGACGACGATGAGGTCGGAGGACATGTCGCACCCAGACTATGCCCGTACCGCTCGCGCGTCCTCGGGCGAACGTCCTCGGTGGGTCACCGGGGGCGAATCGACGACCCGCGCTACGGCAGTTCGCGCGGTGGGTTCGCTTCGAAGAAGCCCCACAGCATCTCGCCGGCGTCGATGTCGAAGTTGATGCGACCGAGCGTCTCCTCCGGTAGGGAGGGCACGCCCGGCCAAACGTGGCCGCCACCGACGACGGCTACGAGGATGACCTGCCCGCCGGTGGCGCAGCCGCCGACGCCAAGCAATTCGACGCGCGTACCGGGCGAAGCGCCGGTCTCCGGGATCGAGCTTCGCTGGCCCTCGGTGGCACAGCCGGCGCGCGACGCCCAGTAGGCGAGCGTGCGCGGCACCGACATCAGGATCTCCGCTTCGCGGCCGTCCTCGGCCCGCACGGTGATCCCGTCCCACGGCACGATCGGGTCGGCGGTGCCGTGCATGATCAGGAACGCAGCCGGCGGCTCCTGCGCGCACAACTGCGTCATCCCCCCGAAGCCGGCGCCGCCTACGCTGCCGTACGCAGCGAAGAGGTCGGGGCGCTCGCAAGCCACGCGGTTCGTCATGAAGCCGCCGTTCGAGAAGCCGGCCAGGTAGGTGCGCTCGCCGTCGAGGTCGAGCGACGTCACCAGATGCTGTGCCAACGCCGCCATGAACACCACGTCGTCTCGGTCGGCGTCCTCCACCTTCTCGTAGCCGGGCAAGCCGCGGGCGTAGTTCCACTCGTGGGCGATACCGTCGGGATACGCCACGACCAACCCGTGCGCGTCGGCCACGGCGTCGAACGCCGTGACATCGCGCATCCCGGCACCCGTGCCGCCGCGCCCGTGCAACAAGATGACCAAGGGCGCGCCGGCCACGTCGACAAGACCCGCTTCGGATCCGGCCCCGGCTTCGGACGCGTCGGAGGGTACGGGAAGATGCAACTCGTAGCCACGCTCGCGTCCGTCGACCACCAGGACGTTCCGGCCTTCCACCGGCGCGGCTGCATCCTGCGCCGATGCTGCGCCGAAGAGGCAGCACGCGACCAAGCACGCGAGCGCCCAGGCGCGTCGGACAAACGCCGTTGGGAACGGGCTTCCCAGGCGTGAACCGGTACCGTTCGGAGCGAAGTGCACGCCAGAGTATATGTCCATGCTGCTGCGTTGTCAGCCGTGCCAGGATCCGGCTCACCAACGACGGTGCCGGGGCGCGACGGGCGGGTTTTCCCAGCGCCATCGTGCGGACCCGTGGTTTTCCCCTTCCCCATGCCCTATACTCTTGACGAGTTCAAGAAAGGAGCTCGCGCATGGCCAAGGCCAAGACCGTCAGCAAGGCCGACCTGGTCGACATGGTCGCCGAAGAGACCGGACTGTCCAAGAAGTCCGTCAAGGAGACCATGGACGCTCTCCTCGAGTCGATGTCCAACAGCATCGCCAAGGGGTCCAAGGTCACGCTCACCGGTTTCGGCACCTTCGAGGTGCGCAAGCGCAAGGCTCGGACCGGCGTGAAGCCCGGCACTACCGAGAAGATCAAGATCCCGGCGAGCAAGTACCCGGCGTTCAAGGCCGGCAAGAGCTTGAAGGATCAGGTCGGCGACAAGAAGTAACGGCGGCCGGGCCCTGCGCGCGCAGCGCAGCCCGTCGACGTGGAGAGGCGCTCGTGGTGCCGCGCTCGGTGGCACCTGCGGGCGCTTCTTCCCTTCGCCGGACCGTCGCGTAGCCGAACTCGGCGTCGCGCTCGCGAGCGAGGCCGCGGGCGAGTTCCCGCGCCCGGCACGGGACCCGCGACCTCCGAGACCTTGATGCCGGTCAAGGCGAGCCCTCGCCACGCTTCGTAGCATGCCGGCGTGCGAAGGCCCATCGTCGTATACGCCACCATGTTCGGTGCCACGGCCGCCGTGGCGGAGAAGGTCGCGGTCGCGCTTACGAGGGCGTTCGGCAACGAGACGACGTACCACGACGTCGCCTGGCTCGACCTCGGCGTCCTCTCGCGCCACGACCCGATCGTGCTGGGGTCCTCGACCTGGAACAATGGTCAGCTTCCGAGCGACTGGGAGGCGCGCCTCCCGGATCTGGCGGCCCTCGACCTGCGGGGCAAGCGCGTGGCGCTGTTCGGCACCGGCGACCAACGCGGCTACCCCGACACCTTCCTGGACGCGCTCGAAGACCTTGCCACCGCGGCCCGCGCGGCCGGCGCGACGCTGATCGGGACGTGGCCGGCTGGCGGGTACTGCTTCACGGCTTCGCGCGCGTTGCATGGAAACCGGCTGCTCGGCCTGGGTTTGGACGAGGACAACGAGCCCGAGCGCACCGACGAACGCGTGAACGCTTGGGTCGGGCGACTGGTGGAGGAAGTCGGCGTTGCACTTCCGGATGCAAAAGCGGCTGCCGCCAGCGTCGTTCCTCGGTAGAATCTCCGGAAGATGCAGAACCAACACGGTTCCGCGCGCAGCATCCCCGCGTTGCTGCGTGAGCGCGCGCACCATATGACCTTGGCGCACCGCGTCAAGGAGTTCGGCTTGTGGCGTGGCATCACGTGGGCGGAGTACTCCGAGCAAGTGAACGCCCTCGCGCGCGAGATCATCCACCTCGGCCTCGAGCCGGGGGCGCGCGTGGCTGTGCTGTGCGAGAACCGGCCGGAGTGGATGGTGGCCGACATCGCCGTCCAGACCGCGGGCGGCGCCACCGTGGGCGTGTACACCACCAGCAGCGCCGAGCAACTCGAGTACCACCTTCACCATTCCGACGCCGTCGGGTTGATCCTCGAGGACGCCGAGCAGCTCGAGAAGTGGCTGGCGATCGCGCCGCGCTGCGAAGGCGTGCGGTTCGTGATCGTCATCGAACCCGAGGACGTGCCGGGAACCGTGGCATGGGCCGACGTGCTGGAGGCGGGCCGTGCCCGTTACGACAGCGACGCTGCGCCGGTCGAGGAGCGACTGGCGGCGATCCGTCCCGACGACCCCGCGGTCTTCATCTACACCTCGGGCACCACCGGCAACCCCAAGGGCGCGGTGCTCAGCCACGCCAACGTGCTGTGGGCTATCGACGCGCTGCAAGCAGCGTTCCCGATGGACGAGCGCGACGAACTGCTGTCGTTCCTGCCGCTGTCGCACATCGTCGAGCGCCTCATCAGCGTGGCGGCGCCGCTGCGGTTCGGCTACACCGTGAGCTTCACCGAGAACCTCGACACGGTGCTCACCAACTTGCAGGAGATCCGCCCCACCGTGTTCTTCGCGGTGCCGCGCATCTGGGAGAAGATGTTCTCGCTCGTCGAGCTGCACATGAAAGACGCCAACCTGATCAAGCGCGCGGCGTACCAGTGGGCGCTCGGCACCGTGCGCGGCGCGGGGACGGCGGACGGCTTGGTGCGTCGTGGCGTGGGCGCCGCGAGCGCGCTCGGGCACCTGATGGTGCTACGGCTGCTGCGCATCCGGCTCGGGCTCGACCGCGTGCGGGTGGCCATCTCGGGCGCCGCCCCGATCGCGCCGGAGATCCTCGGCTACTTCCGCGCCATCGGCGTGGACGTACGCGAAGGGTACGGCCTGACCGAGAGCACCGGCCTGATCGCCATCAACCGGGCAGACGTCCGTCTCGGTACGGTCGGCCCGGCGTTCCAAGGCGTCGACATCCGCATCGCCGAGGACGGCGAGATCCTGTCGCACAGTCCAGGCAACTTCCTCGGGTACCACAAAGACCCCAACGCCACCGCAGAGGCGCTCGAGGACGGCTGGCTCCACACCGGTGACATCGGCGAGCTCGACGACGACGGGTTCCTGCGCATCACCGACCGCAAGAAGGACATCCTCATCACCGCCGGCGGCAAGAACATCGCGCCCCAGAAGATCGAGAACAAGCTCAAGTCGAGCATCTACGTCAACGACGCCGTCGTCATCGGCGACCGCCGCAAGTACTTGGTGGCGCTGCTGGTGCTCGACGAGGACAACGTCACCCATTGGGCGACCGAGCGGCAGCTGGCGTACTCGACCTACTCCGACCTGGCCGCCAACCCCGAGGTCCGCAAGCTGATCGAGGCCGAGGTCGAGCAAGTGAACCGAAGCCTCGCGCGCGTCGAGACCATCAAACGCTTCGCCATCCTCCCCAAGCGCCTGCACCACGAGGACGGTGAGGTCACCGCCACGCTCAAGGTGAAGCGCTCGAGCATCGCCGAGAAGTTCGCCGACCTGATCGAGGAACTCTATGCCTGAGCCGTCGCCCTGCCCGTTCGCGCGCAGCGACCGGCCGGTGAAGGAGGGCAATGCCTGACGTCGTGACGCCAACGTTCCCAAGGGCCGCCCATGCTGTTCCGTGAACGGTACGAAGAAGACCTCTGGCTGATCCGCGGGACGCAGGCGTGGATCGTCGCCGGCCTGGCATTCGCGGCCGCCCTGGCGCTGCCGCTGTTCGCCAAGGGGTACCTGATCTACAACGTGTCGCTCTTCTACGTCTACGCCTTGGTGGCGCTGTCGTTGGGGATCCTGGTCGGACTCACCGGACAGGTGTCGCTCGGACACGCCGGTTTCCTGGCCGCCGGGGCGTACGTGCAGGGGGCGCTGGCGAACGAGGGCTGGTCGTTCGTCGCCACGCTGCCCGCCGCCGTTCTGGTCACGGCGCTACTGGGCGTGGTGATCGGCGTTCCGGCGTTGCGGCTCGAGGGTCCGTACTTGGCGATCGCCACGCTCGGCTTCGGGTTGGCGATCCAGCAGATCCTCAACAACTGGCGCTACGTCGGCGCGTCGACGGGCATGCTGGTCGATCGGCCGGTGCTCCTCGGCATCGACTTCTACGGGGACAGGCCCTACTACTACCTGGTGCTGGCATTGGCGGCGCTGGTGGCGTGGATGGCGTTCAACCTCGAGCGTTCGCACGTGGGGCGCGCGTTCCGCGCGGTGCGCGACGCCGACCTGGCCGCTCAGATGAGCGGCATCGGCCTGGCGCGTTACAAGACGCTCGCGTTCGTGCTCTCGGCCGGCGTGGCGGGGTTGGCCGGGGCGCTGTACGGCCCGCTGGTGGGCTACATCACGCCGGAGAGTTTCAACCTGCTGCTGTCGATCAAGTTCCTGCTGATGATCATCGTCGGCGGTCTCGGCTTCCTGCCGGGCGCGCTGCTCGGCGCCGGGTTCATCACCGGGCTCGACCTGGTCTTGGCGACGTTCCGGGCGTGGTCGCAGTTGACGTTCGGCGCCATCGTGATCGCCATCATGATGCTCGAGCCGGCCGGGCTTTACGGCCGCTGGCTGAAGATCAAGCGCTTCTGGAAGACGTGGCCGCTGTGAACGGCTCGCTGGAGAACTTCGTGCAGGTGCTGGTGAGCGGCGCTACCGTCGGCAGCATCTACGCGCTGGTGGCACTCGGGCTGGTGCTCATGTACCGCACCACGCGCATCCTCAACTTCGCCCACGGCGACCTCGGGGTGGCCGGCACGTTCATCGCCTACACCCTGCTTCACCAAGCGAACCTGCCGTTCGGCGTGTCGTTCGTGCTGGCGCTGGTAGCCGCCGCCGCGATCGGAGCCCTGGTGTATCTCGTCCTGGTGCGGCCGGCGAAGAACCAATCGGAGCTGGGCTTGCTGATCCTCACGCTCGGCCTGGCGCTGGCGCTGGGTGGCATCGACGCCCTGGTGTTCGGCAGCGACAACAAGATCGTGCCCACGGTGGTGGCCGATCGGATCCTGCACATCGGAGGCGTCTCGCTCAGCCTCGTGTCGCTGGCCACGGCGGCGCTCGGCGTGCTGCTGATGGTCGCGCTGTGGGCGCTGCTCACCTTCACCAAGCTGGGCGTGGCGATGCGCGCCGTCGCGCAGCGCGAGGACGTCGCCGAGGCCATGGGACTGCCGGTACGGCGTGTACTGCTCGCCACCTGGGCGGCCGCCGCGGTGCTGGCCACCTCGGCCGCGCTGCTGTTCGCTCCCTCCACGCTGCTCAACCCCAACATGATGCTCGACCCGCTAAGCAAGGGCTTCGTGGCCGCCGTGATCGGGGGCATGAACAGCCTGCCGGGCGCGGTGGTGGGCGGCTACGTGCTCGGGTTGCTCGAACTGCTGGTGGGCATCTACGTTTCCCTCGAGTTCAAGGCGTCGTTCGCGTTCCTGGTGGTGGTGATCGTGCTGGTCTTGCGCCCGCACGGTCTGCTCGGCCGGGCCGACGTGAAGCGCGTCTGAACGGGTCCGTGGTACCGTGAACCGAGTCCAAAAACCGGTCGCACGCAAGCACAACGAAGCGAAGGGAGCAACATGAAACGGCTTCTCATCGGCATCGCGCTCGCAGCTACCCTCGGCATGGGGAACGCCCAAGGCGTCACCGACACCGAGATCGTGTTCGGCAACTGGGGTCCGCAGTCGGGCCCGGCGGCCGCGTGGGGCACCGTCACCACCGCCATCGACGCCTACTTCCGCTACGTCAACGACCAAGGCGGCATCCACGGCCGCCAGCTGGTGCTCCAGAGCCGCGACGACGGCTACGACCCTGCCCGCACCGTGTCCGCGGTGCGCGAGCTGATCGACCGCGAGGGCGTGTTCGCCTTCGTCGGCGGCGTCGGCACCGCCAACGGCTTGGCGGCCCTGCCGCTGATCCAGCGCGCGGGGATCCCGTGGGTTGGCCCAGCCAGCGGCTCGGAGCAGTTCGCCGAACAGTCGAACGGCCTGGTGTACACCACCTTCACCGACTACACCGTCGAAGCGGCGCTCATGACGCGTCACGCGGTGCAGGAACTCGGCAGCACCAACATCGCGATCTTCTACCAGAACGACGGCTACGGACAGGCCGGCCTGCGCGGGCTGGAGGAAGAGGTCGCCCGCCTGCAGGAGCAGGGTTACGACGTCACCGTCGGTGACAAGGTGAGCTACGAGCGCGGCACCACCAACCTCGGCGTGCAGGCGCTGCGCTTGCGCGGTTCGGGCGCCAACACCGTGCTGCTGTTCTCCGACCCCACCGCCGCCGCCACGCTGGTGAACGAGTTCCAGCGGCTCGACTTCGCGCCGCAGATGCTCGCCACCGTCACGCTGCTCGACCCCAGCCTGATGGCGCTGCCGGCCATGCAGGGCGCGCTGTTCAGCGTCTTCCTGCGGCTCCCGAGCGTCATCGTCGGCGAGGGCAACGGCGACCCGATCGCCGACCAGCTCTACCAGGACGTCATCGTCGGCTACGCGCCGGAGATCGCGCGCGACCCGTTCCGCGCCCTGGCGGGGATCGCGTTCGCGCAACCCGCCATCGAAGCGTTGAAGGCGGCCGGCCCCGACCTCACGCGCGAGAGCTTCATCGCCGCGCTGCAGGCCATCGACGGCTACTCCGACGGCCTGTACAACGACATCAGCTTCGCGGGAACCTACCGAGGCAACAACAGCGTGATGCTGCTGCAGGTCACACCGCAGGGCCTGCGCCCGGTGTCTGGCTGGCTGACGCTCTGACCTGAAAGGAGCTCCGCGGGGAGCGGGCGTACGCGCCTCGCTCCCCGCCGCATCGACCGTGCCGCCCCTTCTCGAGCTCGAGCACGTCACCTTGTCGTTCCGCGGCCTGACCGCACTCTCGTCGGTCGGCTTCGACCTGTCCGAGGGCGAGGTGGCAGCGCTCATCGGCCCCAACGGCGCAGGCAAGACCAGCCTCTACAACGTCATCTGCGGTTTCTACCGGCCGCAGCGCGGCACGGTGCGCTGGCGCGGCCGCGACGTCACCGGCACGCCGCCGCACATGGTCGCGCGGCTCGGGATCGGCCGCAGCTTCCAGAACATCGAACTGTTCAAGAACCTGACCTGCCTCGAGAACCTGCTCTTGGGCCGGCACCTGCACGTGCGCGCCAACCTGTTCGGCGCCATGTTCGCCACCCGTGGCTGGGCACGCGACGAGGTCGCGCAGCGCCGCCGGGCGGAAGAGCTGATGGACCTGCTCGACCTACAGGCATACCGCGACCAACGCGTCGGGGCGCTCCCGTACGGCGTGCAGAAGCTCATCGAGGTGGCCCGCGCCCTGGCCGCCGAACCCACCCTCCTGCTGCTCGACGAGCCCACCGCCGGCATGACCGTCGAGGAGAAGGACGACATGATGGTCACGTTGCTCCGGCTGCGCAAGGAACTGAACCTGACGATGCTGGTGGTCGAACACGACCTGCGTGTCGTCAGCCGCCTGGCCGACCGCGTGCTGGTGCTCGACCACGGCACGCTCATCGCGGACGGCACGCCGGCGCAAGTGCAGGACCACCCGGAGGTGGTGCGCGCGTACCTCGGCGGCTCGAAGCTGGCAGGAGCAGACGCGGACGACGCCCAGGCCGCCGTTCCCGAGCGAGCCGTTCCCGCAGCGTCGGATCCCGAGGAAGCGGCGCGATGAGCGAGAACTCCCCTGCCCTGCTCGAGCTTCGCACCGTCGAGAGCGGGTACTCCCGCCATCTACGGGTGTTGAAAGGAGTGTCGTTGCGGGTCGAGGCCGGAACCTGCGTGGCGGTGCTCGGCTCGAACGGCGCCGGCAAGAGCACCATGCTCAAGACGGTCATGGGTCTCATCGACGACGAGCCCCGCAAGGGCTCGGTGTGGGTCTTGGGGCGCGACATGACGCACGCCGCCACCGAACGGATCTCCCAGGCGGGCATCGCCTACGTCGTGGAGGACCGTGGGATGTTCCCGGACTTGAGCGTGGCCGAGAGCCTGCGGCTGGGCGCCTACCACCGCGCCGGTCGCGCCGAGGTCGCCGCCGACTTGGAGCGCATGTTCACGCTCTTCCCGCGTCTGGCGGAACGCCAACGCCAAGACTCGGGCACGCTGTCGGGCGGCGAGCAGCAGATGCTGGCCATCGCCCGCGCGCTGATGAGCCGCCCCAAGTTGTTGATGCTCGACGAGCCCAGCCTCGGTCTCGCGCCCATGCTGGTGCAGGAGATCTTCCAGGTCATCCGCTCGCTCAACCGCGAGGGCGTGGGGGGCGAGGGCATGGGGATCTTGTTGGTGGAGCAGAACGCCAACCAGGCGTTGTCCATCGCCGACTACGGCTACGTGCTGGAAGGCGGCCGGTTCGTGCTGCAGGGCACGGCGGAGGAACTCCGCGAGAACCCGAACGTCCAGGAGTTCTACTTGGGCGTGCACGCACAGCAGGACGAGACGCGGTTGCACGTCCGGCGGCGTCGGCGCCGCTGGAACTGACGGCCCGCGTCCGCGGACGCCCAGGGCACGCGCGGACCCCACAACGATGCCGGCCCCCGCCGAGCACCCGGAGAACCGGGGGCCAGCGGGGGCCGTGCGTGTTTACGCTATTGCGCCGTTACCGGCTCAGTAGCGACCGCCGGCAGCGGGGGCCGTGACGACCACGTTGGCCGCCTGCAGACCCTTCTTGCCCTGCTCGACGTCGAAGGAGACCTCGTCGCCCTCGTTGAGGTTGCGGAAGCCCGCGCCCTGGATGGCGGAGAAGTGCACGAACACGTCCGGCTGTCCGCCGCCCTGTTCGATGAAGCCGAAGCCCTTCTCGCTGCTGAACCACTTGACCTTGCCTGTTGCCATGTTTCCTGATCCCTACTTGTCCGGAGTCATCGCTACCGGACACTTGATTTCCGAGCCCGCAGGCCCGTGTTCGGAAACTCCCCTCGGGTTGTCTCGGAACGGGAAGAGTGTACGCGCTGGAGGCGAAAAATGCAAGTGACGGCTGGCACTGACGACCCCGTATGCTGCGTGCGTGAAGGAACCGTGAGCCATGCTTCGCACAACGAACGGCCCGGTGCCGGCGGCGCGCGGTTCGTGCCATCACGTCCGTCCGCTTTCGAGACCATGCGGTTCGAACCGGGGGTCGGTCCGCTGCGCCTGGAGGCGCACTTGGCCCGCATGGCGCGTACCTGCGCCTACCTCGGGCAAGCGTTCTCGCCTGCCGAGGCGCGTGTCGCCTTGGCGCACACCCTGGCAGGCGAGAACACCCCGCGAAGGGTACGGCTGCAGGTGCGCGCGAACGGATCGTTCGCCATCGACGTCACGCCGCTCGACGTCGCGCCTCAGCACGCGTCCGGACCGCCGAGCTTCCTGCCTCCGGCCGGACCGCCCGTGGGGGAGGTCGCGCTGGCGTTCGCGCGCGTCGACGAGCGCAACCCCCTGCTTCGCCACAAGACGACGGCCAGAACGCTCTACGACGCCGCCACGCGCTCGGCCCGTGCCACAGGGCTGCTGGACGTGCTGTTCCTGAACCGACGCGACGAGCTGGCGGACGGCGCCATCTCGACGCTGTTCGTAGAAGGCGACGATGGGCTCCTCACGCCGCCGCTCGCGAGCGGAGCGTTGCCCGGCATCTTGCGCGGAGAACTGCTGGCGGCCGGCATCGCCAGCGAGCGAGTCCTTGGCGTCGACGATCTGGATCGGGCAACGGCCGTCTACATCGGAAGTGCGCTACGTGGACTGCGTCGGGTGATCGTGGCACGAGAGCCGCTGCCGGTCCTGCCCTCACCCGCACCGCCGACCGCGCCCTAGGCCGCGCCTCGGCCTGCGCCAGGACCGCCGCGCGACGGCGCTGCCTCGGGCGGTGGCGGTAGACTCGAAAGACCGGTGACCAAGCCCACCCCCGCCACCACCAACGCCACCACCAACGCCGACACGACCGCCGACACGACCCGCCCAGGTACGGCCAAGACGGTCGGCACGCGTCCGGGTCCCGACGTCGACTACGTCGACTACTCGGGCGAGATGCGCATCCACCGCAACCCCGCCTTGCGCTGGGCGTACGTCGTCGCCGGCTTGCTCGCGATCGCGCTCGGCACGCTCGGGTACGTCCTACCAGGCCTGCCGGGCACGGTGTTCTTCCTCATCGCTGCGTGGTTCTTCGCGCAGTCCAGCCCGCGCTTCTACAACTGGCTGATGAACCATCGGCTGTTCGGACCGCTGATCCGCGATTATCGCGCCGGCAAGGGCATCCCCCTGTGGGTGAAGGTGTACGCGCCGATCATGATCGTGCTGTTCTCGAGCGCGAGCGCCGCCTACCTCGGCTGGGTTCGGGGGAAGGCCTGGATCGCGGTGCTGGTGCTTCTGGTGGCGGCGTACGGGGTGGTGTACGTGCTGCGCGTGCCCACCAAGAACCGAACGCCGCGCCCGGTCGAGTAGAACCGGGGCGCGGCGCGTGCGTCGCCTTCGTGAACTCCGAACCTCGCGCGGGCGTTCAGTTCTCGAGCGTCGCCTCGACGGTGATCTCCAGCGCCGTCAGCGCACGCGAGACGGGGCAACCAGCCTTCGCTTCGCGCACGTGCTCCTGGAACGTCGCCTCGTCGATGCCCGGCACCTTGGCGCGGGTCACGAGGTGGCTCTTGGTGATGCTCATGCCGGCGTCGGTGCGCTCCATGGCGATGGCCGCTTCGGTGTCGATGCTGGCCGGCGGGAAGCCCGCGGTGGTGAGGCGGCCCGACAACGCCATCGAGAAGCAACCCGCGTGGGCGGCGGCGATGAGCTCTTCCGGGTTGGTGCCGGTTTCGGGGCTGGCGCCGCGTTCGAAGCGCGACAAGAAGGTGAACGCACCCTGGTACGCGCCGCTGGCGAGGCTCATGGAGCCGTTGCCTTCCTTGAGCGTGCCTTCCCAGCGTGCGCTGGCCTTGGTGGTCGGCATCGTTATCGTCCTCCCTCGGGGCGGTAAGCCCCACTCGATTGTGACACCGCGAGGAGAAACGCGCGTCACAGGGGTACGGAACGACGTGGGTCGGGTGGAAATTTCGGCGCGCGGCCGGAGCTCGGCCGCCGCACCGTAGGCTCGCGTCAGGCGCGCGGCCCTCACGCGGACGACACTCGGGCCTTCAGCCTTCGACGTGGGGAACCTCCGCGTCGGCGTACCCCTCGAGGTACCCGCGCGCCTGGCGATGGAACATGCGAGCGTAGATGCCGTCGAGGTCGAGCAGGGCGTCGTGCGAGCCGCGCTCGACGATGCGGCCATCGTCCAGCACCAGGATCTCGTTGGCCATGCGCACCGTGCTGAAGCGGTGCGAGACGATCACCGCGATGCGGTCGCGGGCGTAAGCGCGCAGCGTCTCGATGACCTCGAACTCGGCGTCGGCGTCGAGCGCCGAGGTGGGCTCGTCGAACATCATCACCGAACCGCCGCGGAAGTAGAGCCGCGCCAGCGCGATGCGCTGCCACTGCCCGCCCGATAGCTGCCTGCCGCCTTCGAACCAGCGCCCGAGCATGTTGTCGTATCCGTCTGGGAGCGCCTCGACGAACTCGGTGGCGCCCGCCAGGCGAACGGCCGCGCGGATGGCGTCGGTATCGTCGAGCGCTTCGATGCGGCCGAGCGCAACGTTCTCGCGCACCGTGAACTGGTACTGCCCGAAGTCTTGGAACACCGTGCTCATCTCGGCTCGTAGCGTCGACGGCCGGAAGCGGGCGGCATCCTGCCCGTTGACCAAGATGGTCCCTCGCGTCGGGCGGTAGGTGCCGGTCATGAGCTTGACGATGGTCGACTTCCCCGCCCCGTTCGCTCCTACCAGCGCCAGCGTGGTGCCGCGCTCGGCCCGGAAGGAGACGTCGTGCAGCACGTCGTTCTCGGTCAGGGGGTAGCGGAAGGACACGCCTCGGAACTCCATCGATTCGATCGGGCCGCTCCACGTCTCGCCGGCGTCGTGATCGACGCTCGGCAGTTCCAGGAACTCGAACAGGTTTCTCATGTACAAGAGGTTCTGGTACACGCCGGTGAAGCCCGAGAGCAGGTTCGCGAACTGGTGCTGCAGTTGACCGATGCCTTGGATGAAGAGGCCAAAGTCGCCCACCGTCAACGCGCCGGCGGCAGCGCGGCGCAACACCAACAAGGTGGCGGCGCCGATCATGCCGGTCGACGCCAGCGAAGCCACCAGGCCCCAACCGCTGCGGCGCCGGATGAGCGACTCGAGTTGCGCCCGGAAGCGCAGGTAGGTCGCTTGCCAGTGCTCCATCAGCCAATCCTGGAAGCCGAACAGGCGGATCTCCTTCACCACCTGGTCGTTCGTCATGAGGGCGCCGAGGTAGTTCTGCTGGCGCGCGTCGGCCGCCTGGCGCCGGATCATGCGGTATCCCTCGGTACCGAAGCGCGTCGACACCCACACGTTCGGAACCGACGCCACCAGCACCAGTGGCACCACCGCCCAGCCGAGCTGGACCATCAACGCGCTCACCGAGCCCAGCGTCAACAGCGCCTGCACCAGGGTGACGATCTGCGTGAACACGCCGAGCGGGCGGCTACCCACCTCGCGGTAGGCGTTCTGCAGCGCGTCGTAGCTCTTCGGGTCCTCGAACTGCGCCAACTCGAGCGCGCCGGCCTTGGCCAGGATGCGACGGCTGATGCTGTTCTGCAACGCGTCGCCGAGCAGTTCTCGGGTGGCGTTCTGGATCGTTCCGACGGCCCCGCCCACCGCCGTGATGCCCACCTGCAGCAGCAGTAAGCCGAGCATGTGGCGCAGCGCCTCGGCAGGCGAGCCGAGCGTGCCGGCGATGGCGTCCGCCACCGCGTCGAGAAGGAGCTTCGCTACCCACATGCTGGCGGCCGGTAGCAGCGACTGCAGCAAGGAGAGTAGCGCCACGGTCACCGTTCGGCGCCGGTTCGCTCCCCACACCAAGGACAACGTCGCGCCCAGGTCTCGCATGTGCACGCGCCACGACACCGGTGCCGGCGGCGGCTGCGATCGCGAACGCGGCGGCCTCATGGGAAAGTCAGCCCGCAGGCCGCTCGAAGTCGATCACTGCCACGTCGCTGACGGGCCGGTACCCGATGCGCTGGTAGATGGCGTTCGAAGTCGGGTTCGCCAGGTCCGTGAACAGGGAGCAGAAGCGCCTGCCCTCGTCGAGCATCGCTTGCGTGACCGCCGCGACGAGAGCCGTCGCATAACCTCGGCGCCGC
>JAWOIL010000132.1:0-3120 GCA_046484635.1 Trueperaceae bacterium
CCTGTTGGCCCGGCCGAGCACCCGAGAGGAGCACCTCATGTTCTCACCGCATGACACGAGCAGCATCCACCGGAACGCCCACGAGCGCATCGATCGCCTCCATCGCGAGGCCCGGGTCGCGTCCAACCTGCCGTCGCTCCACACGTCCTACCGCACGCGCATCGCGAGCGTCGTCCGGCGCATCGCGACCTGGATCGAACCGCAACGGCCTGTCGTTCGCGTCTCCGCCCTGCAGCGACCCCAGTACGGATCGGACTGAACGGCGCATCGACCGAAGCGCACCCTGGGGACGCCGCCCTGGCCCCAGGAACGTCGACGCCGGGCGTCGTAGGCCCAAGGAGGCTGCCATGTACGGAAGCGTGATGCAGAACGTCATTGCAGAGAGTTACAGGCACGAGCTCGAGAGGGCCCATCGCCAGCCCAGGCTCGACACTTGGTGCGACCTTGAGGTGGCGCGCCGTCACCGCGCGCCGGCCTTCTCGGCCTGGCGCGCCCTCGTCGCACTGGTCTTGAAATCGTGAGGCGTCGTGTGCTCGCTTCGCGACCGTGCCTCCACTTCACATGATGCTCTTCAGCGCGAGCGTCGTTCGGCGTATCGCGACCTGGATCGAACCGCGACGGGGTGCCGTTCGCGTCTCCGCGCTGCAGCGACCCCAGTACGGATCGGACTGAACGGCGCGAACCCCGCTAGCTCCGTGCGCGGTGGGTAGCGAGTCGAGCGGGCGATGCCGAAGACTGCCCGATCGGAACCATCGCCTTGGGGACTGCCTGCTATGGTGACGGCCGACCGTGACCGCCCACGTATGTCTTCTTGGTGGACCGACACTGCGGCTCGATGGATCGTGGCAGGCGCCTCCGATCACCCGTCCCGTCGTGCTGCTGAGCTACCTCGCGTACCGCGAAGCGTGGGTGGACAGGGATGAACTGACGGCGCTCTTCTGGCCCGAAACGGGACAGCGCCAAGCCAAGCAGAGCCTGCGGGCACTGCTCTACCAAGCCAAGCGGGGGCCGCTCGGTCACGCCCTCGAGGTGGAGCCGCTGCGCGTTCGCTGGGCCATCGACACCGACGTCCACACCTTCGTGAAGGCCGTCTCCGCGGGCGATTGGCGAGCGGCGGTGGACGTCTACGCCGGGACGTTCTTGGAACGCGTCCCGGGAGATGACTCGTCGGCGTTCGAAGCGTGGCTCGGGCAGACACGCGATGAGCTGCACGCCAGCTGGCGCGACGCCGTGCTGCACGTCGCCGACGACTTGAGCGCGGCGGGGCGTGCGCGTGACGCCTCCGACCTGCTGCAACGCTTGTTCGCGGTCGACTTCCTGGACGAAGACGTGCTTCAGGCGTGCATGCGGGCGCATGCGACGGCGGGCGACCGAGGGCGAGCCCTCGAGGCCTTCCGGACGTTCAGCGCACGGCTCGCCGAGGACCTCGACATGACGCCGATGGCGTCCACGCGGCAGCTCGCCGACGCGATCCGCAACGACGCTGCGCGCACCCCTGCGCGTGCGCCCGGTCCGGCGGGCGTGGTTCACGTCCATGCCCCCGGCGCGCCTCGACCGCTCACGCCCTTCGTTGGGCGGCGCACCGATCTGCTGGAGCTGGGCAGCCTGCTGGCTCGACCCGATGTTCGCCTCGTGACCCTGTTGGGGCCTGGGGGCGTGGGGAAGACGCGCCTGAGCGTGGAGGTGCTGGAGACGCGCCGTCACGCGTTCGAGGACGGTGCGGCGTTCGTGGCGCTCGAGGGTCTGCATTCGGCGGCGGACGTGCCGAGCGCTGTCGCGTCCGCTCTCGGGCTGCAGCTGACGGGCTCGAGCCCCATCGCGGACGACGTGTTCCGCCACCTGCAACCCAGGGCCATGCTGATCGTGCTCGACAACGTCGAACACCTGATCGGCGACGGCGTGGCGTTCGTGCAGCAGCTCCTCGACGCTGCGCCGCGATGCACGTTCATGTGCACCTCGAGAGCCGTGCTCGGCCTACCCGGCGAAGCCGTGGTCGACCTCGCGGGGCTGACCGTGCCGTCGTCGTCGCACGTCCGCGACCTCGAGTCCTACGACGCGGTGCAGCTCTTCGTGGGGAGTGCCCGGCGGGCGCGGTCCGACTTCACCGTCCAAGAGACCGAGCGGGACGACCTGGTCCGGCTGTGCGTGCTGCTGGACGGCATGCCGCTCGCCTTGGAGCTGGCCGCGAGCTGGGTACGGGTGTACCGCCTGTCCGACCTGATCGCCACGCTCGAACGCGACCTCGACCTGCTGGAGTCGACGGGGCACACGGGCAACGAACGCCACCGCAGCCTGCGGGCGGTCTTCGACCACTCCTGGCAGCTGCTCGACGACGAGCAGCGACGCGTCCTGAGCAGCCTGACGGTGTTCGACGGCAGTTTCGAGCTTGCGGCGGTCGAAGCCGTCGCGCACGCAGCCGCCAGGACGCTGTTGACGTTGATCGACCGATCGCTGGTGCGGCGGACCGACTCGGGACGGTTCTCGTTGCACATGGACGTGAGGCAGTACGCGACCGCGCGGTCGACCTCGAACGACGTCGACCGGGAGCGGCACGCGACCTACTACCTCGGGCTCGTCGAACGCTCGGGCGACGCGCTCGTGGGTGCTGCGCCGGCGGCGGCGCTGACGGCCCTCGAGGAAGACCTCGACAACGTCCGCACCGCATGGCGCTGGGCCTGCGACTACGGACGGTTCGACCTCTGCGACCCTGCGCTGGAGCCCCTCAACGTCTTCTTCACCGGCAGGGCCCTGCTGCAGGAGGGCAATGCGTTCTTCGAACTCGCGCTGCACCGTCTCGGGACCCGCGCGCAGGCGCAGTTCCGGGCGCGCCTCCACCACCAGTTGGCATACTTCTCGCGCCGGCTCGACCGGCACGCGGCCGCCGGCGAGCACGCCCGGGAGGCGCTGCGGCTCGCGGAGGGGATCCCGGACGCGCTCGCGCTGACGATCGACTGCCTGTGCGAGCTCGTCGTCACGAACTGCTGGAAGGGGTACTACGCCGACGCCGCTGCGCACGCGGAGCGCGCCCTGGCACACGCCGATACGCTGCGTGACGCCGACAGGGTCGCCCGCTGCACCTCGTTGCTGGCGCTGGCGAGACGGTATCAGGACCGGCTCGAC
>JAWOIL010000223.1:0-7682 GCA_046484635.1 Trueperaceae bacterium
GGTCAAGCCGCACGTGGTGCGCGAGGACTTGGCGCAGGCCTACCGACAGATGGACCAGGACAAGGACCGCGTCGCCGAGGCGCTCGCGGGGGTGGAAGCTACGGTCGAGGATGTCGCCGATGAACCGAGGTGAGGTGTGGTGGGTCGGATTCGGGCCCTCGCACGGTGGCGAGGTTCGGAAGCGCCGGCCGGCCGTCATCGTGAGCAACGATGCTCCCAACCAACATCTGAACCGTGTCCAGGTGGTTCCCCTCGCGAGCAACGTCGGCCGGTTCTACCCGAGCGAGGCCCACGTCGTGCTGGCCGGGGAGCAGCGCAAGGCCATGGCGGATCAGCTCACGACGGTCGCCAAGGGTCGCCTGG
Source organism: Trueperaceae bacterium (assembly GCA_046484635.1). GTDB lineage: Bacteria > Deinococcota > Deinococci > Deinococcales > Trueperaceae > CAZACZ01. Next base: position 364 of record JAWOIL010000223.1, read on the forward strand.
AGTCGCGGGTCGGCAGCCTGTCGGAGCCCGACATGGCCGGCGTCGAGCGGGCCATCCGGACGCAACTCGCCCTTGGTTGAGGGGGCGTGGTCTTGCGGGGGAAGGCGCCCGCGGAGCGGCTTGAGGACCTACGCTCGCGTCACGGGGGGTCCATCACGTTCGAGGGAGTGTGCGCCGACCTCCCCGAAGGCCGCGGCGACCACCGTCTCCGACTCCCCGTCCAACGGCACCAGCAGCTCGACCTCGAACTGCTCCGCCAGCGCGTCGTGCACCGAGACCCAGCGGCCGTGCAGGGAGGTGAAGCGCATGCGCGCACCGTCGGGGAGCTGCACCTCGATGGGGACGTAGACGGGCACCTCGTCCGTTCCGCCCAGCACGCCGGCGACGTGATCGAAGCGGCCTTCGGCGACCGCGGCCCCGAGGGCAGTACGGACGATGGGCGACCGGCGCGCCACCTCCTGGATGCGCGTGTAGAAGCTCCCGCTCGCCTGCTCCCAGTTGCTGACCACCGCCCGGAAGTCCGGCGACAGGAGCAGGGCGTACATGTTCCTCACGCCGCCGAATGAGGCGATCATGCGGTCGGCGGGCCGGTTGGTGCGCAGGAAGCTCCAGTCGCGGTCGACGACGAACGCGGGGAACGGCCAGTGCCCGAGCGCCTGGCTCTCCATGAGGTCGAGGGTCGCCTGCAGTTCGGCGCCGTCCAGCGTGCGGGTCGGGTAGGGGTTGCGGAAGCCCGACGCGTGGAACAGCGACGCCCGCTGCGCCGCCGTGAGGGGGAGTCCCGAGACGATGCGACCGAGCATCTCGCGCGTCAGCGACTGCGAAGACGAAGGCCTCGGTCTCAGCATCGTCGACGTCCTCCGGGCCACCGGAGAGCACGGCACGTTCCTGCGTTTGACCCTCGAACACGATCCCGAGGGCTTCGCGATCCTCGCGGACCCCGAGCTCGCGGACAAGACGGTCTGGGCACCGACGGACGCCGCCTTCGTCGAGATCGGCGAGACCCTGTCGTCCCTCTCGGAGGACGAGATCACGGACGTTCTCGGGTACCACGTCACGCCCCCGAGGAGAACGCCCGAGGGTCCGTACCCGATCGTCACGCCGCGGTTCCTCGCTGAGGGCGGCGAGGTCGTCCACCAGACCCGCACCGGCATCCTCACCGGTTCCGATCAGCGCGTGCGCACCCGAGTGGAGGGTGGCGTGCTCACCGTCGAAGATGCCGTCATCTTGCCCACCTCATGGTGCACCCAGACGGGCTCCGTCTTCTCCATCGATGCGGTGATCCTCGACGCATCGCCCCCTTCGCTCGTGGAACGCGTCGTCTACGTCGTCTTCCTCAGGTACCCATGGGTCGCACTGGTCGGCCTGGGCGCCGCCGTGGGCGGCGCGATCCTCCTCCGGCGAACGCGGAGGCGGGGGTTCGGCCCGCCGGCGTGACCTCCGTGGAGATCCGTCCACTCCAGGCTCGAGCGATTCCGCCCGCGCCGCGACCGGTCGCAGGGGCGGAACGGATCAACTCGCTCGACGCGATCCGCGGCGTGGCCATCTTGGGGATCCTGCCCATGAACGCGTTGGCGTTCGGTCTCGACCGGGCCGCGTACGTCAACGTGTCGGCCGACGGGATCGGCCAGCCCCTCGACTGGGTCATCGGTGTGCTGACGATGCTCTTCGTCGATCAGAAGATGATGGCGCTGTTCTCGCTCTTGTTCGGCGTCGGTGTCGTGATCTTCGCCGAGCGGGCCGCGGCCAAGGGGCGCCGAGTCGTATGGCTCAGCCTGTGGCGCTTCGCGCTCCTGTTCGCCGTCGGTCTGGCCCACACCGCGCTGTGGGACGGGGACGTCCTGGCGCTCTACGCCCTGTGTGCTCCGGTCGTGCTGTGGGTTCGTCCGGCGCAGGTGTCGCAGACCATGGTCTCGACCTGGCTCCAGCTCGGGGGCTCCTGGCCGTCGGAGGGGGCGCCCGACCTCTGAGCGGCTGTGTCCGTTCGTCGGCCGTCGGAGGAGCACCTTACGTAACGCTCGCGTAACGCCCCTCTCGGTAGCTTCCGGCGATCCGGCGTCTGCAGGGATCGACCGGGTACGACCGGAGGGACATGACAATGCCTGTATCCCGCCTTGCTACCGCCGCCACATTTCTCTTGCTCGCGCTGGTGGCATGCGCCACCAGCGCCGTCGACCCGGATCAGGGATTCCTCGAGATCCGTCCGGGCTCGTTCATCCTCACGGGCGCGGGCGATGCGGTGACCCTCACCGCATCGAGGATCGATTCGTCGGGAGCCGCGGTCGAGGTCGACGTGAGCTGGCACAGCAGCGCTCCCGAGGTCGTTGCCGTGTCGTCCGCCGGCATCGCCGTGGCTACCGGCGGCGTCGGCTCCGCGTTGATCACGGCGTCCTCCGACGGGCTGACATCGAACCCAGTGCTCGCGATCGTGGCCACGCCCGTCGCGGGTGCGCGGCTCGTGCAGGACGACGAGGTGCTCGAGGGGCCCGTCGCCGTGGATCCGGATGCGGAACTCGATGTCGGCTGGCGCCACCGAGCGGTGATCGCAGGCGGCGTCGATCTCACCCTCGGAGACCTCTTGATCGGCACCGGCGAGATCACGATCGGTGGTCGCGTGGTGGAGCTCGAACCCGTTGCCGGCGGCACGCTGGCCACGCTGGAGGTCGTGCCACTCGACGAGCTCTTCGTGGCGCTGGTGATCGACCAGACCGTCGATCTCTCGGACGTCCGCCTCGAAGTCGACGGCGAGCTGCTCGACGACTATCGCGTCCGCTACCTGAACGACGGCAGCGTCGAGTTCGTGCCGCGAGTTCCCGCGACGACCGTGGCTACCGCGCAGGCGACCGGCGGAACTGCCAACATCGGGCCGTTCGAATGCGGTACGTCGGGCGCGCTCACGCTGACGCTGGCGGCGACGCCTACGTTTAGCATCACGCCACGGTTCGGTCTCGTCATCGACTACGACCTGGAAGACGGCGGACTCCGGCGCCTCGGCGTGAACGGCTCGCTGAGCAGCGCCTTCGCGATCGAGCCGAAGGTCGTTGCGGCGCTGGCGGGCAGCTGGAAGTGTGAGAGGAACCTCGGCGTCATCCCCCTCCCCTTGGGTGGACCGATCGCGTTCGTCGTGGGTGGCCAGATCCCGCTCGGTGCCGGCTTCGAGTTCGGGGCCGAGCTGGTACTCGGCGACGCCGGCTTCAAGGTCGAGGCGCAGGGCAGCGCCAGCGTCGAGATGGGCCTTGCGTGCGTGGCCGGCGATTGCGATGGGTACGCCGAAGGCACCGGCACCTTCTCCGCGAACGTCACGCCCAACTTCCCCGACTTCGGCACCGACGGCCGTGTCAAGGCCAGCATCAAGCCGTACGCCTACGCGGACCTCGCGGTCGGCACGCGCTCCTTCAGTCGCTTCCGCATGCAGGTCGCAAGACTCGAGCTCGCGGCGGAACAGGCGTTCGATCTGGCGACCGCGCGGGCGCAGGCACTCGACACGGCGTACGCCTCCACGTTCGACCTGAAGCTGACCCTGAAAGCGAGCCTAGGGTCTGGCATCTCACGCGCCATGCGCCTGCTCAGGGTCACCATCAAGCCGTTCAGCATGGAGCTCGTGAGCCTCCCACTGGCGCGCTCTCCACGCGGCGCGTTCTCGATCACGCCCGATTCGGTGAGCGTGGGCGACACGACGACGTTCCATGTCACGCTCGACCCCATCACCTACCTCCTCGCTCGAGCCGTCGGCGCCATCGAGATCCGCCGGCTCCAAGGAGACACCCTCGCGCCGGCCCCGGAAGGATGTTCCGACATCAGCGTCTCCGCAGGCCAGAGCACCGTGACGTGCGACTATGAGACCGAGGAGAGCGACACCGGCACGACCACCTACCTCGCCTTCGTACGACCTAACCTGTTCGGCGTCACGCTGCCGATCCCTCTCGAAGTGGCCGCCGACTCCCGCGCGACGCTCACCGTGGGCGACGGCTCCTGCGCCGGCACCGAACGTTACGTCCTTCAGGCTTCGAATCCACCCCAAGACGATGGGGAGGTCGTGGCCAACTTCGGATCGATGGGCGTGATGCTCAGCACGAATGGGAGTCTCTACGTCGAGTCCCTCGACCACCTGTGCCTGGAGCCGAGCGACGCGAGTCGCGTGGACGACGTGGTGACGGTGCGCATGCGTGTCCAAGGGGATCTCGCGGCCACTGGTACTGGAGAAGCCTTGGTTTGGCTCTCACCCTTCAGCTTCACGAGGTTCACTCAAAACGGATCGGGGAGCTTCGACGAGGTGATCGAGCACGAGGTCCAACTCGGTCGCTGGTTCCCGCTCCTTGCCGACGTCGAGGTCCGGATCGGGTTCGAAGGCGGCTCCGGGCGGGCGTACCTGGACTACGGCATCGAGGGCGTCGTCGACGGTGACGGTCCCGTAGCGATCGACCGGATCGTCGCAGCCTCGGGCACCACGTACTGACGCGAAGCCTGTCGCCTCGCGATCGCGAGCAGCGACGAGGAGGTGGAGGCCGATCGCCGGGCGACGACCACCCGCGCGCTCGCAACCGATCCGGTGCGTGGCGCCAGGGCTCCCGCCTCCGCGCGGGTTGGGCGCTCTGAGCATCGCCGGACGCGCGTCGACGAGGAAGCGGCGCCAGATGCGGGTGGTGCGCTCCGCCCGAAAGCCTCGTGACACGACCGTGGCCACGTCGCCTCTTGGTGACGGACCTCGTGCTCGTCGTCGGCGGCATCGCCTACACGGGGCGTTCGCCAGCATCCCGTTCCAAGACCCAACGCCGGCAATGGCAACCGGCTTCGCTCGTCAGGCGCTCGTGGCTTCCGTGATCCGCTGGGTTGGCCTGGACGTCGCGCTGTCGGGCGTCACCGCCGGCTTCGTTCGCCGCAGAACACCGCGGTCGCGCGGACCAGCGTCGCCCTGACGAGCCAGGTCGATATGGTGCGAAGGGTCGCGATGCCTCGACCTCGTGGACACGTACCGCGATCGTCCGATGGACCTTGCGGATGCCTCCGTATGCCATCGTTGGTGATACCGTTGATGGTATCGAAGGAGGTGCAGCCCATGGGTACATTGCCCACCATCATCCCGATCTCCGATCTGCGTCAGGACACCGCCGGTGTCATCAAGCGCGTCGTCGCGACGGATGAGCCCGTCGTCATCACCCAGCGTGGGCGGGCCACGGCCGTGCTCGTGAGTGCCGAAGCGTACGAGCGCACGCAGCACGAGAACGAGATCCTGCGCGTCCTCGCACGCGGCGATGCCGAGATTGCCGCAGGGTCCGGTCGTGACGCCGAAGACGTGATGGCCGAGGCCCGCGCGCTGCTGTCTGCGGAGTAGACCGGTGCGGGTACGGTTCACACCGCAGGCGGAGCGGCAGTACCTCGACGGGCTCCGGTACGCCCGCAGGAGAAACCCGGCCGGAGCCGTCACCGTACAGCGACGCGCCGAGGCGGTGATCGCGCTGCTGCGCGAGCATCCCGACGCGGGCCACGCCATCCCGGAGTTCCCCGAACTCCCGCACCGCGAGCTCCCCGTGCCGCCGTACAGCTTCTTCCACCGCGTCGTCGCCGGCACGGTCTGGATCGTGGCGGTGTGGCACGGCCGGCAACTGCCCGGGTCACCGGAGGGTGTGCCGCAGGGCTGACGAGAGGACGTGAGCATGACCCTCGATCGACGGGCACTGACCGACGCGATCCGGCTCCAGCACGAGCGCGAGCCCTTCTCGGGCGTCGTCTCCGTGCGCGAGCGCGGCGAAGTCGTGTTCGAGCAGGCGTTCGGCCTGGCCCACCGCGCCGAGCGGATCCCGAACACGCCGGCGACCCGCTTCGGCATCGCGTCGGGCACCAAGACGCTCACGGCCATCGCCGTCGCGCAGCTCGTCGAGCAGGGGCGCCTCGCGTTCGACGCGCGCCTCGCCGACTGCGTCGACGCGCCGCTGCCGGCCTTCGATCCCGACGTGACGCTGCACCACCTGCTGACCCACAGCGCGGGTATCCCCGATTACTTCGACGAGGCGGTGATGGACGACTACGAGGCGCTCTGGCGCGAGCGGCCGATGTACCGCTTCCGCACGCCGAGTGACTTCCTCCCCCTCTTCGCGCACCTGCCCATGAAGGCGGCGCCGGGCACGACCTGGGCCTACAACAACGCGGGCTACGTCCTGCTGGGCCTGGCGGTCGAGCGGGCCGCCGGGATGCCGTTCACGGCCTACGTGGAGCGGCACGTGATGCGGGCGTGCGGGATGTCGTCGAGCGGCTTCTTCCCCCTGGACCGCCTCCCCGGCGGCACGGCCCGCGGGTACATCCCGACCGGCGACGGCGGCTGGCGCACGAACGCCTACGCAGTCCCGATCGTCGGTGGTGCCGACGGCGGGGCGTTCACCACCGCGCACGACCTCGCCGCGCTGTGGGACGCGCTGCTGGGGGGCCGCCTCGTGGGCGAGGCGACGCTGGCGCGTCTTCTCACGCCGCACTGGCGGACCGATCCCGAGCGCGACGACGGGCACTACGGTTACGGGATCTGGATCCGGCAGCGGGGCGGGCAGCCCGCGGCGTACACGATGATGGGCGAGGACCCCGGCGTCGCGTTCTCGTCGACCTACGACCCGGGTTCGGGCGTCCTGTGCAGCCTGCTCGGTAACACCGTCGACGCGAGTTGGGCCATGCTCGGCGCGATCGCGCCTATCCTGGAAGCCGCGTAGCAGGCACCGACGGCACCCGCGATCGGGGGCCGACCAAACTCCCGGGGGGCACGAATGAGCGCGCCACACGAGGGCAATCGCGCCATCGCCATCGCGATCTTCACGGAGGGCTGGAACCAAGGCGAGTTCGCACGACTGCGCCCGGCCCTCGCGCCGGCCTTCGACTTCCACGTCCACGGCGAGGCGCGATCGATGGCAGTGTCCGACCTCGAGCGGATCGTCGCCTCGTGGCGACAGGGGTTCCCGGACCTGCGCTTCGAGCTCCACGAGGTCGTGGTCGACGCCGACCTGGTCGCGGTCCGCGCGACACTCATCGGCACCCATCGGGGCCCATGGCGGGACCGAGCCCCGAGCGGCGCGACGATCGCGGTCGACCACATGTTCCTGTTGCGCTTCGCGGGTGGTGCCCTCGTCGAGGTGTGGGAGGTGCTCGACAGCGCAGAACTCGAGCGCCAGCTGGGAGGTGGGGGAGAAGTCTGAGGTGGTCCATACCCGAGCCGTCCTGCGCGTCGACCGCGTGGTGACCCCTCACATCGCCGAGAGCGTGGCGTTTTGGGCGCCGCACGTCGATACTGGGGTGCAGGACCTGCACGAGTGACGGGAGGGACGAACGCGGTGAAGAGG
>JAWOIL010000012.1:0-9396 GCA_046484635.1 Trueperaceae bacterium
GCGGCTCGCTGGTTGCGCACACCGCTTGGTCACCCCGAGCGCGCCTTCGACGCGCTGATGGACGGTGTCGTCGACGCGCTGATCGTATGGGAGCCGTGGTGGTGGCACCTTACGCGGTCTCGCCCGGAGTTGGAGGACCTGCGCGTGCTGAACGCGCCCGAGGTCAGCGAACCGTGGGTCGGCGTCGGCGCAACGCTTCTCGCTGACCGAACCTTCGTTCGCGCGTCGATCGAGGATGCGCTGGCGTCGCTCGTCGCGGATGGAACCATCGAGACCATCCTCACGTCCCTCGGCTTCCCCGGGCGATCTCCCCGCTGAGCGCGGCCCCGCGATCGTGACGCAGGTGGGATTGCCATGGCGTTGATCTCGGCCCTTTCGCTCTTCGACGTACTACTTCGACTGGTCGTAGGGGCCGTCGTAGCCGGGCTGGCAGGGGCGGTCGCGGCGTGGACTGCGAACCGCTTGGGTGACGACGGCCCGCTTCACGATGGCCGCGCCACCCTCAACCCGCTGCGTCACCTCGATGTCCTAGGGCTGGTTGCTGCGGTGGTGTTCCGAGTTACGTGGCCTTCGCCGGTGGATGTCGACCCCCAACGGATGGCTCTACGGTCGTGGCGGGCCCTTCTCGTTCCCGTCGCCACGGCGGCGGTGCTGGTCGCCGTGGGGGTGGCCGCCTTGGTGGCACGGCCGCTCGCGTTGCGGTGGCTCGCGGATCAGGTGGGCTTGGGTGTCGCGTCTGCCCTGGCCACGTTCTTCCACATCGCTTCACGCTCGGCCGTAGTGAGCCTGCTGCCGTTCCCGGGGATGCCCGGAGCGGTGCTCCTCGCCGTGCTGTGGCCACGAGCCGCAGCTTGGGGACGATCCGGAACCGTCCGCGCCCTCACCGCGGTGCTCGTCCTGCTACTGCTCGGGCTCGGGATCGGCACGAACCTCCTCGCGGCGGTGACATCGAGCATCGCCGCCATGCTCGGTTATACGGTGCCTTGACGCGTCACGAGAGCGGCCGATCGCCCGCCTAGGCCCAGAACGTGCGAAGGATCGCATCACGGTGGCACCTCGGACGACGTTTCGGGTGAATCGCCGCACACCCAACACGTGTCCGACAGCGACGCGAGTTCGTACGCCGCCACGATCCGGTCGATCTCTCCCTCCCGTTCGAGCCCCCTCAATTCGCGCTCGATCGCGCGGCGCAGCGTCAGATCGCCCTTCCACAAACCGAACGCGATCGGGAACCGCTCGAGCCGACTTGGCAGCCACATGGCCGCGGCATCTTCACCAAGATCCGCCGCGACTTCCCTCGCGGTCAACGCGTCGGTGACAACCACGTCGTACGTACCGGCGCGCAGCCCAAGCGCCAGGTCGTCCATCCGCTGGACGATCGAGACGGTCGCGCCGTGCTCCCTCAGGTAGCTGCTCAGTGCGAGCCGGTCGAGTCCTGCAACCGGCACGTGCACGCCCACCTGTCCTCCGGTTAGGCGTGCATCCGGGTCGATCGCGACCGCTGCCCAACCGGTCTCTAGGTGTGGCGTAGTCGTGTCCAGGAACGCGCGCGTCGCAGGTGTCGCGACGACGCCGCCCGCGATGACCAGACACTGCGCGCGGGTCACGCGCCAATTCCGTGGATCGAAGTCGCGCCCGATGGCGCGGTTGCGCACCAACTGGAGCCGCAGGTCGGCGCGGTCCGCCACGGCGTCGAGGATCTCTACGTCGATGCCGGGGTGCGCGACGTCGCTCGTGACCAGCGGCGGGAGCGACTCCGGCACGCACACGCGTAGCACGCCGGACTCGCGAACCTGCGCCATCGTGGTGTCCGGCGGCAGCGTGTACACCGCCGCGAGTAGCGCTGCGATCGTCGCGAACGGCGCCCACCAAGAGCGCCAGGCGCGCACGACCCCACCCAATCTTCCGCCACGGGCGCGATCGCCGTCGGCCACCGCCTCACGACCTACGGAAGTCGCGCGCCGCGACCAGGAAGAACACGATCGCCATGCCGATCAGCACCCACGGGCCGAGCCGCGGATCGAACTGGTGGAAGCCGATGAAGACACCACGCAGCGCATCGACGGCGTACGTGATGGGGTTCCACTCGACGACCGTGACCAACCACTCGGGGTATACGACGCGTGTCTGCGCGCGGGTCAGGGAAGGGTCCAGCGGGAAGATCGACGAGGAGGTGAAGTAGAGCGGCAAGATGACCGCGTTGGAGAAGACGCCGAAGCCTTCGAACGTTCGCAGCCGGTTCGCGATCACGACACCCAGCGAGGTGAGCGAGAAACCCAGGAGGAACATCAGGCCGAGGCCGTGCAGGAGCCGTGCCGGCGTCACGACGACGTCGGCGTAGGCGGCCAAGAGCAGTACGATCGCGCCGTGTGCCATGGCGACGGTGGTACCGCCGAGGACCTTGCCGAGGAGGCCGGCCCACCGCGGCAACGGCGACACCAGTACTTCGCGCAGGAACCCGAACTCTCTGTCCCAGATCACGGAGACGGCCGCCTGGACCGAGGTGTACATCATGTTCAGCGCGATGACGGCGGGGAAGACGAACTGCAGGTAGGTGTACGGCAGGACGAACCGCACCTCGCCGTAGATCTCCCCCCGGAAGTACGGGTTCAGCCCGATTCCAAGCACCAGCACCCAAAGCAACGGCCTACTGATCCCGCCCACGAGCTGGCCGCGGTCGCGTAGCGACCGCTTCACCTCACGAAGCCAAACCGCGCCGACGCCGCGGACGAGGAACATCACGGTTCCCGAGGGTACGCTCACCGTGGCGGTTCCCCTCGACCTCGAGCGGCGGCGCGCATCGCGTCGCTTCGGTCGGCCCCGGTGTCCCGGATCGCGCGGCCCGTAAGGGACAGGAACACGCTCTCGAGCGTCGGAGCCTCGACGGTGATCGATCGCAGGTTCGCGCCGTACGTCCGCATGAGTTCGGCGGCGGCACCCGCGTCGGCGACCGGGACGAGGACCACCTCGTTCGTGACCTTCGCGTCCGGGTAGGCAGCCACCAACGCATCTTGCGTAGCGCGATCGGCCGGCATGACGCTGATCGTGGTTCGACCGTATTCCGCCTTGAGCGCAGCGGGCGTGTCCGTCGTGAGAACGCGACCATGATCGATCACGCAGACCCGATCGCAACGATCCACCTCTTCGATATAGTGGGTGGTCACGAGGAGAGTGAGATCGCGGCGACGCTGTAGGTCGGCGAGGTATTCCCACATGCGCGCCCGCGTCTGCGCGTCCAACCCGACGGTCGGTTCGTCGAGGACCAGAAGATCCGCGTCGTGCACCAGTGCCCGCGCGATCTCCAAGCGACGCTGCATCCCACGAGACAAAGCACGTACGATCTTGTCACGCCACTCCGTAAGCTCGACCAGTTCCAGCAGAGCGGTGATCCGTTCTCGTCGCATCTTGGCCGGCACGCCGAAGATGCGGCCGTGGAACTCGAGGTTCTCCGCCACGGTAAGACGCGTGTCGAGGCTGGGGTCTTGGAACACGACGCCGAGCCGGCGGCGGGCGCCGACCGGGTCTTTCACGACGTCGACGCCGCCCACGGAAGCCCTTCCCTCGTCGGGTGTCAGTAGCGTGCAGAGGATGTGGATCAGCGTAGTCTTCCCGGCGCCGTTGGGGCCGAGGATCGCTACTTGTTCGCCGCGCAGGACGGTGAGGTCGACGTGGTCGAGCGCCACCGTGCGGCCGAAGCGCTTGACCAAGCCGCGGGCTTCGACCATTGGAGCGCGTCCGTCCCGGGCCTGCAACGTACCGTTCGCCGCGCCCGCGTGCACGTTCTGCGAGGCCTCCACCTACGGCCGCCGGGGTTCCCGAAGTGCGTGCGTCATGCGTCGACTCCTCCCTCGCGGTGGCCTGCGGCGGTTCGGCGCTCGGAGGACGAGCGCGTGCGGACGGCGATGCGGCGATCATAGCCAATCCTTACGACAGCACCCGCGTCTGGGACTCGGCTTCCGCAGCGCACCAAAGGGTCACCGCGCGGCCCGCGCGCTTGCTGGCCGCTAGCGGTGCGGAACCGTCGCACGACTTCCCATTCGAAGCTTCTGCACTGCCGCCCGTGACGCCTGCCACAACCGCGGATCGTCGGCGTCCCGCGGCCGCGGCAGCAGTTCCGAGACCATGTAGTCGGCGGTGATCCGTCCCGGTCCGGGCGTCATGATGACGATTCGATCGGCCAAGTAGGTCGCCTCGAGTGGGTTGTGGGTCACGAACACGACGGTGGAGCCGAGCTCTGCCCACAGATCGAGCAGTTCCTCGCGCATGCGTGACGCCGTGAGCTCGTCCAGCGCCGAGAACGGCTCGTCCATGAACAGCACGTCGGGGCGGATGAGGAGCGCGCGAGCTACCGCGACGCGCTGGCGCTGACCGACGGAGAGCTGGCGCGGAAAGTCGCCTCCCCGGCCCTTGAGACCGACGCGCTCGAGCCAGTAATCCACCTCGCCGTCCGCTGCCAGCCCGCGCCGGTCCTGGACGAAGCGCAGGTTGTCTTGCACGGTCAGCCACGGCAGCAATCGTGGTTCCTGGAAGACGTAACCGAAGGTTGCCGCGGCGCCGTCGGCGCGCGCCACGACGACGACGCCCTCGTCTGCGACGTCGAGCCCGCTGAGGACGTTGAGCAGCGTCGTCTTCCCGCAACCGGACGGCCCAAGCAGGCAGATGAACTCACCACTGAACACGTGCAAGTCGATGCCGGACAGCGCCTGCCGCTCCTGCCCGTTCAGAAGCGGATACGCCTTCTGGATTCCGGTCGCGTCGATCGTTGCCATCAGCCGGGCGCGCCCACCTTGACGGGCGCGCGCCAGCGGAACACCCTACGCTGCAACCAGCCCATCAGAACCAAATCGATGATGGCCAGGAGAACCATCATCGTCACGCCGTACGCGAGAATGCCGCGCATGTTGAAGAACTGGAAGTAGAAGGAGATCTGGTAGCCGACTCCGCTGGTGCGGCCGAGCAGCTCGCCGAGCACGACCATCTTCCACGAGAGGGCCAACACGCCGCGCGCCGTGCCGACGATGTACGGCATGATCTGGGGCAGTACCACGTGGCGCCAGGTGGCCGCGCGGCTGCGGCGAAACGCACGAGCCATCTCCACCAGTCCGCCGTCGATGGCGCGGGTGCCCTCGCGCACCGAGACCACCACGGTGGGCACGACGGTGACGATGAGCGCGATGACCAGGGCGCGGTCGGACAGCCCAAGCAACAGGTAGGCCACCACGAACAGCAGGATTCGCGGCACGGTCAGGCCGGTGATGAGCCAGCCTTCGAACGAGGCGTCGAATCGCTTCGAGGCGCCCATGGCCGCGCCCGCCGTCACGCCCACCACCATGGCGCTGGCGAACGCGACGAGCACCCGTTGGGTGGTGATCCACAGATGGTGCGTCATGGCGCCACGCTCGAACTCGCGCACGATGAACGCCAGCGTGTCCAGGGGGCCCGGCAAGACGTTGCTCCCCAAGGCCAAGGAGAGCCCGAGCCAGAGCAGCACGAGACTGGCGTACGAAGCGAACTTCAGGCCGAGTGTGACACTCCGCTCGTTACGTGTCGTCCTCGACCTGCGGGTGAGGCGGGCGCGCGCGGCCGCGTCGGGCACCGAAGCGACGTCGATCGGGCCGCCAGGTTCGGCGGCCCGATCCGGGAGGTTTCCATGCGGGCGATCCGCCATCCCGGGTTATGTCTTACTGCGGAACGAACGCCGTGGTGTACGCGTCCCGCGGCACCGACGCCACGCCGACGACCTCTTCGCCTGCCAGGTCGACCAAGCGCTGTACCATCGCGACCAAACCGTCGATGTGCGCTTCTGTCCAGCCGTCCGGAGTGCCGAGGCGCCAGCGGTCGATGACCTGGGGGAACGCGGTCGGATCGGGGAGGCTGTACAGCTCTAGGTCGAGGATCGTCTGCCAGAACGGATCGTCGTTCGGTGCCGCCTTCATCGCCTCGGTCGTGTCGATCAGCGTCTGGATGAAAGCGGTCTTGAGGTCGGCCGACATGTCATCGCGCGCAAGGACCATCAGGTTCGGCAGATCGCCTGGCAAGCCGAGCGCCTCGAGCATGTCGGTAACGGCCATGATCTCTCGCGCCTGACCGGCGGCCACCATCCGCGCCACGAAGTGCCAGAACGGCAAGGCGGCATCCACTTCACCGTTAGCGATGAGCTGCACCATAAGCGGCGCAGCGGCGGCGACCACCTCGGACTCCGTTTGAGGGTCGAAGCCGTACTCGGACAAGGCCAGCGCGCGCAGGATCAGAAGGCTCTTGTCGCGCAGCGAACCGGCTGCGATCGTCCGTCCGCGTAGGTCATCGATCGAATCGATGTCACTGCTCGTCGGAACGACGAGGCCCCCGACCGCCTTGGCGTACGGGTAGATGCCGCTGACGGCGACGTCACGGCTGCGCAACAGCACCGATCCGAGGAAGTCGTCGACGGTGACGTCGGCCTCCGCGCCGCGCAAGGCGAGTTCCGTGGCCTGCTTACTGGCGTACACCGTGCCCTCGACGCGGATGCCGTTCGCCTCCGCGGTGCCGAAGTAGTCCATGGCGTGCACGATCCAAGAGAACGTTCCGGCGGCTTCCATGGCGGCGCGTACTGTCGGGAGTTCCTGCGCCCCTGCGAAACCGAACACGGAGGCGGCGAGCAGGGATATGAGCGATCGGCGGACCTTCATCGTCGGTACCTCCTTGTATTGTGAAGCCGTCTTCGTGGCGGTCAGCATGGGGCCGAGCGTGCACGGCGAGTCGGGTAGGTAGTTCGGCCGTCGGGACGTTTGTCCCGATCGTATATCGGATCGGCCTGACCGGATGGCGTGTCGTGAGTCGGAAGGTAGACTCGCTCCGGAAACTCCCATGTTCGCTTCATCGCCGCGTCGAGTTCCGTCCCTGGAGGCCCCATGCGTTTCCTACGCACCCTGCTCGCCATCGCCGTGCTGCTCGCCGCGGCCTACGCCGTCCTGACCCTGATCGCGCGACCCCGCCCAGCGCACGCCTACGCGGAGCTGTTGCCCGCCGGCACGTCCGTCCTCGCCCACCAGGGCGGTGACGACCTGTGGCCAAGCAACACCATGCTGGCGTTCGAGAACGCCGCAGCTTTGGGCGCGGACGTGCTCGAGCTCGACGTGCATCTCACCGCAGACGGTCACTTCGTGGTCATCCACGACGGGACCGTCGACCGCACGACCGACGGGACGGGCGCCGTCGCAGAGCGCACGCTGGCGGAGATAGCGACCCTCGATGCGGGCTTCGACTGGCTGCCGGACGAGCCCGCCGACGGCGTGACGTTCGACACTGCCGTGGCGCCTGCTGGAGACGTCGCCTCCGACCGTGACGCTGGTGCCGGCGAGGGCGGCCCGCCGTACCGCGGCATGGGACTCACGGTCCCTACCCTGTCCGACGTGCTCGACGCGTTCCCGAGCGCCGCCGTGAACATCGAGATCAAGCAGGACGACGCCGAGGTGGCGCGCGCCCTCTGCAGCGCTCTGCGTAACGAGGATGCCACGCGCCGCGTCATGATCGGTTCGTTCCACGCGCCCGCCCTGCGCGCCTTCCGCGCCGCCTGCCCCGAGGTCGCGACCTCGGCGGCGCCGCGCGAGGTGTTGACGTTCTTCGTGCTGGCGCGGGCGCGCTTGCACCGGGTCTACTCGCCGCCGTTCGAGGCGCTGCAGGTGCCCACCGAACAGGCGGGGCTCACCGTCGTCACGCCGCACTTCGTGGAGGCGGCCCACCAGCGCGGCGTCGACGTCCACGTCTGGACCATCGACGACGTGCCCACCATGAACCGCCTCGTCGCCATGGGCGTCGACGGTCTCATCACGGACCGGCCGGATCGGGCGCTGCGGGTGCTAGGACGCGATTACGACGCCGGCCTGGTGCCGACGTTCGTTCGACCCTGATCCACCGTCGAGTCGCGCGGCCCCGGGCTTCGCGGTTCCGCCCGCCACGGCTCTGTCCGCCATGGCTCAACCCGCCGCGGTTGCGCCTGCCATGGCACAACCCGCCACGGTTGCGCTTGCCATGGCACAACCCGCCACGACACCGCCCGCCACGACTCAGCCGGTGGCAACCTGCGCCGCCGCGCGCCGTTCGCGCAGCAGCTTCATCCGGTTGATGGTCAGCACCAATAGCATCAGGCCGAGGCCGACCGCCTCGAGCGGGAACGACGGGTAGAAGATCAGCACCAGGCCGACCGTCACCAGCACGCGGCTGAACCAGTACATGTGCGTGAACAGGTAGCCCTCGAGCGCGGCGGCGAACGCCAACAGCGCGACGATGGCCACCACCACCGTCCACGCGACGTAGAACGGGTTCCCACCCACGATCAGCTCGGGGTTGTAGACCATGAATAGCGGGATCAGGTACAGGCCCTTCGCGAACTTCCAAGCTTGGAACGCCGTCTTCATCGGGTCGGCGTTGGCGATGCCCGCCCCGGCGAACGCCGCCAGCGCCACCGGTGGGGTGACGTTCGAGTCTTGCGAGTACCAGAAGATGACGAGGTGCGCGATGATCAGCGGGATCCCGAACTCGCTGGTCAGCGCAGGCGCTGCCAGCACAGCCAGCACGATGTACGCAGCCGTGACCGGCAGGCCCATCCCCAGCACGAGACTGGCAAGGATGAGCAACAGTAGCGCCAACAGCAGGTTCTCGCCCGAGAGCGTCAACATCAGCGCCGAGAACTTCAGCCCGAGGCCGGTGAGTCCGATGATTCCCACGATGATGCCGGCGACCGCGCAGGCGACGCTGACGGGGATGGCGTTGCGCGCGCCCGACTCGAGTGCGGCCACGAGGCGCCGCAACGCCAGCCCGGCGGTGACCACGAGGTTCCCGCGCACGGCGCCGTCCTCGGGCTCCAGGCGCAACACGAAGCGCCGGATGTACCAGCGCACCATCGCCATGACGATGATCGTCACGATGGCCACGAAACCCACGCGGTTGGGCGAGATGCTCTGCAGCAGAAGGTAGATCAGTACGCCGAGCGGCACCAGGTAGTACCAGCCGTCGCGCATCACCTGGCGCACGCGGGGGAGTTCGGAACTCTTCAGTCCGCGCATGCCGCGCTTGGCGGCGATGATGTCGACGAAGAGGTAGACCGTCGCGAAGTACAGGAACGCCGGCAGGATCGACAGACTCACGATGTTGGCGTACGGCAGGCCGGTGTACTCGGCCATCAGGAATGCGCCAGCGCCCATGATCGGCGGCATGATCTGGCCGCCGGTCGACGCCGCGGCCTCGACCCCACCGGCCTCCTCGCGGGTGTAGCCGAGCTTCTTCATGAGCGGGATCGTGAAGGCACCGGAGGTGACGACGTTGGCGATGGCGCTGCCCGAGATCGACCCCATGAAGCCCGACGCCACGACGGCGGCCTTGGCCGGCCCGCCGCGCTGGCGTCCCGCCACGGCGTAG
>JAWOIL010000090.1:0-15633 GCA_046484635.1 Trueperaceae bacterium
AAGACTCGCGGGTGGCGGGTGGCGGGCGTGCTCTCCCCCGCCGTTCTCCAAGACGGCCACAAGGTCGCGATCGACCTCGTCGACCTGACGTCGGGAACGACCAGGCAGCTGGCCGCGTCGCGCCGGGGAGACCGCGCGGGCGAGACGACCGAGCGCTGGCGTTTCGACGCCGCCGCGCTGACGTGGGGGAACGAGGTGCTGCGAAGCGCGGCCGGATCGCCGTTCGACGTGTTGATGGTGGACGAGCTCGGTCCGCTCGAGTTCCAGCGCGGCTCGGGGCTGCTCGCCGGCCTCGACGCGATCGACGGCCTCGCGCGCGGGGTGGCGATCGTGGTGGTACGACCGTCGCTGTTGGAAGCTGCCACCGAGCGCTGGCCCGACGCCCTGGTGGTCGACGTCGAAGACTGAACGCCCGCACCGCACGCCAGAACCGGCGCAACGAACGCCCGTTCGCATGACGTTCGTCCCTCCCGGCATCGCTGCCCGCTCGTGATACTGAGCACATGAACCTACGACGTGGCAGCGGGCCATGACGAACGTCGTGCCCATCGATCGCTCCGCTTCCGCCGGCGCCACCTCCGAAGATGGCGCCTTGTTGGGACTCGTGTTCCAGCTGATCGCGGGCATCTACCGGTCCCCCAGCGACGCGCTCCGCGCCGACATCGACTCCGGCGCACTACGCGCCGCGCTCGAGGCGGTCGCGGACGCAACCGGAATCGAAGCGCCGGAGCTGCCTACGCCGGGATGGCCGGCCCTCCAGTCCACCCACGTCGACCTCTTCGTCAGTAGCCCCAGCGGCGTCGCCGCCCCTCCCTACGTCGGGTTCGCGATCGACGACGAGGTGATGGGGCCGAGCGCCCAGTTGCTCGGAGCCGCCTTCGCCGACTACGGCATCGAGCTCCAGGACACGTGGCGGGACCTACCCGACCACCTCGCGGCCGTCGCGGAAGGCGGAGCGTTGCTCGTGCGCAGCGGCCGCAGCGACGCCGCTCGTGCGCTCCTGGCAGGCTTCGTCGCGCCCTGGTTCGAGCGCTACACGGACGCCGTCGCGAAGCGCGACACCAGCGCGTTCTACGGACCCGTCACCCACTTCCTGCGAAGGACGATCGAGGAGGTCACGCGTGAGAGTCGATCGTAGGGACTTCATCAAGCTGTCGTGCGCCACGGTCGGGGCGCTCGCGCTGGGGAACACGGCGGAGGCACAACTGTTCCCCGACGGCTTCCCGAACCCGTTCCGGCCACCACCGGGAGCGTGGTACTCGCAAGACGTCACGACCGTCTTCTCCTACTGCGAGAACTGCTTCTGGAAGTGCGGCATCAAGGCGTACGTTGCCGGCGGCAAGGTCCGCAAGGTCGACGGCTACGAGAGCAACCCGAAGTCGCGCGGCATGCTGTGCCCGCGCGGGCAAGGCGCGCCCGCCCAGACCTACGACCCCGACCGGCTCAAGAAGCCGCTCATCCGCGTCGAAGGCACCGAGCGCGGCGACGGCCAATACCGCGAGGCGAGCTGGGAAGAAGCGCTGGACTACATCGCCGAGAGGATGTTCGCCATCCGCGACACGTACGGCACCGAGGCGGTGGCGTTCTTCGGCCACGGCAGCGGCGACAACTGGTTCGCGTCGTACCTGCCGGGCGCGTGGGGATCGCCGAACGCGGCGAAGCCCTCGGTGAGCCTGTGCACCGGCCCGCGCGAGACCGCCAGCGTCTACACCTTCGGCCGCGGAATCTCCGGCCACGAGCAGATCGACTGGGAAGAGACCGACTACATCGTCCTGATCGGCCACCACATCGGCGAGGACACGCACAACACGCAGCTGCAGGACTTCTCCATGGCGCTCAAGCGCGGCGCAAAGCTGGTGGTCGTCGACCCTCGCTTCTCGACCGCCGCGGCCAAGGCGAACGACTGGCTGCCGATCAAGCCCGGCACCGACACGGCCCTGCTGCTGGCTTGGCTCCACGTGCTGGTCGACGAGAACCTGTACGACGCGGCGTACGTCGAGAAGTACACCCTCGGCTTCGAACAGTTGGCGGCACACGTCGCCGAGTTCACGCCGGAATGGGCCGAGACGATCACCGAGATCCCAGCGGACACCATCCGCCGCATCGCGCGGGACCTGGCGGAGCACGCGCCGCGCGCCGTGCTGCCGGTAGGCCGGCACGTGGTGTGGTACGGCAACGACACCCAGCGCATGCGGGCGCTCTACCTGGTGAACGTGCTTCTCGGCAACTACGGCATGCCCGGCGGGTACTACTTCTGTGACGCGCCCACGCTCGACGCCTACCCGCACCCGCCGCTACCGCTCGAGCCCGCCTCCGGCGGCTGCGGCGGCACGACAGCCGCCATCGTGACCGACTCGCCGTTCCGCGAAGCGGTGGACCGCGGCAAGTTCTACGGCACGGCGACGGCGGTGCAAGAGTTCATTCCGCCGATGATCACCGGCGAGCCGTACCCCATCAAGGGGCTGTTCTCCTACGGCGTGAACGTCTTCCACTCCATCCCGATGATCGAGCGCACCAAAGAGGCGCTGAAGAACCTCGACCTGTACGTCGCCATCGACGTGCTGCCGATGGAGCACGTGATGTGGGCCGACGTGATCCTGCCCGAGGCGACCTACCTCGAGCGCCACGACGACTTCCTGGTGCAGGCGTACAAGACGCCGTTCATCACCGCGCGCTTCCCGGCCGTCGAACCGATGTACGACAGCAAGCCGGGTTGGTGGATCGCGCGCGAGCTCGGCATCAAGCTCGGCCTGGCCGAGTTCTTCCCGTGGGAGGACATCGAAGAGTACCTCGACACCCGCATGCGCAGCATCGGCTCGAGCCTCGAGGCGATCCGCGAGGAAGGCACCATCGTCCGTCGCGGGCGTCCCTACTGGGAAGACTACGAGCGCATCAACCGCAACCCTCTCACCACCCCGTCGGGCAAGATCGAGATCTACTCCGAACGCTTCGCCGAGGCGGGTCTCGACCCGCTGCCGACCTACACGCCGCCGATGGACGCGCCGCCCGACACCTACCGGTTGCTGTACGGGCGCGCGCCGATGCATACCTTCGCTCGCACGCACAACAACAAGGTCCTGATGGACCAGATGAGCGAGAACGAGGTGTGGTTGAACACGCGCGAGGCCGAGCGCCTGGGGCTGCACCAGCACGAGTACGTCTACCTCGAGAACCAGGACGGCGTGCGTGAAGGGCCGGTGCGGGTTCTGGTCACCGAGCGCATCCGGACCGACTGCGTATACATGGTGCACGGATTCGGTCACAAGGCGCCGCTCATGAACGTGGCGAACGGCCGTGGCGCGTCCGACACGCACTTGCAGACACGCTACGATCTCGACCCGATCTCCGGTGGCGCCGGTCTTCGGAACAACTTCGTGCGCATCGTCCCTGGGGCGCCCGACCCGCAGTACCCGCCCGTCTCCGCGCTGGTGAGCGAGAGGAAGCCGGTATGAAACGCTACGCGATGGCCATCGATCTATCGGCCTGCGTCGGGTGCGCGGCCTGCTCCATCGCCTGCACGATGGAGAACGAGGTGCCGATCGGACATCACCGGCTGTGGATCCGGAACACCACCGTAGGCACCTTCCCCAACCTGACGGTCGAGTTCCGGCCCGAGCAGTGCCTGCATTGCGAGAACCCGCCGTGCGTGCCGGTCTGTCCCACCGGATGCTGCTACGTCACCGAAGACGGTATCGTCGACATCGACGCCAAGAAGTGCATCGGATGCTCGGCCTGCATCGCTGCATGTCCCTACGGGGCGCGCTTCATGCACCCGGCCGGCTACGTGTCGAAGTGCGACTTCTGCCGTCACCGCCTCGAGGAAGGCCGCCTGCCGGCGTGCGTGGAGACCTGCCCGACGCTGTGCCGCACCTTCGGCGACCTCAGCGACCCCGACAGTGACGTCTCGATCGCGATCCGCAACGCGGGCCGCGTCGACGTGCTACGGCCCGAACAGGGCACCGGACCGAACCTCTACTACCTCAACGCCCCCGCCAGCTTCGGCTTGACCCGCGAGGAGGCGGTGCACTGACATGACCGAGTTCTTCGGCGTTCCCAACTCGGCCCACTTCTGGCATTGGCCGACCCTGTTCCACTTCGCCTTCGTGGCGTTGGCCGGCGGCTCCATCGTCGTCACCGCCATCGCCACCATCACCAAGCACCCCAGGGCGCGCACCTACGCGCTGGTGACGATCGGCATCATCTTGCTCGACTTGCTCACGTTGTGGCTCGAGTCGCCCGCGCGCTTCCGCTTCACGCATGTGTGGCTGTTCCTGAGCTTCACCCCCACCTCCCCCATCTGGCTAGGGGCCTGGGGCCTCATCGTCTCGCTCGTCTCGAGCTTCTTCGTGTGGCTGAACAAGGGGCCGCGCATGCTCTGGGCAGCGGGCCTCGTGCTCGGCGGCACGCTCGTGATGATGTACCCGGGCCTGGCGCTTGCGGTCAACACGAACCGGCCGATGTGGACGCCCGTGCTCCTGGCCCTGTTCCCGCTCACGGGCATGCTCACGGTGATCGCCATCGCTCACCTTCTCAAGCAGCCTTGGGCGAAGCAGTGGCTGGTTCCGCTCAGCCTCGCCAGCGTGTTCCTGGGCCTCGTATACCTCTACGGCATGGCCACCGGCACCGCCGAGGCGCAGCAGGGCTTCACCTACTTCTGGAGCCACGGTGGCGTCTGGTTCCTCTTGGGCCTCGTCCTGTTGGCCGTCACCCCGGCGCTGATCCGGCGCCTGCCGATCCTCGCCGCCCTGGTGCCGTTCGTCGGCGCCACCGTCGTGCGCAGCCTGATCATCGACATCGGGCAGCACCAGTTCTTCGGGTTCTAGAGCCGAAACGGCTCTTGCCGAAAGGAGTCCACCCCATGAAACGCATCCTGATCGCCATCATCGCCGCAACGTTCGTCACCGGCGCCATCGCCCAGGTTCCCGCCACGGAAGCTTCCGAGCGCATGGCCGAAGTGGTCACGCTCGCCAGCCAGTCCGGTTGGCTGCAGACCGCCCCCGCCGATGCGTTCGACTACATCTTCGAGGTCGAGCCGTTCATCCTCGACGTCCGCAATCCGGACGAGTTCGACGACGGTTACGTCGAAGGCGCGGTGAACGTCCCGGTGACCCTGCTGGCCGAGAACCTCGACAAGCTGCCCGCCAGCCTCGATACGCCCATCGTGGTGTACTGCGCTGCCGGCACGCGCGGCTTCTGGGCGCAGGCGTACCTGATGTCGCTCGGCTACAACAACGTTCGCAACGTCCGTGGCGGCTTCGGCGCCTGGATGGACGCCGGCTTGCCGTTCGTCAACTGAGGACGTCGACGGGTCAAGTCACCGAGCTCTACACGAAAGAAGAGGGGCCCCCTGCGCGTTCCACGCAGGGGGCCCCTCTTGTCGGCTTGGCTGCTCTTGCGAGCGCCTTACTGCAGCCAGCCCTCCACCACGTCGCCGTTGTCGGCGATCCAGGCGCGGGCAGCTTCCATCGGCTCCATGCCGTCCTGCGTGATCATCAGCATCACGGCGCCCATCTGCTCGCCAGTCCAGTAGAAGGAGTCGAGGAAGGCGCGCACGTCTTCCGGCGCGCTCTCTGCCCAGTCGGCGTTGAGGATGGTGTGGATGCTCTCCGCATCCCCGAACACGCCCTCCGGGTCCTCGAGGTACTTCAGGTCGTAGGCAGCCCACATCCAGTGGGGACGCCAGCTCGTGACGATGATCGCCTCTTCACGGGTGATCGCGCGATCGAGCGCGGCCGTCATGGCGGCGTCGGAACCGTCGAGCAGGGTGAAGTCGTCGAGGCCATACACGTCCATCGCGCGGTCGCTCGCCGCCATCAGGCCAGCGCCGGGGTCGATGCCGATGATCTCGCCATCGAACGTGTCGGTGTGCTCGTTGAGCCCCGCGATGCTGTCGACGTCGACGTAGGTGGGCACGGCCCAACCGATGTCGGCGCCGTCGAGGTTGGGGCCGAGGTCGAGGAGGTCGTCACCGTACTGGCTCCAGTACGCTTCGTGAGTGGCGGGCAGCCAGGCGGCCACGATGGCGTGGAAGTCGCCCTGGGCGACACCTGTCCACATCGGGCCGGCGTCCACGGACGTGAGTTCGACATCGTAGCCGAGCTCATCCATGAGGACTGCGGCGACGACGTGGGTCGATGCGATCTCGGAATCCCACAGCACATAACCGAGATCGATGGTTTCGTCTTGTGCCATGACGACACCAACGGACATCGCCATGAGTAGTACTATCATCAAACGCTTCACTAGGTACCTCCGGATGGAAAAGGGAACTCTCTGGTGCAGGATGCGAACATCCCGTGGCGCACAGTCGTGCGCTCGGTCGGGCTTCCATCGCCAATCGACCTTGTTCGACCGTAGCACGGTCGCTCCACTTGTGCAAACCCTCACACGACGTCAGTGCATGTGCTTGGCACGCACACTACCCCGAACGTCTCGCGGATCACGGCTCGTTCCGGGACCGCGGTCGCCTCACTCCGACTAGGTTCCGGGAGGGGAAACGGGTGCCGCGCCGGCTTCACTGCGACCCATTCCTGGGCGCCTTGGCGAAGGACGCGGTGAGTCTGTCCAGCACGATGGCAAGGATCACTACCGCCAGACCCGCCTCGAATCCCTGCCCCACCTGGATGCGCTGGATGCCGCGCAGCACTTCGGCTCCGAGGCCGCGCGCGCCGATCATCCCAGCGATGACGACCATCGACAGGTTGAGCATGATCGACTGGTTCACGCCGGCCATGATGGTCGGCAGCGCCACCGGCATCTGCACCTTGGTGAGCTTCTGCCAGCGCGTCGAGCCGAACGCCTCGGCTGCCTCCACCAGGTCGGTGGGCACCTGCCGGATGCCCAGGTTCACCAGGCGCACGAGCGGCGGGATGGCGAACACGAACGTCGCGACCACGCCCGGCACCAGGCCGATGCCGAAGAACATGACGGCCGGGATGAGGTAGACGAACGCCGGCATGGTCTGCATGAAATCGAGCACGGGCCGCATGATCCGCTCGGCCCCGTCGCTGCTGGCCGCCAGGATCCCCAGCGGCAGGCCGACCAGGACGATGAGCAACTGCGCCGTCACCACCAACGCAAGCGTCTGCAGGAACGGCGTCCACAGACCGATGTTCTCCACCAGCAGCAGACCGATGGCGGCGAACAGCCCCAAACGCCACCCGGCCATCCAAGTGGCGATCACGGCGACGATCACGATGAGCGCGAAGGCCGGCAGGGCCTGGAAGGAGGACAGCAGACCGTCGACCACGACCTCGACGCCGTCGCTGAAGCCGTCGAAGAACACGGCGTACTGCCGCTGGAGGAAGCGCACGACGGTCTCGATCCAGTCGCGGATGGGCACGCGGAAGTCAAGCACGCGAGGCTCCTTCGTCCGTGACCACTTCGTTCGTGACCGCGGCGGCGGACCCGGTGGCAACAGACCCGGCGACGGCCGCGCCGTCACCGTTGGGGCGCGCGTCAACCACTTGCCCCTCCTGGCCGTTGTCTTGTGAAGCCTCCGCCGGCGCCCGAGACAAAGCCGCCAGGATGGCGCCTTTCACGATCACGCCGCGCAGGCGACGGCGCTCGTCGACGACGGCGTACGGCCCGGGGTTCTCCGCAGCCAAGGTGATCAACTCCTGAAGCGGTGTGTCGACTTCGACCGTCGTCGGATCGCTCATGCGCGTTTCGTCGACGTGCTCGCGAGAGGCGGTGGCGTCGTCGAGCTGGGCGCGCAGCTGCTCTGCCGACAGGTAGCCGCGCACGTGCCGTTCCGAGTCGACGACCAGGATCCCCGACAGGCCCGAGCGACGCATCTTGGTGAGCACCGTGCGGGGACCGTCGCGCACGTGCGCGGTGTCCTTCACCGGCTGCATGATGCTTCCCGCCCTGAGCACCTCGGCGCGATCGACGCCCTCGACGAAGGCGGCGACGTAATCGTCGGCCGGCGAGGTGATGATCTCTTCTGCCGTGCCGATCTGAACGACCTGCGCGTCTTTCATGATCGCGATGCGGTCGCCGAGTTTCAGTGCCTCGTCGAGGTCGTGGGTGACGAACACGATGGTCTTGTTCATGCGCGACTGCAGCTCGAGCAACTCGTCTTGCATCTCGCGCCGGATGAGCGGGTCGAGGGCGCTGAACGCCTCGTCCATCAGCAGAACGTCGGCATCGACGGCCAACGCGCGGGCCAGCCCGACGCGCTGCTGCATGCCGCCGGAGAGCTGGGCCGGGATGTTCGACTCCCACCCCTTCAGCCCCACCAGCTCGATCGCTTCCATCGCCCGCTCGTGCCGCTGCGAAGCGGGCAACCCCTGGATCTCCAGGCCGTAGCCGACGTTGTCGAGCACGGATCGGTGGGGCAGGATGGCGAACTGCTGGAACACCATGCCGCTGAACTTCTCGCGCCGCACGCGCAACAGCTCGCGCTTCGACAGGTTCGTGAGATCGACGCCGTCCACCAACACCTGACCGTCGGTTGGTTCGTGAAGCCGATTGAGCAGACGCAGCAGCGTCGACTTGCCGCTGCCCGATAGGCCCATGAGCACGAACGTCTCCCCTTCGCGGATGTCGAGGCTGACGTCGTACACGCCGACGGCGTTGCCGAGCCGTTCCTGCGCCTCGATCTTCGAGCCGCCGGCACGGATGTGCGCGATGGCGCGTTCCGGGCGGGGTCCGAAGACTTTGGTCAGGTTGCGGGTAGCGATCTTGACGGGGCGTTCCGGCGCGCCGTCGACTACGGGTCCTGCGCCGGACGGGGCGGCGGAGGGCGGTGTCGGCCGCTGCGCCGCGGACGAGGTTTCTTGCATGGCAACTCCGTGACGGTCGAGACAAGTGGCGGGTGCGTACTGGGCGAAGGCGCGCTGGGACCGCGCCGGTCGTGCCTAGGGTACTACGGGGCCCGCGTGGGTCGCGTTCGCGCCCGTCGCCTCGCGCCCGTTTCCGCGCCCCGCCGCCGTGCCGCACGCCAGTAACGCAGGACCGACGCGCGCGAGCCACACGCGCTCGTCACGCAGGACCGACGCGTTCGAGCCGCACGCGCAGCGCACCGGGAGTCGTTGCGCGGAGGCGGTCGGCCGTGTGCGGATGGCACGTGAGGTACAGGACCTGATGGCGATCGGCGGCACGCGCGATGACCTGGGCCATCGCGTCGCTGCGGTCGGGATCGGCATTGACCAGCACGTCGTCCATCACCAGCGGCAGCGAGCCGCGCTGTTCGGCGAAAGCGTCGACCAGGCCGAGGCGGAGCGCCAGGTAGAGCTGCTCCTGGGTGCCGCGGCTCACGGAAGCGGCGTCCAACGGCCGCTCGTCGGGGGTCACCAAGGTGAGCGTCTCCTCGTCGACCTGCCGCACGCCGACGTAGCGCCCCTGCGTGACGGCGGCGAGCGTGTCACCGGCGTAGCGCAGTACGGCCGGTACGCGGTTGCGTTGGTACTCTGCCAACGTCCCCTCGATCTGGTCGGCGGCGAGTCGCAGGACCAGCCAGCGACGCGCCGCGGCGGTCAACGCGGCGCGCAGGACCTCGGCCTCGGAGGTGTGCTGCGCCAGGTCGGCGGCTGCCTCCAGCGCTTCACGGGCACGCTGCGCGTCTCGCCGCTGCGCGACGAGACCTTCCTGGCCGGTGAGTGCTTCGTTCGCTTCCGCGATCCCCCGCTCCAGGCGCGCCAGCTCCGCCTGCCACGCCAACGGTTCCCGCCGGTCGAGTAGCGCTCGCGCCTGCTGCGCGTCCGATCCGAAGAGCGTGCCCAGTCGTGCCTCGACGGCGCCCACGCGCTCGCGCCACGCCAGACGCCGGCGCGCGTCGCCAACGCGGGAATGCCACCAAGCGATCTCGACCTCGAGCGCAGCTCCCGCGCCGACTGCAGGTGAGCCGGCGCCGACCTCGGACCGGCGGCCGTCGACCGCTAGCGAGTGGCTATCGAGCGCAGGCGAAACGGCATCGACCGCAGGCGAAACGCCGTCGGTGACAGGCAACCGTGCCCGCGTGGCACGTGCTTCTTCCACGAACGCGGTGACTTCGCGACGCTGCCCCACCAAGCGATCTCGGTCTGCGCGGACGCGAAGCACCTGCTCCTGCGCCGCGCCCAGACCGTCGACGAAGCCACCGAGATCGCCAGGACCGACCCACGCAGGCACGCCATGGCGCTCGCACCAGGAGCGCCAGGCATCCGACACCTCGTCAAGCCCTCGTTGCGCGCCAGCGCACGCCTCCGAGGCAGCCGCCACCTCGTCTCGCGCGCGCTTCACGGCGCCGGAAGCCTGTTCGTGGGCACGCGCGGCAGCGCGGTGGGATGCCAACGCTTCGGTGGCACGTTCGCGTTCGGCTCGAGCCTGCGCCGCGGCGCCGCGAACCGCCGCGCGCCCAGCGGCAGGGTCCAGCTCGAGCTCCGCCCCGATGGCATCGATGTGGCGCTCGACGTCGGCACGGCGCCGGCGAGCGCGGTCCAGTTCTTGCGCCAACAGGACACGCGGGTTCGCTGCGCCTGGGTGCTCGGCGTTGGCCGTATCGGGGTGAGTGGTGTCGTCGGGAGCGTCGTCCGCGGCGGCGCGCCCGCGTGCGCCCCCCGGCCACAGCAACGCGCCCAGTACCGCCGCGAGGCCTGCGAGCGACACGGGCCACGCCCAGGGCTCGCCCCAAAGGTACGCGGCGCCCGCGAGCGGTGCCAGCACCGCCAACCACCAACCCAGCCAGCGGCGGCCGGAACCGCGTCGGGCGAGCGTATCGACCTCGGCGATCGCCGCCACGAGCTCGTGGACGGATCGCTCGGCGTCGGCGCGGTCGTCCCATGCTCCCTCCAGCTCCGCCACGCGCGCCAAACGCTCCTCGGCCCGTTGCTCGGCCGCGCCGAGGACACCCTCCTCGTCCGCGGGGCCAGGTGCCTGCGTCAAGCGTTCCCGGGCGGCTTCGAGGCTTCGTTCCGCGGCGGCCATCCGCACCTCGGTGTCACGCACGATGCGCTCCGAGGCCGCCTGCCGCTGGGTCGCTCCGGTAGCGATGGCGCGCCACCTCGTGGCGGCGTCGAACGTCGCCACGCGTTCCTCGTCCCACGCCTCACCCAATCGCCCGAGCGCGACCCGAACGCTCGTCTCGGCGCGTGCGAGGGAGTCGCTCAACTGCTCGAGGCCGTTCAGCCGTTGGCGCTGGGCGCCGAGCTCACGCGCCAAGCGCGCGACGTCTTCCTCGGCATCGAGCCAGCGCGGGTCGAGCGCGGTCTCCGAACCTGCGTCCTCGAGTCGCTCCAGCAGCTCCATCCGCTCGCGCCACTCGGGCCACATGACGAGGACTTTCTCCACCTTGGCCTTATCCGCCTGGAGCCCCACCAAGGCTTCCTGCGCTGCACGCGCGCGTCGGTCGAGGTCGAGCTCGCGCGAGCGCAGGTCGTCGTACTCGCGTGCGCGTGCCCTTGCCGCGTCGGCCGCCTTGCGCGCGTCCTTGAGCGCCGCCGCCAGAAGCGCTATGCGCGCCGAGGCCGCGCGCGGCATCAGCAGTTCGCTCATCTCGGCCTCGATGGCGCGCAACGCGCTGCGCGCGCTGCGCCCGGCGCCGGCGACGCTAGCCGAGTAGATCCGTTCTTGCACGTCGCCACCGGTGAGCGACGCGAGGGTCCGCAACTCGTCGAGCCCGAACGCGAACACGCTCTGGTACACCTTCGCGTCGAGGTGGCCGACCACGGCGTCGAGCGAAACGTCGGCGGCGGTGCCCGCCTCCAGGTCGTGCAGGGCGTACCGTTTCCCCTTGTTCTCACGAACCAGGCGCAAGCGACGACCCGCGTGCTCGATGACCAGCGCACCACGGATCTCCTCGCTTCCGCCGAACAGCATCTGGCGCACGAAGCGCAGCAGCGTCGTCTTGCCCGCCTCGTTCGGGCCCTCGATCACCACCAGACCGCCGTTGCCGGGCAGCGCGAGGTCGACATCGAGCGCTCGGAGCCCCATGTAGGTGTCGACCTGGATGCGCGCGATCCTCATGTCCTGCCCGCCGTCGCGCGGCCTACCCTAGGTCGCCGCGTCGCGTTCACTCCGCCTCCAGCGCGTCCAGGCGGTCGAAAGCGAGCCGCTCCGCCTCGTCCCAGAGCGATACTGCCTCTGCGATCAGGTCGTCCCACGCGACCACTTCGGTCACCGACGCCAGGCGTGGATGGAGCCGCAAGGCATCGGCGTGGGCACGCACGGCCGCTTCCGCGCCCGGGCGCGACTCTTCCGCGCGAACCAACAGGTCGGCCAGGAAGTCACCCGCACGCATGCGCTCCGTCCGATCGAAGGCGGGCCGAGAAGCGATGTGCAGCCGCTCCCACCAAACCCGGTCCGGGGCGGCGTCACGGAGCGCCTCGAGCACGCCGTCCACGACCCCTGCCCGAGACAACGCCTCGTGAAGATCCGACGCACCCGTCACGGCGCCCCGAACGATGGCTCCGCGTCCGTCCGACTCCTGTACGTGCGTCAGCGCGCGTTGGTGGAGGGTGGCCTGGAGGTCGGCGAGCGAGGCGATGCTCGGTCCGTCGGTCGCGCTCAGGTCCACGACGACGTTATAGAAGCGCCAGCGGTCGGCGGGGCGGAACGACCACCGTGGAGCCGCTCCCGGCTCGACGTCCACCAGCAGGAAGCCCTTGGCTCCCGTCTCGTTCGGATGCCGCGCCTGGAGGTTGCCCGGGTAGGCCACCACGGGGTCGGCCGCGCGCAGGACGCGGCGGTCGTGCACGTGGCCCAACGCCCAGTAGTCGAGCCCCGCGCGCATCAGGTCGGGCAGCGTGCAGGGGGCGTAGCGACCATGACCAGGCACGTCGCCGACGTTGGCGTGCAGCAGCCCCACCTGGAACACGTCTTCGGGCCCCCGCGCGAAGCCGAGCGCGAGGTTCGCCGCTTCGTGACGCTGGCGGTAGGAGATGCCGTGCACCAACGCGATCGGCTCGGCGTCGCGGATCACCGGCACGGACTCCACCGACGCGTGTCCGAATACCGTCACCCCGGCCGGCCAGCCGGACACCGCCGGCCACCGACCTCCAGCCGGGTCGTGGTTGCCGTGCACCACGAACACCGGTATGTTCGACCGGGCGAGAAGCTCGAGCCCGCGGAGGAACCGGAGCTGCGCCCGCACGCCGGCCACCTCGTCGTCGTAGACGTCACCCGCGATCAGCACGAAGTCGACGTCCTCGGCGACGCACTGCGCGACGGCGTCGTCCCATGCCGCCAGCGAGGCGTCGCGCAGTTCCTCTGCCAAGTCGGGGCGCACCGCGGCGAGCCCGCGGAACGGCGTGTCCAGATGCAGGTCGGCCAGATGAGCGAAGCGAAGAGCACGCATCGGTATGGGTCGGCCTCCCCTTCCACGTAGGCCATCGGCGCCGGCAACTAGCGCGCGGGCACCGTATGCGCGGGCACCGTATGCGCGGGCACAGCGTACCCGGGCGCCAGCCGGGCCCAAGGCTGCCAGGCGAACGACTGCCGTGCGCCCGGCAAGCCGGCATGCGCCACCTGCGCGAAGCCGTAGACCACGCTACCATCGGCCGTCCTGGCGACGCTCGCTGCGGACGCGCCTTGACAACGCGCGACGGCCGGTGCAATCAAGAACCATCGAAATCCGAAACACGGTTGCGTAAAGCGAAACCCTGCTGGGCACGGCGTTCTCAGGACCGCTCGTACTCTTCCGGGAACGGAACGGGAGGACATCGCCACCGAGCACGAGGATCACTCCGCGCCCCGCCATCGGGCCGACTAGCCTACGGGGAGTTCTTCATCGCCTCGGCCTTCGGCGCCTACTGGCTCCAGGACGCCCTCGACATGAGCCCGATCGTCGGGCTCATGATCGTGATGCCGCTGGCCTTCGTCCTGCATTGGGCGGTGTACCAGCTACTCCTCACGCCGCTGGTACGGCGCGCCAAGGACCGCGGCTCCCTCGAGACGGACACCATCCTCTTCACGTTCGGCCTCTTGTTCGTGATCCAGGGCGTGATGCTCGTGCTCTTCGGCGGGCAGTACTACAGCTACGGCTTCCTGGCCACGCGCTTGGAGATCCTGGGCGCAGTCGTGCCGCTCAACCGACTCATCGCCTTCGGCGTGGCGATGGTCACCGGGCTGCTGCTCTACACTCTGGCTCACGACCACGAGGCGAGGCACGGCGGTGCGGGCAGTGGCCGTCGCCCCGACCTCGGCGCAGTTGGTCGGCGACGTGCGGTCGGCCTCCGCACTCGCCTTCGCCGCCGGTGGCGCGCTCTGTGCCGCCGGCGGCGTGCTGATCAGCATGTTCTTCACGTTCACCGCCGCCATGGGCGTGGTGTTCACCATGAAGGCCCTGGTGGTGGTCATCATGGGCGGCGTCGGCAACGTGGTCGGCGCGCTCGCAGCAGGCCTCCTGCTAGGCCTCGCGGAGACCTCCGTGTCGCGCTTGGTCGACCCGGGTCTCACGCTGGCCGTGAACTTCGCGCTCTTCATCGTCGTGTTGCTGGTGCGCCCGACCGGCCTGTTCGGCAGGTCGCCGTGAGGGGCGGCCGTTGGGCCGCGCTCGCTGCCGTACTGGTGGTGCTTTCACCTTCGGCCTGGCGGAGCTGATCCGCCAGTTGGTGACTTGGTACGAGGTCAACGTGTCGCGCTCGCTTGGGCGATACATCTTCACCGACGTCACCGCGCGCAACA
This sequence comes from Trueperaceae bacterium, assembly GCA_046484635.1. GTDB lineage: Bacteria > Deinococcota > Deinococci > Deinococcales > Trueperaceae > CAZACZ01. Next base: position 14,605 of record JAWOIL010000090.1, read on the forward strand.
TCTACTTCCAACTGCTAGTCCTTGCGGCCGTCGTGCTGCTGGTCTCCTGGCTGGTGCACCGTTCGCGCCTCGGCTTGGCGCTGCGCATGATCGGCGACGACGAGCCCGTCGCGCGTCACATGGGCGTGAACACGACCAAGGTGAAGCTCGGCGTGTTCGTGCTGTCGTCGAAGTTCATGGCGCTGACCAGCGCGATCATGGCGCCGCGCTGGGTCTACCTCGACCCCGTCATCGCCTTCGCGCCCACGTTGTCGTTCCAGGTCGTCATCATGGCGCTCCTAGGCGGCGCCACCAGCATGATCGGGCCGGTGTTGGACGCCGTGCCGCTGGTGCTGCTCTTCGAGGCCATCACGGCCCGCTTCCCGAACCACTTCTCGATCCTGCTCGGTCTCGTCTTCATCGTCATCGTCTACTTCCTGCCGCGCGGCGTGGTCGGCGCCACCGAGGGGCTCCTTCGCCGCCGCCGCGCCGACGCCACGCCGAGGCACGCCCCGCCCGTGCCCATACCGCGCCCTTCGCCAATCTCGACACCACGTCCTCCGCCGGGCTCCGCTCCACTTCCTTCCGGCGGAAACGAGGTGCTGCTCGAGGTGCGGGGCCTGCGCAAGGCGTTCGGCGGCCTGGTGGCCGTGAACCAGGTCGGCTGCGACGTACGGCGCGGCGAGATCCTCGGCCTGATCGGCCCCAACGGATCCGGCAAGACGACCGTGCTGAACTTGGTGTCCGGCGCCATCCGGCCGGACGCAGGCACCGTCGAGCACGCTGGCAGGCCCATCGCGGGGAAGACGCCCGAACGGGTGGCGCGTGGCGGGGTGGCGCGCACGTTCCAACTGGTGCGCGTGTTCGGTTCGCTGAGCTGCGCCGACAACGTGATCCCCCGCTTGGCGTTACGGGCGCGGCCCTCGTTCGGCGCCGCTGCGCGGAGCGCGGAGCATGTGCTGCTGGCGCGTCTGGGGCTATCCGGGAACGACGAGGTCCTCGCCGCCGACCTGACCTACATCGATCAGTAGCGCCTGGAACTCGCCCGGG
>JAWOIL010000206.1:0-3091 GCA_046484635.1 Trueperaceae bacterium
TGCAGCGTGCCCCGACGATCCCGACCAAGGAAGTACCCGGCGTCGCGGTCGGACTCCGAGTACTGGTAGGGGATGATCTCGTCGAAGAGGTCGATGATCTCCTCGCACACCTGGTCCATGCAGTGGAGCGGGACCGTGAAGATGAAGTCGTCTCCCCCGATATGGCCGACAAAGCCCCCTGGCGCCAGTCCGCGGACGAGGTCACGGAGCACAAGGGAAACCAGGTAGATGACCCGATCCCCCCGGTTGTAGCCGTATCGGTCGTTGAACTCCTTGAAGTGGTCCAGGTCGGCGTAGCAGAAGGCGAAGGGCTCGTTCCTCTGGATCCGCGCCATCACGTCGCGTTCGATCTGGGGGGTCCCGGGGAGGCGGGTCGTGGGGTGGACGGACACATCTCGAACCGCGCGACGCAGGAGCAGATCCAGCCGCAGGTCGGCCTCCTCTCCCCCGCGCCCCAGGGCGATCACCTCGTCGGCGCCGCGCTGGAGCGCCCGGTTCACGGCCCCTTCCAGCCCCTCCGGGAGGACGAACGCCACCGGAAGGATCGAGGTGTAGGCGTCGGACTTGATCCGGGCGCAGAGCTCCATCGCCTCCCGCACGGAATCGGCCTCGAACGCGACCTGGAGATCGGTCGCGGCACGCTCGGCAACCGAGGTCCCCGTTCCCGCCCACGCGGTCCTTCACTTGGCGTCCCTCGCGGAGCCGGTTGCCGTCGAGAGGAGCCGCTCGATGAAGCACGCCGAACGCCACGTACCGACGCTCGAGGAGGCCCTCCGCCAGCCCTGCAAGCACCGCGACATGGCGCTCGCGCTGGAGCCGATGCCCAACTTCAGCTCGACCCCGGGCGGTCCGCACGGGCAGCCGCTGGCGTTCTGGGCTGCCTGGGACCTCAAGGACCGCCCCCGCCGCATCGCACTGCTCGTCGACGACTGCCAGGAGGAGTACCGGCCGTACGCGGGGGGCATCCTCCCCAACGTCAAGCGACTCGTCGAGGCCTTCCGCGCCGCGCGCGCCGCGCACTCAGGCAGCGACGGCGTCTGCATCGCCTGGAGCGCCTGGAGCCGCGCGTTCGACGACGGGATCGCCAACGCGATGGACCGCTGGTACGGCCCGCGGGGCCTGCGTCCCGAGGAGCCGGAGAACGCCGCCTACGTCTTCACCGGCTCGGCCGGGATGAAGCCGCTGGCCGAGATCGCCCCGACGGAAGCGGAGGAGGCCGACGGCTGGTTCTACCTGGGCAAGCACCTGGACATGTTCTGGACCTTCGACGAACACGGCGCCTCGTACCTGGACGAGAAACTCAAGGCGCAGGGCATCGACACGATCGTCATCGTGGGCCTATGGACGGACGAGTGCGTCCTCAGCACCGCCTACGCGGGCAACTCGCGCGGCTACGACGTGGTGGTGGTGGGCGACGCGGTCGCCACGGCCACCGCCAACCAAGAGATGGCCTTGAAGGTCGCCAACAGCACGGTCGCCAAGGTCCTGTCGACCGACGACGTTCTGCGCTACATGGAGCAGGACTTCGTCGCCGGCGAGCCCGGGGCCGTCAAGGGTACCGAGCACCCCGACGGCCGTAAGGCGGGCTGACCGCGCCGGACCAACGACGGCCGCCGCGGCGGCGGCGACCGGCCGGTCGCGCCCTCAGTAGCGGTAGATCGCGGCGATCCCGGTCTCCGTCGGCATCCGCTCCGACGAAGAGCAAGACGATCAGGACCCAACGATGCATGGCTTCACCTCGCTCGCGTGGTCTCGAGCATCAAGGCCCGGACCACATCAGCACCACGTAGCCGAACCTCACGAAGTCGATGAAGAAGTGGTAGCCGATCGCGCACTCCAGTCCGCGCCGCAGGAAGAGCAGCGCCAGCGGGATGCCGTACACCAGCGCGGTGAACATCGCAGAGGTCACCGAGGAGATGGATTGCGGCGCGTGCGCGAGGCCGTGGATCACTACCGAGAGGACCAGTGCAGCCACCAGCGCCCGCCCGGCCGTGGCGCCCGGGGCGGAGCGGAACGTCACGTAGAGCAGTGGCAGCAAGAACAGCCGAGCCCAACCCTCCTCGAGCAGTGCCGGCTGCAGGGCGTAGAAGGCCATCCAGACGCTGGTGAACGTGGCCTCCGCCTCGCCAGCCATCGCTCGGGTCATTCCGACGACGTTCATCAGTGCGGGCGGCACGGCCAGAACGCAGCCGAGCCCGAAGGCCCGCACGGCGAGCAACGGACGGCTCTCGAGCGACCACACGCGCGCTACACGCGACGCTCTCACCAGCACGATCCCCGCCATGACCTGGGGCGCCAGCACCGCCGCCAACACCAGGGCGCTTCCGACGCTGCCGCGAGCGATGCCTTCGATCAGGAGCATCGCCGTGACGGCGACGCCACCTGCCGTCCACACGCCAGCCGTCAACTGCGTGCGACGCGTGATCAGCACGGCCGCGGCGGGGATCAGGCCGAACGCCATCAGCCACCAGCAGTTACGCAGCACGACCACGGCGAGGCCGGCCGCCAGGCCGACGATCGCGATCGTGACGACGAGCCTCAGCCCGAACGACGCCAGGTAGCGACCGCGGTGCACCTCGGGAGTGTCGACAACGCGTTCACGCCACCGGGCGTCGAGACGTGGGACGTCGACGGCAGCCTCGCGCGCGAGGCCGATGGCGAGCGCGACGACGTAGGCCAGAGCGGCGAGTGAACCGATGCCCCCGATCCCACCGCTGGTGGTGGCGACGCCGGCAGCAAGAAGCAGCGACGACAGGACTCCGAGGACGACAGGTAGACGGGACCAGCTGCGGCGAAGGTCCACGCGCACGTCTACCGGTATCGACGTGCGAACTGCCCGCCGGCCGAGCACGTCTCACCCGCCGGGATGACCGCCGCATCGATGGAGACGAGGGCTGGATCGTCCATCTCCCCAGGTTCGTTGGGCTGGCCCGACGGAGCCAGGGCACTGGGTCCCGCGCGAGTCTCGAGCCAAGGTCGCCGTCGCTCACGACCTCCCGAACCCGTGCCGCATGGCCCGGTCGCCCCCGACCGCGATCAGTGCGATGCCGACCGTGTCGATGAAGCCGTGCGTGAGGATCGCCAGCCACAG
>JAWOIL010000150.1:0-2909 GCA_046484635.1 Trueperaceae bacterium
ACACGACGTCGCCCTGCTTGGCGAGCACCAGCTCGATGAGGTCATCGACGGCGTCCGCCATGTTGGCGTCGGGGTCGTCGGGGGCGACGAGATGCAGCTGGTTGGTGGCCTCGTCGAGGCGCGCGGCCTGGTGGTAGTCCTGCTCGACCAGCAGCAGCTCGCCGCGGCCCTCGTGGGCCCGGCGCCAGGCCTCACCCAGTCCGGAGGCGAAGCGCTGCGCACCGAGCGCAGCGTCGAGCGCGTCGAGCGCCCGTCGGCGCTTGACCGAGAGCGCCTCGGCCACGACCGGCCACACCAGCTTGCCCAGCTCGCGCGGCGGCGTCTGGTCGTGGTTGCCCGTGACGGTGGCGACGATGTCCTTGTGAGCGGTGATGCTCTGGTGGTACGCCAACCAGCGCTCGACGCCGACGACGCAGATCGGCAACGGGTCGGCCTTGGTGAACGTCGCGAGCCCCTGGTCGACGCGGCGGAAGAACTGGCGGTGGTACTCGGCCTCGATCTTCGACTTGTCGGTCATCTCGGGCAGGGCCTGGCTGCCGCCGGGGCCGGTGTGCACCATCGGGAAGCCGCCGCCCCGCACTTCGACCAGCGTGTCGCGCACCCCTTCGAAGAGGCGCGTGGGCTGTTCGGAGAGGGCGAGCACCCAATAGCGCGGAGAGCGGTTCATGGCGAACACCAGGTCGCGGGTGGCGAAGGTGTCGTCGATGACGACGCGCGGGTTGAGCGGTACGGGCAGCAGGTACACGCCCGCGTGCTCGGCGTTCACGAAGATCGCCATGCCGTCGAGGGTGTGGCGCAGGTCGATCGCGGCCATCTGGGCCTCGAGCCTGCGGATCATCGGCGCCGCGTCCCGCTTGCCGAGCAGTTCGACGAGCCGATCGGTGGCCTCGGTGACGAGGTTCTTGAGCAGGATGGGGTCGCGCTTGTTGTCGGGCGACGTGCGGTGCGTGGGCAGCAGGATGCTGAGCGAAGGGTGGCTGCGGTGACGCTGGAGTTCGAGGATGTCCTGGCGGTTCATCGAGGTCGGCTCCTTCCTCGGAACGGTGTGAAGGTGATGGTGGCTCCACGCTAGCAGGTGAGGCGTCGGACGGCGGTCACCGCCCACCCCGGTCGCGCTCGCCGCGGAACCCCGTGGCGTGACGCCTGCGACCGCCGCCGCGGTGCCGTCGCCTAGCATGTGAACTCGTGCGGGCTACAACGGTCCGCCGCAAGGAGGACTGCATGCCACGTCAGCTCATCCGCGCCCTGTTGGCCACCGCACTCGCGGCGGCGCTTGCCGCCTGCGCCGCCCCCCCGACGGGCCAGGATCCGGCCCCCGCCTGGCTGCTCGTCTCCGATTACGGGGACGGCGTCGTCCAGGTCCTGACCACCGAGGACGACCTCGACGACCTGGCGCGCGAGACGCCGCTGGCGATCGCCGGGAGCGGACCGTGCGGTGTGGCGGTCGGTCCGGGGAACCGTCTGTACGTAGCCGACTACGACGGCGGCGAGATCGTCGTCTTCGGGCTGGCGACGGCGCTTGGTGGCGGCGCGCCGACGCCCGTGGCGACCCTCACGTCCCCGTCACTGAGCGGGCCGTGCGGTCTGGCCTTCGACGCCGACGGGACCCTGTGGGTCGGCGACTACTCGAACGCTCACGTGCTCGGGTTCCGCGGCGTAGGGACCCTGACGGGCACCCAGGATCTCGTTGCCGACGCCGTCCTCACGGTCGGCGGCGGCGGCGGCGTCTTGCCTTGGGTCGAGGTCATCGAGATCCTCATTGACGGCGCCGGACGGCTGTGGGTCGCCGACCTGTTCGAATGGACGATCACGCGGATCGATGATGTGCGCACCCTCGAGGGCGACCACACCGGGCGCGTGCCCAATGCCCAGATCGTGTACACGGACGCCGGCGCACCGCCCGTGGGTGGCGACTACACGATCGCCGACCCCTTCAGCGTGGCCGTCGATGCCGCGGGCAACCTCTACGTCGGCAACGATTTCGAGGGCTACGTCAGCCGCTTCGATGGCGCCGCGGGCCTCAACGGCGTCGTCACCCCGCAGCCGAGCGCCTACCTGGTGGCGGCGGGCATCGACTTCCCGTACCTGGTCGCACTCGATGCGGACGGCGCCCTGTGGGTCGGTAACGAGGACACCGTGGCCCGCCTCCTGAGCCCCCAGAGCGGGAGCGGCGTGCGCGAGCTCACGCCCACCACGACGGTCACGTACTCGCTCGGCGGGTTCAACGACGGCGGCGGCATGACCTTCGTTCCCACGCCGCCGGGGCTGGGCTTCTAGCGTTCGACGCCTGACCGATCGTCACGTGGGGGGGCCGCCGGTGCACGTCCGGCGGCCCCCCCACGCATCGTCCGACCGTCGGGCGTTCTCAGGCCACCGAGGCTGCCGCCCGCGAGAGCCGCGCGACGCCTTCGTCGATGAGGGCCGCCATGACGTTGAGCATGGGTGCGATGCGCAGCACGTTGCCCCAGCGGCCACCCTTCCCGATCAGCAGCCCCTCGTCGCGGGCGGCGTTCAGCAGCGCGTTGGCGCGGGCCGGGTCGGGTTCGGCGGTGCCGGACACGACGATCTCGACCCCCTGCATCAGCCCCATGCCGCGGACGTCGCCGACGAAGTCGTGCGCGGACATCAGCACCTCGAGGTGCTCGCGCAGCCGCGCGCCCTGGGCGTCGGCGTTCTCCCACAGCCGGTGCCGTTCGATGTAGTCGATGGTCGCGTAGGCCTGCGCCATCGACACGGGGTTACCGCCGAAGGTCGAGAGCGTCAGCGCCTGCACCGACTCGGCCACCTCCGGCGTCATCACCGTCGCGCCCACGGGCGCGCCGTTGGCGATGCCCTTGGCGAACGTCATGACGTCGGGCTCCACGCCCCAGTGCTCGATGCCGCACCAGTGCTTGCCGGTGCGTCCCCAA
>JAWOIL010000057.1:0-15897 GCA_046484635.1 Trueperaceae bacterium
TCCCATCAGATGCGCTGGTACTTCGCCAGCCCCTCCTTCAACGACTTCGTGTCGCGGATGTAGCGCGCCTGCTCGGCCTCCTTCTGCTCGATGTCGAGCGCCATGGCCAAGACGGCCTCGGCGTGGTCCCTCGGCACGACGACGACCCCATCGGGGTCGGCCACCATGATGTCGCCGGGGTGGACGGTGACGCCGCCGACCTCCACCGGGATGTTCTTGCCGGCGGTCTTGAAGCGGCCCACCGTGGTGCCGGGCGAGACGCTACGCGAGTAGACCGGCAGGTCGTAGTCGCGCCGGATCTCACCGACGTCGCGCACGCCGCCGTCGAGGATGGCGCCGACGAACCCGTTCACGCTCGCCCCGGCCGCCATGAGCCCGCCGAAGATGGCCACGTCGGGGTAGCCCCCGATGCCGATCACCAGCACCGAGCCGGGCGCGCTGCCGTCGATCAGGTCGAGGGCGTCCTGCGGGGGGAGCTTCTCGTCCGTCGGCACCTCGAGGGCCGTGACGGCCGGGCCGACGACCTTCTTGTCGTTGACGCGCGGCTTGATGACGTGATCCATGTAGCCGCGACGTCCGACGACGCTGTCGACCGCGTCGGCCACCGACGCCGTGCTGACCTTGTGGAACCCCGTGACGATGTCCGAAAGTTCGCTCACACCGACCTCCCGTTCGAGTCGTGGTTCGCGCGCGCTTCGCGCCCGCGATGGCGGCGCACGAGGTCGAGGTACCCCGCGGCCTTGGCGATGACGTGCGCGTCCCGGCCGGCAGCAAGGTCGGCCAGATCGAACAGGTCGCTTCCGACGCCGACGCACGGGGCGCCGGCCTCGAGGTAATCGATGACGTTGTCGGCGGTGACTCCGCCGGTGGGGATCAGGTCCACGTCGGGGAACACACTGCGGAGGGCGCGAAGGTGCCGCGGACCACCGACGCTCGACGCTGGGAAGATCTTGATCGCGTCGGCGCGCTTCCTGCGGGCGAACTGCACCTCGGTCGGCGTGAGCGCGCCCATGATGCAGGCGACGTCCGCGGCGCGGCACGCCTCGGGCAGACCGTCGACGAGGCAGGGCGACACCACGAAGGCCGCGCCGGCCTCGATGCAGGCGCGCGCTTCCTCGAGCGTGGTGACGGTACCGGCGCCGACCAGCACGCCGTGCTCGTTGGCCAACTCGGCGATGACCTCCACTGCGCCGGGGATGGTCAGGGTGATCTCGAAGACCGTGAAGCCGGCTCTCCGTAACAACGCGATGGCGTTGCGCGTAAGGTCGGCGTCGCCCAAGCGCAGCACGGGAATGACGCCTTGCTGCCCGAGGTGCGCAAGGGTGGCGGTGGCGCGCGAGGTGTACGTGGCGCTCACGACGTCCACCGGTTCACCCATGCGATCGGCTCGCCGCCGGCCAACACGCGCGCGGCCTCTTCGGCCGCGCCGCGCTGGAGTTCCACGACCGCGTCTTCCGAGTACCAGCCGTGGTGATCGCTCACCACCACGTTGTCGAGGGGTAGCAGCGGGTTGTCGGCGTCGGGCGGTTCTCGCTCGAACACGTCGAGTCCGGCGCCGAGAAGCTTGCCTTCGCGAAGTGCGCGCGCCAGCGCCTCCTCGTCGACGAGCGCGCCGCGGGCGGTGTTGATCACGATGGTTCCAGGTTTCATCAGGCCGATGGTGGCGGCGTCGAGCACGTGGTACGTGGCGGTCGTGGCCGGGGCGTGCAACGAGATCACGTCGGCCTCGCGGCAGAGCGTGGCGAGGTCGACGAGGCGGACGCCTTCTGGGACGATGGACGAGGGGCTGGCGGACCGGGCGGCTCCCTGCGGTGCTTCTTCGCCGGCGGCCCCTCGCGTCGCCTTCACGCCTTCGTCATCGCCGGTCTCCAGGGCCGGATCGACCACGAGCGTCTCCAGCACCCCGAACGGCAGCAGCAACTCGCGGAAGCGCCGCCCGATGCGGCCGAACCCCACGAGCCCCAGCCGGAAGTCATGCAAACGCGAACGCCGTTGCCGTGGGGTGCCCCAGTCTCCCGCACGCACGGCGGTGTCGCGCCGCGGAACGTCTCTGAGCACCGCCAGCAGCAGCGCCAAGGCCTGGGTGGCAACGTCGTCGGTGCCATAGGTTGGCACGTTGGCGACGTAGATGCGGCGCTCGGCGGCGCGCTTCAGGTCGATGTTGTCGACCCCGATGCCGTAGCGCACGATGATGCGGCAGCGCCCCAACGTGTCGATCAGGTCCGCGCCGAGTTGCCCTTCACGCACGAAGATGACGTCGGCGTCGCGCAACGCCGCAGCGTGTTCGGCGTCCGCGGTCGGTACGTGCTCGATGCGCGCCACCCCGAACGGGCGTAGCGTCTCGAGCTCGAGGTCGTAGGTGTCGTACCCCGGACCCCAAACGACCGCACGGCGCGTGGGTTCGTGGGTCATGTCGGCCATGGGATGTCGAACCCTTCCACGCGAGGCTCGGCCGGGGGCGCGCCGCGGCGGCGTGGGGCGGCGCGAGGCGTCACGCGCGCGTCCTGCGGCGCCACGTGGGCGCACCCCGGCAAGTCGGATCGCGTTCCCGGCGCTCTCGCGGCCGGGACACGCGCCAAGGCGCGCGCCCCGGGCTGAGGACGGGTGCTACGAGGGCTTACTGGGCCGCTTCGACGGCTTCCAGCAGGCTGTCGACCCAATCGTCGCCGACCGCGTCACGCAGGTAGGTCTCGACGGCGGGCTGCGCGATCTCGCGGAACGCAGCGATCTCGTCGGGGCTGAGCACCGTGACTTCCATCCCGACGTCGGACAGGATCTGCTCGGCGGCCATGTCTTGCGCGGTCGTCATGCCGCGGTGGATGACCTCGGCGATGTTCGCGCACGTCTGCACCTGGTGCTGCTCGTCGGCCGTGAGGCCGTCCCAGAACGCGCCGCTCATGAGGTAGAGGTGCACGCTGTACACGTGTGCATCGAGGCTGACGTAGGCCTGGTGCTGGTAGAGCGACGCAGCCAGGATGTTCGTCACGCCGTTCTCCTGGCCGTCCACCACTCCTTGTTGCAGCGCGCTGGGCAGTTCGGGCCAGTTGATGGCCGACGGGCTGGCGCCGAGCGACTCGACCAAGTTCTCGTAGATGGGGCTGGGCTGCACGCGGATCTTCAGGCCCTGCAGGTCGGCGGGCGTGCGGATCGGGCGGACGTCGTTGGTGAAGTGGCGGATGCCGTTGTCACCCACGCCGAGCAGTTGGATGTTGGTCTCGGCCTTCATCGCTTCGCCGAAACGCTCCATGAACGGCCCGTCGAACACCGTCCAGGCAACGTTCTGGTTGGCGAACAGGTACGGCATGCTGAGCACTTCGATGGGCTTGAAGAAGCCGGCGATGGGGCCGTCGTGCACGACGCCGAGCTCGATGGTGCCGAGCTGGAGGCCTTCGAGGACGGTGGCCGCGTCGCCCAGTTGGCTGGCCGGGAAGATCTGCACGTCGAATCCGCCGCCGGAGCTGGCCTCGAGGCACGCCTCGAACGCCACGGCCGCGGCCTGCTTCGGTTGGTCCATGGTGCCCGGTTGGAAGTGCGTGTACTTCAGGACGGTCTGGGCGCCGGCCGTGGCGAGCACGGCGAAGCAGGCGGTGAGAGCGATGGTCAGCAGTCTCTTCATGGTGTTCCCTTCTGCCGCCGGTTCTCGGCGACACGTCGACTGGGGCGGTGGGGTGGATGGGAACTGGGCCAAGCGCGTCTCCTCGTCTCGGGTCATCTGGCGTACCCGAACCACATCGGCACTTGCACGCTCAACGCGGGGATGAACGTCACGAAACCGAGCACCACGAGCTCGGCAGCCAGGAACGGCAGCACGGCCTTCGCGATGCGTTCGAACCGGAGCTTCCCGACGGTGGAAACCACGAACAGCACCGGGCCGACGGGCGGCGTGATCATCCCGATGGCGAGGTTCAGGACCAGGATGATCGCGAACTGCAGCGGGTGGATGTCGAAGCCGGCGGCGATGGGCGACAGGATCGGCGCCAGGATGATCACGGCGGGCAGCGTGTCGATGAACATGCCGCAAGCCAGGATGAAGAGGTTCATCAGGATCAGCACGATGGTCCGGTCGTCGGTCAACCCGGTGATCCACGTGGCCAGCCCTTGCGGCACGCGCAGGATGGTGAGCAACCACGAGAAGATCGACGCCATCGACACGATCAGCAGCACTGCCGAGGTGAGCAGGCCGCTACGCAAGAAGACGCCGGGGATGTCCTTCCATTTCAGGCCGCGCGTGATGAAGAGCCCTGCAAGCAGCGCGTAGGCGACGGCCACGGCCGCGGCCTCGGTGGCGGTGAAGATGCCGCCCAGGATGCCGCCGAGGATGATGACGGGCATGAGCAGGCCCGGCAAGGCGGGCCAGAAGCTCGACACGATCTCGCGCATGGTGGGCCACTTGGACGCGAACTGGTAGCCGTTGCGGGTCGAGATCACGTGGTTCACGATCGAAGTCGCCAGCCCCAACAGCACGCCCGGCACGATGCCGGCGAGGAACAGCGCGGCGACCGTGACGCGGTTGTCCGTCACGGCGTAGACGACCATGATGATCGACGGCGGGATGATCGGGCCGATCACGGCGGTGGCCGCCGTCATGGCGCCGGAGTAGGGAGCCGGATAGCCGGCGCGCCGCATCATGTCGAGCTCGATGGCGCCAGGGCCGGCGGCGTCGGCCAAGGCCGAGCCGCTGATGCCCGCGAAGAACATCGACGAGAGCACGTTCACGTGTCCCAAGCCGCCACGCACGTGACCCACCAGCACGTTGGCGTGCTTCAGGAGCGCGTCGGTGAGCTTGCCCGACGTCATCAGGTCGGCCGCCAGGATGAACAGCGGCACGGCCATCAGCGGGAACGAGTCGATGCCGCCGAACAGCCGCTGCGGCAACACCAGCAGCGGGTAGGTGCCGCCGACCTGCACGGCGATCAGGCTGGAGATGCCCATCACGATCGAGACGGGCAGGCCCACGAAGAGCCCGATCACGAAGACGACCATCAGGGCGGTGGTCATGACGCGTCCACCTTCACCATCGCGGCGGCTTCTTCCTCCGGATCGACGCTCTTGTGGATCCACATGCGGAAGATCGCCACCAAGTGCAGCGCGAACAGGATCGAGCCGATGGGAACGGCGAGGTACATCGCCCCCTTGCTCCACTGCATGACGGGGGTGCGTTGCCGCCAGGTGAACTCGGCGAACTGGAAGCCGACCACCGTAAGGATGACGAGGAAGGCCAGGATCACGAGGCCGATCAGCCCTCGGAACCACGGCAACAAGCGCGGCGGCAACAGGCGCTGGCCGGACTCGATGGCCACGTGCTGACCCTCACGCATGGCGAGCCCGGCGCCAAGGTAGGTGACCCAGATCATCAGGTAGCGGGCGATCTCTTCGGACCAGTTGAGCGACTGCGAGAACACGTAGCGAGCGACGACGTTGACGAACACCAACGTCGCCATGCTCATCATCATCGCGATGATGGCGGCCTGGTTCACGCGAACCAGGGCAGTCTCCAGACGCTTCAGGACGGCCATGGCGCCCCGAGGGCGATCGGCGTCAGGCGGCGGCACGGGATCGGCGCCGGGCGCGGGCGTGCTCATCGGTGCTCCTTGGGAACGCGCTTGTGCCGCAGTTGGTCCTTCATCCGGCGCAGCCGCTCGACCGAGCGCGTGTCGCCGGCAAGCGCCACGCCGAGCGCCAGAACGTCGATCACGACGAGGTGGGCGATGCGCGACGTCATCGGGGTGTAGAGATCGGTGTCCTCGCGCACGTCGACGGCCAAGAGCAGGTCCGCGAACTCGGCCAGCGGCGAACCCTTGGCCGTGATGGCGACGATGGAGGCACCGGACGCGCGCGCCAGCTCCACGCTCTGGAGCAACTCACGCGTGCGGCCCGTGTGGGAGATGGCGACCACGACGTCGCCCGGGGCCAGCGTGGCAGCCGACATGTACTGCATGTGCGAGTCGGCGTAGGCGACGCACGGCACGCCCAGGCGGAAGAACTTGTGGTGTGCGTCGCCGGCCACGGCGCCGGAAGCGCCCACGCCCCAGAACTCGATCTTGTTCGCGTCCTTCAACAGGTTCACGACCTGCTCGGCGACGGCCAGGTCGAACGAGGAGCGCACGCGCATCACGGTGTCGAGCGTCGCCTCGAACACCTTGGCGGCGTAGTCGCCGACGGCGTCGGTGGGCTGGATGGGCAGGTCCGCGAACGGGAAGTGGCTGGCAAGTGCCTGTGCGAGGCTGACCTTGAAGTCCTGGTAGCCGCCCTTCCCGAGCGAGCGGCAGAAGCGCAGCACCGTCGGCTCGCTGACGCCGGCCCAGCGCGCCAGTTCCCCCAGGGAGGCGTAGATGACGCGGTCGGGCTGGTCGAGCACGACCTCGGCCACGGCGCGCTCGGCGCGGCTCAGGCCAGCGCGCTCCGCCGAGATGCGCTTGACCAGGTTGTCGACAGGGACGGTCACGAGCCCTCCGAGAGACGACAGCGAGAGCGTTCTTTACCAAAACTACATGGCCGCTAGGTTGTGGGCCCACCGTACGGCATCGGCGTGGCCATTTCGGGTTATGTGTGTAGTTTAACTACATTCCGGGGTCGGCGGCAAGGCATCGGGGTTCATGAACGCGCGCCTCGGCGCACCCCAATCGGCGGCGGCGCGTGGCCCACCACATCGGCCACGCATCGCGTACCCTGACCCATGCAACCGCACCAGGGTGAGCAACACGACGACGTGAGGTTCCACCGCGTCACAGGGCGCGTCACCGTCGCGCTCGGCCCCGTCAAGGGCGAGCGGGTGCTGGCGAACGCCAGCATCGTGGTGGGCGAGCGCCACACCGCGATCATCGACACCATGCTGTCGCCCGACATGATGGCGCCGGTGCGCGAAGAAGCCGTGCGACTGGGCGGTCGCCCCGTCAGCATGGTGGTGTTCACGCATGGCGACCCCGACCACGTGCTCGGCCAAGCGGCCTTCCCGGACGCCATGACGGTCGCCGAGGAACGCGTCATCGACGTGCTGAACACGCCCGCCGTGATCGAGCGCTACCAGGGGATCCTGACCTCGGCCGGCGCCGAGCCCGTGATGCCGACCGTCGACGTGGCGTACCGCGAGCACGGACGCGTCGACCTAGGTGGCCTGCACCTCGAGGCAACGCGCGTCGGCCCGGCGCACTCCCCCGCCGACACCGTGCTGTGGTGCCCGCAGGAGCGCGTGGCGTGGTCGGGCGACCTGGTGTTCAACGGGGTGTTCCCGTTCGTGCGGGGACCGCTGGAAAGGTGGTTCGCGGGGCTCGATCTGCTGGAGAGCTGGGAGCCGGAGGTGGTGATCCCGGGGCATGGGTTGGTTGCAGACGCCCGCATCCTTGCGGCCGAGCGCGCGGTGCTACGGGCGATCGAGGACGAGATCGTGGCGCTGCACCGGGAAGGTGTGGGCGTCGATGAAGCGGTGGGGCGGGTGCGGGTGGAAGCGTATCGGCACCTGCCGCTGGCGGGGGAGCGGATCGAGGGGGCGGTGCGGGGTATCTACCCAGGCTTGCGACGGGGTTAGTTGCCGCCGGTTTCGCGGTAGACGCGCCGGTAGTAGAAGACGACGAGCACCATCGTCAGCACGAGCAAGACGTACGACATGGCGGAAGCCCGAGCGAGATCGAGGCCCCGGAATGCCGTGCGATAGATGAAATACGCCAGGAGGTCGGTCGACGAGCCTGGCCCTCCTCGCGTCAGCACGTAGATCAGGTCGTACGTACGCAGTTCGATGATGCTCTGCAAGATGAGCACGACGCCGATCACGGGGCGCATCAACGGGAGCGTAAGGTACGTGAAGCGCTGGAAAGGCGTCGCACCGTCGACGATCGCAGCTTCGTATGGCTCGGCAGGGAGGCTCCGGAGGCCGGCAAGCATGATGAGGGTAACTAGCGACACTTGCTGCCAGACGTCGATCATGCCCACGACGACCAACGCGGAGCGCGTACTGCCGATCCAGTCGACACGTGGCATGCCCGCTTCGACCATCAGGTAGTTCACGATGCCCAGTTCGGGGTGAATGATCATCTTCCAGATCAGCGCAACTCCCACCGGCGAGATGAGCATCGGGATGCTCAGAATCGAGTAGTAGATCTCGCGCCCGGGAACAGGCTGATGCAGGAGCATCGCGAAGGAGAAGCCCAGGATGAGGCTCACCGCCACTGTGAACGCCATGTACGCGGCGGTGAGCCAAACGGAATGCAGGAAGTACGGGTCCTGAAACGCCGAAACGAAGTGCTCGATGCCCACCCACGGCCGGAATCGCGGTGCCAAGAAGGAGTAGTTGGAGAACGACAGCAGCAGCGCGTACCCGAGCGGGAACCCGATCGTGACGATCAGGACGACGAGCCCGGGTAACGAGAACAGCCAGCCGATCCGGCGGGACATCGAGCGAACTACCCTATTGCAGTCCGGCGCGGCGGAGCAGCGCTTCCAACGCTGCGGCCGCTGCGGTTGTGGCTGCTTCCGGAGTCTTCGCGCCTGCCGATGCCTCGGAGATCTCGCGACCGAGATCTTCTTCCATCTGCGCGGTATACGCGAACAACGGCACGCTCATGGCGCCCTCGACGATCTCGAGCACGTTGGAGTAGTACGGGTACAGTTCGAGCACGTCGGGGTCGGTGAACGCGTCGATGCGGGTGGGTGCGTGGCCGCGCAACGCACGCTCCTTCACGATCTCGGCCGACTCGACCCACTCGATGAACTGCCAGGCTGCATCCTTCTGGCCGGAATTGCTGGGGATACCCCAGCCCCAACCACCCGCGACACCGTGACCACCGGGCATCGGGACGAGGGCGACGTTCCCGGCCGAGCTCGGGCAAGCCTCGGCGTCGTCCACCTGCGGGAGCATCCACCAGTAGGTGACGAAGCTCCAGGCCGAGCCCTGGCATATCACGCGGTAGGTGTCGTCGAGGTTGAAGTTGAGCGCCCCCGTGGGAGCCGCTTGTTGGATGTTGCGCGCGTACAGTTCCATCGCGCGCCGTCCCTCTGGGCTGTCGAGCGTGACGTTCCAGCCGTCATCCACGAAGTCGCCGCCCAGTGCGAAGAGGTAGTTGGCGAACTCGAGGAAGTTCGGATCGCCTCGCTGGCCTTGCATGGCGGCGCCCGCCATGTCGGTGTTCTCCGCGATGAAGACGCTCAGGTCGACGTAATCCTCCACGGTCTCCGGAAACGTCAGTTCTCGGCCGAACTCGGCCTCGTAGGCGGCCTGTAGCTCGGGGCTCTCGAGGACGTCGGTGCGGTAGATCAGGCCCATCGCGTAGTTGTACATGGGGATCATGTACAGCGTGCCGTCGTAGTACCCGACGAGATCGAGCATGGAGGGCAGGTACGGTTCGAGGTCGAATCCGCTTTCCTCGACGTACGGCTCGAGGGGCTCGAGCCAGCCCGCGGCGGGGAACTCACCGGCCCACAGGAAGTCGACTTGCAGAACGTCGTAGGTGTTCGTGGGGGCCAGCAATTGGGTGATGAGCTTGTCGTGCATCGCTCCGTACTGCACGATCTCGAACTCGACGCTGATGCCGCTCGCTTCTTGGAACTGCGGCAGCAACTCCTGGATGATGTGCGTTTCCGGCACGTCCTCCATCAGGACGCGCACGGTCGTTTGCTGGGCGAAGGCTGCGCCGGCGATCAAGGCCAGCGAGAGTGTCGCCATCAAGACTCGAGTTCGCATAAGGGTCCCTCCAGGGACATCAGAAATCGATCACTGCCGCCCGAGCGACGGCACCGACGGAAATCGGCCTGCGATCACCTCCTCCCCATCACTTCACGGCCCCGAACGTCAGACCAGCAACTAGGTAGCGATCGACCACGCGCGCCAGCACGATCACCGGGAGGATGGACAGCACGACCCCGGCGGCAACACGCGAGAACAAGACGCCGCGCTGCGTGATCTGCGCAGCCAGAACGACCGGAATGGTTTGCGTCTCCTGGCCGGAAAGGAGCAGTACGAAGAGGAACTCGTTCCACGCGAGGATGAAACCGAGCACGCCAGCAGCGAAGAGCCCCGGGGCCGCAACCGGAATCAACACGCGAACGAACGCGACCAGCGGCGTCGCTCCGTCGACCATCGCCGCTTCTTCGAGCGCCCGCGGGATTCCATCGAAGAAGCCCATCAGCATCCAGCTCATGAACGGCACTCCGATGGTGAGATAGGCGATCACGATGCCCGACAACGAGTTGACGAGGTCCATGGAGCGAAACAAGGAGAACAGGGGCAGCGCCAGAGCGATCGGGGGCAGCATCTGCGTAGCGAGGACACTGAAGCGAAGCGCCTCGCCGCCCGTCCGGAAACGTGCCAGGGCGTACCCCAGCATGGCCGCGATAGGAAGACCGATCACGACGGTGGCAGATGCCACCACGAGGCTGTTCAGCATCGCGCGTCCGAACGTTCCTTGGATGACGGCGCGAAAGTTCTCGAGCGTGATTGGCCCCCAACGTGGGGGCAACACGTATGCGAGGTCCTCGGGAAGAAGGGCCGTTCGCAGGATCCACGCAAGCGGCAGCAAGAAGAACAGGGCCACGAAGATCAACGCAACGTGGGTGAACACCACGCGCATCCACCAGCGCCTTCGTTGCCTTGTGCCGCGCGTCATATGGTTGCTGCGCCCCCATTCGCCTCGATCACTTCACCGGTGAGGAAGTCCGCGTCGTCCGAAGCGAGGAACGCCACGACCTTCGCGACGTCCTCCGGTTCCTGCAGTCGGCGCAGCGGCGTGTTGGCGACGTACTCCTCGCGCACTTGCGCCGGACTCATGCCCCGAAGCTCGGCCTCCCACGCCACTTCGCGCTCTTGCATCGACGTGCGAACGAAGCCGGGATTCACACCGTTGACCGTGATCCGATGCGGACCGAGCTCTTTTGCGGCGCCCTGCACCAGGCCTACGGCAGCGAACTTCGACGCCGAGTAATGCACCAATAGCGGGGCTGCCACGCGCGACGCCATCGAGGCAGTGACGATGATCTTGCCGCGCACCGTGCTACTGCCGATCACGGGCTGATTCACCATCTGTCTGGCAAACGTCTGCACCACGAGGAACGCGCCCGTCGCGTTCACCGCGAGGTTGAAGTTCCACTCGTCGTCGGTGATGTCCAAGAAGCGATTCATGGTCGAGACGCCGGCGTTCGACACGATCACGTCGACCCGGTGGTCTCGGGCGAAGACGGTCTCACACAATCGCGTCACGCTTTCGCGCTGGGTCACGTCGACGTGCTCGGATGTAGCGGCAGCGCCGATCGCCTCGGCCGTGCGGCGCGCGCCATCGACGTCGAGATCGGCACACCAGACGGTCGATCCACGGCGAGCAAGCTCGACAGCGATCGCGTGTCCGATACCGGATCCAGCACCGGTGATGACGGCGACACGGCCGTCCAAGGGGGCTGCGGGCACGGATGGTTCTCGCTGCTCGACGGTCGACACGGTATCTGCTTCTCCGTTCACCTAGGAAGTCGTGGGAAGAGGTCGGCGAGTCGGGCATAGGTCTCGCGGTAGACGGCGTAGATGTCGTCGTACACAGCGGCGTTCGCCTCGTTCGGATGGAACGTCCGACTTGGATGGACATACCGTTCCACCGAGCGCCAGTCCGGCAGAGCGCCCGTGCCCACGCCCGCAGCGATCGCCGCACCGAGGCTCGAGCCCGGATGGTTCGCGATTCGTTCCACGGGGTGACCCAACACGTCGGCCGCGATCTGTAACCAAAGATCGCTACGCGCTCCACCATCGGCCGCCAACACGCGACGGATCTCCAGTCCGCGCTCGCGCAGAACGTCGACGTGATGGCGGAAACCGTAGGCGACGGCCTCGAGTACGGCTCGGAAGAGATGATGTCGCGTGTGGTGGAGTCCGAGACCCACGATGGTGCCCCGGGCGTGCGGATCGTGCAGAGGCGTCTTCTCCCCCAAGAAGTACGGGAGCACGACAAGTCCTTGGGCGCCAGCGGGAAGATCCGCTGCCCGTTCGTCGAGGTAGGCATAGACGTCCTGGCCAAGTCGAGCGGCCGCCTCAGCGTCGGATGCACAGAAGTTGCGCACCAGCCACTTCACGAGGCTGCCACTGGTCGCCATGCAACCGTTCAGGTAGTACTTCCCCGGGACCAGGTGATAGTCGATGAACAATCGTGGATCGGTGACGAGGCGATCGAGGCTGTACAGGATGTCGCCGGCACCGCCGAACTTGATGACCAAGTCGCCGTCTTCGTACGCGGTCGTCGCGAAGGCCGACGCCACGTGATCGGCAGCGCCTGCCACGACCGGCGTGGAGGCCGAAAGGCCCGTTATAGCGGCCGCCTCGAGCGTGACACTCCCGATGACCTCGTGAGAGGCGTGGATGGGTGGGAGTTGCGACGGTTGTAGCCTTGCCAGCTCGATCAACTCCGCCGACCACTCCTCAGCGGCAATGTCGAAGAGACCCGACTCGAGCGCCCAATTGCGGTCGACCCCTCGGACGCCCGTCAAGCGGTAGTTCACGAAGTCGTACGACCCCAGAAGCGTTCCTAGGCGCGCCATCGTTTCCGGCTCGTGCTCATGAAGCCAGCGCGCCTTCGGCGGAACGACCTGCTGGTTGATACTCCCACCGGTGATGGCGAAGAAGCGCTCGGGGTCGTACTCACCCCTAACCTGTTCGATCTGGCGCGCGGTACGTGCGTCGTTCTGCTGGATGCTCCGACGAATGATGTTTCCGTCATCGTCGAGCAGCACCATGGCGGGCACCATGCCGCTCACGCCTACGCCCACGATCGAGTCCGCGCGGTCACCCGACTTCGCGATCAGTTCGCGAGTGATGCTCCCGACGTTCGTCCACCATTGCTCCGGGTCTTCTTCTGCCCAGTTCGGTTGCTCGGAGTACAGCGTCGCTTCTCTTGCGGCGTCGGCAACGATCGCACCGTCGGTGTCGATGAGGACACCTTTCGTCTCGGTCGTACCGATGTCGATGCCGAGCAGGAGCGACGTGCTCATCGCAATCCCGTGACCACTTCCATGAAGCGGGCGACACGCTCAGGGTCGACGGCGTTCCACGTGTTCCCGTCGACCTTCAATGCCGTTCCCACGATAGCCGCATCCGCGATGCCGAGGATGTCCGCTACGTTCTCGAGCCGCACGCCCGTGTTCGCGATGACGGGCGTGTTCGGCACGGCTCGCTTGACCTCGTCGATGACCGACATCTCGACGCTCTGCCCCGTCATCGGGCCCGAGACGCAGATTCCGTCTGCGAGGCTCGCGAATACGGCGCTCTGGGCCTTCGCGGCGTTGCTTCGGCTGCCGATAGGGGAAGCGAACTCGGCGTTGATGTTGAAGAACGCGAGGCAGTCAAGCCCGAGGTTCGCTCGAAGCCGTAGGGCGGATGCAGCATCCGGCGCCCAGACGCCCATGTCGGCGTCATATACGCCGGTGAACACTTCTCGCACGAAACTGGCGCCGGTCGCGTTGGCGAGGGCGATGGTCGCGACCGGGTCCCAGAGGTAGTCCACACCGAAAGGAACGCGGACATGCCGCTTCGCCTCGGCGACGATGACGGCCATCGCCGCGAGAGACTCGGGAGTTGCCTTGGTCACGTACGGCCGATCGCCCTCGTTCCCGAACATGATGGCGTCGACGCCCCCGGACTGCAGCGCAGCGATGTCGGCTAGCACACCCTCGACGATGCCGTCCACGCCGCGCCCCGCGTCGTAGTGCGGGCTTCCCGGTAGGGGAGCAAGGTGCGCCATGGCGATGATGGGCTTCTTCGAGCCGTACAACTGCTGAAACCTCTCCACGTCCTGCTCCTTACCGGGCCAATCGCAGGTCGATGCCTGCCTCGCGATATAGCTGTGCCGTGCCCTCGTCCAGCCCAGCGTCCACCACCACCGCGTCGAAGCTCGTAAGCGGAGCGATCCTCGCGAGCCCAGCCTTCCCGAACTTGGTGTGATCCACGAGAAGGATCGCCTGCTCCGCCACGGACATCACACGTCGCTTCACTCCGACTTCCTCGAGGTTCGCGTTGGTTACTCCAGCGTCGAGATCGACCGCGTCGGCACCGATGAACGTGTGGTTGGCGTGAAGACCTGCGAGCGCGTCTTCCGCCATCGGTCCGACCACGGAATAGAGCTGTGGGCGAACCGTACCGCCGGTAAGGATGACGTCGAATCCGGGCGTGTCACAGAGCTCGACGGCGATCTGGAGGTCCGTCGTGATGATGGTCAGGTCACGTAACTGTCGTTTGAGCTCCCGCGCCAGGGCGAACGTGGTCGATCCGGAGTCGAGCACGACGACTTCGCCGTCCCGAACGAAGTCGCAGGCGTACACGGCGATGACCGCCTTCTCCTCGCGGCGCTCACGCGACTTGTCACTGTAGATGGGTTCGAACGAGGTGCTAACGAGATTCGCCACGGCTCCGCCGTGCGTTCTGGACAGCATGCCACGCGCCTCGAGATCCCGTAGGTCTCGCCGGATCGTCGCACCGGACACGGATAGCGAGCCGGACAAAACCGTGACGTCAACCGCTCCGCTGTGCTGGATCAGGTCGAGGATCTTGCGCCGTCGCTGTTCCGGCAGCATGGCAGACCTCCCGCGTGCTCATCTCTGCACACCTGTGCCCATCTCTAGCTGATTATGCGCGTTTCTTGGGGGGTCGTTGTCACCCACCGGGGATAAGGTGGTTCGCGGGGCTCGATCTGCTGAAGGATTGGGCATGCAGGAGCGCGCAAAGGGGTGACGGAACGATCACGGGCTGGAGGATCGTGGGCGGCAAGAAAAGCGATGTCCCGCACAGAACGCGTATGACGCGGCGAGCGGGGTGAGGACCCGATGGGCCTCCTCATCGACCTGGCACCGAACGTCTGGCAGGTGCAGCTCCTACCGCGCGACGGCGTGAACGCGTACCTGATCGGGGACCTGGCCAGCGACTTGGGCGGCGAGCCGGGCGGCGACTCAGGTAGCGACTCAGGTAGCGACTCGGCCGGCGACTCGGCCGGCGACTCGGCCGGCGACTCGGTCGGCGACTCGGCCGGCGACTCGGCCGGCGACTCGGCCGGCGACTCGGCCGGCGACGCAGCCGGCGACGCAGCCGGATACGTCGTGGTGGACGCCGGCCCGTCCTGGTCGCGTCAGCACTTGCTGGCGGCGCTAGAGGGGCGCGCGCTGGCGACCCACGTCCTCACGCACGCGCATCCCGACCACCAAGGTGGCACCGCCGCCTTGTGCGCCGCGCGCTCGATCCCGCTCTGGTGCGGCGCCCGCGACCGCGACGCCGCCGAACGAGCGGACTTCGCTGCCGCGTGGCGCGGGCGGCGTCAGCATCCGCTGTTCCGGATGGCGCAGTGGCTCGGCGGACCCGGGCAGAGCGTCACGCGGACACTCCACGATGGCGACGTCGTTGCCGGCTTCGAGGTGATCGAGACGCCCGGGCACACGCCCGGCCACATCTCGTTGTGGCGCGCGGATGACGGCGTCGTGATCCTGGGCGACGTCGCTTCGCACCGCAATCCGTTGTCGCTGAGCGGTGGCCTCCGCGAGCCGACGAGGCTCTTCACGCACGACCCGCTGGAGAACCGACGATCGATCCACAAGATCGCCGCCCTTCACCCACGCCTCGTTTGCTTCGGGCACGGCCCGCCGCTCGCCGACGGCGACCGCTTCGTGCGGTGGGCAGAGGGGCTTTAGCTGCGAAGCTCGTGTGGGCGCGTCGGGAGTGGCTTGCGTCCATTGCCGGTACGCCACGTACGGACGAGCACTATGGCGCCGCCAACCCCGAATCCGCATCCACCATCCACCCCGACACGTCCACCGCCTCGAAGTCTTCCCCACGGATCTCCTTCAGGTCGCGCAGCGCGTCGTTGTCCCAACGCTCGTCCGGGGCACCGGATAGGTACCAGGCCGAACCGTTGTCCGCCAGGATCATGCCGTACGTCTGCAGCGCCTGCA
>JAWOIL010000170.1:0-10186 GCA_046484635.1 Trueperaceae bacterium
CAAGTTTTACCCCGTCACTTTCCTTTCAGAAAGCTAATCCGTGCATGTCAAACCCGGGTAAGGTTCTTCGCGTTGCTTCGAATTAAACCACATGCTCCACCGCTTGTGCGGGCCCCCGTCAATTCCTTTGAGTTTCAACCTTGCGATCGTACTCCCCAGGCGGGGTACTTATTGCGTTAGCTGCGGCACCGGAGAGGTCGAATCCCCGACACCTAGTACCCATCGTTTACAGTGTGGACTACCAGGGTATCTAATCCTGTTTGCTCCCCACACTTTCGCGCCTCAGCGTCAGTTACAGTCCAGTAAGTCGCCTTCGCCACTGGTGTTCCTCCCGATCTCTACGCATTTCACCGCTACACCGGGAATTCCACTTACCTCTCCTGCACTCAAGCCCAGCAGTATCCAACACCGTGACGGGGTTGAGCCCCGCTCTTTAACATCGGACTTACTAGACCGCCTACGCGCCCTTTACGCCCAGTGATTCCGGATAACGCTCGCACCCTCCGTATTACCGCGGCTGCTGGCACGGAGTTAGCCGGTGCTTTTCAAGGGGTACCGTCATCGTTCGTCCCCCTTTTAGAGGTTTACAACCCGAGAGCCTTCATCCCTCACGCGGTGTCGCTCCATCAGGCTTTCGCCCATTGTGGAAGATTCCTAACTGCTGCCTCCCGTAGGAGTGGGGCCCGTGTCTCAGTGCCCCTGTGGCCGGTCACCCTCTCAGGCCGGCTATCCGTCGTCGCCTTGGTAGGCCATTACCCTACCAACTAGCTGATGGACCGCGGGCCCATCCCGAAGCGATAAATCTTTACTCACACCACAAGAGGTGGGAGCACATGCGGAATTAGCAGGAGTTTCCCCCTGTTATGCCGCACTTCGGGGCAGGTCACCCACGTGTTACTCACCCGTTCGCCACTAAGTCACCAAGCGCATCACACCGAAGCGATCTGTGCAAGGTGCTTCGTTCGACTTGCATGTCTAAGGCACACCGCCAGCGTTCATCCTGAGCCAGGATCAAACTCTCCAAGACAATGCCAGATTTAAGGCTCTGGCGAACCATTGTGTCACTGGTATAAGGATTGACAGGTTCTCTGCAACCAGGTTTTCAAGGTTCCCGCGCCCTTGGGCGCGAATACCTATTATGACCCGTTGCTCGAAGCCATGTCAAGCCCCAAGCTACATCCGCTTCCGCGCGCTCGAAGCGCGACGGTGTTCCGAAGAACGCGGATCGGCTCCCTGGAAATCCAGGGGTGAACTGGGTAAAGGAATTCGACAGGTTCGTTCTGCAACCAGGTTTTCAAGGTGCTCGGCTCGCTCCCCCGAAGGGGTCGGCCCAGGGGGCCGTGCGCAAGCGCAAGAGCAAAGGTACACCCCGGCGCTCGAGCGTGTCAAGCGCCGCGGCGACGCGTCGTGAGCGGTACGCTGCTGCCATGAAGCGAGACGACCTGGTTGCGTGGCTCGACGAATACCTCGACATCGGCGCGTACGTCGACCCATCCATGAACGGGCTCCAAGTCGAGGGAGCCGAAGACGTGAACAAGGTGGCGTTCGCCGTCGACGCGAGCTTGACCACCTTCGAGCAAGCTGCCGCCCACGGCGCCGACATGCTCGTCGTCCATCACGGGCTGTTCTGGGGCAAGCCGATCGCCGTCCGTGGCATGCACCGCGCGCGGCTGAAGTACCTGCTCGACCACGACATCGGCCTGTACGCCGCGCACATCCCCCTCGACGCTCACAAGGAAGTCGGGAACAACTGGGGGCTGGCTCGGCTACTCGGCCTCACGGACCTGGCGAACTTCGCCGAGTTCGGAGGCGCGCCGATCGGGGTGAAGGGCGTGCTGCCGGAACCGATGAACGTCCGCCGGTTGGCCGAGCGCATCGAGGAGAAGCTCGGGGAGCAAGTGCTGGTGCATGCCGGCGGTCCCGATCCGGTGCGGACGCTCGGCATCGTCAGCGGTGGGGCGGCGTGGGACGTCGTCACGGCCGCCGAGGCCGGGCTCGACGCTTTCCTCACCGGCGAGCCCAAGCACGAGGTCTTCTATCACGCCTTCGAGCGCAACGTTCACGCACTGTTCGGCGGGCACTACATGACCGAGACGGTGGGCGTGAACCTCCTCGCCTCGAAGCTCCAGGAGACCTTCGGCCTCGAGACCGAGTTCATCCTGCTACCCACCGGACTGTGACGCTCCCGAGAGGTCCATCCTCGACAAGGAACGAAACGTCGGGGCGATTCATCGTGTTCGAGGGTCCGGAGGGATCGGGCAAGTCGACGCAGATCTCGCGCCTGGCCGAACGACTTCGTTCGCTCGGACGCGATCCCCTGCTCACGCGGGAGCCCGGCGGCACGCCGGCGGGCGAAGCGGTCCGGTCGGTACTGCTCGACCCGCGCTACCACATCGCGCCGCTGGCCGAGTTCCTCCTCTACGCCGCCTGCCGCGCCCAACACGTCGAGGACGTGATCGCGCCCGCGTTGGCAGCCGGGCGCGACGTCGTGAGCGATCGCTTCGGCGGCGCGAGCGTCGCGTACCAAGGCTACGGACGCGGACTCGACCTCGAGCTGATCCACGACGTCAACCTGCGCGCCACGGCCGGCCTACGACCCGACCTGACCCTGCTCCTCGACCTCGACCCCGCCGACGGCCTCCGGCGCGCGGAAGCGCGTGCCGGACACGACCGGCTGGAGGCCGAGAGCCTGGCGTTCCACCTCCGCGTGCGTGAGGGGTTCCTGGAGCAGGCACGCCACGACCGTACGTGGCAGGTGATCGACGCCTCGGGCAGCGAAGAGACCGTGGCGGCCGCCGTATGGGAGACCGTCGCCACCTTGTTGTCGGCCGAGCCCAAGGAAGCACGCCCGTGACGGACCGCGCGCGTGGGGTTCGCAGATCCGGACACGGCGAAGGCGTGCGGATTCGGCGCCGCGCCGTTCGCGCTCGAGGAACGGGCTGGCACGCCCGGCGAGCCGGCCTCATAGCCTCCGTCGCCGCGGCCGCGTTCCTCACCGCGTGCGGCGCGCAGCGCCCGGAGCGGCTCACGGTCGAGGTGCTGGCCGAGCTACCCCACGACGCGGCCGCCTTCACCCAAGGCCTGCAGTTGGGTCAGGACGGGAAGTTGTACGAGAGCACCGGGCTGGTGGGGCGATCGAGCGTGCGCGAGGTCGCGCGCGACAGCGGAGCGGTGATCCGCCAGCGCGACATCCCTGCGCCCTACTTCGCCGAAGGGTTGACACTGGTCGGGGACGAGGTCCTGCAGTTGACGTGGCAGGCGGGCTTGGCGTTCCGCTGGAACCGCACCACCTTCGAACCGACCGGCCACGCCCGTTACGAGGGCGAGGGGTGGGGACTGTGCTTCGACGGCGAGGCGCTTTGGATGAGCGACGGAAGCGCCACGCTGACGCGGCGCGACCCGTCGACCTTCGCCGTGCTCGATTCGGTGGAAGTCCGGGCGGAGGGCGAGCCGTTGGCCCGCCTGAACGAGCTGGAGTGTGTCGACGACGTAATCTACGCCAACGTCTGGCTCACGGACGAGATCGTGCGGATCGACCCCGGCTCGGGACGCGTGACGGCACGAATCGACGCAGAGCCTCTGCGCGCGTCGCTCGGTGCCGTGAGCCCGGACGCGGTCCTGAACGGCATCGCGTACGACGCGCAGAACGACACGTTCTTGGTCACTGGCAAGCTCTGGCCGAAGCTGTACGAAGTCCGCTTCGTGAAAGACCGGCGCTAGGCGCAGTGCGCAGCGGCAGCGTCAGTCGGCAGCGTCAGTCGGCAGCGTCAGTCGGCAGCGGCCGTGGCGGAGGGCTTTGCGGAGGGCTCGGCGGCCGGCTTGGCGGCCGGCTTGGCATCACCGCTGGGCGCGGCGCTCTTGCGGCTGTCGTTGACGTAGAAGCCGGAGCCCTTGAAGGCGATCCCGACGGGTTGGATCAGGCGCTTGACCGGCTGGCCCGTCTGCGGATGGACCGTGAGCGGATCTTCCGTGATGCGCTGCTGGATCTCGAACACTTCGTCGGTCACGAGGTTCCGGTAGACGTAGGTCGGCATGGTTCCTCCGTGAGCGTCCCGGTTGGACGTAGCAATGGACACGGCGCCGCGAGGCCCACCTGTGGCACTCACGAACGCCGAGTGCCATCCTAGCATCTCCTGGTACGCTTTTCGCATGTCGCATGCTGCACGCCATGGCACGACCGCCGATGCCCCACCCGCAGCGCCGTTGGCGGTGCTGGGCGCCGGCGCATGGGGCACCGTGATCGCCTCGCTGCTGGCCCGGGACGGCCATCCCGTTCGGCTCTGGACGCACCGTCCCGACCACGCGCAGCGGATGCACGAGGAACGCCACAACGAGACCTACTTGCCGGGCATGCGCCTGCCCCCGACCGTCCAACCCACCTCCGATCTCCGAACGGCCTTGACCGGCGTCACGCTCGCGTTCCTTGCGGTGCCGTCGCGAGCGGTGCGCGGCCTGGTCGAACGCCTGACGAGCCTGCCCCGTCCAGCCGGGATCGTGTCTTGCGCGAAGGGCATCGAGATCGGAACCTTCCGACGCCTCAGCGAGATCATCGCGCAGGGGCTCGAAGACCTTCCCATCGCGGCGCTCTCCGGCCCGAACCTCGCAGGCGAGATCGCGCTCGGAATGCCGGCCGCCACGACGGTCGCTAGCGTGGACGCCGGCTTCGCGAGGCGCGTCCAACGCCTACTGCATCAACCGACGTTCCGCGTCTACACCAGCGACGACGTGATCGGGGTGGAGACAGCTGGAGCGTTCAAGAACGTCATCGCCCTGGCCGCCGGCATGAGCGACGGACTTGGCCTGGGCGACAACAGCAAGGCGACCATCATCACGCGCGGCTTGGCCGAGTTGGTGCGCTTGGGAACGGCGCTCGGGGGCCTCCCGCGCACCTTCTACGGACTAGCAGGGTTGGGCGACATGGTGGCGACGTGCACCAGCGCTCGATCGCGCAACCACACGGCGGGCGAGCGCATCGCGCGCGGCGCTACGCTGGCCGAGCTCGAGGCCGAGCATCTCACCGCCGAGGGCATTCCGACGGTGCGCGCGGTGCACGAGCACGCATCGGTGAGCTCCATCGACTTGCCCATCACGCGCGAGGTGTATCACGTGGTATACGACGGCAAGGACCCGCACGACGCCATCGCCGACTTGATGGCGCGTGAAGAGAAGGCGGAATGACAGCTAGCCGTCCGGTTCGCGGTTGGGTCGAGGAGGTTCGGTGATGAGCGCGATCCACGCGGAGCGCCTCACGAAGCGCTACGGTTCCGTGGCAGCGGTCTCCGACGTCACCTTCGAGGTGTCGGCCGGTGAGGTCGCCGGCTTCCTCGGGCCCAACGGAGCGGGCAAGACCACGACGCTGCGGATGTTGGCGGGTCTCGTTCGACCCACGTCGGGCCACTGCCGCGTCCTCGGTCGGTCGGTTCCTGGGCCCGGCCTACGCGAGGTAGGCACGATGATCGAGGAACCCACCTTCTACCCCTACCTGACCGGGCGCGCCAACCTGCGACACGCGGCGTTGCTGCACGGCGACGTCCCCGAGCGCCGCATCGCCGAGGCGCTGGCGTTCGTTCGCATGGAGAACGCCGCCGACAAGAAGGTTCGGGCGTACTCCCAGGGGATGCGTCAGCGCCTGGCGCTCGCCCGCGCGATCCTGTGGAAGCCCAAGGTGCTCCTGCTCGACGAGCCGACCAATGGACTCGACCCTGCCGGCATCGCCGAAGTACGCGAAGCGCTCGCGACCGTGGCCGACGAGGGCGCGGCCGTGCTGGTATCGAGCCACATCCTCGCAGAGGTCGAGAAGCTCGCCGACCGCGTCCTCGCCATCGACAAAGGGGTGCTGCGCTTCGACGGGTCGCTCGATCGGCTGGTGTCGCGCATGGACGAGGCGACCGTGACCTACGTCGTGCGCGCGGCCGACGTGAACAGCGTACTGGCGGCCGCCCAAGAGCTCGGCCTGAGCGCCCGTGCGGGCGACGACGGCGCGGCCCTGGTGGACGTGCCTCGTGCCGAGGCGGGCGAGCTGCTCCACCGCCTGGCGTTGCAAGGGGTCATGGTGGTCTCTGCGACGCCCCTCACCGACTCGCTCGAGTCCGCCTACCTGCGGCTCGTGAACCCCGAGGAGAAGCCCTCGTGAACGGCACCGGCCGACTCGCGGCCATCGTCCACGTCTTCCGCGCGGAGGCGTTCAAGGTGGTGCGCAAGCGCCGTGTCTACGTCCTCGCCGCCTTGTACTGGGTGGTGCTCCCGATCCTGGTGCTCGTGACGGCCCGCGTGCTTCACGTGAACCTCGCGCGCTCGTTCGCCAACGAGGTCGGGAACGTCGACCAGGCGCTGCAGCTGTTCGCCTCCCCCTTCGGTTTGGTGCAGGTGGCACTGGCGGCACCTGCGTACATGAGCCCCACGCTCTACATCGTTGCCGTTGCGTTGGTAGCCGCGCTCCTGATCGGAGACGAGCGCTCGCAGAACATGTGGAAGTCGGTGTTGGTGGTGCAACCCGACCGATGGGCGGTGCTGATCGGCAAGGTCGCCGTCGCGATGGCCACGCTAGGCGCCCTGATGCTGGGCGCCGCTGCGAGCGGATTCCTGTTCGGGGCGATCGGCACCACCTTCCTCCCTACTACGTTCGCCGGCGCGTGGGGCGAGGTAGCGGGCTTCTACCTACTGCAGTGGGCGGTGTTGCTCGCCCCGACCCTGTTCGCGTTCCTGATGGTGTTCGTGGTGCGCTCCGGCGTGCTCGGCGTGGTGACGGTGCTCTTCCTGCCCGGACTGGTCGAGGGCATCTACACGGTGCTGACCTCGCTCTCGCAGTTGCAGCCGCTCAACCGCATCAACGCCGTGTTCCAAGCGCTGCGCCTGCGGCGCGCCTGGGAGGCGCTGCCCGAGTACTTCTTCACCGCCAACCTCTACTTGCCGGCGCGCTGGCCGGTGCGCGACGCGGTGAACGCGCTGATCGAGACCGATGGCGACGTCGACATGGGTCCGTTCACCGGCATGCTCGGAGGCGACTTGACGCTGCCCCATGCCGGTCTGGTGATGCTCGGTTATGCCGCCTTGTTCGGCCTCCTGCTGGCGTGGGCGTTCCTTCGCCGCGATGTCGAGTGAACGGCAACCTGGTCTAGGGGCGCCGCGGGAGAGGACCCGCCGGCCGTGGTTCCTTCGGGAATCGCCACGCAGGACAGCCCCGAAGCGCAATAATCGGCCACATGGAGTGGATCACCAACCCCGCGGCCTGGATCGCGCTGGCCACGCTGACGGTGCTCGAGATCGTGTTGGGCATCGACAACATCGTCTTCATCTCGATCCTTTCGGGACGTCTGCCCCAGCACCAGCAGCAGCGCGCACGCGTGCTCGGTCTCGCGGTCGCGATGTTCACCCGAGTCGGGTTGCTGTTCTCGATCAGTTGGCTCAGCAACCTCACCAACGAACTGTTCGCGGTCTTCGGGAAGAGCATCACCGGCCGGGACCTGGTGTTCCTGGCGGGCGGGCTGTTCCTGTTGTTCAAAGCGACGCAGGAGATTCACGACCGCTTGGAAGGCACTGGTCACGAGCAAGCGAACGGGGGCGGCACTGCCACGTTCGCCGCGGTGATCACTCAGATCGTGTTGCTCGACGTGGTGTTCTCGCTCGACTCGGTCATCACGGCCGTCGGCATGGCCAACGACCTGGCCGTAATGATCACCGCCGTCGTGATCGCCGTCTTCATCATGATGTTCGCCGCCGGACCGGTCAGCGAGTTCGTGGAGCGGCACCCGACAGTGAAGATGCTCGCGCTGGCGTTCCTGCTGCTGATCGGCATGACACTGGTCGCCGACGGCCTCGGCCAGCACATCCCCAAGGGCTACATCTACTTCGCGATGGGGTTCAGCATCACGGTGGAGTTCCTCAACCTGCGCGCGAAAGCCGTCAGGAAGCCGGTCGAGCTTCACAAGCGCGTGCCGAAGGACGGTCAGGTGACCCGCTGATTCGTGCTGGCCGCATGACGCACCGCTCGCTACCCAGGTGGGCCGCTGGTCTCTGCGACGCTACTCGAGCGTGAACGAAGCGGTCGCTCGACCGCCACGGCCTCAGCCCGGCGCGAGCTCGTGGTGGCGGAAGCACTCGAGGTCGTGATCCATGACCACGCCGGTGGCTTGGAGGTACGCCTGTACCGTCGTCGAGCCGAGGAAGCGGAACCCGCGCCGCTTCAGTTCTGCGCTCACCCTGTCCGACAGCGCCGTCTTCGGGGGCGCGCGCTCGGCGCGACTGCGGCGCTCGACACGTGGCGTTCCGTCCACGAAGGCCCAGAGGAAGCTCGCGAACGACCCGTCGGTCGCTCGCGTCTGCAAGAAGCGCTCGGCGTTGTGGATCGCCGCCTCGATCTTGCCGCGGTGGCGCACGATGGCGGCGTCGGCCAGCAGCCGCGTCACGTCATCCTGCCCGTACGCGGCCACCCGCTCCGGTACGAAGCCGTCGAACGCTCGCCGGAACGCCTCACGCTTGTGCAGGATGGTGCGCCACGCCAGCCCCGCCTGGAAATGCTCCAAGACCAGCAACTCGAACAACGCGCGGTCGTCGTGTTGCGGCACGCCCCACTCTTGGTCGTGATAGGCGCGGTAGAGCGGGTCGTCGTCGACCCAGGTGCAGCGGACACGGTGCGTCATGCCGCGCTTAGGCGCGCTGACGCTTCTGCTCGTACATGCGGGCGTCGGCGAAACTGAGCAGCGCCTCGAACGACTCGGCGTGATGCGGGTAAAGACCCGCTCCGACGCTGGCGCTGAGGCGCACGGTGATGCGATCCAGGTGGATCGGCTCTTCGACCGCCTGCAGCAACCGCTCCGCCACGCGATCCACCGAGTTCAGGTCGGCGCCGGCCAGCAGCACGGCGAACTCGTCGCCGCCCAAGCGCGCGACCATCTCGCCGGGCCGCACGTTCTGCTTCAATCGTTGCCCGATCACGCTCAGCACGCGGTCGCCCATCTCGTGGCCATGCGAGTCGTTCACGGCCTTGAAGCCGTTCAGGTCGAAGTACAGGAGTGCCATCGGCACCGATTGGCGCCGCAGCACCCAGAAGCGCGACTTCAGGTGCCGCCGGTTCGGGAGCCCCGTCAGGTCGTCGTGGTTCATCAACTCGACGGCCTGCCGCAAGACGTTCTTGTAGTGCGTGATGCTGCGGAACTGCACCACGAGGTAGTCGTCCCGCAGCGGCAGCACCGTCACGGCATACCAAGTGACCTCGGGAAGACCGCGGGCGGCGGAGCCGTCGTCGGAGAGCGAGCGCCGCTCCGCTCCGACGCTGCGATCGGTCGCAGCTGCGCCACCCCGGTTCGGGAGCGCCTGTTCGAACTCCTGCACCCGCGCGGTCACGTGGGCGGTGACGAGCCGACGGTAGATGCGGGGATCGAGTTGGTCGGGGTAGACGCTGCGCGCCATGCGCCCGAGGACCTCGTGGGGCCGCATCCCCAGCACGGCCGCAGCAGCCGGGTTGAGGTCGACCCAGGCGAAGTCGTCCAGCCGACCCGCGGGGTTGCGCTCGGCGTGGAACACCACCATACCGTGCGGTGCGGTGCGGAAGTACTCCTGCCACAACGCCGCCCCCGGGATGGAAGCGCGGTCTTCGTGCCTGGTCTGCGTCACCGTTGCCATCTTACTCATGAAACAACGGCCTGCACGCGGCAGATGCCTCAGTTGCCGGTCTCCACCGGCAAGTCGTCGTAGCTCGACCAATCGCTCCACGAGCCGGCGTAGAGCTTCGCCCCTGGCAAGCCCGCCTCTTCCATCGCCAGCAGCAAGTGCGCGGCGCTGACCCCCGAGCCGCAATACGCCACGACCTCGCGCTTCCCCTCGGCGAGCGCGAACATGCGACGCAACTCCGGAGCCGGTCGGAACCCGTTCGAGCCCAGCGTATCGAGGTAGTGGGCGTTGCGCGCACCCGGAACGTGGCCGGCCTTCGGGTCGAGCGGCTCTACCTCGCCGCGGAAGCGTTCGGGAGCGCGGACGTCGAGCAGGAGCCGTTCGGTATCGCCGAGGTGGGCTCGGACGTCGGCGACGTCGACCACCATGTCCTCCCGGAGGCGCAAGGTGAAGGTCGCCGGCGGATGCTCGGGCAACGCCGCCGTCACCGGCCCGCCCGCCGCGCGGTACGCCTCCATGCCGCCGTCCAAGAAGCGCACCGCCTCGTGGCCCGCGTAACGAAGCAGCCACCACGCCC
>JAWOIL010000214.1:0-2851 GCA_046484635.1 Trueperaceae bacterium
GTGGGCCATGACGGCCAAACGCTACGTCCTAGGCGGCATCGCCCAGGAAACCAACAGCTTCACCGGCATGCCCACCACCATGGGCGACTTCGTGAGCCGCGGTGGCGACCTAGAGCGTGGGCGCACGGTGGTGGCGGCGAACCGCGGCGTGAACACCGTGGTGGGCGGCTTCATCGACGACCTCGAGGCGCACGGCGCCGAGATCGTAGGCTCGCTCCACGGCCGCGCCTGCCCGGGTGGCCCGCTCGACGCCCACACCTACGAGAAGCTGCGCGACGAGCTGGTGCACCGCATCGCGGGCGCGTCACCCTTCGACGGCGTGCTGCTGGCGCTGCACGGCGCCATGCTCGCCGACGGTTGCCCCGACCCGGAAGGCGACATCCTCGAGCACCTGCGGGCGAAGATCGGTGACGTTCCGGTGGGCGTGGTGCTGGACCTGCACGCGAACGTCAGCCCGGGGATGGTGGCGAAGGCCGACGTGGTCGTCACCTACAAGACTTACCCGCACGTCGACATGGCCGAGTCGGGCGCCAAAGCGTCGCGGCTGCTGCGAACCATCGTCGAGGACGGCGAGCGCGTGCACAAGGCGTTCGTGCCGCTGCCTCTGATGTTGCCGAGCATCGCCATGCGCACGATCGACCCGACCAGCCCCATGACGCGGCTCGAGAACATGGCAGCGAAGATGACCGCCGACGACCCGGACGTCCTCGAGATCGGCATCCTCGCCGGCTTCCCGTACGCCGACACGCCGTTCGGCCGCTCGTCGATCGTCGTGCTCTCCGGACGGGGCGCCGACCACGCCGAACACGTCGCAACCACCATGGCCGACGCGCTGTGGTCCGAGCGTCGGGCGTTCTTCCGCGACGTCGAACCTGCGGAAGGCGCCGTCGCGCGCGCGCTCGACCTGGCCGCAGGTGCCGAGCGCCCCGTCGTGCTGGCCGACGTGGCCGACAACCCCGGCAGCGGCGGCACGGGCGACACTACCGGGCTGCTACGGCTGGTGCTCGAGCGCGATCCGGACCGGACCTTCGTCGGTATCCTCTACGACCCCGAGACGGTGGAGCAGGCGTTCGGGCTCGGCGAGGGCGGCGAGGCCGAGTTCGCCATCGGCGGCAAAGTGAACCCGCAGCACGGCGCGCCGGTTCGGGCGCGCGCCTCCGTGGAGAAGCTCAGCGACGGAGTGTACGTCTGCTCGGGACCGATGAACCACGGCAAGGAAGAGGTGCTGGGGCGAACCGCGCTGCTCCGCGTGGGCCGGGTGCTGGTGGCCATCAGCGAGGGCCGCGCCAGTGTGAACGACCCGGAGATGCTGCGCATGCTCGGCGTCGAGCCAAGCGCCATGAAGCTCCTGGTGATGAAAGTGAAGGGCCACTTCCGCGCGGCCTTCGGTCCGCTGGTGGGCGGGGTCGTCGACGCCGAATCGCCGGGAGCCTCGATGACCGACTTCACCCAGTTGCGCTTCGAGCACCTCCCACGCCCCGTCTTCCCGCTCGACCCCGTGACCGACTGGAGGAACCCGTGACGAAGGACCGGAGCTACCCGCGAGGATCTGCTGGAGGAACGCGCGAGGAACCGCCGGAGGAACCCGCGATGAACGGCTGGAGGAACCCGTGATGACCGACGTGCGCTACGCCAAGAAGTCCTGGCCCGAGATCCAGGAGTACGTCGCCCGCGACGCCGTGGTGATCGTGCCCACCGCGGCGATGGAGGAGCACGGCCCGCATCTCCCCGTGGACACCGACATCGTGCTCGGCGAGGAAGTGGCGACCCGCGCGGCCCGGGCGGCGAAGCATCCGACCTTGGTGATGCCGCCGTTGTGGGTCGGTTGGGAGACGCACCACATGGACTTCCCCGGCACCATCGACATGCCGTGGGACACCTTCATCCGCTACGGCCTGCACGTCACGCGCAGCCTCACCCACCACGGCTTCCGGCGCATCGTGATCCTCAACAGTCACGGCTCGAACCGGCCGCTGATCGAGGTGATCGCGCGCCAGACGGTGATCGATGCACCGCACACGCACTGCATCGCGCTCAGCTGGTGGGAACTGCAGGACGCGCAGCAGGCGTTCAACGCCGTGCGGGAATCGGCCGTCACCAGCCACGCCTGCGAGCTCGAGACATCCGGGTACCTCGCCGTCGACGCCGATCGCGTGCGCATGGACTTAGCCGCCCGGGACATGGACGGCTCGGCCACCGCGCACTTCTGGAGCGACCTGATGGGGCGGCGCCCCGACCCGGCGTTCAAGAACGCCGTGAAGTACATGGAGATCTGGAGCGCGTTCTCGAACACCGGCGTGCGCGGCGACCCGACCAAGGCCACGGCGGAGAAGGGTAGGGCCGTGCTGGACGCGGCAGCGACCGAACTGGCCGATGTCATCGATGAGCTGGCGCAACGCCCGATCCGCGAAGGAAGAGACCACCATTGAGCACGCCAGCCAGTTGCCGGGTCTTCTACCGTTCCCCGAACCGCGCCTACCCCATCGCCCAGCGCGCCGAGGGCGTCTACCTCTGGGACACGAACGGCAAGCGCTACCTCGACGCCTGCGCCGGCGCGTTGGTGGCCAACATCGGGCACGGTGGGCATGACATCGCCGAGGTTGCCGCGCGGCAGATCGAGCGGCTCGATTTCGTGCACGGCAGCCAGTTCTCCAGCGCGCCGCTGGAAGCGCTGGCGGAGCGCATCGGACGCTGGTTGCCATCCGGCTCGTGGCGCTTCTTCGCGGCGTCGGGCGGGACTCAGGTTTTGACCATCATATTGGTCAATTAACTGGTTCGTTACAGCATTACGAATATTTTTAAGGGTCGATGGGGTTCTTATATCAGGATATTCTGGACCATAAAACATCAC
>JAWOIL010000006.1:0-2609 GCA_046484635.1 Trueperaceae bacterium
TGGGGCTCCTGCTGCCGGGTGGAGCTGGGTTCTTCGCACGCTTCGATGAGCCGAACACGCTCACGGGAGGGGGCCGGGTCGAGATCTGGGCGGCGATCGGCGAGCAGTTGACGCAGGCGAGTGCGAAGGAACTCCTGATCGGTCACGGCTTCGAATCGAGCCAACGGGTCGTCCAGCGCCGCTTCGCCACCCTCACCTCGGCCCACAACGCGTACCTTCAGGTGCTGTTCGACTACGGCCTCCTGGGCCTCGCCCTGTTCCTTACGCTTCATGGCCACGCCTTGGCTCGCTCCTGGGCGATTCGAGGACGCGACGGTGCGCTGATGCTGGGACTGGTCACGTTCCTCCTTGGCACCAACCTCTTCATGACCACCCCGGACGGCTTCATGTACTGGACGGCACTTGGGTTCGTCCTGGCCATCGGAGCGTGGCACGGCGTGGGCACCCCCATGGCCCAGCACGCCCCGCGCAACGGGGTCAGCGTTCCTGCCGTCCCAGCGCGACAACACGGTCCCGGGAGCGACGAAGGGGACCATGCCCAACCCCGCTGACGGCCCGCTGGCCACCGATGAGGCAGTGACGAGCGCGCCCGCGCCGGCAGGTCGTCCCCCTAGCGGACTGAAGCGCTCGCTCGTCTACTTCGCCACCATCGCCGCGGGCCAGGGACTCGCGTTCTTGTTGCTGCCGGCCGTGTCCCGGGCGCTCTCTCCCGAAGCGTACGGCGCGTACTCCCTGTCCCTGGCCGTGTCCACGCTGATCGGCATGGTCGCGTCATCGTGGGTGCGCAACGTCGCGCTGCGTCTCTACTTCGACGCGGCAACGCGCGGCACCACGCGCGGCTTCTTCCTGGGCACGGCGCTGCTGCAGGCGCTGAGTTTCTCCGTCCTGTACGCGCTTACGCTGATCGCCCTGGGTAGACTGGACTACGACTTGGCGCCACTGAGGGTGATGCTGAGCGCCGGCTTCGCGATCCTGGCCGGCGACCTGGCGATCCACGCGACGACGCTGTTGCGTGCCGAGCAGCGGACCATGTCGTTCGCGATCGCCGAGATCGGCGGCGGTGTCCTGCGTTTCGTCTTGACACTCGGCGGGCTCGCGCTGGGGTGGCGGTCGGCCGAACTGCTGTTCGACGCAAGCGTCGCGGGGTATCTCCTCGCCGCAGCGTATGCGGTACCCACGCTGTGGCGTCGGCTCTCCGGCCCAGTCGGAATCGACGTAGCCGGAACGCTCGAGGTGCTGCGCCACGGACCGAGCGCGCTCCCGTTCTCGCTGGGGAACTGGCTCGAACGCCTCGCAGACCGGCTCGTCCTCGACTATTACCTCGGCACCGCCGTCCAGGGCATCTACAGCATCGGCTATACGCTCGGCGAACGGACGATGGGCACGCTGATCAACGCGGTGTTCATGATGGCTTGGCCCGAGATCCTCAGCGCCTTCAAGGAGGGCGGGTCGGCCCGCGCCCGCGCTGCCCTGAGCGAAGCGTTGGTCCTCTATGCCTGGTTCAGCCTCGGGCCGGTCGTGTTCCTGGTCGCGTATGGCGCGGATCTGCACCGCTGGATGATCGGGGCGGCCTTCCATGACGGCGCGTCGCTGGTGGGGATCGTCGCCGCCTCGATGTGGCTCGGCGGCTTCACCAGCTACCTCAACCGACACCTGGAGCTTGGCAAGCGCTTCAGCACGCTCTCGGCCATCACCCTGGCGGGTGCGACCGTCAACGTTGCGCTCAACCTGTGGCTCGTTCCCAGGTACGGGATGCTCGGCGCGGCATGGGCTACCGCGGCGAACCGCGTGTTCAACGCCGTGGTGTTCTTCGCGATTCGCGACCGTGCCCTGGTCGCGATTCCGCTGGGCACGATGGGCGCCGCGGCCACGGTGGCCCTCA
Source organism: Trueperaceae bacterium (assembly GCA_046484635.1). Lineage (GTDB taxonomy): Bacteria > Deinococcota > Deinococci > Deinococcales > Trueperaceae > CAZACZ01. The sequence goes on from JAWOIL010000006.1 coordinate 1,883, forward strand.
CGGTCTGGTGGGTGTCGGCGCGACTGCCGGTCGCGCCGACCTACCAGATGCTTGCGTACGTAGCCATGTACGCGCCACTCGCGCTGTTCTTGCTCGTGCGCAGGCGTCGAACGACTCGCGCTTGAGGGACCCGCCGGCCGGCCTTCGCGCGCGACACCGACACGCATCCGAAACAACGGCGTGGGCCCCGTCTCTGACGGGGCCCACGCGACAACTGGTAGCACGACTTCAGCTTAGGCCGTCACCAGTCACGATCACCACGTTCGACCCCCGACGGGCGGTGGAAGATGCCTGGGCGCGGCTCCGTGTCCAGGGCCGACGGTTCGATCGGTCGGTCGCCGCGGTCACTGAGGAAGATGTTCTGCGGCACGTTCGTGGCGTACGTCACCCCAGTCAACGACAAGTTGCCCAGTTCACCCGTGTAGTACCGCTGAAGGATGCCGCCACCGAATCCTTGCTCGCCAGCAGTGCCCGCGAGGTTGTTTGCGATCCGCACGTTGTCGAGCGTCGACGTGGCGTCCACATCATGGTACAGGCCGCCGCCCATACTACCTGCGGTGCCGGTGCCGAGTTCGCCGTTGGAGAAGTCCAGCGCGCCGTCGTTGTAGATGCCGCCCCCGTAGCTGGCCAGCGAGAGGTCGAGCGCGTCGTACACGTTGTGGTCGGCCTCGTTGCCGGTCAGGTCCGTGCCGACGAGCGTGACCGTGCCTCCATCGTTGTAGATGCC
>JAWOIL010000063.1:0-6564 GCA_046484635.1 Trueperaceae bacterium
CTGTTCGATTCGGAACTCCACCCGGTCGACGTCGGACTCGGGTACGAACGTAACGTAGATCATGCCGGAGACGGTGGCGCCATTGAGTGCGCGAGGAAGTCGTCGGTCGGGCGTCGTCGACAGGAGCAGGTGACTCTCGACCGCGTCGGACTCGAACGGCGGTGGGGTCGGTCCGGCCGCCTCGCCCGTACACGCTACGGCCGTCAGCCACACCAATGCCGTCACGATCCAAGTGATCGGAAGTGTCTTGGGTTGTCGCTCCATCACGCGCGGTCTCCTGACATCCTTGGTTCCCCGGTCATGGTACTCGGGCACTCTGGAAGCTTGTGGTGACGACCGTCGGGCATCGGGCACCGGGTTCGTGGCAGGCTTCGAGTTGTCGAGCCGCCAGATACGCACCTACGATCTTCTTCCCAACATCGGACCTCCCTACACCGCAACCTCTGGAAGGAACCCGCCGTGACCAAGCCGCCGCGACCTACCACGTCGTCCACCGCTATCCGCCGGCAACGGCGTCGCCCGCAGCGCCTACGAGGGTTCGCGCTGTTCCTCGTCATCCTGGCAGCGATCGCCGGTATCAGTTATGTCGCACTGGCGCGCTGGGCGGCGCCGGGTCCGGACACGTACCGGCGCGCCCCGGCCGACGTCGCGGTCGAGCTCGTGCCGGTGGCGCGTGGTCTGGTCGAGCCCCTTCACGCCGTCGTGCATCCCGACGGAGTGCCCGAGGTGTTCGTGGTGGAGAAGCGCGGCGCGATCTGGCGCTTGCCTCTACTGGATGCTGGGGTCTCCGTACCCGCAGCGCCGCAAGGCGAGCCGTTCCTCGATCTGCGGGGCGAGGTCGCCACGGACGCCTGGGAACGAGGGATGTACACGTTGGCATTCCACCCCGCGTTCTCGGGGAACGGGCGCTTCTTCGTGGCGTACACGGCCGTACCGGATGGCAGCATCGTGGTGGAAGAGCACCGGGTCGACGCGACCACCGGCCGGGCGAACCTTGCAGCGCGGCGCGAGATCCTGCGGGTGGAGAAGCCGATCAACCCGGATGGTACGCACAACGATTCGCACAACGGGGGGCACATCTCGTTCGGCCCGAACGACGGTTTCCTGTACGTGTCGATCGGTGACGGGAACCGGCCCCGCCTGACCGACCTCGGACCGCAGGAGCTCGACAACCTCCGCGGGAAGATCCTACGAATCGACGTCGACGTCGACGGCGTGGGCCCGTACGGCGTTCCGCAAGACAACCCGTTCTTCGGCGTCGAGGGCGCCCGGACGGAGATCTGGGCCTACGGCCTTCGCAACCCTTGGCGATTCGTGTTCGACCCGGACGGCACCACACTGTGGGTGGGCGACGTCGGACAGAACGAGTACGAGGAACTCGACCGGGTGACGGCGGGTGGGAACTACGGTTGGCCCATCCGCGAGGGCCGGTCGTGGTCGTGGCGGGATAATCTCAAGGCGATGGGCATCACGAAGGACACCTGGCACCGAGTGGGACACGTCGCGGACGCGGTGGGTCGCTACTTCCGCTACGTCGGCCGAGACTTCGAAGGTCCGGTGCTGGACTATGCCCAGGTTCACCTCGATCCCGAGGGCGGGCAGTCGATCCTGGCGGGCCTGGTGTACGAGGGCAGCCGACTGCCGCAACTACGGGGACGTTTCCTGTTCGGCGACTTCGTCACCGGCCGAATGTGGTCGTTCGCGTTCGATGGCGACGAGATGCCGGTGCGCTACGACCTCCTCGAGTCGGGAGGACTGCCGAGCTCCTTCTTGGCCGACGCCGAGGGTGAGGTGCTCGTCACCGACTACGGCCGGGGCGAACTGCTGCGCCTCGTTCCGATGGAGGGGTCGCTCTGACGGACAACGGGTCGCACGCCGCAGCGGCCGAGGATCGGAACCAGCACCCGGGTGCCAGCGGCCGTCGATGGCCGTCGGTGATCGGCGTGACGTTGGCGACGCTCGTGTCACTCCCGTCCGTAGCCTGGTACGTGGCGTACCTTGCGTGGGCGGACGATCGCTGGTGGATGTTCGTCGCGAACAGCGTCGCGCACTTCCTGTTCGTACCGGTTGGGCTGGTCCTTCTGACGGCGGTGGTGTTTCGGCACCGAGGGCTGGCGTTGGTGGCGCTGATACCGACGATCATCGCCGCGGCCTCGTTCGGGGCCTCGTTCGTTCCCGTTCCGGTGCGCTCGTGGTGGTCTTCCTTCGTGGACGGCCCGAGCACGGCCATGGCTCCGCAGGCGCCGGCCGACGTCGACGCGGCGGCCGCTAGAGAGCGCGGCATCACTGTCCTGACGTTCAACATCCATGCGGAAAACGACGACCTCGATGGAGTGGCGGCTTCCATCTTGGCGGCCGACACGGACGTGGTGGCGCTCCAGGAAGTGGGCGAAGCGATGGGACCCGAGCTTCGGGAGCGCCTGCGTGACGAGTACCCGTATGCCTCGTTCACGTTCCGGAGTGGGTGGGGTGGACTGGCGGTGTTGAGTCGCTTCCCGATCTCACCGGGTTCTGGTTGGTTCGAGCCGATCACGTCGGGAAACCCGCAGGTCTTGATCTTGGCCACGCCTGTCGGCGACGTCGACTTGGTGCATCTTCACAACGCCTCGCTCCCCCGCAACGTCGGTGAGTGGCCGGAACTCATCCCGTCCGCGATCGCCGAGCGCGAGGCCGTGTCGCGCTCGATCGCTGCGTACGCGCAGCGGTCGCGGCGTCCTCTACTGGTCGTGGGCGACTTCAACACCACCGAACGAAGCACCGCCTACGCCATCCTGCACGAAGTACTGCGCGACGCGTGGCGAGAGGCAGGGTTCGGCCTGGGAAGCACCTTCCCCGGCGGATCACGCAGCCCGACTCCCTACGATCTGCGTTTGCCGTGGTGGCTGATCCGCATCGACTACGTCTTCCATTCGGATGCATTCGAGGCGACCGGAGCCCGGATCGGGCAGTGGGACGGGCAATCGGACCACCGGCCGGTGGTGGTGGAGCTGGCGTGGCGTGGGGGTGGGTGAGCGGTCCGGCGTAGACGGCACCGCAGCCGCTGCTAGCGTCGAGTTCCTCTGACCGCTTACTGGCTCCCGTGACCGCCTCCGAGATCAAGCTCCCGCCACCGCCTCCGGCTCCACCAGGTAACTCGCCGTCCGCATCCGGTGCGCTCGCGCGGCCATCTCCAACGCGATCGGGTCGGCGTCCTTGCTGGTGAGCAACGCGATGAGCCGATCGTGCTCGTTCGCGTCTTCTTCGGTTCGGTTCGGAACCAGGTGGAACGACGTCGCGGTGAGCATGGTGTCGAGCTGGCTCCAGAAGATGCGGATGTTCTCGAGGAGCTGGTGGTTGCCGGTAGCCTCGAAGATCGTGAAGTGGAACTCGCGGTTGAGCTCGATGAACCACGACCACATCTCCTGATGCATGGCCGTCCGAAGCTTCTGGTTGATGCCGGGCAACACCCGCGCCAACGAACGCGCCTTGGGTAGCGCTTGCGCCGTGGCGTAGCCTTCGAGCACCGCCAGCAGGCCGATGACCTCGCGCACCTCGTCGGGCGTTACCCACGCCACCACCGCGCCGACGTACGGCGTGATCGTCACCAGGCGTTCCGCCTCGAGGCTCAACAACGCCTCCCGAACCGGGAGGACGCTCGTCCCGATCTCCTCGGCGACCTGGCTGGCCGTGATGCGCTGACCGGGCAACAGCCGCTTCTCCAGGATGCGGCGCTTGATGAAGTCGTAGGCCAGGTCCTTCTTCGTCATGTGTGCCATGGTTCCCCCAGAGAATCTTATACGATTGACGCCATCGTGTGGAGCGCCGGCGCGAGGTGCGCGACACCGAGAGGAGCCCGATGACCGCCAACGACACGCCCGCCAGCGACACGCCCGTCAACGACACGCCCGCCCCCACCAGGGGACGCCGCTACGAGGACTTCGAGGTCGGCGCCGTCTACCGGCACTGGCCCGGGCGCACCATCTCCGAGACGGACAACTCCTGGTTCACGCTCCTCACCATGAACACGCACCCGATCCACTTCGACGCCGCCTTCGCGGCCGGAACGCAGTTCGGCAAGCCGTTGGTGAACTCCTGCCTGACGCTGTCGATCGCGGTGGGGATGTCGGTTCGCGACGTCAGCCAGGCCGCCATCGCCAACCTGGGGTTCGAGAAGGTCGAACTTCCCGCGCCGGTGTTCCACGGTGACACGCTGTACGCCTCCAGCGAGGTGCTGTCGCTGCGGCCATCGAAGTCCGATCCCACGCGTGGCATCGTGCGCGTCCGCACGGTGGCGACCAACCAGGACGGGGTCGAAGTGCTTCGGCTCGAGCGAGCGGTGTTGGTGCCGCGGGGGTAGCGCGGGTGCGGACGGCCGCGGCCCAAGGTTGACGCGGAGGCGATAAGTTCATATATTTCGTCGTATACGATTCTGCGCGACTCCGCCCCACGTGCCGAGCCGAAGCGCGATGCGCTCGTTCCACCCATACGTCGAACGCGAGGCAACCGGGATGACGACATCCAACGACCGACGGCCGCTGCCCAGCGCGGATCGCCCTCTTGCGGGGATCCGTGTCTTGGCCATCGAGCAATACGGTGCCGGACCGTACGCCACCATGGTGCTGGCCGACTTGGGCGCAGAGGTCATCAAGATCGAGCCGCCCGGTGGCGGGGACATCGGCCGCCGGGTGCCCCCGTTCGCGGGACGTGACGACAGCCTCTTCTTCCAGAGCTTGAACCGCGGCAAGCGGAGCGTGATCCTCGACTTGAAGCATCCGCGGGGCCGCGAAGCGTTCACGCGCCTGGTCGCAGCGTCCGATGTGGTGTTCTCCAACGCTCGTGGCAGCTCTGCCATCAGCCTCGCGATCACGCACGCCGACCTCGCTCGCTACAACCCAGCCATCGTATGTGCGTTCCTGACGGGCTTCGGTCGCTCCGGGCCACGGGCGGACGAACCCGCGTACGACTACATCGTCCAAGCCATGACCGGCATGGTCGCCCTCGGTGGGGAGCCTGATGGCCCGCCCGCCCGGGCCGGCCTGAGCGTCGTGGATTTCGCTGCCGGCCTCGCTGCCGCAGTGGCGATCTTGGCCGGCGTCCACCGCGCGCGCGCCACCGGCGAGGGTGGCGACCTCGACACCAGCCTGTTCGCGACGGCGCTGAGCTTCACGAACTACCTGGCGTCGTGGGCATTGACGCGCGGCTACGTTCCAGAACGCATGCCCCGTGGCGCCCACCCGTCGATCGTGCCGTCACAACTGTTCGAATCCGCCGACGGATGGTTGATGATCATGTGTCAGACCGACGCCTTCTTCCAGGAGCTGGCGCGACGCATCGACATGCCCGAACTCGCGACCGACGCAAGGTACGTCGACATGGAAGCGAGGCTGAGGCACAAGGACACGCTGATCGAACTGCTGGAGCGCGTCTTCGTGAGCCGCAGCACCTCCGAGTGGCTCGCTCGCCTGGAAGGCGTCGTGCCGGTCGCGTCGGTGAACGACATCCCAACGGCGCTGGCCGACCCCCAGACCGCGGCGCTCGAATTGGTCTTCGAGGTTCACCACGATTCCTTCGGTGCAGTGGGCCACGTCGCCAGTCCCGTGCGACCATCACAGCGTCCGGCTCCACCGACTGCCGGTCCCGCGTTAGGCGCGGACACCGACGACATCTTGCGGAGCCTCGCGGGATTGGGTGAGGACGAGATCGCGATACTCGGTAAAGAAGGCGTGACCGGATGAGACGTACTTCGGCGCCGGACGCGCCGCGAAGAGGAGGCAGGAGCATGAAAGGCGTCGTCGTCGCCCCCCAACCCGAAGCCGTCGAGCTCGGCGCGCAGGTGCTCGAGCAAGGCGGCAACGCCTTCGACGCCGCCGTTGCGGCCGGATTCATGCAGATGGTCACCGACCCGTTCATGTGCGGCCTGGGCGGTTGGGGCTCGGCCACGCTGTACCGCGCCGAAGACGCGTCGTTCGAGCACATCGGCTTCTGGCCGACCATCGGCGCGAAGATGCGTCCCGACATCTGGGTCGAGGACCTGCGCGGCTTCACCGACATCTGGCGCTTCGCGCTGTTCGACGACCATCGCAACCTGCGTGGCTACACGTCGATCATGACGCCCGGAACCGTGGCGGGGTTCGGGGAGATCCACCGGCGCTACGCCAGCCGGCCCTGGGCGGAGCTGCTGCAACCGAGCATCGAGCGATCCGACGAGGGCTTCGCCATGCCCGAGTACATCGCCATGCACCAGCAGCGCCCGTTCTTGCCCGGCATGCCCCACCCGCGCGAGAAGAACGCGTTCAACGCCGCCGCCAAGGCCCTGTTCCACGACGAGCATGGCGAGATGAAGCAGGCCGGCGAGTGGTACCGCAACCCGGACCAGGCGCGCTCGCTCGAGCGCCTCGCGCGTCACGGTGCCGACGACTTCTACCGCGGCGACTTGGCCGACGTCATCGTGCAGGACTTCGAGGCGAACGGCGCGTTCGTGACCCGCGAGGACCTGGCGAACTATCGCACCGTGAACGAACCGCCGCTCGTCGTCACCTACCGCGGCCACGAGATCGCGAGCTCGGCGGTGCCGGGAGGCGGCCT
>JAWOIL010000100.1:0-4723 GCA_046484635.1 Trueperaceae bacterium
CCTGCGGATGCTCGGCGAGCGCAGAAGCGTGCGCGAAGCCGCTCCACCAACTCGTCCCGATCAAGCCGACCCGCACGGGACGAGAGCCTACCTTCTCCTCCGAACCACGCCGGCGTCCGCTGGTGGGATCCATGCGGAATGGTACGCGAACGAGCAGGCACGTCGTTCGACGTTCGGACGGGACGACGGCACCCACCGACCGGCAGCGCTGCGGAGGATCCGCGCCAGCGAGTGGATCGGGTTGAGGACCCCGCCGGCGTACGTTCCGGCGGGGAGGTCGCCAATAGCACCTAAGATGGGTCGCATGACCCAAGCCGACCAGGGGCGATGGCTGCCCGTGACGACCACGTCCGAGGTGGCTCGCGCGCGGTTCGAGCACGGACGCGCTGCCGCCCACCACTACCAGTTCGAGTCCGCGCTCGAGCACCTCGACGCCGCCCTGGCACAGGATCCGACGTTCGTGTTGGCGCTGTTGCATCGGGGAGGCTCCGCGGACGACGCCGCGCAGAGTCGAGCCTTCCTGGACCTGGCCGAGGCGAACCGACATCACGCCACGGACGACGAGGGACGGATGATCGACGCCTTCCGCGCCTTTCTCGTCGACGCCGAGTACGAGCGCGCCATCGAGATCTTGCATGAACTCTCGGCGAAGTACACCGCCGATCCCTACCTGCCCTCGTACCTGGGGCTCCGGTACTATCGGAACCTGCAACGCTACGAGGATGCGGCCGACCAGTTCCGGCACGCCTTGGCGCGCGATCCGGGCTTCGCACAGGCCTACAACTGGCTCGGCTACATCGCCATGGACCAGGGTGACCACGCCACCGCCGAGGCGATGTTCGAGCGGTACCGAGACCTCGCGCCCGACGAGCCGAGGCCGTACGACTCCTTGGGCGTGCTCTTCCTGCGCACCGGTCGCCATGAAGCGGCGGTGCAGCAGTTCGAGCGAGCCCTCGCGCGGGACCCTCGCTTCGAGGAGGGCCGCGAGAAGCTCGCCCGGGCCCGCGCGGCTCAGGCCGACGCCCTCGCTCGCGAACCGCGTTCACGCCCTTAGCCCTGGTCCCTCAGCGGACTCGGCCACGACGTTTTCGGCTCTCGCGCAGACGCCGCCACGCGTCAGGCCCTCGCACCGGCTCGAACTGGTGCGCTCATGCGCCATGCATCAGGGTGGCTGCGGACACTGAGATGTGGTACCCATGCGGCCAGCGAACGTACCGCACGCGGGCCGCCGAGGGCCTCATCGCTGCGGCCCTCGAGAACCGCGGCTTCCATGGTCAGACATCTTGGTTCGCGGCGGGGCCCGCGGTTCGACGCTCTCGGGAGGCTCGGATGGCAAACGATGAGCAGTTGAAGCACGCCGTTCAACGGGCGACGGAGCTGCACAACGCTGGCGATGCCGAGGGTTTCGCGTCGTGCTACGCCGATCCTTGCCTCTTCCACTCGGGGCGCAAGGACCAGCACCTGTCGCGCGCGGCGCACGCCGAGGCGGTGCGCAGCTACTTCGAGGTCTTCCCCGACTTCTGCGGCACCATCGAGACGCTCCTTGCCGACGGAGACCGAGCGTACGTCCGGTGGTCATACACCGGGACCCACCTCGGGACCTCGCGAACGGGCGTCGCGCCGACCGGCAAGCACATCGAGGTCGGATCCATCCTCGCCGAGTTGCGGTTCGAGCACGGCCTCATCGTCGAGGTGTGGGAACGCGCGAGCTTCGTCGACCTCAAGGAACTCGCGGACGCACCCTGAGGGACGCGGCCGACCCAACCCGGACGTGGCCGGTCCCCACGCTCGAGTGCTTGGTGGGCCCTGCGGGGCTCGAACCCGCGACCGAGCGATTATGAGTCGCCTGCTCTGACCGACTGAGCTAAGGGCCCGCGCCGGTCCCATGCTAGCGCGGCGTGCCCGCCGCGTCAGCGGCCTCGCCGCGCGCACGGGAGTGTGCGTGAGAACCCTGCATCGTCCATGTTCTCGATGAACGCCTCAAGGAACGCATGTCCCGGCGCGGGCACGCTTCGCAGGCTGGGCGACGTAGCACCGAACGCGACCGGGCTAGGTTCGAGATACGTCCACTCACGACCACCCATGCGGAGGTACAAGATGACGACGTTCATGAACCGAAGCCGCACTGTCCAGGACGTCTTCCGACTGCTTCTCACCGCTCTCGCGGCGACGGCGCTCCTGCTCGTGTCCAACCCGGGCGCCCTGGCGCAGGACGCCTTCGACCATCTCGAGCTCGAGTTGGTCGCCGACGGCTTCACCTCGCCGGTGGCGCTGGTCACCGCACCGGGCGACGCCCGCCGCTTCGTCGTGGACCAGATCGGCCTGGTTCACCTTCTGGACGAGGACGGCAACGTGCACGACACGCCGTTCCTCGACGTTCGCGACCGCCTGATGACCTTCCGTCCGGGCTTCGACGAGCGCGGTCTGCTGGGCCTCGCGTTCCATCCGGACTACGAGAGCAACGGCCTCTTCTACGCGCACTACAGCGCCCCGCTGCGCCACGGTGCGCTGGCGGCGCTCAACCACACCTCGCACGTCTCCGAGTTCCGCGTGTCCGAGGACGACCCCAACGTTGCCGACCATGCCAGTGAACGAGTGGTGCTGGCGGTCGACCAGCCGGCGTTCAACCACGACGGCGGCGAGATCGCCTTCGGCCCCGACGGTTACCTCTACATCGCCCTGGGCGACGGCGGTAACTCCAACGACAACGGTCCCTTCCACCCGCCGATGGGCAACGGGCAGGACGTCACCACCCTGCTCGGCAACATCCTCCGCATCGACGTGAACGACGACGACGGCCGCGGCTACGCCGTGCCGTCCGACAACCCCTTCGTCGGCGGCGTCGAACTGCCCGAGGGCGACGACATCGTCTGGTCGGGCCTGGCATCCAACCAGGGTGCCCGCGACGAGATCTACCTGTGGGGCGCACGCAACCCCTTCCGCTTCTCGTTCGACCGCGAGACCGGCGATCTGTGGATCGGTGACGTCGGCCAGGGAATGTACGAGGAGCACAACCGCGTGACGGGCCCCGGGAACCTCGGCTGGCGTGTCATGGAGGGCGATTCCTGCTTCAACGTCGAATCCAACCGCGAGCCGCTCGACGAGTGCGCCAGCACTGGCGTGATGGGCGAGGACTTCATCATGCCCGTCATCGTGTACGAGCACGCCGGGGGCTTCCCCGAGACCGGCCGCGGCATCTCGACCACGGGCGGATTCGTGTACCGCGGCTCGGCGATCCCGGAGCTGGTGGGCCATTACGTGTTCGGCGACTGGAGCCAGAGCTTCGCCGAGCCTGGCGGCAAGCTGTTCGTCGCAGCCGAGGGCGAGGACGGCGAGTGGGAGTTCGTGCTCGATCGGCAGCTCGACCAGTTCGTCCTGTCCTTCGGCGAGGATGCCGCTGGTGAACTCTACGTCCTGACCACCGAGAACAACGCCCCGCAGGGCGAGACCGGCAAGGTCTGGAAGATCGTCGCGGGGAACTGAGCCTCGACCCCGCTCGACACCCCCAACGACGTTCACGGCGGGTGGGTGGCTTCGGCCGCCCACCCGCCGTGAACGGGACCTGGGGACGCGCGGTGAGCCGACTGCCGCGTCCACGAAGCGTCACGGAGGAGACCCCCAGCATGCCCACACCCCGACCCAGCGTCACGCACACGCTGCTGCGCTTCGCCCTCATGCTGCCCGTCCTCGCCCTCGCGATCTCTCTCGCGCTCGCCGCATCACCCGGTGACGACGCGGACGCAGCGCCGCCGGCCTCGCTGCCCATCGAGGAGGTGCAGGTCGAACTCGGCGCCGATGGCTACGCGCAACACTGCGCCCTGTGTCACGGGGCACGCCTCGAGGGGATGGACCACTTCCCACCCCTGACGCGCACGGCGTTCCAGCGCCGCTGGTCCGAGCGCACCCTCGGCGAGCTCTACACGTACGTCCACGACACGATGCCCCTCGGCGCGGGCGGCAGCCTCGAAGACGACACCTACGCCGCCACCGTCGCCTACCTTCTCGCGCGCAACGGTGTCGAGGCCGGCGAGACGCCGTTCGATCCCGAGGACGAGGAACAACTCGCGCTGCCGCTCGCGCTCGCTGGTTGGGCCGAGGGCCAGTAACCGAACCGCGGGGCGTCACCCCGGACCCGGGCCAGAGTCGCGGGCGCCACCCGCAGGCGGGGCGAACGCAGCCCCGTGGGCGCCTGGACGCGAGACCAGGGGCCGCCCTTCGCGCCTGGTATGCTTCGCCAGTGCGCCTCCGACGCGAAGGTGGGCGCGGCAGCGCCCTCGCGCCTGGCCGTCCTCAGCAACGGTGACAGCCGTGGGAACCGCGGCGGCCGCTGGGCGCGTCTGCCGCTCGATGGCCTGGGCGGGCCGTCGCTGCTGACGCGCGCCGTCGACCAGTTGCCGGCGGCACTCGACGCGATCCTCGAGGCACGGCCGGACGCGCTCGCCGTCAACGGTGGCGACGGCACCCTCCAGAAGCTGCTGGCCGAGTGCGCGCGCCGCGGCGTGCTGGACGAGCTCCCACCGATCGCCGTTCTGCCCGGCGGCACCGCCAACATGTGCGCCCACGACCTCAGCGGCGTCGGGAACCTGCGGCGCGCGTTGCGCGCGTACGCCGCGCTGCGCGAGCTGCCGCGAGCCGATTGGCCCGTCGTGAGACGCCCGATCCTGGCGATCGAGACGGGCGATGGCCCCACCGCGGGCACCTTCGTCGGCCTCGGCGCGGTCGT
>JAWOIL010000117.1:0-2714 GCA_046484635.1 Trueperaceae bacterium
TGCGAATTCCGTGAGCGTGAACTTGGCAACATGGTGGGTTCACTCGGAGAGGCCCGTTGAACTGTCCGCGGCCCGGGTGTATGCGCCCAAGAGCGGAGATGCCGACGGTCAGCGGTGCGCAGGCCTTGCATGGCGGAGCCGTCTGTGCGCACCGCGCTTTGGTAAGGACCAGGGCATCCGACCTCGTCGGAAGCTAGCCGTCGAGATCAGTTACGTCGGTTGGTCTTGATGAGCGCGCGCGAAGACGATTGCAGTCTGCAGGGCAGCGTCGAACATCGTGGCAGTCAGGCGCCCGGTGTTCGTGTTCTGGCGCGAAACAGGATGGCGCGATGCCACTAGTGAACCCATATCGGGATCGAATCGGCGAGCGCGTCGAGTCGGACGCCGACCTTTGCGAGCCCGTGACTTGAAGCACCCAGCATGATGAAGACTGTATCGGGGCCGAGAGGGTCAGAGGCGTCCCGCTGGATCGCTCTGCGGTCCCGTGTCGCGACGCGAACGAGCTTCGTCGGAACCGGGAGCATCCACGATCGCCGTGCTGCGCATGAGTTGCAGTCTCTCCAGCCGCACGCTATGGTGGTGAACCCATGCACGAAGAGCAATCCCTTGCGGCCGCCCACCGAGAGGTGTTCGACGCGCTCGACGAAGCGTTCTGCGTCGTCGAGATGATGTTCGACAACGATGGTCGGCCGGTCGACTACCGTTTCCTCGAATGCAACCGTGCGTTCGCGGATCACACCGGTTTGAGCGACGTCCTCGGTAGGACCGCCAGAGATGTGCTTCCTCTGATCGAGCGCAGGTGGATCGACACCTATGGAACGGTGGCCCGCAGCCGAACGCCGATCCGTTTCGTCGACGAGGTCAGCGCGATTCGACGTTGGTTCGAGGTGTACGCCTGGCCGTTCGGTCGGCCCGAGGGCCTACAGGTGGCGGTTCACTTCACGGACATCACGCATCGCAAGCTCGCGGAGGACGAACTCTACGTTCGGAGCCAACAGTTCTACACGCTCGTCGCCAAGGCCCCGATCGGCGTGACCCTCCTTGACGCCAACCTGCGGATCGTGCAGGCCAACCCCGCGGCTCAGAAGATGTTTGGCGACGTCGGTGACATCGTCGGTCGCGACTACGCAGAGTTCCTTCGCGAGGTCTGGCCGCAGGACGTGGCCAGCGAGGTTGCAGGAATCGCGCGCAAGATGCTTCTGACGGGCGCCTCGCACTACGACGCGGAGATGGCCGTGCGGCACGCCGACCGCGGCGTCACCGAGTACTTCGACTGGCGGATGGACCAGGTCCGCCTCGCGGGCGGGCTCGACGGTCTCGTCGGCTACTTCATCGACACCACCAAGCAGACGCGCGCCAGGCACGCGCTCGTCGCCTCCGAGAACCGCTACCGCACCCTGATCGAGTCCATCGAGGAAGGATTCGCGATCCTCGAAGTCGTCGTCGACGACCAGGACCGACCCTTCGACTACCGCTTCGTCGAGGTCAACCCGGCGTTCGCTCGGCATTTCGGGTTCGACGTCGCCCTCGGCCGGACCATCGCCGAACTGATGCCCAATGTCGGACCGTTCTGGCTCGACGCCTTCGGAAGGGTCGTCCGGACGGGCGCAGCCATGCGCCTGGTGACGAACGTCGAGCCCCTGGATCGCTGGCTCGACGTCTATGCGTTCCTGGTCGAGGAGCGCCACGAGCACAAGGTGGCGGTGCTGCTCAGCGACGTCACGGAGCAGAAGCGGGCCGAACACGCCCTGCAGGAGAGCGTCGAGCTGCTGCGCCACCGCGCGAACCACGATGCGCTGACGGGCTTGCCGAACCGCCTCATGTTCGAAGCGCGGCTCAAGGAGACGGTCTCGAACGCCGATCGCCACGGGCGGCCCTTCGCCGTCCTCTTCCTCGACCTCGACGGTTTCAAGGCCATCAACGACGACCTGGGTCACGAGGCTGGCGACGTCGTCTTGGTCGAGATCGCGCGGCGCCTGCGCCGGTCGTTGCGGGCGAGCGACTTCCTGGCGCGGATCCATGGCGACGAGTTCGTTCTCCTCCTACCCGAGATGTCGGCCCCCGACGAGGCTGGCGGCGTGGCTGAGAAGCTCCTCGAGATCGTCCGTGCTCCCCTCGAGGTCGCCGACACGAAGGTCCGCGTGCATGCGTCCATCGGTGTCGGCATGTACCCGACCGACGGCGCCACCCCGCGCGCGGTCCTACGGGCGGCCGATGCCGCGATGTACTCGGCGAAGGCGGGTGGGAAGAATGCCGTTGGTTACGTCATCGCGGCTACCGCTGCCGGCGCTCCGATCGATGCCGAGCCCGCCGTTCCGTCACCATCCAAGAGCTAGGGGTCCCGCCCTGTCGTCGCCGATTCGCGGCGCCGTACCGCCACCGCCATCGCCCGCTGGCGAGTCGCACGTTGGCGCCCGCCCCGAGATCGGCCGAGGTGTCGTCAGGGCAACCGACCTCGTCGGAAGCTCGCGTCGAAGGCATCTACGTCGGTGGGTCTCGATGCACGCGCGCGTGGTCGACTGCCGTCGCGAGGGCATCGTCGAACATCTGGGCGGTCAAGCGGCCTGTCTGAGTGTTCTGACGGCTGACGTGGAAGCTGTCGACGAGCGGCACGACGCCCGCATCGCGCGCACCGGGCAGTACCTCCAGCCGGTGCAGCGCGCCGTGGGCGAAGGGGTGCGCCGCCAGCGTCGTCCGTAGCCCACGCTCGCGCC
>JAWOIL010000133.1:0-2677 GCA_046484635.1 Trueperaceae bacterium
GGGTGAAGAAGCGCCCGCAGGGATACCGCCCTCTCGTAGGTCGAACCTTCGACGGGGAGCACCACCTCCAGCAGCGGGTTGCCGGCGCAGCGGTCGCCGATGAGCTGATCGCGCAGCGCTTCGTCGCCGGCGAAGAGCGGCCCGTACGCGTAGTAGCACAGCACGTCGTCGTCGTTGACGGCGCGCTCGTCAAAGTCCCGGCGGAACTCCGAACCGGCGACGTCGAAGATCGTCCGCCGCACGCTGCCGAAGGTCCGGTCGCCGTCGAGGTCGAAGCGCTCCGTGCGCTCGCGCTCGCCCGTACGGCCGTCACCGTTCAGGTCGTGCCGCCCGTAGCGTCGCAGGCCGTCCGAGGCGTCGAACGCCGCCACGAAGGCCGTCAGGTCGCGCTCGTCGAAGGCGCCGTCGCCGTCGAGATCGAGCAGCGCGACGCGGGCCCGGGCGCCGCCCGCCGCCAGCACCGCGTCGTAGGCATCGACGACCGGTCGGGGGACGACGGCATTGCATGCCAGTTCGTCGATCGTAAACACGCTACCGCCCCGAAGGCTGGTCGTGGGGCGCTCCTGGGCGACGTCGCGCAGCAGTCGGGCGAGCTCGGGGCCCGTGAGCGACGGCTCCAACGCGAACGCCCACACCGCCACGCCGGCCACCTGCGGGGTCGACATGGAGGTGCCGGTCTTGTAGCCGCCACTGTTCGGGGCGAACTCGGCGCCGAACGAATACACCTCGGTACCCATCCCGGAGAGCGTGCCGCCCATGATTGAACCGTCGTTGGCGCAACCGGGCAGCGGTCGCGCGGGCATGCCGGTGGCCGGGTCGACGTCGCCGTTGCGCGTCTGGATGCGGTTCTCGACCACGTGCACGTTGGTGAGGTTGGGGTAGTCCGTGAACACCAGGCGCGACAGGTCGCCAAGGGCGGCGTAGGCCCAGAAGCTGTTGTCGGCCGCTGGCCAGCGCCGAGTCAGCCCCGTGAACGGGTCGATCTTGGTGTTGCCCGCCGACGTCAGGTGGAGGAACACGGTCTCGTAGCCGGCCCCGACGACGTCGGCACGATCCCCGCCGCGGACCTTCTCGACCCAGCTCCGCGCCGCCGTCTTGCGCAGCGGGTGGCCACGGTCGTTCAGGCTCGTGTTCACGACGACGCGTGCGTTCGGGTCTTGCGCCAGGATCGCGGCGACGCGGCGGATCACGGCGCTCGACTGTCGCGACAGGGTCGGGAAGGTCCACTGCCGAAGGTCGAGCGCGCTGACGGGCAGCGTCACCGAGACGACGCCGGTCACCTGGTCCTGGTCCAGCACCTGACCGGCGACCGGATCGAAGGCGCCCGTGACGATCCCGAGCACGTGGTAGCCGTGGTTGCCGTCCGTGCCGTTGCCGCGTGTGAACTGATCCGGGTTGACGAGCAGCACGTCGAAACCCGGTCCGGGCAGTCCCGCTCCGAACAGGTCGGCGATCACCAGGTAGGGGCGGCTGTCGAGGGGCGGGAGCAGAGCGCGCAGGTTCCAGACGGCGTGCATGCGCACGGCGAGGTGGTGGTCGATCCTTGGGCTGCTGGGCCCGGTCGTCGGCGGCAGCGCGCTCGGCGTCAACTGGTCGCCCTCCGCGCGGCCGACGATGCCGGGGAGGACGAACTCGACGGCAGTCTCGGCCTCGAGCCGCGCCACCAGCGCGTCGAGCGCCTCCAGCGAGCCCGGGTCCGGGACCCTGATGACGAACTGGCGCTGGCTCGGCAGCATGTCGACGATCCAGGCGTCGTAGGCCGCCAGCAGCGCGTTCGCCTCGCCGATGGTGGCCTCGAGCGCGAGGCCGATCTCGAGCTCGGTCCGGACGACGAACGTCTCGAAGGGTCCCTCGGTCTCGGGGAGCAGCGACACCTCGTCGACGGTCACGACCATCGGCAGCGACAGGTCGAAGCTCGCGTCGAGCACGGCGGTGCCAGGATCGCCCTCGAAGCGCACGCCGCGCTCGACCGCGGTGACGCTCACCCGGTCGCTGCCGCTGGCGCCGGCCGCGTCGACGCGCACCTCGAGCTCGTACTCGCCGGGCTGGTCGGGAACGAAGCGCGCCTGCGCCGAGCCGGGCACCTCGAGCGTGGCGGCGCTCGCGGCGGGCCGGGTCACGAAGCGCCAGCCGTAGACGGCGCCGGTGGCATCGACGTCACCGGCGAGCGTCGCCTGCAACCCCACGCTCTGCCCCACCAGCACGATCGCGTCCGCATCGGCGGTCACCGACAACGACGGCTGCGGCACGGACGGCCCACGGCCGCAGGCGCTCAGCAGCAGCAGAACGAGTACGAGCACGACATGGCGGCGCGCCGCAGCGATACCAAGGGACTGCACCATCGTGACCTCCTGCGCGACCCCGCCGCGACGCGCTCGTACGGCGCCAGTGCGTAGGGACGTTGTGGTGTGCGTAGGAGCTTACGACGTTGGCCCGCGACGCGTGGTGCATTTGCGGCGACCGCAATCTCAATCCAGCGTAGTCAACGGACCCGGCTCGCTCACGACCGAACCACGTGCTGCTCGAAGCCGCCGCCGCGATGGACCGGCCGCGCGAGACCGAGTCGCCGCTCGTCAATACCGGAACCCCAGCAGGTTCCAGGCGTCCAGGAACCAGACGAAGGCGACATCCGCCGCCACCACGATGCTGTGGTGGACGCGACCGGCGACGCTTCCGT
>JAWOIL010000001.1:0-4303 GCA_046484635.1 Trueperaceae bacterium
TGAGGCGCGACACGCCCGGCAGCGAAGCGATCGGCTGCTCCTGTCCACGCCCGGGTACGACGAAGAACGGCATCATCAGATGCCGGGGAAGGACGTCCGTCTCCGCCACCAGGTCGCGCACGGCGGAGACCGCCCGCAGCCGGCGGGGGCGTACGACGGGGGCGGAACCGATCGCGGGTTCGCGGTCACGAACGTCAGTCATCGACGGCCTCTTCTCTCTCTTCGTCGGTACGGGTTCCGGCCTCGCGGGTCGTGCCGTGCTCGGCGGCCTTGCTCGTGGGCCCCAGTGCGCGCCCACTCGCACGCCCGCGTTCGTTCACGCCTTCGCTCGCGACCGCGCTGGCGCCTTCGCTCGCGACCGCGCTCGCGCCTTCGCTCGCGAGCGCGCTCACCACCGCGGTCACGATCCCGTCTACATCGGCTGTTTCGGCCACCCAGCAGGGTGCTCCCTGCGCGCGCACGGCGTCTGCGGTGGTGGGGCCGATCGCAACGATCCGCGGGTAGGCCGCGTGCGTCGCTCGCCGATCGTCAGCATCGCTCCCTCCACGCCACTCTTGGGGCAGGGAGGCTACAGCGGACGGACTGGCGACTACGACGACGGTCGGTTGCGAGGAAACCGCGCGGTCGCCAGGGTCCTGGTCCCAAGGCAGCGTGTCCGTGTCGTACAGCACCGCCGCGCGAGTCTCGTAACCGGCTTCCCGCAGGCGTTGGGCCAGCGTGGGCCGCGCGCGGCTGCCTTGCGCCAAGCCGACGGGGCCGTTCGCGTGCGGGTGCCGCGCGAACGCGAACGCCAAGCCCTCGGCGGTCGACGATTCCGCCACCAGGTCGACGCGGGCGCCGACGGCGCGCAGGGCCGCCGCCGTGCCGGGCCCGATGGCGCCGATGCGAAGTGGGTCGGAAGGCGCCGGTTCCGGCGGTCGAGGCGCCGGTTCGTTCGGCCGGACCGATTCCGGTTCCACCGCGGGACGACGCGCGTAGCCCACCCCCAACGTCGACCACGCTTCCGCCGCAGAGCGGCTGGCGAACAGCAACCACGGCAGGTCGAGCAGGGCCCCCGCCACGTCCCGAGTCGGCCCGTCGGTGCGCGGCCGGATGGCGATGGAAGGCCGGTGAAGCACGTCGAACCCCAGCGCGCGAAGGCGCGCACGAAGACCTTCGAGGCGACCCTCGGCGTGGGTCAGCACGACGCGAACCGATCCGCGGGCCATCGCGCCGCTGGCCGGTACATCCGTCACCTAGCGCTCCCAGGCCGAGCCGTCCACTCCGCTGCCTCCGCCGCGCTTGCCGGCGCGGGGCGCCCGAGCACCTCGAACGCTAGCACCGCCGCTTCCTCCGCGGTGCGGCCCTCGACGGCCACCGTGCGGCCCTCGTAGTAGGCGTGCAGCGTGAGCCCGCCGTTCGGTCCGGCGGCAGCGTGCGCTCCGAGTGCCAGTTGGCAACCTCCTTGCAGCATCCCCATCAACCCGCGTTCCGCGGCGACGGTCGCGTACCCCGCGACGTCGTGTAGTCGTGTGAGCAGCGCGGTCAGGTCGGCGTCGGCCGCCGCTCGGCGCGCCTCCAGCGCCAGCGCCCCTTGGGCCGGGGCGGGCACGAACACCCGCGGGTCGAGCGGAACCACGACCAGGTCGCCAAGATCGAGACTTAGCCGCTCCAGGCCGGCGGCGGCCAGCACCACCGCGTCGAGCTCCTCCCCGTCCAGTCGCGCGATCCGGGTGGGCACGTTGCCGCGCAGTTCCCGGAGCTCGAGGTCGGGGCGGTGGAACGCCAGCTGGTGTCGGCGGCGAGCCGCGCTAGTGCCGACGCGCGCGCCACGGTGCAGCGGCAGCCAAGTTCCCTCGCTCGGATCGTGGACCTCGGGTTTGACCACCAGCACGTCGCGAGGGTCTGCGCGGGTGGGCACGGCGGCGATCTCGAGACCGTCGACCGGCGCGCTGGGGAGGTCCTTGTGGGAGTGCACCGCCAGGTCGGCGTGCCCGTCGAGGACGGCTTGCTGGACCGCCTTGGTGAAGAAGCCCGTGCCCGGCATGGCGGAGAACGGTGCGGTGCTGCGGTCTCCTGCCGTCTCGACCAGCACCAACTCGGTGCTGGCGCCGAGCGCCGCCAACTGCGCCGCGACGCCCCGCGCTTGCGTCAACGCCAGGTCGCTGCCCCGGGTGGCGATGCGCACGTGCATGCCGGCGCCCGGCTTGTCGTCACTGCCGCCTTCGCGGAGGAACGAAGGGGGTTGGCTGGGCGCAGCGGGGCGGTCGGATCTGCTGCCGGACGCGGGGCCGGCTACATGATGGTCTTGGTTCACGCTTCCTCCTGGATGCCGACGGCCCGTAGGAAGGTCGCGGCGGCTTCGAAGCCATGTTCGCGCGCCACGGCGCGAAGTCCGGTGATGGGCACGTGCGCGAAGCGCTTCGCGAGGCGTTCGGCCGCTTCTGGCGGCAGCGCCTCGCCGATGGTGCGAAGGTACTGCGCCCGGAGCTCGCGGATCCCCTGCGCCAACCGCCGTTCGGTCCAGGCGGCCACGGCGTCGTCGAGCTCGGAGCGAACGACGGCCTCGGCGGCGAGCAGGTTCTCACGCATCACCTGGCGCCGGGTGGCGCCGGCCGCCCGCAAACCGTCGACGTCGAGCACGCGAAGGCCGCGCGCAAGCGCGGCGTCCGGTTCGACGTTACGGGGCAGGCCCAGATCGACGATCAAGGCGAGGTTCGGCAAGTGCGCCAGCAGGCCTTCACCCACGAGGTGCCGAACGGGCGTGGCGCACACGAGCACGCGGGCGCCTTCGTGCGTGGCGTCGCCGCGGAGTGCGTCATCGAGCGACGCCGGTTCCACCACGGCACCCTTCGCCGCCTTTGCCACCGAGCGCGCCACCTCTTCTGCCCGCGTCACGCTTCGGTTCGCCACCACCACCCGCACGCCGGCCAACTCGGCCAGGCCGCGCGCGGCCAGCGCCCCCATCTCCCCCGCGCCCAACACGACCGCGGTGTCGCCTGGCCGTAGGAGCGACTCGAGTTCGGGACGCACCAGGCTGAACAGCGAGGTCCGCACCGGCGCCAGCGCCACCTCGCGCCGTACGCGCTTGGCCACGCGCAGCGCAGTCTCGAAGGCGAAGGACGTCATGGCGCCGGTGTGGCCGAGCTCGCGCGCGACGGTGTACGCGTCGCGCACTTGCCGCATGATCTGGTCTTCCCCGGGGTTGAGTGAGTCGAGCGACGATGCCACGCGGGCGAGCTGCTCGAGCGCGCCGTCCTCCACGAACGCGTACGGCAGTGGTCGACCGGCAGGAGCGAGGCGCTGGCGCAAGTCGTCGAGCGCCTGGCCGTCCGGCACCACCGCCACCACGTCCCAGCGGTTGCAGGTGGCGATGGTGACGTACTCGCGCAGGCCGAGCGCCGCCAAGCGCGCTTCGCCTTCACCGACGTAACGCTCCTGGTACGCCTCCAGCGCAGCTGCGCCGCCGCGCCGATGCGACACGCCGATGAGGGCCAGCCCGTGCACCCGGACATGGTACGGACGACCCCGCGGACGAGTGTCACCGAAGTGTCATGGCGCGGGTCGGGAGGCGCGCGTACGTCGGGGTCCGGTTCTGGCGAGCGGGAGGCGCGCGTACGTCGGGGTCCGGTTCTGGCGAGCGGTCGGCCCGCCGGAAGCCGTATTCCCAGGACGTACGACTGCGCCCGTGCAAGCACGCGCTTCACGCAGCGCGCCGCCGGCCCGCCTATGGGCCATCGAGGAGGACGAATGCTCGACACCGTCGGATTGCAGCGTTTCGCACGTGACCGCATACGGGAGAACCTGCGCCAAGCCTGGCGCGTCGCGGCGCTTCGCCGCGCGCGGTTCCGGCACGCGGAGTGGATCGTGTCGTGCCACGACCTCGTGCTGGAACGGGACCTCGTCGGTGGGCGCTGCCGTGGCGCTAGGCGGCGGGCAGAAGTGTGGCCGACCCTAGGACGCAACCATATTCCTAGAAACCTAGTTGACACGACGCGATGAAGCGCGTATCTTGTCGGCATGGCACGCCCCCCAGAGCCGACCGTTTCCGACCGCCGGGAGAAGGCGTCCGCCGACGACCATTCGGGCGCCGGGCGGCCGGCCTCCAGCGCGTCCTCGCCCGCGTCCGTGGGCGCGTCCCCGGCCTCAGCGTTCGCCGCGCCTCCGGCCGCAGCGTTCGACGTCGCGTCGGCCGCGGCCGCGTTGGCGGCGCTCGGGCACGAGGCGCGCTTGGAGATCTACCGCGCATTGATGCGCGCCGGTCGCCGCGGACTGGCGGTGCACGAGGTGCAGGAGCGGCTCGGGGGCATGCCCAGGTCCACGC
>JAWOIL010000148.1:0-8939 GCA_046484635.1 Trueperaceae bacterium
ACGCCGAGGAGACGAACCCGGCCGAGATGCAGCGCCAGGGATGGCAGGCGATCCTGGACAACTTCGCGCGTCACGTCGAGGCCAAGCGTGCCGCGTGACCAGGGCCAGTCCGGGGCGCCCACGACGCAAGGCGAATCCCCCAGCCCCATCGACGCGTACGTCGAGACGTTCGACGGAGCAGTCCGCATGGCCCTCGAAGAGCTCCGCGACCTCCTGCGCGAAGCCCTGCCCGGCGCAACCGAGACGATCTCCTACGGCATCCCCACCTTCGACCTGAACGGCAAGCACGTGGTGCACTTCGCCGGCTACACGCAGCACGTTGGCCTCTATCCCACGCCCAGCGGCATGAAGGCCTTCGACGCCGAGCTGGCACGCTACGCGCGTGGCAAGGGGTCGGCGCGGTTCCCATTGAGTGAGCCACTGCCGGTCGACCTCATCCGGCGGATCGCGGCGTTCCGGCTGGACGAGGTGACAGCCGCTGGTGCGTCGAAGCCGCGCCGGACCTCGCCATCGAAGGTGCGAAGCTCCGCGGCGAGGCAGAGCGCTCGACCGGCACGTCGCGAACGCCATCCGATGCCCGATGACGTCCGCGACGCGCTCGAAGCCGCAGCTTTGATGAACGCGTACCGCGAACGCCCGCCCTACCAGCAGAACGACTACCTCGGCTGGATCGCCGGTGCGAAACGCGAGGACACCCGGGCGCGTCGCCGGCAGCAGATGCTCGACGAGCTGGCCGAAGGAAGCACGTACATGAAGATGGCGTGGGTGCCAGGGGAGCGCGAGGGGTAAAGCAGGCCGCGAACCGGCCGTTCCTCGAAGCGTTCGACTCTGTGGCACGTGGAGGGGAGACCATGAGCGTCAGCCCGAAGCTGTCCAATATCCATCAGATCGCCATCACCGTCAGCGACGTAGAAACCGCGCTCCGGTTCTACCGTGACGTCCTGGGCCTAACGTTCTCGTTCCGCGCGGGGCCGGATCTGGCGTTCCTGGACGCGGGCGGTATCCGCCTCATGCTCGGCACGCCCGAAGGCGAACGAACCGTCGGTCACAATTCGATCCTCTACTTCACGGTGTCGGACATCGACGCGACGCACGCCGCGCTGGTGGCGGCCGGTGCCACGAACGAACGCGCGCCGAACGTCGTCGCCCAGATGCCCGACCACGAGCTTTGGATCGGGTTCCTGCGAGATCCGGACGGGAACGTGGTGGGGTTGATGGAGGAGAAGCGGTGAGGTGGAGTGGATTCCATGAACGGTGAATCGAGGGGCGGCGTGCCTGCGGACGCTGACGCCTTCTCGCTGCAGCGCTTCCTCGACGCCCAAGACCGGGTCTACGCCGCGGTGACCTCCGAACTACGCGCCGGCCGCAAACGCTCGCACTGGATGTGGTTCGTCTTCCCGCAAGTCGCGGGTCTGGGTGTGAGCCCCACGGCGCGGCGCTACGCCATCGGATCCCTGGCCGAGGCACAAGCGTACCTGCACCATCGAGTGCTGGGAGGGCGGTTGATGGAGTGTACGGAGCTCGTCCTGACCCACACCAACACGCCTATCGGTCGCATCTTCGGCGACCCCGACGACCTCAAGCTGCGGTCGTGCCTGACGCTCTTCGCCGAGGTCGCGGAAACGGGGGAGATGGCGGGGGCGGAAGAGGGGGAGGGCGCCGCTCCCACGCCGTTCCGGCGTGCGCTCGACGTCTTCTTCGAAGGGCTGGCGGACGAACGCACGCTCGCGGTCCTCGAAGGGTGGCGCCGCGGCGTCCACGGCGCCGACGGGTGACGCGATTGACCAGCGCGATCCTCATCGTCTCGACCCGCGCCCGAACGAACGCGACCGTCTACCCGTACGAACCGAGGTCGTTCCAGCGGTACGCCACTTCCAGGTAGTCCGAGTTCCCGATGGTGAGCGTCTGCGTTCCCACCCGTTCACCGCCGATGCGCCGGTAGAACGCCTCCGCCGGGTTGCCTTCCAGCACCCACACGCGCATCGAGCCGTACCCTTGCGCGCGGAGCCGGTCGACGACTCGGTCGACCAGCATCCGCCCGATCCCTCGTCCCTGATGTGCCTCGAGGAGGTAGATGGCGTAGAGCTCGCCGTCGAAGGCCGATCGTGCCTCCCGGTCGGGGCCGGCGGAAGCGAAACCGACCACCCGTTCGGCGTCGTCCTCCGCCACCAAGACGAATCCGCGTCGCGGGTCCTGCTCTGCCGTCTCGGTTTGCTGGCGCCACATCTCCTCGCGCCGTTCGACGGAAAGGTTCGCCAGGACGTCCTCTGGGAGCAAGCCGCGGTAGGTCGAGCGCCAGGAGGCAACGTGAACGCGGGCGATGGCCGCGGCGTCGTCAGGAACGGCAGGGCGAACGCGCATCATGCCTCGTCGCGGCCTCACCTGCCGACCGACGATCGTCCCAACGCGATCTCCACCATGTTCCCATCGTCGAACTGCAGCGCGAACCCCTTCGCCGCGTCCCAACGCGCCGCCTCGCTTCGCACTGCGCCCGTTCGGCTTGGGTCCCCCAGCGCGTCCCCATGCGCCCCCAGCGCGTCCCCCACGTAGGCCCCGATGTCGCGCAGCGCCCAGGCGTAGCGGTAGTACGTCAGCGCTTCCGGGTCGATCTCCGTTTCCCCGTACCCCTCCATGAAACTCGCGGTCTCGTCCGGTTGCACTAGACCCCGCCCGATGCCACCGACCACGAACATCAGGTCCCGCTCCTTCGGGGCAAGCACGACTTCGTCCCAGTCGACGATCCACATGCCCGCTTCGTCATCGACCACCACGTTCCAGGTGTGGAAGTCGGCGTGACACAAGACGTGCGGTGGATTCGTCTCGCGCATGTGCCGCTCGAGGGTGTCGGCACCGTCGATCAGAGCGCGGATCTCGGCCGTGTGCTCGCGCCAGGTGGTGACGATGGCGCTCAGTACGGGGTCTCCACCTGGAGCGACCTCGGAACCGGCGCCGCCGCCCCGTAGGTCGGCGTCCCGCATGAGGTGCGTCTCCAACGACGTGAAGCGCTCGTGCCACTCGGTCGTGAAGGTCGCGGATGGCATGACGGCCCGCAGCGTCGCCGGTAAGCGCGTGTCGTGCACCTGCCGGAGCGTCGCTCCCAGGTCCCGCCACCTTGCAGTGGATAGCCCCGCTTCCGTCGCGGTGCGCCCTGCGAGGAACGGGTAGAGCGCGGCCACGTAGGCACCAAGGCGAACCCACGCCGCGCCGTCGTGCGCCGGTACCGGAGCGAGCACGTTCGGCACGCCGCGCTCGTGCAGGTGTCGGGGCACCAGCAGGCTCGCCCCCCGGAAGCGATCGAGCGCGCGGAGCTTGAGGAAGCGCGATCGTCCGTTGGCCGATTCGACCCGGTACACGAACGTCCCGCTATCGTTCCCGAGCGGAAGGAATTCGAGCGTCGGTGAAGCGATGCCGTAGCGGTCCCGCAGCATGCCGACGATGACCGGACCTGGCAGTTCTGGCGCATCCCGCATCGTCGACCACTCTAGACGTTCGCTAGCCGACGCTCGACGGTGAGGCCGGCCTGCGTACGCGCGCCGGACGGCGCTCGCCTGCGGGCGCACGCCTACGGCATGCGCATGCCGGGACGCTCTCGCGCGACGACTCGGACGCCGTCGCCGACGGCGGGCGTGATCGTGTCGCCAATCACTATGTATCCCCCTGCTATCCTCGAACGCGAACCCGAGATCCCGCACGTCCCACCGGAGGCATCGACGACCACGATGACGACGCCGATGACGACGCCGATGACGACGCCCGACGGTCCTTCGGACGGCCCCATTGGTCGCGCCCCCGGGCGACCAGCGAGGCCCTCCGCGAGGCGCGGTGAGTACCGCCCCGGCCACCGCCGCGTCGGCCCGCGCGCCATCCTCGGCGCGCTCGGCGCAGAGACCCGCGGCGTACTCGCCACCGTGCGACGCACCTCGCTGGTCTCCTGGCTCGGGTTCGGTCTGATCCTGTTGGCGGCATCCGCCATCGGCGCCGCCCCGCTGGGTTGGGCGGCGTTCGTGCTGCAGGTCGTCGGTTTCGCCTTGGTCTCCCTCTTCCTGGTCTGGCCCGAGGCCGTCGCGCGCGCGATGCGCGAAGACGACGCCTTCGGCGTGCGCGAGCGCGACAGCGCCGCGGTGGTCACCTACCTTCCGGTCGCGGTGGCGACGTTCGCGCTCCCCTTCTACCTGGGCGCGCAGGCCACCCTGTTCTGGCGCGTGATGCGGCACTTCCCGGCGGTTCTGGACGGGTCCGGCTGGAATGACGCCTGGCGCCTGTCGCTCGACAACCTGCTGTTCACCGAACTCTTCCTCGACCTGTTCGACGTCTTCGGGGTCGGCCTGGCGGCCGAGCCGTCGCACCTCGTGGGGCGCCTGCTGGTGTTCGTCACGCGCTTGCTGCTGAGCGTCGGGTTCGTGCGCGTCGCGGTGTCCATCCTGCGCGCGGCCTACTACAGCGCGCACGGTCTGGGCAGGGGAGCCGACGCCTTGGCGGCGTTGGAGAACGCCGTGTCCGACGGTGACGCCGTGCGCGCAGGCAACCTTGGTCGGGAGATCGCGAACGATGTGCGCGGCACGCTCGACGTGTTGCTCGACAGGCTGCGCGCTCCCGAGTCGCGCGAGGCAGCCTTCCGCTGCCTACGTGCCTTACGCGACTGGGCCATCCCCACCTTCCAGAGCCGCATCACGCATGGGGACGCGCGTGCAGCCGAGCTCGGGGCGCTGCTCGAAGAGCTGGGCGCGGCGTGGAGCGGCGGTGAACCCGCGCGTCCTCGGATGCGGCCGACGAGGATCGCCGTCTTGGTGGCGGCCGTGTTGGGTGTGGGGGCGCTGCTCGTGGGGTCGCCCGCATGGGTGGCGTTCGGTGTGGGCGCAGCTGCGATGGCGATGCTCGTATGGCTCCTCGCGTCCCCGCGCGCCACGTACGAGTTAGCGATGGAACGCGGGATCGCGCCGCTCGTGTCGCTCGAGCGGTTACGCGGCGCCACGCTGGCAAGCTCGGCGCTGCTGGCGCTGGCGTTCCTACTGGTGTCGTGGGTGACGCTATGGAACGCCGCGATCCTATGGCCGGGGTCGTTCGAGGAGGTGCGTGCGCAGGTCGGCCGCGGGTCGTTGCTCGGCTTCATCGGCGCGTCGCTGGTGCGCCTGCAGGTGTTCCTGAGCGTGCCCGACGTCTTCCGGATCGCCGAGCCCGCCATCGAGCAACGGCCGTGGATCGGCAGCCTCCTCACCCTCACACTCCGTACCGGCATGAACCTCGGCTTCGTGGCGGTGGTGCTGACGGCGCTCGGCATCCGCCGCGACCGCCAGGGGTTCTCCGGGCTGTTGCGGGTGCCGGACGAGCTGGGCATGCGCATGGAGGCGCTCCGCGGCGGCCGCTACGCACACCTGTTCGTGACGTATCACGATCTCCGCGTCGGGCAGCGGTTGTGGTCGGCGCTCGACGCGGCGGACGACGCCGACACGCAAGAAGCGCTCGCCGCCAGCGGCGCGTTCGATTGGTGCTTGCCGTACGACTCCCTCGAGGAGCCGACGTCGCCCCGCCGGTTGCGTTCGCAGAGCGTGGTGATCGAGGCGATGCACCGCAAGGGATGGACGCTTCGGCGCTGGGTCCGGGAGCTCGACGGCGCCCTCGCGTCAAGGAGTTGGCCCGTGGACGTTCGCGTTCAGGTGGCGGCGCGACGGGCCGTGATGGCGGTGCGCGAGGGCCAGGTTCCCGAGGCCGTGACGCTCTTCGCCCGGTCATACGAGTGGCTGCTCGACGGTCGCGACGCGTTGGATCCCGCCGCCAGAACCGAGACGTGCGCCGTCTGGGCGCGTTCGGTGACACGCGCGATCGCGATCCTGCCACCCGACGCCGTGGCGGATGGCACCGCCGACCCACTGGCCGCCCGCGCGAGCGAGATGCTGGCGGAGTTGGTGCCGGAAGCGCCAGAGCGGTTCGTGGTGGACGCGCTACGACTCGAGGGACTGCGCGCGGTGCTGCTTGGTCGCGTGGAGGGGGCTGCAGCCGGGATCGCAGAGCTCGAGCGCGTGGCCGACGCCACCCTCGACTTGCCGCGGCATCACCCGTGGCGCGAGGTGCTGCTCATCCAACTGCTCAGTGCGACGTCGGCGGTGGCGGGGATGTCGGGGGGTGGAACGGCGCCGGAGGAACGCGTGGAGCCGCCGGTCGCCGAACCCGCCGCTGCGTTGGAGCAGCGCCTGCTCGACGCGCTCGGACGTGAAGCGGACGACTGGAGCCCGCAAGACCTGGCCGTGCGGGCGTACGACGAGCGTCTCGGAGAAGAACTCGGACAGCTGCTCGTGGTCCTGGCCAGTCTGCCCGCGTCGCGGTCGGCGTTCGTGACCGCCACGCGCGCGGCCGCGGTGTTCGAGGCCCGCTTCGGCGTCGGTGTGCTCGAGGCGCGCGGCTACGCGGTCAGCATGCGTATGTTCGCGGCGGTGACGGCGCACCGGTTGGGAGCCCACGAAGACGTGATCGCCGCCGCGAAGGACGTCTTCCGGCTCGCAGAGGGCATGCGCACTACGCCGCCCGACGATCACCTTCTGGCGAACACGCACGCCTTCACCGCCCTCGCCAACCGTGCCCTCGGGCGCGAGGAGGTGGCTCTGGAGCACGCCGCGTTGGCACGAGAGATCTACGCGCGTATCGCGGCATCGGGGTGGGAGGATGCGCCGGACGCGGTGGCGGAAGGGCGCGTCTACTTGGAGGAGTTCGGCGGGATCGAGGCGTAGGCTGGGCGCTTCGTCCGTCAGCGATCGGCCGCTTCCAAGAACGCCAGCACCCGCTCCGCGAACGTCTCCGGCGCGTCGTACGTCGCTATGTGCGCCTGGCCATCGAGGACCGATACCTCGGCGTTCGGCAAGGCCGCCGCGAGCGTGGCGATCGCGCGTTGGATGAACGGCGGGCTTTCGCTGCCGACCAGCAGTAGCGTCGGCGCAGTCACCATGCGCGCGCGTTCGGGTGCCACGCAGGTCTCGGCGAACGGCACGGCGAGCTCGCGCAGGGCCGTATGCACGGCCGCGACGCGCACCGGCCAGATCGGCAACTGCCGGTAGGCGGCGAACGCCTCCTCGGAAATGTGGACGATCTCGCGGAAGAACGCCTCGAGCGCCTCCTCGCGCTTGTCTTCCCGCACGAGACGTGCGATGCGCTCGACCGCGCCCGACGGGTAGGCATCCTGCTCGAAGCTCGAGTCGGCTTCATAGAGCACGAGCCGGCGGACGTTCCGCGTGACGGTCGCGCCACCCAACGCGACGGAGGCGCCGAAGGAATGGCCCATGAGGTCGACGCCGGCGCCGGTCTCGGCCGCGAGCGCGTCGACGACCGCCGCCACGTCTTCGAACTCGCGTTCGATGTCCCAGTCGGGGTGGTCGCCACTAGCGCCACGCCCTCGGCGATCGACGGCGACGACGCTCACGTGCGGTTCGAGCCACGGTAGGACCCGGTTCCAACTGGTGTGGTCGGCCGTGCCACCGTGGACCGCCACCAGCGGCGGCCCGGTGCCGCTGCGGAAGTACGCGATCTCGGTGCCGTCGCGCGAGCGGACGTTGTGGCGCGTGGGGGCGTTGCCGAGCGTGTTGGCGCGAGCCTCCTGGATCGCTCCGTCGTTTGCGGGCGGGTCTTGGGGGCGGGGCGTTTCGTGGTCCGGCCGGTCGGGCATGACGCGTCTCCTTTCGCGTGTGCGGAACGTCACCCCTCTTCCGTCACTCCTACTCCCGCAAGAACCCCAACAGGCGCTCCGTGAACATCTCTGGCGCGTCGTAGATCGCCATGTGCTCCTGGCCTTCCAGCACCGTGACGCGCGCGTTCGGCAGGGTCTCCGAAAGACGCGCGACGCTCGTCTTCGGGCCAGGGGGCGAGTCGCCCCCGATCAGCAGCAAGGTGGGAACCTGCAGGGCCGCGACGCGCTCGGGTTCGATGGTGGTGTCGGTGAGGGACACGCCGAGCTCCCGCGGCAACGTGTGCGCGATGGCGACACGCGTGGGCCAGATCGGCAGCTGCCGGTAGGCGGCGAACGCCTCCTCGGACATCAGGACGATCTCGCGGAACATCGTCTCGAGCGCTTCCTCGCGCTTGCCCTCTTGCACGAACCGTTCGATGCGCTCGACGACGTCGGGCGGTTTGGCGTCGTGTTCGGCGCGGGTCACGGGCTCGTACAGGGCGAGCCGGCGCACGTTCGGCGTCAAGGTAGCTCCGCCCAGCGCGATGGCGCCGCCGAACGAGTGCCCAAGGAGGTCGACGGCGCCACCGGTTTCTGCCGCCACGGCGTCGACCACGGCCGCCACGTCATCGAACTCGCGTTCGAGGGCCCAGTCGGGATGATCACCGCTGGCCCCACGCCCGCGGCGGTCGATGGCCATGACGGTCACTTGCGGCTCGAGCAGCGGTAACACCCGGTTCCAGGACGTGTGGTCGGCGGTTGCGCCGTGCACCGCCACCAGGGGCGGGCCGGTGCCGCTTCGGAAGTACGCGATCTCGGTGCCGTCGTGCGAGCGGACGGTGTGCCGGGATGGTGCCGTCCCGGGTGCGCTTCCGGGTGCGCCCCCGGTTGCGGGCGAACCTTGGGGACGGGACGGGTCGTGGGCTGGCCTGTCGGGCATGGCTCGTCTCCCTTCGCGCAGGCGGCGGGCGCGGGTGCGCAGGTCGCCTGCCTCGAACGTGGCGTGCGGCATGGCCGGTTCTTTGGGGTAGAGGGTAGCACCGGAAGGCCGCCCCATGGTCAACGACGCGCACCGGCGCGTCCGGGCGGCCACGTGGCCCGCGCTATACTTCCCCTCCCATGCCCGCCGAGCACGACGCCAACCGGAACCTCTCGACGGGCGAGCGCCTGGTCTGGGCACGGCAGGCGTTCGTCGCTCTGGCGATCGTGTGGATCGCCCTCGACGGCTTCGAGCGTTGGCTGCCTGGCCTCGTCGCCGCCGCCGCCGGGGCCGGTTTGACCGCGTGGA
>JAWOIL010000209.1:0-5676 GCA_046484635.1 Trueperaceae bacterium
TTGAACGTTCACCCGAAGACGCTCCGCTACCGTCTCGACCGGATCGGCGATCTGCTCGGCCACGACGCGTTGGACGGTGACAAGCGCCTGCTGTACTACCTCGCTGCCAAGTGGTGGCTCTGGATGCAGGACTGAACCTCTCCCCGACAGCCACGCCCGCACGCCGGGTCGGACGCGAGCCGCGACTTGTCGACCTACCCCCTCCCTGGGAGACAAGACCGCTCATCCGTGCCGGACTACGGACGTGCGCCACCCCTCCCGTATGGTGCGGGCCAACTGGGACGACGCGGTGGCATTCCGCAGTCATCGAGGAGCGTGGAACGTGATCAGAATCGGCATCGACGTGGGCGGTACCAACACCGACGCGGTGCTCATGCGCGGGCGTACCGTCGAGCACGCCATCAAGTCCCCCACTACCGAGGACGTGATGAGCGGCGTGCTCGCCGCGCTCGAGGGCGTGCTGCAGCAGTCGGGCGTCGACCATGGCGACGTGGACGTGGTCATGATCGGCACGACCCACTTCACCAACGCAGTGGTGCAACGCCGTGACCTGGCGCCCACCGCCGTCGTCCGTCTGGGGCTCCCCGCCACCGCCAGTCTCCCACCGATGGTCGACTGGCCCGCCGACTTGCGCGCTACGATCGGCTGGCACACCTTCCTGGCCCACGGTGGTCACGAGTTCGACGGCCGAGAGATCTCGCCGTTCGACGCCGAGGAGCTTCGCGCGATCGGCCGTCGGATCAGCGACCTGGGCATCGCGACCGTGGCGATCTCGGCGGTGTTCAGCCCGGTCAACAGCGACATGGAGGAGCGGGCCCGAGACGTGCTCCGGGAGGTGCTGCCGGACGCGTCGTTCACGCTGTCGAGCGAGATCGGCCGCATCGGGCTGTTGGAGCGCGAGAACGCCGCGATCATGAACGCGTGCCTGCAGCCGCTCTCGAGAGCCACCGTCCGGGCGTTCCGGACGGCGCTGGCGCGTGCCGGTCTCGAGGCGCCCTTCTTCCTGACGCAGAACGACGGTACGCTCATGAGCGCCGACCAGGCCGAGCGCTTCCCTGTGCTCACGTTCGCGAGCGGCCCCACCAACTCGATGCGCGGCGCGGCCTTCCTCTCGGGGATCAAGGACGCCGTCGTGGTGGACGTCGGCGGCACGACCACCGACGTCGGGGCGCTTCACAACGGCTTCCCGCGCGAGGCCAGCGTCGCCGTCGAGGTCGGTGGCGTGCGCACCAACTTCCGGATGCCCGACGTGTTCAGCATCGGTCTCGGCGGCGGTTCGCTGGTGCATCGCGACCCGATCGACGTGGGACCGGCCTCGGTGGGGTACCGCCTCCCGCAGGAGGCCCTGGTGTTCGGTGGAACCACGCTCACCGCCACGGACATCGCGGTCGCCGGCGGTCGCGCCGACATCGGCGAGCGCGAGCGCGTCGCACCGCTCGATGCCAGCTTCGTGGCGTCCGTCCTGGCTGTCATCGCCGACAAAGTCGAACGAGCGGTGGAACGCATGCTCCTGTCGCCCGAGCCGATCCCCGTGATCGTCGTAGGCGGCGGTGCGATCCTCGTTTCCGGCCACGTCGGCCCTCTGCAGGTGCTCCGCCCAGATCACGCTCCTGTTGCGAACGCTGTCGGCGCCGCCATCGCCCAGATCTCCGGCGAAGTCGACCGGGTCTTCTCGCTCGCCTCGGTACCGCGCGAGCAGGCCGTGGCCGACGCGAAGCGAGAAGCGATCGACAAGGCCGTGGCAGCGGGCGCGGATCCTGCCACGACCAAGATCGTCGACGTCGACGACGTGCCACTGGCGTATCTGCCCGGGAACGCCACACGGATCCGGGTGAAAGCAGTAGGGGACCTAGGTGGCTTCTGAGCGCTGGCGCATCGCGGAAGACGATCTCGACGCGCTCTCGCTCGGGGCGGCGGTGCTCGGCACCGGTGGCGGTGGGAGCCCCTACATCGGCAAGTTGCGGTTGCGCCAATTGATCCAGTCGGGTCGGGAGGTCGAGGTCGTCCCACTCGACGCCGTCGGCGACGACTGGCAGGTCGCTTGCGTGGGCGGCATCGGAGCTCCCGTGGTGGGTATCGAGAAGATCGAGCACGGCGACGAGTGCGCGCGGGCCCTGCGGGCCGTCGAGCGCATCACCGGACGCAAGGTCGACGCCGTCATCGCCGCCGAGATCGGAGGCGCCAACGCGCTGGAACCGATGATCGTGGCGGCGCAAACGGGCCTACCGGTCGTCGACGGGGACGGAATGGGGCGAGCCTTCCCCGAGGTGCAGATGACCACCTTCTTCATCCACGGCGCCGCCACCGCGCCGGCCGCTCTCGCCGACGACAAAGGCAACGAGGTCGTGCTGGGATGGGTGCAGGACATGTATTGGCTCGAGCGCCTGGCGCGCGGTCTTACCGTAGAGATGGGGGCATCGGCTGGCATGGCGCTGGCGCCGATGTCCGGCAACTTCGTCAAGACCAACGCGGTGCCCGGCACCGTGCGCCAGGCGCTCGCGGTGGGCAACACCATCCTGGCCGCCCGCAAGGCGAAGCGCTCGGTGGTGGAGCAACTCGCCGAAGAACACGGCGCGCTCCTGCTGTTCACCGGCAAGATCGTCAGCGTGACGCGCGAGCTCCGCGGCGGCTTCGCGATCGGCCACGTGCGCCTCGAAGGCACCGACGCCGACCACGGCCTGCACGGCGAGATCGACATCCAGAACGAGAACCTCGTGCTGCGCGCAGACGGTCAGGTGGTCGCGAGTGTTCCCGACCTGATCATGGTGATGGACGCAGACCACGGCGAACCGATCACGACCGAGGTCTTGCGCTTCGGGCAGCGAGTGGTGGTGATCGGGTTCCCATGCCACCAACTACTGCGCTCGCGCGAAGCGCTCGACGTCGTCGGACCCGCGGCGTTCGGCTACCCTGATATCTCCTACCGACCCCTGAGCGATATGAGGAGTTCCCGTGCGCATCATCCAGGCTGAAGACCTCGACGACGTCGCGACCGGCGCGGCCGTGCTCGGCACGGGCGGCGGAGGCGACCCCTACATCGGGAAACTGATGGCCAAGCAAGCCATCGCCCAGCACGGACCCGTGCGTTTGATCGGCGTCGACGAGCTCGCCGACGACGCCATCGTGGTCCCGGCGGCGATGATGGGCGCGCCGACCGTGATGGTCGAGAAGATCCCGGCAGGCGACGAGCTCACGGTGGCGTTCAAGAAGCTCGAGGCGTATCTCGGCAAGCCGATCGACGCCGTTCTGTGTGGCGAGGCTGGCGGCCTCAACTCCACGACGCCCTTCATCGTCGCGGCCGAGACAGGTCTGCCGCTCGTCGACGGAGACGGTATGGGGCGGGCCTTCCCCGAACTCCAGATGGTGAGCTTCACCATGCACGGCGTGAGGGCCACGCCGATGGTGATGGCCGACGACAAAGGCAACTCGGTCGTGCTCAACACGGTCGACAACCGCTGGACGGAGCGACTCGCCCGCGCGGCCACGATCGAGATGGGCGGCTCGGCGTTGATCGCTTTCTACGCCATGGACGGCGCCACTGCCAAGCGGGCCGTCTTGCGAGGGACCGTCAGCAAGGCACAGGACATCGGCCGCGCGCTGCGCCGCGCGCACGCCGAGAAGCGCGACGGCGTCGAGGCTGTTCGCGAGCATCTCGGAGCGTTCCGGATCTTCGATGGCAAGATCGTCGACGTCTCACGCCGAACCGTGGGCGGCTTCGCCCGCGGCGAGGCTGTGATCGACGGCCTCGACGCCAACGACGGCACCCGCTGTCGGATCGAGTTCCAGAACGAGTTCTTGGTTGCGCAGACCGACGATCGGGTCCTCGCGACCACCCCGGACCTCATCACCGTTCTCGACGCCGACGATGGCAGTCCGATCACCACCGAGTCGCTTCGTTTCGGCTTCCGGGTGGTCGTGCTCGGGATCCCCTGCGACCCCCAATGGCGCACCGAAGCCGGCCTCGCACTCGTGGGGCCGGACTACTTCGGGTACGACATCCCTTACGTCCCCGTCGAGCACCGCGTCGCCGACGCGACCCCAGGCTCGTGAAGGAGGAGACCGTGACACAGGTTCGCAGACCCCGACTCGCCCTCGTCTCGCTCGTCGGTGCGATCACACTCGCACTTGCGACGACCGCCGTCGCGCAACGCGTGATCACCCTCAACGCGGTGCAGATCTTCGGGTCGATCGACCCCGCCATCGCCTCGGACTACACCGACTACATGGCCGCCGTGAACCTCTACGACGGACTCGTCACCGTCGACGAGTCAGGAAGCGTGGTCGCGCTGCTGGCCGAGAGTTGGGAGGGCAGCGACGACGCCACCGTGTTCACGTTCCACTTGAAGCGCGGCGCGACCTTCCACGACGGCAGCGAGGTCCAGGCCTCGGACGTCGTCTACTCGTTCCAACGCTTGATGGCGATCGGGCAGGGCCCCTCGTACCTGTTCGATGGCGTCCTCGACGCCGACAGTGTCACCGCGATCGACGACTACACCGTCGAGTTCCGCCTCTCGAAGGTGTTCTCGCCCTTCCTCGCTTCGGTGCCGCTCATCTTCATCGTCAACGAAGATGAAGTGCGCGCCAACGAGGTGGACGGCGACTGGGGGCGCGCCTACGTCGGTGAGCGCTCTGTCGGCGCCGGACCGTACAAGGTCCAGTCATGGGAACGCGGCAGCCGAATGGTGTTCGAGCGCTACGAGGGGTACCACCGTGGCTGGCACGAAGGAGCGATCGACGAGGTGCGGGTGTTGATCACCTCGGACGAGGCCACCATCCGCGCGCTCGCCGCCAGCGGCGAGCTCACCATGACCAGCCAGTACTCCGCACCCGAGACGTACGACGCACTCGCCCGCATGGATCGCTTCCGCGTCGTGTCGGAGCCAACCGCGACGGCGTTCTACTACAAGTTCAACACCCAGGTTCCGCCCACCGACGACGTCCACATCCGCCGCGCCATCGCGTGCGCTACCGACTACGAGACCATCCGCGAGGTGATCTTCCCCGGCGAGCCGCTGGCAGGGCCACTTCCTTCCGTGTTCGCCGACCAGTACCTCGACGAGCTCGAGCTTCCGAAGTTCGACCTCGACTGCGCTGCCGAGGAGATCGCCCTGAGCGGCTACGCGGGCCAGGACCGCATCCCGATCACGCATGCGTACGTGGCCGAGGCCGCGTTCGAGGCAGACATCGGGCTGCTGTTCAAGGCCGCCATGGAGCCGCTGGGCTTCGACGTCACGCTGCAACCCGAGCCGTGGAACCGCATCACGGAGCTCGCGACCAACGTCGAAACCACACCCAACGTCACGCAAGTCTTCTTCGGACCGACGTACGCTTCCCCCGACTCGATGTTCTACACCCAGTACCACTCCAACGCTGCCGGCACCTGGGCGTCGATGGAGTGGGTGCTCGATCCCGAACTCGACGCCCTGATCGACGCCGCTCGCGGCACCGCCGACGTCGAGGAGCAGAACCGCATCTACAGGCAACTCCAGCGCGAGTTGGTGGATCGCCAGACCGACGCCTTCCTCCTCGTGCAGACGGTGCGGCACGCGATGGACGTCTGCCTCGACGGCTTCACGTACGTGCCGATCCAGAGCTTCGACTACGACTGGTCGCGCTACACCTGGACCTGCGACTGAGCACCACGGCATTGCGGGGGCGGCGCAGCGCGCCGCCCCC
>JAWOIL010000094.1:0-3223 GCA_046484635.1 Trueperaceae bacterium
CGCGGAGCTTCTGCGACGTTCGTTGCGGAACGTGCTTCCGGTCGACGAGGCCCGGCCCTGGATGCGCTACGCCGGGATGATCGAGTCCGGCGACGCGGCCTCGAGCCTGCACGTCGACCCGTTGGTCTATGGCCGCAAGGATTGACGCCTACGTCGACACGTCGGCCGATCCCCGCCTCGCGATGGATCAGCCCGCCTTCCGCCCGTCGGGGTGCCCCGTCCCCTTGACGGCCCCGGCTTCTCCGGTGACGAAGTCGTTCTCCAGGTAGCGCAGCACGTCGTCGGTCGACAGGACCTTGGCGACCGTACTGTTGGCGACGTTCAAGGCCATCTCCTGGTTGGCGGTGGCCGTGGCGACCGCGTCGCCCACCACCACCACGTCGTAGCCGCGCGAGTTGCCCGCGTAGGCGGTGGCGAGGACGCACTCGTCCGTCCATAGGCCCACGATGACGGACGAGTGCGTCCTCAGCACCGCCTACGCGGGCAACTCGCGCGGCTACGACGTGGTGGTGGTCGGCGACGCGGTCGCCACGGCCACGGCCAACCAAGAGATGGCCCTGAAGGTCGCCAACAGCACGGTCGCCAAGGTCCTGTCGACCGACGACGTGCTGCGCTACCTGGAGAACGACTTCGTCGCCGGCGAGCCCGGGGCCGTCAAGGGGACGGGGCACCCCGACGGGCGGAAGGCGGGCTGAGCCACGGCAAGCCGGCGACGAGCCGCTGGAACGCGTCCACCGCGAGGCCCCAGACGCGCCGTCGCCACGGCCAGGCGGCGGCGAGGGCCGCCCAGCGACAGGTCGAGCGCCGCGATCAGCCGGAACGCCTCCATGCCCAGCGCCGGTTCCTCCCGCGTGCCGGCGAACGCCAGCGCCTGCGCCACCCACGCGACGCCCAGCGCGCCCGCCCAGAACTCCAGGTACCCACTCGAGGAGGTAGCGCGCCTCCGCCTCGCCGATCCGCCAATCAGTCCTGCGCAAGGCGCACGTCCGGCCCGCGTGTCAGGAGGACGGTCCGCCGCCAGCCCGCCACAACGGCCGTGGTCGGACCCGTCGGCCATGAGCCGCCCGCACGACGCCATGCCATCGTCCTCACTCCATCAGCCTCCTGACACTCATCGCTATACGCTCCGTGTTGGGGAGTACCTGGTCCTCCAGCTGGCGCGCATATGGGATCGTCGTCCGCGTGCAGACGCGGGCGAACCTGAAGGGAATCCCGGCCTCCGCGACCACCGCCGACAACTCGCCCGACAGGCCGAAGCCCTCGTAGTCCTCGTCGACCACCAACAGCCGCCCACTCCGGGTCACCGCAGCGCAGACCGCCGCCCTGTCGAGCGGTGTGACGGTTCGCAGGTCCAGCACGGCCACCGAGATCCCTTCCGCATCGAGGGCCTTCGCCGCGTCGAGCGCGCGGTGCACGCTCACGCCCACACCGACGATCGTCACGTCGCTCCCTGCTCGGCGGATGACCGCCTCACCGATGGGGATCGGTTCCCATGCCCGGGGCACGGCACCTCGGGCCCCCTCCGCAGGGACGTCGAACC
The DNA here is from genome assembly GCA_046484635.1 of Trueperaceae bacterium. Taxonomy (GTDB): domain Bacteria; phylum Deinococcota; class Deinococci; order Deinococcales; family Trueperaceae; genus CAZACZ01. The sequence continues at coordinate 1,541 of JAWOIL010000094.1, forward strand.
GCACCGTACGTCGTCCGCCGGAACCGAGGAACTGCAGCCAGGTCTCCGACAGGAGCTTGTGCTCGAGGAAGACGACCGGCCCGTCGTGCCGGAGAGCGGCCAGCAGCAGGCCCCCAGCGTCGGCAGGTGTAGAGGGCACCAGGACGGTGAGCCCCGGAACGTGAGCCAGCCAACCCCAAAGGGACTGCCCGTGCTGCCCGCCATCGCCGTATCCGCCGCCGCAAGGCGCCCGCACCACCACGGGCGCGGTCCACTTGCCGCCCGAGAACGCTTCGACCTTGGCGCCATGGTTGAGCAGGGCGTCCATGCACACGCCCACGAAGTCCACCATGTACAGCTCGACCACCGGGCGCAGACCGGCCATCGCGGCAGCCACGCCCGCCCCCACGAAGGCGCTCTCGCTGATGGGGGCGTTCCGTACGCGCCTGGATCCGAACCGAACGAGCAGGTCGCGATGCAGCAACTGCACGTCTTCGCCGAACAGGATGACGCGGTGATCGTCCACCATGGCCTGGGCGAGCGCATCGTCGATGGCCTGCGCGAACGACATGGTTCTCACGACTGCACCCCCTCGAGGGCCGACGCGAGGACGGCGCTCATCTCCTCCGCGACCCGGCGTTCCAGTTCTCCCAGTCGCTCCGGCTCCGACCGAAGGGCCGCCCTCGCGCGGGGGAGCGGATCGTGGCCCGGATCGCGGCGGGGGTCGCGCACCGTGGAGACGACCGCCGCGAAGACCGTCCGCAGCCCGTCCAGGCGTTCACGCAACGAGGCACCCGTGAGCCGCAACGTGGACCGCGCCAGAGGAACGGCCATCTCGGGCATCTCCTTGAGCGGGTGACGGACGATCCGCATCAGCTGGTAGCCCAGGAGATGGCCATCCAGATGCACGCAGCGTGCGTGCAGGAAGGTCGGCCCCCCACCGGAACGAGCGCGCTCGAACGCATCGCGGGCGGCCTCCCAGACCTCGGCCACGTCCAAACCATCGGCTTCGACCACCGGCATGCCCAACCCGCGCGCCCGTTCGCTCAGGCTGCCGCCCGTCATCTGCTCCGACCGGGTCGTGATCGACCAGCCGTCGTCCTTACAGACGAACACCACCGGTAGGCTCCACACCGAAGCCAGGTTCATCGACTCCATCAGCATGCCCTGGTTCATCGCCCCGTCCCCGAAGAAAGCGACGGCGATCGCCCCCGGGCGCAGGTACTCGGCTGCCAGGGCGAAACCCGCGGCGGCCGGTCCCGCTGCACCGACGATCCCCGAAGCGGCGGCCAGGTGCGCCTTGGAGAACAGGTGCATGTGCCCGCCCATCCCACCGCACAGCCCATCTGGGTGGCCGAGCAACTCGCCGAGGATCAGGACGGGGTCCACGCCTCGCACGAGCAGGGCTGCAGTGCCGCGATGGTCCAGCGCCATCGCGTCGCCTTCGCGCACATGGGCAACGACGCCCACGACGACCGCCTCTTCTCCCGTTCCCTGATGCATCTCGCCCGAGATGAGCCCGTCGTGCCAGAGCCTGGCGATGGCCTCATCGAACAAGCGGCTCCTCAACATCGCTGGGTAGAGCGACCAGAGATCGGGCGGCATGGGTAGCGCTCCTTCTCCGTTCATCGGTGCCAAGGTCGGCCTCGCCAATCCGGTCCTTCGCGGCGGTTGCAGCGATCGTACGCCTGCGCCATCGACGCG
>JAWOIL010000187.1:0-5323 GCA_046484635.1 Trueperaceae bacterium
CGCAACGCTTCCTTCTCGGGGTGCTGTCGCGTGACGTAGGAATCGAGCCAGTCCGCCACCTGTACGAAGCCGGGTGCGCGCACCATGGCGTCGAGCTCGTCGCGCTTCAAGCGTTTTGGCTCGAGGAGGAGGATGGCCAACAGTCGCGCCTCGAGGACGCCGGTGTCCCACAGTTCGAGCGCCAGCGCGTGATCGGTCTTGATCTCCTTCGCCACCTTGCGCACATCGCCGAGCCGCACCCCGTACTGGGCGTCGCCGGCGCCGCGCTTGCGGTTGAGGGCGCGGACCTTCTCGTCGCCGAGGGCTTCGAGCTTGGTCAGGGTGGAGGTGAGGGTGGCAAGCGGCTTGGTCTTGCCGGACGTGGTCTTGGCGGCCGCGGCGTTGGCGTACTTGGCCTTGGTCGTGGTGGACGTGGTCTTGGCCGCATCGTGCGCGGCAACCTTGGCTTGCGACGCGGCAACCTTGTTCATGGTCGCCATTGTGCACGCTGAGGCGCCGTTAGATGAGAAGTGGTGGACGCTGGCGCCGCGCGCGGTCGTGGGCGCGGCAAGGATCGTCCGCTTCGATCAGGTGTCCCACGCGGCGACGGTTGACCCGCGCGGCGCCAGGTGAACAGCGGGGTAAGAGGTGTCTCCTGGAAACGTGACTAGGAAACGCGTCGGTCGACTATGAAGTGAGTCGACCTACTAGGATTCTGGTCAGGTTCGCGAAACACCTTGCCCCTCTTGCCCGCCCATCCACTGCCTAGCCGCGTCTTCCTCGCGGAATCACCCAGACTCCGCTTCCCCCGACGGCCCGTCGTCGACGCCTTCGCGGTACCAGTCCAGTACCCGCAGCGCCCGGAGCGTGTTCCACCGACTGGGCCTATCCACGGCTTCGCCAAAGTCGACGGGCATCGTCCCCGGGTACTGGACGTCCAGTGGCCAACGACCATCGGCGTCCCGTTTCGACGCGACCAGGCGCACCGCCTCCGTCACTCGCTCGTCGGGCGCGACAGCCGCGTCGCGCAAGTACTCGAGTCCCCGCAGCACGTCGTAATGCCACCAGGTAGGGAACGCGAACCGCATCCAATCGGTGCCGCCCTTGCGGTCTTCGGCGATCGCCTCTCCGGTCGACTTGCGGCGGAATAGGCGGCGATCGAGGAGGTACGCCTCACCGCGCCGGCGCGCCGCCGTCACGTCAGGACGCGCACCGTCCGCTCGCTCGTACGCCAACAACCCCTCCAACACGCAGATCGTCGTGTTGAACGACGACCGGGTCGAGCCACGCGGAGCCTCGCAGTTCCAGCCGCCGTCCGGCAACTGCTCTTCGAGGAGGCGATCGACGAGGGTGTCGACGTCCTGCCCGAAGTGGGCGCCCGCGGTCAGGACCTGACCGTTGATGCACGGCTCGAGCTCGCCCTCGAAGAAGCCATGGTCGTCGCACTCGGGCGGGCCGGCGCCGCGCCATGTCACCTGGTCACGCACGGCATCGACGGCACGGCGCGCCTCGGCGCTGTCGGGATCGAGCCCGAAGTGCCGCAGGAGCCACAGGACGTGCATCGTCGAGTCCCAGCCGCGGTTCCAGGCCGCGCTGCCCCAGGTGCCGTCGGGCCGTTGCAGCGCCAGAAGACGCGCACCCCAGCCCTCGCTGGCTACGCGCGCCCGCTCGGCCGCGACCTCCTCTTGAGGCGCGTCCGTGAGGTCGCGCAAGACCTGCCAGCGGATGGCCGGGTCCCCTTCCAACAGCCATGCCAAGACCGACTCCGTCGGTGCACCGGGTACGAAGCGCGACTCGTCCATCGGTAGGTACCTCCCTCGACTTCGAAACGAGCCCCACAGCACGACCCGAAGCACGGCCCGCAGCGAAACACGGCCCGAAACACGGCCCGAAACACGGCCTGCAGCAAGGCCCGAAGCACGACCCGCAGCAAGGCCCGAAGCACGACCCGCAGCAAGGCCCGAAGCAAGGTCCGAAGCACGACCCGCAGCATCGGCCACGCCGCGAACTCCGTTCAGCCGGGGCCCGACACCATCCCCCGCTCGCGCTTCACGTGCGCCATCACCCGCTCGTCGTCCTGCCAAGGATAGAGGAGCCCGAAGCGTTCGGCGACGCCAACGGCCACGTCGCGGAACAGCTCCGTCATCGCCTCCAACGCTGCCCAGACGTGTTCGGGTTCGGCATCCGCGTACGTCGCTTCGAGGCGAGTCCAGGTCTCCCGCGGCAACTCGCGGCGCAGGTAGCGGCCGAACTTGCCCGGGCCGCGCTGGAAGTCGCTCGCGGCCGCAACCTCCCAACCGAGCATGGTGAGGAGCTGTTCGCGAAGCACCGTGTCGAGGTGGTGATGCGCGTACGTCGTCTCGCCCCGCGCGAGGCCCTTCGCCACGTACGGCGCCACCCACCAGAACTCGTTGCAGACGTCGGCGAAGTCGGCGGCCGTGGGGGGAGCAGGAACGAAGTACGCCCGGTCCCGCGGCGGCGGGGGCGGCACCAGGGCGTTCAGGTCGAACAAGACCTCGGCCGGGCCGTCGTGTTCGAACGCGTCCATGCCTTCGACCGGTAACAGCGTCAGGTCGATGCGCGACCCGTCGACGAAGAGCATCAGGTAGGTCTCGCCGCCGTCGGTTCGGGGCGGGGCACCGACCATGTCGTCCGGCCGCTGCAGGATGGCGCGCTCGCCGAAGACGTCGATCCACGTCGGATCGGCGCGGAAGGACGCCATGTCGCGCACCACGAACGCCACGTCGACGTCCTGCCATTCGTCGACCGGCGCGGCGGGATCGGCGCGCGAACCGGAGAGGATCACCGCGCGCACGCGCGGGTCGGCGCGGGCGATGGCCAGGACGTCGGCAACGACCTCGTCGCCGCTGCGACGTGCGGTCATGGCTGGTACCTCAGCAAGCGCCCCGTCACGTCCACGTCGAATCCCTTCACGATCAGCCAGACCGCCAGAACCATCTCCTGGACGGCCAGCGGAGCCATGAGCGCACCGAACCCATCCAGCCCGACGAGTCCGAGGAACGGAACCGACAAGTACAGCACGGCGCCGACGAGGCCCCAGGCGGACAGCCAGCGCGGGACGAGTCTCGATACGAAGAACGCCCAGTAGATCATTAGGGCGCCGAGGCAGAAGACGATCGCCAGCACGAGGGTCGTCCACTCCTCCGCCCCCAGCAGTACGGTGCGCATGCTCAGGAGGCTCGCGGTCTGTTCGACTCCGGCACCGGCCGACGCCCTGCCGATCGTGACGAGCCCGAGCCAGGTGAATGCCACGGCGACGTACGCCACGGCCTCGAGCGCGCCGCGGAACAAGACGGCCCCGAGAGCGAGGATCTCGCTGACCTTGCGCAACAACGGGAACAGGACGACGGGGATCATCGCCAACGAGAACCCCATGAGCAGCACGAGGAGCGATCCCACGACCAACGGCCCTTCGTTCTCGAGGAGTTCGTTCAAGCCACCCTGGTTCAGGTTCGGGCCGGCGAACACCGCACTGAGGATCCCCGCGGCGGTTCCGACGATGTACAGGGTTCCGACGGTTCTTGCGAGCTTCTTGGTCTCGGTCATATGACTCACACCCCTGACTTCGCCGCTTCGTCCACGATCACGGGCATCCTCCCGCGCCACCGTCGCCAAGCAGCGTCATCCCTCGTCAGCTCGGCCATGAACCGCGCGACGTTCGACATGCGCGTCTTGTCGGGTCGGAAGAGACTGGCTACGAGTCCGTCGTGCGTCCGGTACGCGGATGGCTCACCCTCGACGAGCGAGTCGGGCCGCACCACGACCCACGAGACGAACGGGTGGTCCTTTCCGATCTCGCGGGCCAGGTAATCGGCCGCGCGTTGGTTGTCGCGCGCCGGCGGAACCAGCGCGCGCACGAGCCCCACGAAGGCGCGCTCGCCGGCGCCGCGACGGGTGTCGGCCCGCGCTGGGCGGTTCACCGAGACCGAGCTCATGAGGATCAACCGGATCGGGGACGCGGGCTTCAGCGACGCGGCCGCCTCGCACACGACGCGCACCGCCCCTTCGACCAGGTCGCGCGGCGGTCCGAAGACGCCGCGGAGATGGGGCGCGTGTCCCAGGCAGGAGATCACGGTGTCGCAATCTTCGAGGTGGCGCCGGAGTTCCTCGGGCTCCATCGCCGCGACCTCCGCCTCCACGACCGTGAGCGGCGCGGCAGCGACGCCGGCGGCGCTAGGCGTAAGCCTCTCGGCCGAACGCACGATGACGCGCACGGGTATGCCACGCTCCAACAACTGCTGTAAGACCCGGCCGCCGGTGCGACCGGTGGCGCCCAGCAACAGGGCGCCGCGGGGGGTGGACTCGGAGCCCGTCTCGGGGCTCGTCAGGGGGATCGACTCACGGATCGACTCGCGGATCGACTCCCGGCTCGTCTCGGGAATCGACTCGCGGATCGACTCCCGGCTAGTCTCGGGAATCGACTCGCGGCTCGTCTCATGGCTCGTTTCGGGGATCGTCACTTCTCCTCCTCCGGGTAATGGAACACGCGCTCCAGCGGCACGCCGAACACGCGAGCGATCTTGAAGGCCACCTCGAGCGAAGGCGAGTAGCGGCCCTGCTCGATGGCGATGATGGTTTGGCGCGTGAGTCCGACTCGGTCCGCCAACTCCGCCTGCGTCATCTCGCCGGCGGCGAAGCGCAGGGCGCGGATGTCGTTCGTTACCCGCGTCGGCTTTGTCACGGCTAGAACCCACGCCGGTACGCGACGAGTTTGACCACGGTGCTCACCAGCCCGCTCACGACGAGTCCGGCGAACGCTGCGTTGGCGATCCAGAAGTACGGCCGCTCGAGCATGGCCAACGCCAGCACGCCGACCATCGCCGCCGCCACCACGTAGAACCCCACTCGGTCGCCGCGCGCCTCGATGGACGCGTCGCGCTCGTCCTTGCGGTCGACGTCGTCGGGCGAGCCTTCGCCGGTCACCTCGGCGCGGATCGCGGCTCCGATCGCCAGCGCGATGGCGCCCACGATGTTGCCCACGATCATCGCGACCACGGCGATGATCAGCGGCCGCTGATACGCGATCTGGTCGACCGGGACCTGGCCGAACACGTCCCTGATCGCCCATCCGTACCAGTGGGCCGCGAGCATCGTCACGACGCCGCCCACCCAGGTGGTTCTCTCTTCATGCGACATGGTCGCCTCCTTGCGGGTGTCGAACACGCGCGGCTCGATGGCCGCGGGTGTTAAACATCCTTTACATGGCGAGTGTAAAGAACTACTGACCTCGTGTCAAGGATTCTAGACATCCGCGGTGATCGCTGGTTGTTGCCGCGCGAGGCGGATGGTGGAAGCTCGCAGGTTTTCAGGTTGGTCCGGTGGG
>JAWOIL010000015.1:0-59517 GCA_046484635.1 Trueperaceae bacterium
CGCATGAGCTGCTGGCGCGCGTGGGGCTATCCGGGAACGACGAGGTCCTCGCCGCCGACCTGACCTACATCGATCAGAAGCGCCTGGAACTCGCCCGGGCCCTGGCGCTCGACCCCGATCTCCTCCTGCTCGACGAGTGGCTCGCGGGCCTGAACCCGTCGGAACTGGAAGACGGGATCGCCTTGCTTCGCGACCTGCGGGCGCAAGGGATCACCATGGTGATGGTCGAGCACGTCATGGACGCCATCCGCTCGTTGTGCGACCGCTGCGTGGTGATGAACACCGGTGAGAAGATCGCCGAGGGCTCCCCTGCCGTCGTCCTCCAGGACCCGGCCGTTCTGCGCGCCTACCTGGGAACCGACGATGCCTGAGACACCGGACCGCCTGACTCCGGCCGCCCAAGGCGCGCTACTCGAGGTCCACGGCCTCTGGGTAGCGTACGGCAAGCACGTCGCGCTCGACGGTGCCAGCATGCACGTCGGCGAGCGCGAGATCGTCGTGGTGCTGGGCTCGAACGGCGCGGGCAAGTCGACGCTACTGAAGGCCGTCGCCGGCCTGGTGCCGGTGCGCAGCGGCAGCGTGCGGTTCGTGAACGCGGCCATCACCCACGCCGCGGCGCACCGCGTGGTGGAAGAAGGCATCGCGCTGGTGCCGGAAGGCCGCGGCGTGTTCGGCGAGCTGACGGTGCGGGAGAACCTCCTCCTGGGCGCCCACCCGCAGCGCGCCAGGGCACGCGAGCGCGCACACCTCGCGTTCGTGCTCGAGCTCTTCCCGCGCCTGCAAGAGCGCTTGCGGCAAGCGGTGCGGACGATGAGCGGCGGCGAGCAACAGATGGTCGCCATCGGCCGGGCGCTGATGTCGGCGCCACGGCTCCTGCTGCTCGACGAACCGTCGCTCGGCCTCTCACCGCTACTGTCGCGCGAGGTCTTCCGCGTCCTGACCCGCGTCCGCGACGTTGGTGTGAGCGTGCTTCTGGTCGAGCAGAACGCCAAACAGAGCCTCGCCATCGCCGACCGCGGCTACCTCATCGAGACCGGCAGGATGGTGGGGCAGGGCAGCGCCGAGCAGTTGCGCAGCGACCCGGCGGTGCAACGCGCGTACCTGGGCGGTGCCAACTGGGCGCAGTCACGACCGAGAACGCCGGGCAATCGGGACGTTCGCCTCTTGCATCCAACGTTCAGAGGAGTGTGATGAAGACGTACCTGGTGCTTTCTCCTGCGCACCCGACCTCCGGTGGTTCGGGAACGCATGGCTCGGAGACGGGGTGATCGTCGCGCCGGAGCCTTCCGGCCACGCCGATGTCACTTCCTCGAGATCGGTCCCGTGCGGGACCCTAGGGGCCATCCGCGGCCCGAAAGGAGCACCCGTCGTGAAACACCAAGCGACCGAAGATCTTGTCAACCGTTGGCACAACGACCTGTTCACGGCAGGCAACCTCGACGCAGCCGAAGACATCGTGACGACCGACTTCGTCGCCCACGTCGCGGGCCGTGACTTCCACGGCGTGGCGGGGGCGAAGGAAGCCGCGAACTTCATCCGCACCGCCTTCCCGGACGCCGTCATCCAACACCACGACGTCGTCGCGTCCGAAGACCGGGTAGCGATCCGCTGGGTCGGCGACGGAACGCACCGTGGCGACTATGCCGGCGTGCCGGCCACGGGCAAGCGCATCCACATCGAAGGTATCGACATGTTCCATGTCGAGAACGGCAAGATCACCGAGGTCTGGGTGACCTACGACAACCTCGGCGTACTGCAGACGATGGGCGTCATCCCCGTCGGTGAGGCGGAACGCCCGTTGGCGACTGCATGAAGGCTCGGCCGCTGGAGGCCCCGACGGCTCCAGCGGTCCTCCACTCCCTTTCTCAACGCAGGGCTTCTTGGCCGACGAAGGGACGACTGGGCGAGAACGCCGACAGTGTCTCGCGGTCCTTGACGGTCACGTCGCCCGTCAGCATCCGAGCCAGCAACTCGCCGACCCCCGGCCCCAGCATGAACCCCTGACCGCACATCCCGACGGCGTGCAAGTAGCCTTCGGCCGCGCCCGACCAACCGATCAGCGGCGAGCCGTCCGGCGTCATCGGGTAAAGCCCCCGCCAGGTGCGTCGCACGCGAGCGTTCGCTAGGCGGGGCATGACCGCCACCAAGCGCCGGGTCACCATCGGCAGGAACGCGCTCGTCTCGTCGCTTCCCTCGCCCCACAGTGGTGGGGACGGCGTCAGGCAGAAGATCACCTGCCCGCTGCGCGCCTGGTAGAAGTACGCGTTGGCCGAGCCGGGGCCCGGACGGGCGTCCACCACCATCGGCGCGAGGAACGGCCCCACCGGCTCGGTGATTCCGGCCTCGTGCATGTCGGCTCGCACCGCCACCGTCTCGCCGATGAGCGCGGCCACGCGCGTGGCGCCGGCGCCGGCAGCGTTCACCACACGCGGCGCCTGGTACGTGGCCCGGTCGGTGCGCACTCCGCGCACCGCACCCTTCGCGACCATCACTTCGGTCACGTGTTCGCCGAAGCGGAACGTGGCGCCGGCGCGCTGGGCAGCGCGGTACATGGCGTGCGACGCCAGTAGCGTCGAGCAATGCCCGTCCCCAGGCGAGAAGGTGCCGCCCCGTAAGCCATCCTTCGCGAGGTCGGGTACGCGCGCGAGCAGCCCGGGCACGTCGAGCCAATCGATGTCGAGACCGTAGCCGTGTTGGACGTCGAGCAGCCGGCGGAACGCAGCCTCCTCCTGCTCGCGGTAGGCCACGAACGCGTAGCCGCCGGTGGACCACTCGATGTCGTCGCCGTACTCGACTTGCCAGCCGGAGAACACCTCGAGGCTACGGCGGCACAGGCGGATCTTGGCGCCGTCGGAGTGGGTGGCGCGCACCCCGCCGATGGCGGCCTTGTTGGCGCCCTGTCCTGGGCTCGCGCGCTCGTCCAGCACCAACGTCGCGAGCCCAGCCCGCGCCGACGCCAACGCCGTCGGGACGCCGACGCTGCCGGCACCGATCACGATGACGTCGTAGCCCGCACCGCTCACGCCTCCTCCACCCCGGCGAAGGCAGCGATCGGCACCTCGACGAATAGCGGCCGGCGCACGGCAAGCGTGACGGCCTCTTCGGGCACGCCTTCTTCACGGAACAGACGGGAGATCAGCGGCGCACACGTCTTCGCGCCGCACGCGCCCATGCCCGCCCTGGCGACCGCCTTGATCTCGTTCACGTCACGGTAGCCCTGGCGGATCAAGGCGCGCAGCTCGCCGGCGGTCACGCGCTCGCAGCGGCACACGATGGCGTCGTCCTCGAGACGCTCGACGTAGCGCGCCAGCGGGTCGCCGACGTGCGGTTCCTGGACGCGGATGCCCGCCACGCGCTCGGCGATCTCGGGCGGCGCACGCACCTTCACGATGACGGTGCCGTCGTACTTCTTCGCCGCGCGCACGTTGGTCACCTCGAGGTTGCCGAGCACGTTCCCGCTTGCGTCCACCGCCGTGACGACGTCGCCCACCGCCAGCCTGTCCGCCGAGAACTCGAACGGGATGGTGACGAGCGGAGCCTCCGGGTCCTTGCGGTAATCGACCAGCGTGATGGCCAGGCCGGGGCAGATTCGCAGACAACGCTCGCAACCGAGGCACGCGTCCGTCAACGCCTCGCCTAGGTACGTGGGTACGTGACGGATGTCGTTCGGGTCGATGTAGATCAACTTCTGTGGACAGACCGACGTGCAGGGGTTGCAGGGGATCTCCTGCGAGCAGTGGAACACCGGGTGCACGCCAAGGCGTGCCTCGGCGGCCGCACGCTCGATCACCGCGCCAGGACGAGACTTGAGCAGTTCGGCCGTGCGCGTCCAGTCGGGCGGGACCTCGCCGGCGTACGCGCCGAGTTCCCTGGCGATCTCGAGCCCACGGATCTTGCCGGTGAACATGGCTGCCGACGCCTCGGCGATCTCGTCTGCGTCACCAGCCGTGAACACCCGCATTCCGAACGCGCGCGCCTTGAGGGTGAACTCGTCGACGGGATCGAGACCAACCGCGATCAGCACGGTGTCGCACGCGAACGAGCGCTCGCTGCCCGAGATGGGCCGGTAGTCCTCGCCCACGCGCGCGATGGTGACGGACGTGACCGCCTCCTCGCCGTTCGCGCTGAGGATGGTATGCGACGTGTAGATCGGCACCCCGAGGCGCGCGAGCTTCTGCTCGTGCACGCGGTACCCGCCACAAGCTGGAAGGGCCTCTGCGAGTCCGACCACCTCGATGCCGGCTTGGAGCGCGTGATAGGCGGTGATCAAGCCGACGTTGCCGCCGCCGATCACGAACAGGCGCTTCGCGGCGCGCACCAGGTCGCGGTTGAGCAACGTCTGGAACGCGCCCGCGCCGAGCACACCCGGCAGCGTGTTGCCGCGGAACGTGAGTGCCTTCTCTCGCGCCCCGGCGGCCACCAGCAGCACCTCGGGTTTCACCAGGACGTACTCGCGGGCGCCTTCGAGCACGCCCACCCAACCGTCGGAGAACACCGCCAACACCGTGCTCGAGCGCCACACCGTGGTGGTCGGATAGGCGGTGGCCTCGTGTTCCAGCCGATCGGCGATGTCGACGCCGCGGGTGCCGGCGTACACCGCGTTGACGGAGCCGAAGAAGCGGTGCGTCTGCAGCACCAGCTTGCCGCCGAGGCGCGCCTTGTCGTCGACCAGCAGGACCGGCACGCCGTGCTCGCCGAGCTGCTGGGCGGCACTGAGACCGGCGGGACCGCCACCGATGATCAGCACCGGCACCTCGATGCGCTCGGTGTCGCCCATCGCCGGGACGTCCTCGACCGGCGGCAGGGTGGGAAGGCCCTCGAGCGGTTCGACGCGCATCCCGTCGACGACGGGCGTCATGCACGCCTTCACGGGCCGGCCGTCTGCCAGCACCATGCACTGGGCGCATTGGCCGTTGGCGCAGTAGATGCCTTGCGGACTGCCGTCCTTGGGGTGGCGGCCGAAGACCGTCTCGCCGTTCGCGATCAGCGCGGACGACACCGGCTCGCCAGCGCGCGCCGGGAGCGCCTGGGCACGCCAGGACATGGTCACCGTGGGTTCCGCGATGGCGGCGCCCGCGGCGGCCAGGATGGGGTGCTGCTCCACACGACGAGACACCATCACCGCTCCTCCGCGGCCGCTCACCGCACTGTAGCAGCGCTAGCTTTCGCCGTCAGGGACGCACGTCCCGCGCCCAGACGACGTCTTCGTCGTACCCCACGTAGTTCTCCGCCAGCGAGCGCGCTGCGGCTTCCGAACCGCACACGTGGGCCAGTTGCGCGTGCTGTAACCTGCGCCCGTACTCGTTGTCGTCCGGGGTCCGATGAAACATCGCGGTCATCCACCACGAGAAGTGCTGCGCGCGCCAGACGTGGCGCAAACACGCGTCGGTATAAGCGGTCAGCGCGTCGTCAGAGCGGCGCCGGTAGTGCTCGACGAGGGCATCGGCCAACACCACCACGTCCCGCACGGCCAAGTTCATGCCCTTCGCGCCGGTCGGTGGCACGATGTGGGCGGCGTCGCCGGCGAGGAACAAGCGGCCGTACTGCATCGGCTCGACCACGAAGCTGCGCATGGCGGTGATGCTCTTCTCCACTACCGGGCCCTCATTGGCGTGGAAGCCCTCCGTGGTGGCCATGCGGCGTTGGAACTCGTCCCAGAAGCGCTCGTCGGGCCAGGCGGCGAGCGCGTCGTCGGGATCGACCTGGACGTAGTTGCGCGACAAGGTGGGCGAGCGCATGCTGTGGAGCGCGAAGCCTCGCTCGTGGTTGGCGTAGATCAGTTCGTGCGATGACGGCTCGGCCTCGGCCAGCACCCCCAACCAGCCGAACGGGTAGACGCGCTCGAAGACCCGCAACACCCCGGCCGGCACGGCCTCGCGCGCGATCCCGTGGAAGCCGTCGCAGCCGGCGACGAAGTCGCAGCGCAGCTCGTGGTGCTCTTCCCCACGCTGGTAGACGATGCCGTTTCTCTAACAGAAACCGCGTTTCACTTTGCCTTCGTGGGCTTGTGATAGCACTCCGTCGAGAAGGGTGTCAAGCACGACGCGCGCCCCGTGCCGCAGGCACCTTGACAACGCCGGAACCGGTCTGCTATCACGGCGGTACCGTCTGGCTTGCGAAACGCCGTTTCGTTGCCCGAAACCGGCCAGGGGGTGGCCCACAGCGCCGGCCAGGACACCTGGCCCGGAGGTTCCACCGTGCTGAAGTCCTTGTCGAGGGGCGTTCAAGTACTGCAGTGCTTCACGCCCGACACACCGAGCCTGCCACTGACGACGATCGCGGCTACGCTCGGTGTGCCGAAAGGCTCGGCGTTCCGCTTGGTCTCCACCCTCGAGCAGCTCGGCTTCCTGCAGCAGGACCCCGAATCGAAACGGTATCGGCTTGGCGTGAAGGTCTTGACGCTGGGCCAATCGTGCCTGTCCGGCATGGTGTGGCCCGACGTCGCGCTGCCCCACTTGGAGGAACTGGCCAAGTCCACCCGAGAGTCGGCCAGCATGGCCATCCTCGACGGAACGGAGATCGTGTACGTCGCCCGGGCTTCGATCCGCCGCGTCATGAGCAGCAACCTCTTCGTCGGGTCGCGCCTGCCTGCACACTGCACGTCGCTGGGGAAAGTGCTTCTTGCCCATCTCGAGGACGACGATCTCGACGCCTTGCTCGAGGGGATCCTGTTCGAACCGTTCACGCACCTGACGGTGTCCAGCGCCGACGACCTACGGACGCAGTTGGCGACGATCCGCCTGCAGGGCTTCGCCATCAGCGACCGCGAGCTCGACCTCACCCTCCGGTCCATCGCCGCCCCCGTGCGCGACGCCAGCGGCAACGTCGTGGCCGCGATCAACGTCTCCACGTTCGCGTCGCGCGTGCCGACGGACGAGCTCGAAGAGCACATCATCCCCCGGTTGCTCGAGGCGTCGAACACCATCTCCAACGCACTCGGCTTCCGCCCTGGCGCACGTGTCAACGAACGGGCGCCGGCCGCGCGACCGAGGCCGGCATGACGGCTCCGACCGCCATGCGTGGCACGTCGCGGTTCGTCGACGTGGCCGGCGTGACGCTTCACGCGCGGGAGGATGGCGCGCTCGCTCCGACCGGGGCCCTCGGCAAGGCCCAGACCCGTGGCTCTACCAGCGCCTCCACGTTCGTCTACCTCAACTCGCTCGGCAGCGACCTTCGCATCTGGGACGGCGTCGTGGCTCGGGTGCCCGAGCACGCCCACCTCCGGTTCGACCAGCGCGGACACGGCCTGTCCGACGCGCCCTCTGGCCCGTACTCCATCACGGCATTGGCGCTCGACGCGCTCGGGCTGATCGCGCGAACCGGCCTCGAGCGCGCGGTGCTCGTCGGCGTGTCCGTCGGCGGCATGATCGCCATGCGCGCTGCCCTCGAACGCCCCGACCTCGTCGCCGGGTTGGTCCTGTGCGACACCGCGGCCAAGATCGGCGACGACGCGAGCTGGACCGCGCGCATCGCGAGCGTTCGCGACCGCGGCTTGGCCGACATGGCCGACGAGGTGCTGCAGCGCTGGTTCCCCCCGGCGTTCCGTTCGGGCCGCCCCGCCGACTATCGCGGCTACCGCAACATGCTGGCGCGTACGCCGGTGGAAGGGTACGTCGGCACCTGCGCGGCGTTGCGCGACGAGGACCTTCGCGATCGCGTGGCCAGGCTCACGATGCCTTCGCTCGTGTTGGGCGGCTCCGAGGACGGCTCCACTCCGCCCGAGACGGTCGTAGCCTTCGCCGGCACCCTGCCAGGGGCCCGCTTCGAGTTGGTGGAGGGGGCGGGGCACCTGCCGAGCATCGACGCGCCCGACGTCGTCGCGGACCACCTGCGGGCGTTCCTCTCGGAGGTCGAGAGTGCCTGACGATCGTGTTCCTGACGTCGACGTCGCGCCCCTCGACGCACCGCTCGCCGACGACTCCACCATCGGCTCCGTTCGGGCGCGCGGCATGCAACGCCGGCGTGAGGTCCTGGGCAACGCGCACGTCGACCGAGCGGAACGCAACAAGACCGAATTCGACGCTTCGTTCCAAGAGTTCATCACCCGCTACGCCTGGGGTGAAGCGTGGCAACGCACCGCCATCGACACGCGCACGCGCCACCTGGTGGTGCTGGCGTTGATGGCGGCCCTGGGCCGCGAGGAAGAGTTCGCCATGCACGTGCGCGCGATACGCAACACCGGCGTGGACCAAGAGGAGCTTCAGGACGTGCTTCACTTGGTGGCGATCTACGCCGGCGTGCCGCTGGCGAACGGAGCGTTCCGCCTCGCGAAGGACGCACTTGCGGAGACCGAAGTGACAGAGACCCGAGCGGCGGCGTCCCAGAGCGCCGCCCCCAGCCCGGCGCCGTCGAACGACGCAGGCCGGCGCAACGCCCGCCGCAACGGGGAGCCGTTGGGTGAGCGCATCATCGTCACGGGACGCGTGCTGGACGAAGCGGGCCGGCCGGTTCGGAACGCGTTGCTGGAGGTGTGGCAGGCGAACGCGGCGGGCCGCTACATCCGCAAGAAGGACCAGCACGATGCCCCGCTCGATCCCAACTTCGACGGCTTCGGTCGCGTCCTCACCGATGCGGACGGGACCTACCGCTTCACCAGCATCAAACCGGGCGCGTACCCGTGGCGCAACCACCACAACGCGTGGCGCCCGCCGCACATCCACTTCTCGGTGTTCGGCCGCAACTTCCATTCGCGCTTGGTGACGCAGATGTACTTCCCAGGAGACCCGCTGTTGGCGTTCGATCCCATCTACCAGGGGATCCCCGACGAGGCCGCGCGCCAGCGCCTGATCTCGCACTTCGACCGGGACACGACCACGCCGGAGTGGGCGCTCGGGTACCGCTTCGACATCGTCCTCGCCGGGGGCCTCAGGACGTGGTTCGAGAAGGAGCACTGAATATGACCCGGACCCCCGGTGTCCCCGCCGCGCAGCCGACGCAAGCCGACGTTCGCCTGGGTCAGTCCCCCAGCCAGACGGTCGGCCCGTTCTTCCACGACGCGCTCATCCGCGCAAGCGACGACGTGCTTGTAGACGAAGGCGTCCAGGGGGAGCGCATCGTGATCACCGGCCGCGTCATCGATGGCGGCGGCAATGGCGTTCCCGACGCCATGCTGGAGATCTGGCATGCCGACGCGAGCGGGATCTACCCCCACCCGACCGACCCCGACGCGAGGTCGGTAGACCCGCGCTTCCGTGGCTTCGGCCGCGCACGCACCGACGACACCGGGCGCTACCGCTTCGAGACCGTCAAGCCAGGCGTGTCCAATGCCGATCACGGCCGCTTCGCGCCGCACGTTCAGGTGCACGTGTTCGCGCGCGGGATGCTGACGCACGCCACGACGCGCATCTACTTCGAGGGCGACGACCTGCGTAACGACGAGGTGTTGCGTCTGGTCGACGAGGACCGCCGCGGCACGCTCGTCGCGAAACGCGACCCGAGGTCGAGATGAGCTTCTCCCCCGCCGACTCCACCATCTTCGGTCCGTTGTTCTCCGGTACGGGCCTCGAGGCCGTGTTCCGCGACGACGTGGCGCTGCAGCACATGATCGCCTTCGAGGCAGCGTTGGCGCGGGTGCAGGGGCGTTTCGGCGTCATCCCTACGGACGCCGCAGCTGCCATCGATGCGGGGCTCGCCTCCGTCGAACCCGGCGACCTCGACCTGGCGCGGCTCCGCGAGCGCACGGCGGTGGACGGCGTGCCGGTGCCCGACTTGGTGACACAGCTCCGCGCCCGCCTGGGTCCTGACGCCGGAGCACACCTCCATTGGGGCGCCACCTCGCAGGACGTGATGGACACCGCGCTGGTGCTGCAGTTGCGCGACGCGCTGCCGCACCTGACGCTCGACCTCGACCGCACCGTCGACGCGCTCGCAGCAGCAGCGCGCGCCCACCGCGACACGCCGATGCTGGGCCGCACCCACGGGCGTCAGGCGCTGCCGATCACCTTCGGGTTGAAGGTGGCGGGCTGGCTGGCACCGCTGGCGCGGTATCGGGCGCGCCTGCAGGATCTCGCCGGGCGGATGCTCCTGCTGCAGTTCGGCGGCGCCGCCGGCACGCTCTCGTCCTTGGGAGTGGACGGCGTTCGCGTCCGGCAAGCGTTGGCGGAGGAACTCGGGCTCGGCCTCCCGCCGATGCCGTGGCACACGCAGCGCGATGGCCTGGCCGAGCTCGCTGCGTGGCTGGCGGGCGTGAGCGGCGCGTTGGCGAAGATGGCGCAGGACGTCATCGCCATGGGCCAGGAGGAGTTCGGCGAGGTCCTGCCCGGCCCCGTTGCCGGCGGCTCGAGCACCCTGCCGCAGAAGCAGAACCCGATCCAGGCCGAGATGATCGTCGTGGCCGCGCGCGCCAACGCCGGCCTGCTGGCCACCTTCCATCAGGCGATGGTGCAGGAACACGAACGTGGGACGCACGGCTGGCAGCTCGAGTGGACGGCGCTCGGTCAGATGCTCGCCTACGCCTCGTCGGCACTCGACAAGGGCGCCCAAGTCGCCACCGGGTTGCGTGCCGACACCGGGCGCATGATGGCCAACCTCGAGGCGTCGCGCGGGGCCGTGCTGGCCGAGCCGTGCACCTTCGCCTTGGCGCGCCATATGGCCTTGCCCGACGCTTCCCAACTCGTGAAGGACGCGCTTCGGGCGGCGCGCGCCGAGAACGTCGGCCTGATCGCCGCCGTCCGCGCGCGCACCGACGCTCCGCTCGATTGGGACGCGCTGGCGGACGTTCGTAACGCCCTCGGCTCCGCGCAAGCGTTCGTCGACGCGGTACTGGCCGAGATCGAGGGGGGTGCGTCACCGGACGGCACTTCTGACTCCGGCACGGAACCGACCACCAACCCGACCGGCGACCCGGAACCCGACCCGGAACCCGACTCTGCGACCACCCCAAGACCCAACGACCCCAACGACCCGAAGCGAGGCAATGCGTGAACCCTGGATCTTCCACCGAAGTCGTCATCGTCAGCGCCGTGCGCACCCCTATCGGACGCATCCGCGGCGCGCTATCCGAGGTCCGCCCCGACGACCTCGCCGCCCTCGCCCTGAACGAGGCTGTGGCGCGCGCAGGCATCGACCCTGCCACCATCGAGGAGGTCTACCTCGGCTGCGCCAACCAGGCGGGCGAGGACAACCGCAACGTGGCGCGCATGGCGACGCTGCTGGCCGGCTTCCCGGAGGAGGTGCCTGCCGTGACGGTGAACCGTCTGTGCGCCAGCGGCCTGGCGGCCGTGAACATGGCCGCGCGCGCCATCCTCGCAGGAGAAGGCGAGGTGTTCGTCGCCGGCGGTGTGGAGAGCATGACTCGCGCGCCGTACGCGCTGGCGAAGAACCCGGTCGGCTTCGGGCCGTCCGGCAACCACACGGCCTGGGACACGACGCTGGGATGGCGCTTCCCGAACCCGCGCCTCGAGAACCTGTTCCCACTCGAAGCCATGGGCGAGACGGCCGAGAACGTCTACGAGAAGAGCGTCGCCGGCGAGTTGACCGGCGGCACGATCACACGCGAGGAGCAGGACCGGTTCGCGTTGCAGAGCCACGCGCGCGCGGTCGACGCGTTGAACGCGGGACGCTTCGACGACGAGCTCGTGCCGGTGGAGATCCCCCGTCGCCGCGGCGACCCGGTGGTGGTGCGACACGACGAGCATCCCCGCTACCGCCGTGATGGTGACCGGTTCGTGCTGGACACCGACCTGGAGTCGTTGGCGAAGCTGCGCCCGTCGTTCCGGCAGGGAGGAACCGTCACGGCGGGTAACGCAAGCGGCCTCAACGACGGCGCAGCCGCGCTGGTGCTGATGCGGCGCGACAAGGCGGAAGCGGCCGGCCTGCGGCCGCTGGCACGCTGGGTGGCGTCGGGAGCGAGCGGCATCAGCCCCAGGATCATGGGCCTCGGCCCGGTGGAGGCGACGCGCAAAGCGCTCGGACGCGCCGGCTTGTCCATCGACGAGATCGACCTCGTGGAACTGAACGAGGCGTTCGCGGTGCAGTCGATCGGGGTGATGCGCGAGTTGGGACTTCCGGAAGCCATCACCAACGTGAACGGCGGTGCGATCGCGCTGGGCCATCCGCTCGGCTGCTCCGGCGCGCGCATCCTGACGACCCTGCTGCACGAGATGCGCCGCCGCGCGGCCGACGGCGAGCCGATGCGCTACGGCCTGGCCATGCTGTGCGTCGGGGTGGGGCAAGGTGAGGCGACGGTGATCGAACTGCTGCCGGACGGGACGGGCGGGCGCGCAACGCGTCCCGCGAGCGAGACCGCGTAGGTGCATGGGTGAAGCAGGTTCCGATCATCACCGCCGAAGAGGCCGCCGCCTTGGTGCAGGACGGCGACACGCTGCTGGTGGGCGGCTTCGGCATGACCGGCAACCCGGTGCACCTCACCCATGCGTTGGCGACGACCGGCACCAGGAACCTCACCTACGTCGCGAACAACGTCGGCGAGGCCGGCCTCGGCGGTGGACGCTTGCTCCGCAACGGCCAGATCTCGAAGGCGATCGGTAGCTTCTTCACCAGCAACCCCGAGGCGGTCGCCGCAGCCCAGTCCGGCGCCATCGCCGTTCAGCTCCTGCCGCAGGGAACGCTGGCCGAGGCGCTGCGCGCCGGCGGTGCGGGCATCGGCGGCTTCTTCACTCCCACCGGCGCGAACACCGACATCACCCGCGGCCACGAGACGCGCGACTTAGGCGGCGTGGCGCACGTCTTCGTACCGGGGATCCGCGGCGACGTGGCCTTCGTGAGGGCATGGACCGCGGACACCGCGGGCAACCTGACGTACCGCATGACCGAGCAGAACTTCAACCGTGCCATGGCCATGGCCGCCAAGGTCGTCGTGGCCGAGGTCGAGCACGTCGTCGAGCTCGGCGAGATCCCGCCGGAGCACGTCCACACCCCGTGCGCGTACGTCGACTTCGTCGTGCATGCTCCCGTCACCGAGGACCACCTGGGCAGCAGCGCAGCCGTTCCCGAGGGCAACCGCGACGGGCCGCGCCACGCCATCGCCAAACGCGCGTTGCAGGAACTGCGGCCCGGCGACATCGTCAACCTCGGGATCGGCATCCCCACGCTGGTGGCGGATCATCTCACGCCGGAGCACCGCATCATCCTGCACACCGAGAACGGCATGCTCGGCGTCGGCCCCAGCCCGGCACGCGGCGGCGCCATGGAGTACCCGGTCAACGCCGGCAAGATCCCGGTCACGGCGCTACCAGGCACGAGCTACTTCGACAGCGCCGACTCGTTCGCGATGATCCGGGGACGCCACATCGACGTCGCCATCATGGGAGGGCTGCAGGTCGACGAGCGCGCCGGCCTGGCGAACTGGGCCGTGCCGGGCAAGCCGCTGCTGGGCGTGGGTGGTGCGATGGACCTCGCCACCGGTGCCAAGCGCTTGATCGTCACCATGAACCACACGAGCCCGAGCGGCGAGCCGAAGATCGTACCGGAGTGCACCCTGCCGTTGACGGCGCACGGCGTAGTGGACACCGTCATCACCGAGCTGGCCGTGTTCCGCTACCTCGGCGGCCGCCTCACGCTGACCGAGCTCATGCCGGGCGTGACGCTCGAGCAGGTTCGCGCGGCCACCGGCGCCGCGTTCGACGTCGACCTGGTGTGATGCTAGGGCCGCCGCGCGGCGCCAGAACCGATGGGATCTTGGCGTACGAGCTGCGCAACGAACCGTTCATGGAGCGTAACGAAGTACCGTTCTCGCGTACCTCGGGCACCCTACCGTCGTTCCGGAAGCCCGTGACCGCGTCGCGGTCGTACCCGGGTGACGAGGCCAAGGAGGCCGTCGACCTGAGCATGCACAGTCATTGGGTCGCGAGCGACGGCGCTCCGCAGTGGGGCCCTCCGCTCGCGAACGTCCGCCACGTGTGCTTCATCGTCACGACGATGAAGCACAACGAAGGGCACGACGGCTGGGTGATCCTCCACGAGGTGGAGGTGCGGGCGGCCTAGGCCGGGGGAGCCCGCAGCATGAGCCCCGGGGCCGGCGATGCATGACCTGGGACTACCGTCAAGGCCTCGGCGCTCGTAGATCTGTGACCGCCACGCCGACGCGCGCGCGCCGAGCCTGCTCCGCGGCGAACGCCATGAGGTGACTCTCGATCGAGGCGCCCAGCTCGGTGAGCGCGGGCCCCTTCGATTGCCCACGCACCCGCGTGAGGAAGTCGAGCAGGAGCGCCTCGTCGGCTCCGCGGTGGCCCATCTCTGCTGGAACGCTCACGTGCTCGGTGACGCCGGCGGCGAAGTCCGTCACCTCGAGGACGCCATCCTCCATCACGCCGTGGATCTCGCCGCGCGTGCCCATCACGTGCACGGTCCGGGTGTTGGCATCGGTGAACGCGCTCACCACGAGCGCCGCGTCGACCCCACCTTGGAACGACAGCGCCACCGTCTGGTGATCGGCGACATCGTTGTCGCAGCGGTAGACGCAACGGCCGTACGGGCCCGAGCGCAACGCTCGCTCGACGCGCTCGGGCGTCGGGTCGGAGGTCACGACCGTGTTCGGCCAGCGGGCCTCTCCGCCGAAGCGCTCGAGGTAGATGCGTTTCGCCGAGTAGGGGCAGGTGCGCTCCACGGCGCATCCGTCGAGGCAGCGATCGGTCGAGCCGGCCGGCGCGTGCCCGGGCCGGAAATGGTACAGACCGCCGAAGGATGCCACCCGTTCGCACGGGCGGCCCACCAGCCAACGGATCAGGTCGAGGTCGTGGCACGCTTTCGCGAGGATCATGGGGCTGGCGTCGGCCTCCCTGCGCCAGTTCCCGCGAACGTAGGAATGGGCGAAGTGCCAGTGACCGACGTTCTCGGTGTGAACGATCTGGACGAGGTCCCCGATGCGGCCGCCCGCCACCAGGGACCGGAGCGTCGCGAAGAACGGCGCATGCCGAAGCACGTGGGCCACCGTGACGCGACCCGGCGCCGTCGCCGCGAAACGCGCGAGATCGTGCACTTCTTCCAGGGTGGGCGCGATCGGCTTCTCGAGGAGCACGTCGTAGCCGAGCGTAAGAGCGGCTTTGGCCGGTTCTACGTGCTCGCTGTCGGGCGTAGCGATGACGACGGCGTCGGCGATGCGGCCCTGATGGAACAGCGCCTGCCAGGTGGCGTGCGTGGCGTTCGCGCCAAGCCCGTGGCGGACCGCGAACCGTTCGCGCTTGTCGGTGTCCGGTTCGGCTACCGCGACGACACGCGCCAGGCGCGGGTGCCTCGAGCAGGCTTCGGCGTAGACGTCGGCGCCGCGGTTCCCTGCACCGACGATGGCGACGGTGATGGGGTCGTCAGACACCGTCGGGCGCACCGAGTCGGGCGCCGCGTCGGGCGCCGTGTCCGGCCCCGCTTCGGCTGCCGCTTCCGGTGCCGCGTCGGGTGCCGCGTCGGGTGCCGCGTCGGGTGCCGCGTCGGGTGTCATGCGTCGATCCGCACCACGAACCGGCTGCCCACCTCGGCGGGCTCGACCAGCAACTGGGCGGGGATGCGGCGCTTCATCTCGTCGACATGGGTGATGATGCCCACCAACCGGCCGTCGGTGGGAAGCGTGCGCAGGACGTCGACGACGGTGTCGAGCGACCGGGCGTCGAGGCTGCCGAAGCCTTCGTCGATGAACAGCGCGCCGAGTTCGCCCGCGCCGCTGGTCCGCTGCGCGCTCTCGCTCAACCCGAGCGCCAGCGCCAGGCTGGCGAGGAACCCTTCACCGCCGGATAGCGTGTGCACCGGGCGCCGCTCGCCACCGGAGAAGTTGTCCGCAACCTCCAGCTCGAGCCCTCGGCTGCTCGCGACGTCCTCGCGGTCCACCAGGTGCAGCGCGTAGCGGCCGTCGGTCATGCGCGCCAGGTGCCGGTTGGCGATGCTCAGGACCGAAGCCACGATGCTCTGCAGCACGTACGTCTCGAGGTCGATGCGCGCGCGCCCGCGGACCTGCCCGGCGGCAAGGTCCCGAAGCTTCTTGGCGGCGTTGACGCGCGCTTCGATGTCTGCGTACCTGGCCGCCACCCTGCCGAGTTCGTCTTCGATGCGAGTGAGGCGCTCGTGTTCGGACACGGCGATGGTGTGCGCCTCGTCGGCGGTTCGCCAGGCAGTCTCGGCTTGGTCGAGGGCGGCTCGCAACGCCTCTAGGTCGGGCGCTTCCATGCCGTCGAGCTCACGCTCCTTGGCGGCGAGTTCCGCCTCCACACGGGCGCGTTCCTCGTCGAAGGCAACGACCCGCCGTCTCAGCTCCTCGCGTTCCTTCTCGACCAAGGCCGCGTCGTCGAGCGTCGCCTCGTCGCCGAACCCTTCGGCGGCCAGGCGCTCGTGGAACTCGCGCTCGGCGACCTCGGCACGCTCCACGGCCTCGGTTACCTTGCCGCCCAGGACCACGTGCCGCTCGTCTGCCTGGCCGCGCAGTTCGCGCGCTTCGCCGACCACGGTCCGAGCCGACTCGAGGGCGGTGTCGAGAACGCGGACGCGCTCGTTGGCGGCCTCGAGGCGAACTTCGTAGGCGCCCTCGTGCCGGAGGTCGGGCTCCACGCGCGCCTCTAGCGCGGCGACCTGGTGCTCGAGGTCGGCCGCCTTCGCCCGAAGTACGGCGATCCGCGTTTCCGACTCGCCATCGGCCGTGGAGGCCTGAGCGCTCTCTTGCTCGAGCCGTTCGATGTCGGGGCCGAGCTGCACCAAGCGCTCCTTGGCACCGGCGACCTCGGCGAGACGCTCCTCCACCTCATGCAGCTGCGCCCCGACCTGGGCGGCATCCGGAAGGGCACCCGGCTCCCAGCCTTGGGCGGCGCGCAGCTCTTCGAGCGCCTCCTGCGCGTGCTCGATGCGGGCGACGATGGCCGCGGCGCGCCCGCTGGCTTCCCGGTGCTCGTCGAAGAAATGCGCCACGTCGTCGACGAAGGTGGCAGCGTGCGGTGCCGGGTGGTGGCGGCTCCCGCACACGGGACAGGGAGCCTCGTCCGCCAGCTCGCCGGCGAGAAGGCCGGCGGCACGTTCCCGCAGTCCGACGAGCCAACGCTCCCCATCCAGCGGCTCGATCTCGGCGTCCGCGAGTTGACGCTCGGCACCGTCGATGACGCTCTGCTGCCGCGCGATGGCGGTCAGCGCGCCAGCGCGCGCCTGCAGCCCCACCTGACGCTTCACGAGATCGGCTTCCGTCGCTCGTACCGCCTCGAGCGCATCGCGTTCGCGCTGCAAGGTTGCGAGCTCTTCTTGCATCGACCGGCGCCGGGCGGCGCCCTCGGTCCGCGTTCGTTCGCCCTCCTCGAGCCGCGACTGCGCCTCGACGCGCTCTTGCTGCCGGGTGCGCAGATCGGCGAGCTGCGGCGCCAGGAGTTCCAGGGCTCGCACGGCCTCGTTGGCTGCGCTGCGGTCCGGCTCGCGGGCGAGTTCCGTTGCGAGACGTTCGTTCGCGTTCGCCAACGCTTGCTCCGCGTCGGCGAGGCTACGCGCGGCGCTGGTCGCCTCCTCCCGCGCGCCGGCCACGGCCGCTTGGGCCCGGCGGTGCGCTTCGCGACGGTCATGCACGCGTTCCGCCCGATCCGCCGCGGCCAAGCGCGCCTTGTCGGCCGCCATGCCCTCCTCTTGGTCGCGCAGCTTCGCACGCCGCTCCCGCAGCGCGTCACGGTCGGCGATGCTCTGGTGCACGCGCTGCCCCACGTCGAGCGATGTACGTGCAGTCGTCCGTCCTACGTCGGATTCGGTGCGCATCTGTGTGCACGCGCCACGTTCCTCGAGAGCAGCCGCTACCTTCGCTCGCATGGCGGTGGCATCGTCGACCTCCGCGCTCTCGAGCAGCTCGGAGCGGCGTTGCATCGCCTGCGCGCTCTCGGTCTCCAGGTCCTTCGCCTTCTGCCGGATGCGGTCGGTGAGGCGCGTGAACCGTTCGGTGCGGAACACGCGGGAGAGCACCGCTCGACGCGTAGCGTGGTCGGTCACGACCTTGCGGAACTCGCCTTGGGGCAGGAGCACCGTCTGACGGAACTGCTCGACGTTGGTGTGCAACAGCTCTTCGATGGCGCGGGTCACGTCGCTGGTCCTCGTGGCGATCACGTCGCCGTGGGTGACATCGACCAGCTCGGCCTCGGGAGGCACCTGGGTGAGGCCGTCGCCGCGCTGCTTGCGGCGCGATTGGGCGGGGCGGCGGCTGACGCGGTAGTGCACACCGTGGTGTTCGAACTCGAAGCTGACGGCGGTCTCGGCGCCAACGTCGAGGGTGGAGACGAACTCGGCGCCGCCGCGCTCCACGCTGCGAGCGTCGAACAAGGCGTAGACGATGGCGTCGAGCAGGGTGCTCTTGCCGCTTCCGGTAGGGCCGTGGATGAGGAACAGACCGTACGGCGCGAAGGCGTCGAATGCCACGACTTGCCGCTCGAGGTACGGACCGAACGCTTCGAGGGTCAGCCGGATCGGTTTCACGCCTGCACGCTCCCGTCGCCTGCCGCGGACGCTGCCCGTCCGGTGGTCTCGTCGGCCGCCGCATCGTCCGAATGGTCGTCCGCCGCCGGGTCGTCGTTCGCCCGCTCGTCGTCGGCGTAGTCGACGTCGTTGCCGTCGTCCTCGTTCAGGACCTCCCTCAGCAGGTCGTCTTCCAGCGGCGACATGTCGACCTGGTAGACGTGGCGGTAGAAGGCGCGGAACGCCTCCTCGGTTCCTACGGTGTGGGCGTCGCCGTCGAAGCCGATGCCCTCCGCCGTGACCTCGATGGCGGGCTGCTGCAGCAGCGCGTTGGGGTAGAACTCGCGGAGCCGCGCCACGGCATGGTCGATCGGACCACGATCGGTGACGCGAACCAGCACGTAATCGTGGCGCTCGTCCTGCGGCACCGTCGCCGCCTCGTCCAGCACCTGCTCGAATGTCACGTCCTCGATCAGCCGCACGCGCCGCCGAACCTCGATGGGCGCGCGGCGCACGCTGGTGGCGCCGTCCTCGAACGTGACCACGTCGACGCTCTTGGCACGGCCCGCTTCCGAGAACGAGTACGGGTAGATGCTTCCGGCGTACCGCACCGGTGGCCCGGAACGGACGAGGTCGCGCGCCCCGTGGATGTGCCCCAAAGCGACGTAGTCGAAGCCGGCCAGCGTTGCCACGCGCACGGTTCCGGCGCCGCCGACCGCGATGGCGTCTTCCCCGTCCGGTTCTTCGCCCCCGCCCTCCACGAACGCGTGGCCCATCAGAACGCTAGGCCCGTCGCCTGCGAATGCGGCGCGAACGCGCTGGAGGACGCGGTCCATGGCGAGGTCGTACGAGGCGTTGGGATCCCAGTCCGGAAGAGCACCCGGTTCCCTGCCGCGCTCACCGTCAACGCCTCCCGGCTCCTCCGGGAAAGCGGTCCGCACGTGGGCCGGCTTGTGGAACGGCACGCCGAAGATCTCGATGCCGGCCACGCGCACCGCAAGGTGGCACTCGCGCAGGTCGTGCAGGATGTGCAAGCCGGAGCGGCGCGCGACACGGGCGTTCACCGCCAGCCGCTCGGGGTGGTCGTGGTTCCCAGGGATGGCGACGAGGGGCACGCCCCGTTCGGCCACGAGCTCGTTCACGAACCAAGACCACGTCTCGAGCGCGCTCAACGGCGGCACGGGCGTGTCGAACACGTCGCCCGCCAGAAGCATGACGTCGGGCGACTCTCGATCGACGACGACGAGCAGGGCGGCGAGGGCCTCGCGCTGCTCGGCATCGAGGAGGAACCCGTTCAGGCGCTTGCCAAGGTGCCAGTCGGCGGTGTGGATGAGTTTCACGTCGATTCCCCCTGACGCTGTGGATGCGGCCTTGGTGTCGGAGCCCGGTACCAGGTGGAACGGTACCGTAGCCCACGACTGCGACAGGTAGTGACGCGCTCGAACCGCGGCCCCTCACGCCGTGGCGTTGCGGGGCATCGAGGACGCAGCGTCACGAACGACAAGTGCGTGTCACGGCGGTACCGTCACGACGTGCTCGACGACGCAGCACCGTGCGGGCCACTGGCGGCGGCCAAGACACCGAGGCCCAGATAGATGCCGCCGGTGATCCAGCGCTGCATGCGCACGGCGGCCGCACTTCGGCGCATGAGGCCGCCGAGCCACCCGGCACTCAGGGCGTACATCGAGTCCGTCACCGCGGCCATGCCGCAGAAGATCCCCCCGAGCAGGAGCACCTGCCCGGCCACCCCGCCTCTGGCGGGATCCACGAACTGCGGAACGAACGCCAGCACGAAGAGCGCCATCTTCGGGTTCAGCAGCGTCACCAACACCCCCTGCGCGGCGATCCGCCCCAACGACCTGGGCGCAGGAATTCTCGGCGGGGCGCCTTCGGCTTCGCGGGCCAGCAGCGTGCGAAGGCCCAGGAAGGCGAGGTACGCCGCCCCCGCCCACTTGACCACCGTGAATGCCGTGGCTGACGCCGCCAGCAACCCAGCCAAGCCGAGCGCCGCGGCCGTGAAATGCAGGAACGCTCCCGCGCCCACGCCCGCCACCGACGCGAGGCCCGCCACGCGGCCCTGCCTGAGCGACAGCGCCACCACGTACAACACCGACGGCCCCGGCACCGCCAACAGGGCCAACGAAGCCAGCACGTAGACGGCGAGCGACGCGGATTCGGACACGAGGATCCTCCCCTGGGGAGCATACGACCCGACGGACCCGACGGCGACCCGGCACACCCCCCGACCGAGACCGCGCCTGCGAGCCCACCTATTTGCTTTGCAAGGCAAAGAGTTCTATGGTGGATGCCGTTGCGTCCAGGTCGCTCGGTTTCGGGCGCAGCCGACGACACGAGCCGGAAGGAGTCGCATGCCCAACCTCTCCCCCACGGAGATGCGCGCTTGGCGCGGCTTCTTGCACACGCACTCGGCGATCTGGAAGGATCTCGACGCCGCGTTGGCGGAAGACGACCTGAGCATGCCGGCGTACGAGCTCCTGCTCACGTTGCAGGAAGCAGGCGACGCCGGGATGCGCATGACCGAGCTGGCGAGGACGCTGCGCTTCTCGGGCGGTGGACTCACGCGCCTCGTCGACAAGCTCGAGCGGCGCGGGTCCGTCGAACGCCGGCGCTGCCCCATCGACGGCCGCGGCTTCGAGGCGGTGCTCACGCCGGCAGGCAAGCGAGAGCTGCGCCGCGTCCACGCGAAGCACGTGCGCCAGGTGCGCGCGCACTTCCTCGACCGACTCGACCCCACCGACCTCGAAGCCTTGACGCGCGTCTGGACGAAACTCGCGTAGCCCTTCGGCGACCGGGACGCGGCGAGGAACGCTCGTCGACCCGGCACTTCCCCCTGGAGAACTCATGGACCTGTACTTCGGCGGCTTCCACCACCTCACGGCGATCTCGGCGGACATCCGAGGCAACAAGCGCTTCTACACCCAAGCCCTCGGCATGCGCCTAGTGAAGCGCAGCGTGAACCAAGACGACGTCAGCGCGTACCACCTCTTCTACTCCGACAAGGTCGGCAGCCCCGGCAACGACATCACCTTCTTCGACTGGCCCATGCCGAGCGAGCGTCGCGGCGGCCGCAGCATCACCCGCACCGGCCTGCGGGTGGCGGGCGCGGCGAGCTTGCGCTACTGGGCGGCCCGATTCGCGGAGCTCGACGTTCCGCACGGCGACGTCGCCGAGCGCGACGGGCGTCTGGTGCTCGACTTCGAGGACCCAGAGGGCCAGCGCTTGGCCTTGATCGACGACGGCGGGGCCGGCGACCCGCCCGTTCCGTGGGAGCGGAGCCCCGTGCCGGCCGAGCACCAGATCCGGGGCCTCGGGCCCGTCGTCATGACCGTGCCGGAGTTGGCAAGCACGGACGCGGTGTTGCAGCAGGTGACGAACATGCGAGCCGCTCGCACGTATCCCGACCCGGAGAGCCCCGGGCACACCATGCACGTCTACGACATGGCAGACCCGGCCGCGGGAAGCGGGCCGCACGCGGAACTGCACGTCGCCGTGCGGCCGGACCTGCCGCCTGCGGGAAGCGGCGCTGGCGGCGTGCATCACGTCGCGTTCCGCACCCCGAACGGTGAGCAGTACCAGGCGTGGGAAGAACGCTTGCGCCAGTTCCGCATCCCGAACAGCGGGCCGGTCGACCGCTACTACTTCCGCAGCCTGTACTTCCGGGAGCCCGGCGGGGTGCTGTTCGAGATCGCCACCGACGGACCCGGCTTCGCCGTCGACGAAGACGCGGCAACGCTTGGCGAGAAGGTCGTTCTGCCGCCCTTCTTGGAGCCGCGGCGCGAGCGCATCGTGGCGGGGTTGAAGCCGATCGACTGACGCCGCTCGCTACGACGTCGCGCGAACGACGCCTGCACCGCAGCCGCGAACCCGCGCCAGTTGCGACACGTCGACGGTGTTCCGGCCCCTCACACCACCAGCGTCACGCCGGCCACGATGTCACAGCGGTCAGGACGCGGCTGACGTACGCTGCGTAGCGATAGGAGCAACCTGGGGGCTGGCTGGCATGTGCCGTTCACTCCCCATGGCCACGATCGGGTGGGCCTGCGCATCCAGCGACGCGCCTCTGGCCATTCCGTTCCCGAACGAAGGTGGTGCCGCGTGACGAACCCCGCAACGCTCGACACGCCCACGGTGCCCGCCATGCGAGCTGCGTTCGCCTACTGCGCCGACGTGACACGACGGCACTCCAGCACCTTCTACCTCGGGTCCGCCCTCCTCGCGCCACGCCAGCGCAAGGCGGTGCGCGTCGTGTACGCCGTGTGCCGAAGCGGTGACGACGCCGTCGACGAGGCGCCGAACCCGGTCGAGGCCAAGCGGCGCTTGGAGGCGTGGTGGGATCAGGTGGAGCGCGCCTACCGCTGCGAGGCCGACCTGACGCGCCCGCTGGGCCGCGCGCTCGACTGGCTTCTCGCGCGCTACGACGTCCCGTTCCACGCGTTCGAGGAGCTTCGCCTCGGGCTCGTCAGCGACCTCACCCGCCAACGCGTCGATACCGTGGACGAGCTCCTGGTCTACTGCCGCCGCGTCGGAGGCGTGATCGGGTTGTTGGTGGCGCCGATCTGCGGCTACCGTGGCGGGGACCGCACGCTGGCCGACGCGCTCGCGCTGGGCGAGGCGATGCAGCTGACGAACATCGTGCGGGACGTGGGAGAGGACTTCGCCCGCGGGCGCATCTACCTGCCCAGCGAACTGCTCGAGCGGCACGGCGTGACGGTCGGAGACCTGCGCAGCGGCGTTCCCAGCCGGCGCTACCAGGCGTTGTTGCACGAGCTCGTGGTGCTGGCCGACAGTCTGTACCGCCGCGGTTGGGGTGGAATCGGGAAGCTGGAAGGCACAGCGGCGTGGGCAGTGGCGTTCGCGGCGCTCAACTACCAGGCGATCCTGGCGAAGGTGGAGAAGAACGGCTATGACAACCTCACGCGCCGCGCGTTCGTGGCGCCGCTCGAACGCGTCTCGCTGCTACCGCGCACGGTCGCGCTGGTACTCGCCGGACGCACAGGGCGGTGAGGACCCGACGGATCACGCCGCGACCGGCGTCCGGCGCAAGGCGTGGACGCGAGTGAGATGACCTACCTGCAGTTCCACCTCGTCTTCCTTCTCCCGCCGATCGCGCTCCTCCTGTGGTTGGCGCGAAGCGACGCACGGCACAGGGTCCGGCCCGGCAGCGAGGACCCGCGCGCGCAACGCGCGTCGCTCGGTGTTCTCGCGGTGCTGGCACTGGTCTACACCACACCGTGGGACAACTACCTCGTCTTCCGCGGCGTGTGGGGGTACCCACCCGGGCGCGTCTTGTTCACCATCGGTTACGTCCCGATCGAGGAGTACCTCTTCTTCTTGTTGCAGACGGTCATGACCGGCCTGATCCTGCTGGCGCTGTCGCGGCGCTTGCCGCCACCCGCCACCGAGCCGCTGGCTCCGAACGCCGCGAAGGCTGCGCGCATCGTGGGCACCGCCGTCTTCCTGGCGTTCGCTACCGCCGGGTTCCTGCTCTTGCGCGTCGAGTCCGGTCTCTACCTCGGGCTGATCCTGGCGTGGGCCGCGCCCGTGGCGGCGGTCCAGTGGGCCGCCGGCGCGCCCGAGTTGGTGCGCCACGCTCGCTTGGTCGGCACGGCCATCGCCGTCCCAACCGTGTACCTGTGGTTGGCCGACCGGGCTGCGCTGGAACTCGGTATCTGGTGGATCTCGCCGACGTTCACGACCGGCATCGCACCGTTGGGTCTGCCGGTCGAGGAGGCGACGTTCTTCCTGTTCACCAACGTGATCGTGGTCCAGGGCCTGACCTTGTTCGTGCTGCTGGGGCCGCGACTGCGTGCACGCTGGGTTGCGCTGCGCGCAGGCGACGCGGGATCCTGACTCCATGGACCCGCGCGCCGCCTTCCTTCGCAAGGGGTTCGACCTCATCGTGCGCCGCCGCCTCCGGGGCGTGTGGCTGCGCGGGGAGATACCGACGGAAGGGTTCGTGTGGGCCTCGAACCATCACGGTTGGTACGACGCGTTCGTGGCCGCGACGCTGCTCTGGCGCAAGGGACGCGATGTGACCGTCGTGGTCAGTGAGGAGAACCTCGCCAGCCACGGCTACCTGCGCCGCGCCGGGGCCATCGGCACGCGCGAGGTCCGCAGGGCGGTGCGGGCGCTCGAGCACGGCGGCGTCGTTGTGATCTTCCCCGAAGGCGAACTCCGGCCGGCGGGCCCGCTCGGGCCGCTGGCGGAGGGCGCCGCCTGGCTGGCGCAGCAGGCGCGAGCACCGCTGATGGCAGTGGCGACGCGGGTCGCGCTGCGCGGGCACGAGTTCCCCGAGGCCTACCTCGACCTGAGCCGGGTGGAGAGCGGTGCCTTGGAGCCCCACCTGCGCGAGCGACTCGCGGCGCTGGACGACGCGCTACGTAGCGCCGACCCGCGCGCGCCTCTCCCCGGCTTCGCCCTTGCCATGGGAGGCACGCGAAGCTGGGAAGAGCGGCTAACGGGACTGCGGGGACGCGGTCGAGAAGCGGCACCGCCGGATGGTGCGTCATGACCTTGGCCTTCGTCGTCGTGACGGCGTTCCTGCTCGTGCGTCTGACGGGCATCGTCATCAACCTGCGGGCGTTCCCGGTGTTGGGTGAGGTTGGCCGGGGCGCCGAGGCGGCGGGAGCCGTGACGGAACGCCCCGGCCCGGCCGCGGACGGAACGTCGAGCGTCTCGATCCTGGTGCCCGCGCGCAACGAAGCGGCGAACCTGCGCGCGCACCTCGCGGGGATCGTGCGGCAACCCGCGCAGGAGATCTTGATCCTGGACGACGCCTCCGACGACGGCACGGCCGACGTCGTGCTTCACCTTGCCGGGCACGACCCACGCGTGCGTCTTCTGACGGGCGCGCCCTTGCCGCCCGGCTGGACCGGGAAGAACTGGGCGTGCCATCAGCTCGCGGAGGCCGCGGACGGCGATGTGCTGCTCTTCACCGACGCCGACGTCGCTTGGAACGACGGCGCGCTGGAAGCCTTCGTCCGCGAGATGCGAAGCCAGCGGGCCGATGCGTTCTCGGTGTTCCCGCGCCAACGTACGGGAACCCTGGGCGAGCGCGTGCTCGTGCCGCTGATCGACGACGTGCTCCTCTCGTTCCTGCCGTTCCCCTTGCTGCGGTTGCCGGTGCCGGCGGCGGCCGCAGCGAACGGTCAAGCCATCGCCTTCACGCGCCACGCGTACGCCGCGCTGGGCGGTCACGCCGCGATGAAGAACGAGATCGTCGAGGACGTGCGCTTCGCGCGCCAGGCACGGCGCGCCGGCATGCAACTGGGCCTCGCGCTGGGGGGAGGTCTCGTCACCGCGCGCATGTACGACGGCTACCGCGACGCGGTTCGCGGGTTCGCGAAGAGCCTCCCGGCCGCGCATGGCGGATCCCGGGTGCTGCTCGCCCTGGGCGCGGCCTGGCACGTGCTGGTGTACACCACGCCGCTGGCGTTGGTGGCGCTGGAACCGCGCTGGCTGGCGCCGTTGGTGCTGGGGATGGCCGGGCGCCTGTTGGTGAACGCGAAGACGGGCCGGAGGGCGTACGCAGAGGCCGTCCTCACGCCGTTGACGCCGCTGTTCGCCCTACCGGTCTACGCGCGCTCGATGCGCCGCGCGGTCGTATGGAAAGGCAGGGCGTACGCGTGAGTGGCGCAGCGCTTCCACTGCCGTCACCGGCGGGCCAGCCGGTGGTAGGGCACCTCGGCCGCTGGGGACGCGAACCGCTGGCGTTGCTCGGCGATGGCGCCCGCCTGGGCAGGGTCTTCGAGCTGCGCTTGTGGCGCCGCGCGGTGGTGGGGTACGGGCCGGAGTGGAACCGCCTCGTGCTGGGCGACCTGGACACGTTCCGTAGCAAGGGCAGCCTCAGCGCGCTGAGTCCGTACCTGAATGGCGGCGTGGTGATGACCGACCACCCCGAACATGCACCTCGCCGACAGGAACTGAACCCGCACTTCCACGCAGGCAGCGTGGCCACGATGCGCGAGCGGCTCGTGGCCGTAGTCGCGGGGGAACTGCCGGCCGGGCGATTCGACACCCTTGCGTGGGCGCTGCACGTCGTTCCCCCCATGCTCAACGAAGCGTTCTTCGCCGGCGAGTTCCCGCAACCGTTGTTGGAGAAGTTCGTCGCGCCCCTGCACCGCCCTTTGCCGTGGCCCCTGCTGCCGCGCCCGGCGACGTTCCGGCAGGTCGACGCCGCCATCGCCCGGGTGCTCGCTGCCCCGGGCGATGGCAGCCTGGCGCACGCCCTGGCGGGCGTCGACGGCGCTGGTGAGGAACTGCGCGTAGCGTTGGCAGCGGCGTTCGACACGACCGCGCACACCTTGGCTTGGGCACTATGGCACCTGGCGGGCACACCGAACGACGGCACCCCCGACGAGGTCAGGGCCGTGGTCCAGGAGACGCTCCGCCTCTACCCCGCGGGATGGCTCGGCAGCCGCGTTGCCTCGCGGCCGTTCTCGTATGCAGGGCACGCGTTCCCGCGTCGGTTGCTGGTGTTCTACAGCCCGTACCTGACGCACCGCGACGCGGACTTGTGGCCCGATCCGGATCGCTTCGACCCGACGCGTTTCCAAGAGCGCAAGCCGCCGTGGGGGTACATACCGTTCAGCGCAGGCGAGCGCACCTGCCTGGGGATGCACCTCGCGAACCTGATCCTCGAGGTGGCGCTGACGCCGTTCGCTGCCGGACGCGCGAAGGCGGTCGGCGGGGACCCCACGCCGCGAACCGGTCTCACTCTGTCGCCGCGCGGTCCGTTGTGGGTCGACGTCGTTGGATCTCTCCCACGTCACGTCTGAGAATGCGGCCGCCCTCGACGGCACGGAGAGATCGACGCCGAGCAGTTCGAGAAGCTCAGGCGCGATCTGACGCGCGAGACGCAGACGAAACGCGCGATCGTCCCAGGCGACACCTTGACGCACCGCCTGCACCGGAATATGGTTGCGTATACCACCCCAGGGGGGGAGGGTTCTCCCGAGGAGTCCGGCCATGGTCCACCACGAACACGACAAGCGAGAACACGACGAGCACCACGACAAGCACCACGACAAGCACGCCGGACACACTCCGGAGACGTTCCGTGACCGCTTCTGGATCACGCTCGTCCTCACGATGCCGGTGCTGTACTTCAGCGACCAATTGCAGACGTGGCTCGGCTACGAGGCGGTGTCGTTCCGCGGAGTCGCGTGGCTGAACCCCTTGCTCGGCACGATCATCTACCTCTACGGCGGCTGGGTGTTCTTGCGCGGCGCTCGGCACGAGCTGGCCGCGCGCACGCCCGGAATGATGACGCTGATCTCCCTTGCGATCACGGTGGCGTACGCCTACAGCATGGCGGTCAGCTTCTGGCTGCCCGGCATGCCGTTCTTCTGGGAGCTGGCGACGCTGGTAAGCGTCATGCTGCTCGGTCATTGGCTCGAGATGGCAAGCGTGCGGGGCGCCTCGAGCGCCCTGGAGGAACTCACGAAGCTGATGCCGAGCGTAGCGCACCGCCTTTCGGACGGCGAGGTCGAGGACGTGCCCGTCACCGACCTGGCCGAGGGAGACCGCATCCTGATTCGTCCCGGCGAACAGGTGCCCGCCGACGGCGAGGTGGTCGACGGCGTCAGCAGCGTGAACGAGGCGTTCCTGACCGGCGAGTCGCGCCCCGTCGGCAAGGACGTCGGCGACGAGGTCGTCGCCGCCAGCGTCAACGGCGAGGGCGCCCTGACGGTGCGCATCACGCGCACCGGCGATGCCACCACGCTCTCGCAGATCCAACGCTTGGTGCGTGAAGCCCAAGAATCGCGGAGCCGCTTCCAGTCGCTGGCCGACCGCGCCGCCGGCTGGCTGTTCTACGTCGCCCTCGGCGCCGCGGTGGTCACGTTCGTCGCGTGGACGTTGGCGGGCGCCGACCTCCAGCAGTCCGTGGCCCGCACCGTGACGGTGCTGGTCATCGCCTGCCCACACGCACTCGGGCTCGCTATCCCGCTCGTGACCGTCAACGCCACCGCCATGAGCGCGGCGAACGGCATCCTGGTCCGCAACCGCGAGGCGTTCGAGCGCGCACGCGACATCGAGCGCGTGGCTTTCGACAAGACCGGCACGCTCACCGAAGGGGTGTTCGGGGTGCGCGGCGTGCACACGGCAGTCGGCAAGGGCATCGCCGCGGCCTTCGACGAACGGGAAGCGCTGCGCATCGCCGCCGCGCTGGAATTGCGCAGCGAGCACCCACTGGCAGCAGCGGTGGTGGCGGAGGCCCGGGAGCGCGGCATCGACCCCACCGAGGCGACATCCTTCGAAGTCGTGGCGGGGAAGGGTGTGCATGGCGCCATCGACGGCACTACGTACGCCGTCGGCCGCCCCGAGTGGGCGCAGGAACGCGGCCTGGAACTCGCCGACGCTCTGCAAAGGGCCCTCGACGAGGCCGAGGCGCGCGGCGAGAGCGTCATCGCGCTCATGAGCGAACACGCGGTGCTGGCGCTCTTCACCCTGGCCGACAAGGTGCGCCCCAGCGCGCGCGCCGCCGTCGACGCGCTTCACGCCATGGGGGTCGAGCCGGTCATGATCACCGGGGACTCTGCCGCCGTCGCCCGCACCGTGGCGGAGGAACTCGGCATCGAACGGTTCCACGCGCGGGTGCTGCCGCAGGAGAAGGCCGGACTGGTGCGCGAACTGCGCCGCGACGGCCGCACGGCGTTCGTGGGCGACGGCATCAACGACGCCCCGGCGCTGGTCGAGGCCGACCTCGGGGTGGCGATCGGCGCCGGCACCAACGTCGCCATCGAGTCGGCCGACCTGGTGCTGGTCGAGGACGACCCAGCGGACGTGCTGGCAGCCCTGCGGTTGTCCCGCGCCACCTACCGCAAGATGGTGCAGAACCTGTTCTGGGCAACGGGCTACAACGCCGTGGCGATCCCACTGGCGGCGGGCGCCTTGGCGTGGGCCGGCTTCGTCCTCTCTCCTGCCATCGGTGCGCTCCTGATGAGCGTCTCGACGGTCGTGGTCGCCGTCAACGCCACACTGTTGCGGACGACGCGGTTGTGACGGCGGGCCGCTTCGTCGATGCGTCCCGCGGTGCGCGGCGGCGTGCCCGTGCCTGGCTTCCCCTAGCGCGCGTCCTCGAGGCCGCCCGCCAGCACCGCGGCGATCTTGCGGCGCGAATCGGCGACCAGGTGCGGGTTCGTGTTCTGGTAGTAAGGCAAGTCGATCACGCCGTGGAGGCGCCCATCGCGACACAGCAGGTTGCCTGGCCCGAGGTCGCCATGCAACCACACGGGTGACCCCGTCCATGCTGGCGCCATGAGTGCGGACTCCCACGCCGCCGTCACGGCACCTCGGTCGACCGTCTCTCCCAGGGCGTCGAGCGCCGCCCGCGTCGGTTCGTCACGCTCGGCCAACGGCACGCCGCGGCCGGTGACGGGACCCGAAGCCGCGTCGATGCCCTGCAGGGCCGTGACGAACGCCGCGATGTCCTCGGCAAGCCCCTCGGGCTCCGGCAAGGCACCGACGTCGGGGTTCTCTCCCTCGAGCCAGCGGTAGACCGACCAGTGCCACGGGTAATCGCCGGACGGGACGCCGAGTGCGATCGGCTCGGGGATCACGACCGGCAGGTAGGGCGCCAGCAGCGGCAGCCTCGTCTGCTCCTTCGCCACGTCGTCCGCCGCCCAATGAATCCGCGGCAGCCGTACTACGAGGTCGTCACCGAGGCGGTACAAGGCGTTATCGGTTCCGGCGGAGGCGACCGGCACGAGCGGGAGTTGGGCCCAACGCGGGAACTGCTCGGCGATCAACCGCCTGACGAGGCCCGCATCGGTGGGCACCTCATCGTCGTGCATGCGCGTCGAAGCCGTCATGCGCGCGCTGTCGTCACCCGCGGACCTTCACGCTCGCGACGCCTTGTCGTGCTCGAGGTCGTCCACCGCCCGTAGCCCGCTCATCAGCGCCGGCCACGCGTCGCCCACGCACGCCACCACCGCGTCCTGCGCCCGTCGCCACGCCTCGGCGGCGGCTTCCAGCCGTGCCCGACCACCATCCGTGAGGCGCACCCGTCGCTCGCGCCGGTCCTCGCCGGGTTCACGGACCAGCAGGCCATCGCGCTCGAGCGGCGTCAAGGTGCGCGAGAGGGTGGTGCGATCCGACGCCATGACGCTGGCGAGTTCACCGACGGTGGCGCCGGCAGGCGTGCTCTCGAGCACGTAGATGGCCGTGAGCAGCGAGAACTGGGTGCCCTTCAGCCCATGAGGTCGCAGCGCCGCGTCGTAAACGTCGGCCAGGATGCGCGTCGCCCGGCGCGCGCGGAAGTAGGTGCAGGTGAGCCCGATCTCGAGGGCGGAGCGGCGGTCGAAGCCGCCCGGATCAGGCGATGGCACCGGGCTTCCCCAGGAGTCTGCGCAGCAGGCCGAGTTGGCCCGCGTGATACGACTGGTGGAACGACACGAACGCCACGGCTGCGCCGATCGTCGTCCCCATCCACGTCAGGTCCGCGGGCACCGGGGCGTCGACGCGTTCCTCCGGGATGGACTTCAGGCCGACGTTGATGCGCTTGGACGCTTCGTCCCACACTTCGAGCAGGCGCTCGAGCGGGAGCGCCTCCGCCGCGTCGATCAGCGGACTGGTGCCGCGCCGGTATCGCGCCAGCGCGCCGCTGTCGAGCACCCGGGGCTGCCCCAGCAATCCCAGGACGCCTTCGGCCGAGTCCACGAGGTGTCCGAGGACCCAGTTCGCGTTGTTGCCGAACGGTTCGGGGCTTCGCAGGCTCTCCTCGTGCGACACGCCCTCGAGGTTGCGGCGCACGGTGCGGTGGATGACGAAGTACAGCGTGCGCAAGTGGGCGACGTCGGGCCGTTGCGACTGGGGCGGTTCGGTGGTGGGGCGCGGGTTGGCGGGTTCGGCGCCGGCGGGTTGCGTGTCGGCCCGGTCGGCGCTGGCAGGTTGTGTGTTGGCGCGTTCGGTGCTGGCGGGTTGCGGGTTGCCGGGTTCCGTCATCACGGCCTCCTGGTCGACGCCCGGGCGCGGAGCATCGACCGGGGGCGACCACCGGGGCACCCCGCACGGGGGCGACTCGCCGGGGCTCGCCCGTAGCCGTTGACCGGTGCGCGGGCATCTTGCGATGCCTTTGAGTGTAGCTACACGCATCCGCCGAGTCAACCCCGACCGAGGACGGCGTACCATCGATACGTGGAGCGCCAGGCCTTCGACCCCGCGAACCACCCGCATCGGCGCTACGACCCGTTGCGTGACCAGTGGGTGCTGGTGTCCCCCCACCGCATGCAGCGGCCGTGGCAGGGGCGGATCGAGTCGCCTGCGCCGGAGGTGCGCCGGCGGCACGACCCCGACTGTTACCTCTGCCCCGGCAACGAGCGTGCAGGTGGGAAGCGCAATCCCGACTACACCACCACGTACGTGTTCACCAACGACTTCGCCGCGCTCCTGCCCGACGTGCCCACCGCGCCGCCATCGAGCGAGGTGTTCTTCCGGCAAGACGCCGTTCCCGGGACGTGTCGGGTGATCTGCTTCCATCCACGCCACGACCTCACGTTCTGCGAACTGGCCGCAGCCGACATCCGGCGAGTCGTGGACGTGTGGGCAGAGCAGACGGCGGAACTGGGCGCGACGTACCGCTGGGTGCAGGTGTTCGAGAACAAGGGCGAGGCGATGGGAGCATCCAACCCGCATCCGCACGGTCAGGTATGGGCGCTCGACGCGCTGCCCACGGAGGTCGCGCGCGAGGACGCGAGCCAACGCCGTTACCACGAGCGCCATGGGCGACAGATGTTGCTCGATTACGCCCATGCCGAACGGGAGCGCGCGGAACGGGTGGTGGTGGAGAACGAGCACTGGCTGGCCGTCGTGCCGTATTGGGCCACCTGGCCGTTCGAGTTGATGCTCCTGCCCCGCACTCGCCACGTCGCGCGCCTGCCGGACCTGACCGACGACGAACGCGACGCCTTGGCGGACCTCGCCAAGCGTGCCTTCACCCGACTCGACAACCTGTTCGAGACGTCGTTCCCGTACTCGTTCGGCTGGCACGGGGCGCCCTTCGCCGAGGCGCCCGCCACCATGGCCTGGCAGCTCCACGCGCACGTCTACCCGCCGCTGTTGCGGTCGGCGACGGTGCGCAAGTTCATGGTCGGGTTCGAGATGCTGGCCGAGCCGCAGCGCGACCTGACGCCCGAACGCGCGGCCGCACGCCTGCGCGAGCTTCCGGACGCCCACTTCCGAGCGAGGGGCGCGTGAAACGCGCAGGGCGGGAGGTCTCCGCCCCGAGTCCTGGGGCCCCCGAGCGCGCCGTCGCCGCGTTCCGACGGGCCTACCGGCGTGACCCGACGCATCTGGTGCACGCGCCGGGTCGGGTGAACCTCATCGGTGAGCACACCGACTACAACGACGGGTTCGTCCTGCCGATGGCGCTCGAGCGAGCCGCCTGGATGGCCGTGGCTCCGCGCCAGGATGGCGTCGTGCGGCTTGCTGCCGACGATCTGGGCCAAGAGGGAACGTTCGCCGTCGACGCGGCCAGGAGCCTCGACCAGCGCGGACGCAAGAGCACCGTCCGCGGCCGGGCCCGGACCGGATGGATGGAGTACCCGCGCGGCGTGGCCTGGTCCTTGCAGGATGCGGGTCTCCCCTTGCATGGATTCGACGGCGCGCTGGCGTCCGACGTGCCACGGGGCGCCGGACTGAGTTCCTCGGCGGCGGTCGAACTGGCCGTAGCGGCGTCGTTCGCGGTTTCCAGCGGCTTCGACTGGGACGCCAAGACCATGGCGCGCCTCATGCAGCGCGTCGAGAACCGTTGGATCGGGGTGCAGAGCGGCATCATGGACCAGCTGATCGCCGCTGCCGGCGTCGCCGGGCACGCGCTGCTGATCGACTGCCGGGAGCTGACGCTCCGGCCCGTGCCGCTCCCGGAGGACGTGGCGGTGGTAGTGCTCGACACCGGCACGCGCCGGGCGCTGGTGGGCAGCGCCTACGACGACCGCCGCGCCGCCTGCGAGCGCGTGGCCAGGGAACTCGGCGTTCCCGCACTCCGAGACGCGGACGAAGCCATGCTGGACGCCGCCGCGCCACGCCTCGACCAGGTCGACGTGCGGCGCGCGCGCCACGTGATCCGCGAGAACGCTCGCACGCTACGGGCGGCCGACGCCCTGGGGAGCGGTGACGTCGCACGCGTCGGCACGGAGATGGACGCCAGCCACGCGAGCATGCGCGACGACTTCGAGATCTCGTCCCCCGCCCTCAACGCGATGGTGACCGCCGCCCGCCGCGCACCAGGATGCCTCGGCGCGCGCATGACCGGTGGTGGGTTCGCCGGTTGCGCAGTGGCGCTGGTGCGGCGCGCGGACGTGGAGCGATTCACGACCGACACGTCCGCGACGTATCGCGATGCGGTAGGGCGAGGCGCCCGCGCGTACGTCACCCGCGGCGGCGCGGGCGCGGGCTGGAGCGCGTACGACGAGCGCCCGTTGGCTTCCAAGGAGCGGGTCCGCTAGACTCACGGCGTCAACTCCCTTCACGACATGCGGTCACGAAGACGGCGGCATGCTCGAAACGCCCGATTCCGGAGGTACGCCATGACGATTCCGGCAGAACTCGCCCTGATCCTCGACGCGTTCGAACGCAACGGCCGCGTCAACCGCGCTGTGCTCGCGACCCTCGACATGGATGTCCTGAATTACAGCGACGGTGTCGGCGGCTTCAACATCGGCCAGCACCTGGCCGACATCGTGGAGTTCCGGCGCGGTTGGCTCATGCAGGTCTCCCCCGCGCACGCCGAACGGCTCGACGACCCCAGCGACGGGGCCGCCCCGACCTGGCTCAAGGCCAGCAGCATCCCGGAGCTGCAAACCGCCTTCGACGAGGGTGACGCCGCCATGCGCGACGCCGTCGTCGCCGCCGTCCAAGAGGGCCGGAGCTTCGAGGGCTACTACCAGTCCCACCCGGCCGCGTTGATCCAGCACTGCATCGTGCATGACTCCCATCACCGCGGACAGATCATGGCGTTGCTGCGCCAGTCGGGCCGTCCTTCCGAAGCACGCGAGGCGCTCGAGGGAGCCACCTGGCCGATCTGGCGCGAGTGAAGCGATGGCGGGACCATCCAAGCGCGATCACCTGTTACCGAAGCTGACTGCACCCGCGCGCCGCGCGCTGGCAGGTGCCGGCATCACGACGCTGGAGGATCTGTCGGCCCACCGCGAAGCCGACGTCGCCGCGCTGCACGGGATGGGTCCGAACGCGCTGACGACGCTGCGAGAGGCGCTCGCCGCCGCGGGACTGCTGTTCGCGTAGCGTGGTGAACTCGGGCGACGCCGGCGCGGCCCGGGGGTCGCTGGGGCGCTGTGCCACGTCTGGGCTTGAGGCGCGGCGGCTGAACGCGCCTTCGCCGATCGCCGCTAGCGGCACCTAGACGAAGCAGACGGCGCTCCCGTCGTTCCGTGCGCGGAGCAGTCTCCGCTTCAGGCTTGCCATGTGACTGTTTGGTCACCTATGGTGTTCGCGTGGACGCGGTGTTCAAGGCCCTCGCCGACCCGACCCGCAGGAACCTGCTCGACGCGCTGTTCGAGCGCGACGGACAGACGCTCACCGAGCTCGAAGCACGCACCAGCCTCACCCGCTTCGGCGTCATGAAGCACTTGAAGGTCCTGGAGCAGGCCGGCTTGGTGCTAACACGCAGGCGAGGTCGCGAGAAACTGCACTTCCTCAACGCCGTGCCCATCCGGTCGATCCACGACCGCTGGATCGACAAGTACACGGAGCCCTGGTCGGCGATGCTCGCCGGCCTCAAGCGCGACCTCGAGGAGGGCACGATGGAGAAGGTATTCGAGATCTACATCAAGACCACGCCGGAGCGGCTTTGGCAGGCGATCACCGACCCGGACCTGCGCGCCAAGTACAGCTTCGGCGTAGCCGTGGACACCGACTGGACCGTGGGATCGACCTACCGGAGCACGCCGCGTCAAGCGCCGGACATGCTGATCTCGGAAGGCGAGAACCTCGAGGTCGAGCCGCCAAGGCGCCTGGTGCAGAGCTTCCGAGCGATGTGGAGCGATGACGTCAAGGCGGCCGGAACCTCGCGCGTCACCTGGGACATCGAGCCGGTCGGTGACTCGTGCCGCCTCACGGTCACGCACGACCAGCTGCCCGAGGGCGCGAACGAGGAGCTGTACGGTGGCTGGCCGATGATCCTCTCGGGACTCAAGACGTTGCTCGAGACGGGCGAGTTCCTGACCACGCCTGGGTCCGTGATGTACGACTGGCAGGGATAGCCGTCGCTCAGCGCTCAACCTCGGCGCGCACGAACGCGACGCTCAGCATGTACGGCGTGTGCTCCTTGTCATCGGTCCGTTCCCGACGCTCCTCGATGGGTCCGAACCGCTTCAGGATGTCGACCAGCATCGCCTGAACCTGGCGTGCCTCCGCCTCTGTCAGCGGCACGTCGATGACGTAGTCGAGGCCGGGCGGTCGATCGAGATCGGTCATGTCGATCATGCGGTCTTCGTCGGGCGCGCCCTCGAACCACGTCTCGCCGCTCGGTTGACGGTAGAGCCGGTATCCGTCCCAGCTCCGCTGGCGGAACTGCCGTGCCACCAAGCGGGCGACGCGGCGGGCGTTCGCCTCGTAACCCGCCGCGAACGCCTCCTCCAGCGTGGCGAACGCCGTCGAGGCATACGGCACCAGGTAGGCGTCGTGACTCGAGCGGTACACCTTGATGGCGCGCCCAGCGCGCCGGCGCTCTCGCACCACACGCAACAGCCCCGCGCGAACGAACCTGCCGACGCGGTAGAGCATCACGCTCGGGTCGCAGCCGACTTCCGCGGCGGCCTCGGATACGGACTTCTCCCGCGCGAGGAACGGCTCGAAGTAGCGGCGCACCTCCATGTCCATCAGCATCCCGGCCTGCCCGAGATCGTCGACGCGGTGAAACCGTTCCAGTGGGATGCTACCCGAATCGGGACCTTTCATTCGAGGTAGCGTACCGCGCAGGCTACGAGCATGGAACGCACCCCGGAACGACCCGACGTCACCCACACCCCGTCGGACGCGGCACGCGTCAGCGCGCTGCGCTCCGTGCGTCGCACGTACTACTTCGTGACCTCGCTCACCTGGTTCGGCAACGTCCTGCCCATGGCCATCGGGGTGCTGTTCGTCCAGTCGCGCGGCTTCTCGCTCCTCGACGTCGGCCTGTTCACCGGGATCTACGCGCTGACAGTAGCGCTGCTCGAGGTGCCGACCGGCGGACTCGCCGACACCATCGGCCGCAAGCGTGTGGCGATGCTCGCCGGCGCGCTGGCCATGGCGTCGTCGGCCATGTTGCTGGTGACGTTCTCCTTACCGATGTTGCTGGCGTACGCGGTGGTGTTCGGCGCGTCTCGCGCACTCGGCTCCGGCGCGCTCGAGGCCTGGTTCGTCGATGCGCAACAGGCGATCGAACCCGACGTCGACCTCCAACCGCCCTTCGCGATGGCGGGGACGTTCGAACTGTTCGCGCTGGCCGCCGGCACGCTCCTCGGCGGGTTCCTGCCGACATGGTTCGCGCATCTCCCGACGATCGAGGGGCACATCGTAAGCCCCCTCGCGACACCGATCCTCGCGTCACTCGGCGTCAAGCTCCTGGCACTCGTCGCCATCCTGACGTTGGTTCGTGAAACGCCGACCGAGGGCGCCAAGACTTCCTACGGCCACGTGTTCCGTGACGCCGTCGCGCTGACTCGTGGGAACGGGATCGTCCTCGCGCTGCTCGGCGTGTCGGCGGCGTCCGGGTTCCTGGTAGCAGGCCTCGAGACGTTCTGGCAACCGTTCTTCGCCGCTCGTCTCGGTGGCGGAGCCGAGAAGACCTGGCTGTTCGGCGTGATCATGGCTGGTTCGTTCGGCGCGGGGATGCTCGGGAACCTGCTCGCCATCCCGATGAGCCGCTGGCTCGGACGGCGACACGCCAGGGTCGCGGCGCTGTTCCACGCGCTGCAACTCGCCGCCGTCCTGGCCCTCGCC
Source organism: Trueperaceae bacterium (assembly GCA_046484635.1). Taxonomy (GTDB): domain Bacteria; phylum Deinococcota; class Deinococci; order Deinococcales; family Trueperaceae; genus CAZACZ01. Next base: position 37,318 of record JAWOIL010000015.1, read on the forward strand.
TTCACGAAGGTCGTGCCGGCGGCCGTGGCCTTGTTCTGGATCGCGTACCTGGCGATGGGCGGCAGCGGCTCGCCGATCGCGGCGCTGTTCAACGGCGCCGTCCCGGGCAACCGCCGCTCGGTGATGCTGTCGGTGCGCTCCCTAGCGGGCTTCGCTGGGGCGTTCCTCGGCAGCGTGGTGCTGGGTTGGGTGGCGGAGTCCGCTTCGATCCAAGCGGCCTGGACGATCGCCGGCGGCTCGACCGTTCTCAGCGTCGTATTGCTCCTGCACATGGACCGTCGGTCTCGGCCCGCGCCCGCTAGCCACCCTTCCGTGTCGTGACGGCCACTTCGGTCGTGGCACGTCGCTGGCGGTCTGCTCGCTTCGCGTCGAGGAGCCAAGAGGGGCCCCGCCACGGCCAGCGCTGATCCGACCCACCGAGGTCGCGAACGACGGCTCAGTTCTGGTCGCGAGAAGTGCTTCCCTCGTTCGCTTGGTTGCCTGACGATCCGCCGTCCCAGGCGCGTCCCGGTTCGCGGAACGGCGGCAACTCCGGCGTCTCGGAACCCATGTCGCGCACGAAGTCGGTGCCGAGCGCCCAGGCCATGGCGTACTCGGCCGGCCAGCGCCGTCCGTGGTCGTGGGCTTCGTGCACGGAAATCACCCCGAGGCGCTCGACCGCGGCCCGCAGCCACGCGTCCCGCGTCGGCCGCGCGAACGGCTCCAGTGGCGTGCGTAGCCGCTCGCGAAGCGCCTCCGAAGCTCCCCACAGGCGAGCGCCTTCGGACCACCGACCACACGCGGAGGCAAGCAGCGCGTACTGCTCGAGCGCCGGTGGGATGCTGAACGTGATCCCCATCGACGTGACCGTCGACACGCTCTCCCGCAGCGAACGCTGTGCCGCCTCGACGTCGCCCCGGTACAGGAGCGCCATCGCGAGGCTTCCGAGCACGTTCGACACCATCTGCCGGTCACCCACTTCCCGCTCGAGTTCGACGCACCTCGCGTAGTAGGCGCTCGCCTTGACGTGGTCGCCTTCGAAGAAGAAGACGTCACCGAGGTTGTTCAGCACTCGCGCCACCACGTCGGCGTGCCCGCCGGCCTCGGCCTGCGCCAGGGCCCGCTGGTAGTGCGACCGCGCGGTCGGGTAATCGCCTCGGTACACCGCCACGATGCCGCGATGCGACCAGGTTCGCGCTTCCGCGCGGACGCTCCCGATGCGTCGCGCGATGACTAGGCTCGCGTCGAGCAACTCCCTAGGCGACTCGTAGTCTGCGTGCAGGAGGCAGAGGTAACTCGTCCGCAGCAGCATGGCGACGTGGCGCTCCGGGTCCCCATGCTGGTCGCCCATGGCTACGATCTCCTTCGCCCAGTGCAGCGCCTCGTCCAGGTACCCACGCCAGACCCAGTACTCGGACAACGACTCGACCATGTCGAGCATCACGTCCGCGCGGCACTCGTCACGTGCCCACGTCAACGCGGCGTGCAGGTTGGCGTGGTCGCTTTCCAGCCGGCGCATCCACGACCCCGCCGCCACCGCGTTGATCCGAGGTCTGGCCGACAGCGCCAGGTCATGCATGTGCTTGGCATGCCGCGCGGCCATCTCCGCCCGCTCCGCCGCGTCCGCTGCGAGCTTCTCGCTGCCGAACTGATGCAACAGGGGGTGCCGCTCGTACCTCCCACCGGAACGAAGCATCAAGAACGACTTGGCCACCAGACCAGCCAGGACACGCGCGTCCGCCCGCGCCACGGCGCGCGCACCGCCCCGGTCGAAGCCGCCGCGGAACACCGAGAGACGCCGGAACGCCCTGCGTTCCTCATCCGACAGCCGTCGCCACGATTGCTCGAACACGTGTCGGATGCTGCGATGCCGAGATCCCGCGTCGCGCCGGCGGGTGCTCAGGAAGTCGATGTCAGCAGCGATCTCCTCGGCGATGTCGGCCGAGGCCATCGCACCCGCCCAACCGGCGGCCAGTTCGAGCGCCAGCGGACTGCCGTGGCACGCGCGGCAGATCGCCGTAACGGAAGCCACGTCCTCCGGACCGATCCGGAAGCCGGCATGGACCTTCCTCGCGCGCTCCTCGAACAGCGCCAGGGCGGACCAGCGCCCGACGAGCGTAGGGTCCACGTCCGAAGGGGGATCCGCCGAAGGCAGGAGGGTGGCCCCTGGCGTGTGCGCCGCGACGTCCCGGAGCTGCTCGTGCGCTGCCGCGTCTCCCATCCGTTCGATCGCCGAACCCTCCGGATACGACAGTCCCGCGACGGGAACCACCCACTCCGCCTCGAGTTCCAGCGCTTCGCGCGAGGTGACGACCAGCTGCAGACGCGTACACCGGTCGAGCAAAGTGGCCACCACTTCGGCGCCGGCGACGAGATCCTCGAAGTTGTCGAGCACGAGCAGGAACCGGGAAGCTCCGATCCTTCGCGCAACCGCCTCGAGCGGCGCACCGCCGGCGGCGTCCGCTTCACCGAAGGCATCCGCGATCGCGAAGGGGATCCCCTCGGGCGCAGGCACCTCCTCGAGCTCGACGAAGGCCACCCCACCCTCGTAGCGCCCCGACGCGGAAGCATCGGACGCCACCCGCAGCGCGAGGCTCGACTTGCCGATCCCGCCCGGCCCGACCAGCGTCACCAAGCGCACGTGGTCGCGGCGGAGCATGGCCTCAAGCTCCGCGAGTTCGCGTTCACGACCGATGAGTCGGGTCGGCCCGTGGGGCAAGGTCGACCCGATCGAACCAGGCGACCGAACCGGCGCCAGCCGCTCGCGCGCCTGACCCTGCGACGTGACGAGGTCGAGCTCGAAGGCGTCCGCCTCTTCGCGCACCTCGACGGCACGCGGGCTTCCACTCGCGACCAAGAGGGTGTGGAGCCTCGCCAGGTCCGCCGGATCCAACAAGGACAAGGCGCCGCCTGCGAGCGCCGATTCGGCGTGGTCGGCGGCGCGCTCGAACCTGGCGTCCGCCGCGAGGATCTCCGCCAAATCGAGATGAGCGTGCTGCACCCTTCTCGCGAGCTCGTCACGGGTCGCGTGGATCCAGTCGAGCAGTTCCTCGCTCACGCCCACCGCCACGACGTCGTCCAGGAAGGGGCCCCGGTACGCCGCGATGGCCTCCGCCTTGCGTCCGTCGGCGAGCGCCGCCAACAGAGCGTTGGCGTCGTTGGTCAGGCGCGTGGAGACATGGCGGTCGTCCAAGTCGAGCACGCCGGGTAGGTGCTTGTGGATGCGAGAGAGGCTCACGGACAGGCGGTTCCTCCCGTCCGTCGCATCGGGCCAGAAGAGCCGCGCCAGCCTTCCCCGCGGCTGCGGACCGGCGACCGACAAGTAGCTCAACAACAGCAAGAGCTTGGGCTGCGGGAAGTCCACGCCTTCGAGGGCGAGGTTCCCCAGGGTTCGCAAGTGCATGGCCGCTCCGGAGCTGCGTGCCGCGTAGGTCCGACGTGGCGCGAGAAGGTGGGCACGAAGCTCGCTTGCGTCAGCGTGCCCCGCGGTGTTCGACGGACATCTTACGGCGGGCCCGTCGCGCGATGCGTGTGGATGTCACGCGATGCGCGTGGATGACACGCCCGTGACAGGGGTGTCTCCGGATGCTGTGGCGTTCTGCTCCGGGACCCGCGGGGGACCCTGGGCCCGCCCGCGTCGCCCCGGCATCTCGTACGGGGCGCCGCACCTTTCGTGGGCAGCCGCGTCATAGGACGGCGCGTCGTCGGACGGCGAACGGTCACCACCAGGCGGTGAACGTCGCACCAAGGAGGATCAGGATGGACCGACCAGGATCGACCGTGCAAGAGACGTCGCGGGTGGCACTGCGGAGAGCGTCCAGAACGACGTCGCGAAGGGCGTCGCGAAGGGCGTCGCGGGGGGCGTGGCGATGGCTCGCCGTCGCCCTGCTCGCAGCGGCGCTCGGCGCGTGTGGACGTGCGCCGGACCCGGCCGCCAACGCGCTCGCGATCGTCAGCGCCCGAGCCACCAGCCAGACCTCCATCGAGGTGACGTTCGACCGCGCGGTGGACGAGAGCGGCGGCGTCGCCGCGAACTACCGGGTCGCGGGCCCGGACGGTCGGCTTCTGCCGGTGCTCGCCGCGTACGTCGCGCAGGATGGTAACCGCGTGACGCTGGCGACCGAACCGCAGCAACTCGTGACATACGCGTTGACGGTGTCGGGCGTACGGCCCAAGGGTGGGTCGGCACCGATCACGGGCATCACCGCCCAGGGCGGCTTCGGCGGTTCGGGAGAAGTCGCTCCGATCGTCGCAAGCGCCATCGCGTTGAACAACACCGAGGTCCTGATCACCTTCGCCGACCCCACCAGCGCCAAGCTGTCCGAGATGGGCGACGGCGCTCTGAACCCGGCGTACTACGAGATCGCCATGCCGGGACTCGATGTGCTGGGCGCGGCGTACGCCGACAACGGCAAGGACCGCTCTCGCGTCATCCTCACCACCAGTTCGATGAGCGACCTGGTCTACACCGTCAAGGTCACGAACGTGCTCAGCGCGCAAGGCAGCAAGCTCGTCGATCCGTTCGTGAACTCCGCGCAGTTCCGCGGCATCACCAAGGACGACGCCATCGCGCCGACGGTGAAAGAGGTGTTCGTCACCGGCAACACCACCATCGTGATCCAGTTCAGCGAGCCGGTCGGCGACAGCGCCGCCGACCCGTCGAAGTACCTCGTCCGCGACCCGGACGGCGCGCCGCTGCCGGTCGTCGCCGCGGTGCTCAACGACGTCAAGACCGAGGTGACGCTCACCACCTGGCCGATGACCGCGGGCGTCACGTACACCGTCGAGGTCATCGGTGTCACCGACCGCAACGGCAACCCCATCGAGCCCAACGAGACGACGTTCCAGGGCGCGCCCGTCGACGCCAGCGACGATCAGAAGCCCCCGCGCGTCATGGGCGCGAACTCGACCGGCAACACCACCGTCGTCGTCACCTTCGACGAGCCGGTGATGGGCGGGCCGAACGGCGCCGAGGACCCGGCGAAGTACGCCATCGTCGACCGCGACACTGTCGACGCGATGGCGTCGCAAGCAATCGTTCTGGTCACGAAGGCCGTCCTCAGCGCCAACCAGCGCAGCGTGACTCTGACCACGCTGGCGCAGTCCGAGATCGTCTACGCCCTCACCGTCACCGACGTCACCGACATGGTGGGCAACCAGATCGCTCCTCCCGACCGCGATCATCCGTTCCAGACGACGTTCTTCGGCACGGGGCCGAAGGGCTCCGTCGACTCGGACGGTGACGGGCTGACGGACGCAGAGGAGCAGTACGGCTGGACGGTCGTCGTGCGCCTCCTCAACGGAGACACGGTGCGCCGGCAGGTCACCAGCGATCCCGGCGACCCCAGCCTGCCGCTCGACCATCCCGTCAACGTCGCCGCCCGGGACACCGACGGCGACGGTCTCCTCGACGCGATCGAGAAGGCGTACCGCACCGACCCGCGCAACGCCGACACCGACGACGACGGGCTGACCGACGACGAGGAACTGAACCGGTACTACAGCGACCCCACCGTGCAGGACTCCGACGGCGACGGGCTCTCCGATGGCCTGGAAGTCCTGTCCTTCGGCACCTCCGCCATCTTCGACGACACCGACGGGGACGGCCTCGACGACGGGTACGAAGTGGTCACCGCCAACCGCAACGCTCGGATCGCCGATCTTCCCATGCCGCAGATCCGGATCGGCACGGTGGACCTGGCCCTCGACGTGCGCTTCGAGACGGAGACCCAACGAGGCGAGAACGCCGTGGACGCGAAAGCGAGCTCGGTCTCGCTGCAACTCGACGAGAGCACGGAGTCCAGCACCACCGACTCGAACACCAACGAGTGGTTCTTCAAGGCGGGTGCCACGATCGGGTTCGAGCACGAGTTCGGCATCAACGGTAGCACCAGCATCAGCGGTGAGTTCAGCACCGAGGGCGGCGTGAGCGGGTCCTCGACGTTCTCGGTCTCGAACACCTCGGCCCGTGCCTCGTCCAGGGCGTACGCCGACACACTGACGACGGAGAACAGCTACTCCCGTACGGAGACGCTTTCGCGCCGGGTCGAGGCAGCCGAGATGGGGCTGCTGGTCGAGATCGTGAACCTCGGGAACGTCGCGTTCACCATGACGGATCTCGAGATCACGGCGCTCATCAAGGACGGGCGCGACCCCAGGAACCTGGTCCCCGTGGCGACCCTCTTCCCCGCGGACCCGAACCTCGTGATCAACCTCGGAGCCCTCTCCAGCAACGCGCGCGGGCCGTTCCGGTTCGTGACCAACGACGCGTTCCCTGCTCGCATCGAAGACCTGATGCGCAACCCGCGCGGGATCGTCTTCGAAGTCGCGAACTTCAACATCACCGACGAGGAAGGCCGCAACTTCGCGTTCGGCGAGCAAGACGCCAACGATCGCACCGCACCGATCGTCATCGACTTCGGCGTGAAGGTCGAGCAGGACGGCTCGCGCACGTTCGGCGCCGTCGAGCGCTACCGCGTGGCCACGAGCTCCGACTTCGACGGCGACGGGAACCCCAATGGCATCACCGTCGCGTACGCGTTCAACGAGATCCTCGGGCTCACCCATTACGACGAAGACGACGACGCCACGCACACGCTGACGGCCGATCAGCTTCAGAACAGCTACTCGACCTTCGAATCGGGCGCGGGCGTGCCGGTCATCTACCGCATCCGCAACGTGCACCCGGAGTTGACCGTGACGCAGCTCAGGAACGGCGCCATCAGCCCGCAAGGCTGGGCAGTGCTGCTGGATACGGGCATCGACGCCAACGTCAACGTGCTCGACTTCGTGCTTCATCCCGAGCGTGGCGTGACGCTCGCCTACGTCCAGGACTTGGACGGCGACGGCGTGCCGGCCCGCGTCGAGCTCTACTACGGTTCCACCGACGACCCAGCCACACCCGGCGTGGACGCGTTCGACAGCGATGACGACGGCGTCGTGTTCCTGAACCCGTTGTCGCCCAAGAGTCAGTACTCGGACAACTCGGAGACCTACGGCAGTTACCTCGTCAGCGTCAACCGCGGTCTCGGCGAGACCATCGACGAGGAGCGCTACTCGGTGCGCCCCAGCCCGGCCAGGATCGACACCGATGGCGACGGCCTGACCGACTGGGAAGAGGTGCATGGTTGCCTCGACGCCGACCTCGATCGAGTATGCGACCCGGGGTCGTTCTTCGGCATCGGCCCCAACGGCGTCGCCGTCGCGGCGCCCACCGACGCCACCAACCCGGATACCGACGGCGACGGCATCTTGGACGGTGACGAGGTCTTCGGCTTCATCGTGACGCCAAGGCTCGCTCCGCCGGCGTTCGTTCGCACCAACCCGGTCGACGTCGATACCGACAACGACGGCGTGGCCGACGGCGACGAGATCGTGTTCGGCGGCAACCCGACCGTGCACGACGTGGCGTCCTTCACGGACACCGACGGCGACGGGCTCCTCGACCAGGAAGAGCTCGACGGCTGGACCGTCACCTTCCGCCGGGCGAGCACGGTGCCGGGGCAGAACGGCGCCATCGTCACCTGCAGCCCCACCTCCTACGCCGACTGCATCGACCCGGATTCGGGCGACCCGCTTCCGCCCACCTCCGAACCCGGCCTCGGCAAGATCGACACCGACGGCGACGGCCTGACCGACGCGGAGGAGTTCGCGCTCGGCACCCACCCGCGCATGAAGGACACCGACGGCGACGGCATCTCGGACTACGACGAAGTCCACGGCGTCCACACGTTGCCGTTCGATGGCAAGAGCCGCGTCACCAACCCCTTGGACGCCGACACCGACGACGACACGCTGTCCGACGGGGCCGAGATCCTCACGGGCTGGGGCGTGACGATGAACGGCGTGACACGCCCGGTCTACTCCGACCCGACCCACGCCGACCTCGACGGCGACGCCCTGCTCGACGGCGCCGAGAAGACCGCCGGAACCGACCCGAACGATCCGGACACCGACGGCGACGGCGCCACCGACAAGGTCGAGGTCGATCGCGGGGCCGACGCCGACCCCAACAACGACACCGACCCGCTCGTGAAAGACCAGTTACTGCGCATCCGCTACGAGCTTCAGGGCGTGCGGACGACCAGCAACAGCATCTGCGGTGAGGCGGGGATGGGCTCTGCCTACATCACCGGCAACCTCAACTACCGCGTCAACGCCACCAGCTACCCGAACTACTACACCAGTAGCGGGAATAACATCGGTACCGACTGGGTGACGGCCTACACGCACACCCGCGTGTTCGTGGCCGGGTCCGGTCAGGGCGTCGACGCCTACGGCACCGACCTGCGCCGTTGGGACGGCCCCACGCCGTACGACCTGCACTCCTTCTCCAAGTCCTACGCCGCCACCGCCGATGGCCTGTTCGGCAGCGCCATCCAGGAGACCTTCCGCCAGACCCAGACGTTCGGCAACCCGGAAGACTGCGTGATCAACTTCCGCTTCACCATCACGCCGATCAACGACTAGGCGCCCGATACCCTTCCCAGCGGAAAGCGAGGACGGCAAACGAGGGGCCCCTACTCAGGGGCCCCTCGCCTTCGTCATGGCACGTCGCGAATCGGGCACCCATGGTCCCGACGTCGTGACCTGAGTCCGCAGTACCATCACCCCCGTGACCTGGCGCGAACGCACGCAAGCCCCACCGTTACGTGCGGACCTTCTTCGGCATCGTCGACGTAGCCGCCATCCTGCCTGCCTACCTGGGCCTCTTGCTCGGTCCCAGTCCTTACGTGGTGGTCCTTCGCGCGCTGCGATTGCTGCGCGTGTTCCGGGTCTTCAAGCTCACGCGCTACCTGAGCGAGGCCAGCACTCTGGGCGACGCGCTGCGCTCGAGCCGCCGGCGTTGTGGGGCAGCGATGTAGGTAGGGGCTCGGCGGTACTCGCCACGGCACACTTGTTTGCCATGCTCATGGAACCAGCGGCACTACACTGGATCAACGACTCCGGACGTCGCCAGGCTGCTACCACAACCGTCTTCGCGTAGGCACACACCTTGGCGTCGTTCCACTGCCGAAGGAGCGTGCCCGATGAGAACCACGTCGAACCTTCGCCTCGGCGCCTTGTGCCTCGTCCTGACGTTCGCCGCCTGCACCTCCGCGCCGCCACAACCACCCGACACCACGCCTCCCACGGTGGCTAGCCACACACCGGACGACGGGGCGACCAACGTGCCGGCGAGCGACCCCATCGTGGTCACCTTCTCCGAGGCGCTGGATCCCGCCACCGTCGATGACCAGACGGTGCAGCTCGCGGCGACCGGCTCCGTCGCGCTCGCCAAGTCCTTGTCGCTCTCCCCCGACGGACGCGACCTCGTCATCGCCCCCGTCGCCCCGCTCCAACTTCCCACGACGCTGACGCTCCACCTCGGTGCAGGCATCCAGGACCTGGCAGGCAACCCACTGGCGCCACAGAGCTGGTCGTGGTCGCTTCCAGCGTGGCTGATTCTGGGCGAAGACCCGGTGAGCAGTTCGGTGAACAGCACGTTCATCTACTGGTCGATGCTCGCGCTCGACGCGGACGGGTACCCCGTTCTCGCCAGCAACGAAGAGCAGGCGCCGCAGGGACGGGTGCGGCGCTGGAACGGCACGGAGTGGCTGGACCTCCCGCCGGTCGTAGACGCCGGCGGCAGTTCGCTGATCACCGCGCTTCAGGTGGATCCCGACGGACGCCCGGTCGTCACGTGGCAGGGGCACCTCGATGCCACGTACGCATGGAACGTGTACGTGAGCCGCTTCGAAGGCGGCGCCTGGTCGCTCGTGGGTGACGGCCTCATGGTGAACCCCAGCTACTACCCCGACGCTTCCGACCTCGTCCTCGATGCCGATGGGCATCCGGTGGTCGTCTGGTCCGAGAAGTCGTCGCCCGGCAACAGTGCTAGCGATCTGTACGTCAAGCGCTGGAACGGGGTCGCCTGGGACCAGCTCGGTGGGAAGATCGAGGTGAACGACGACGCTGCCGTGCAGGACGTCCGCATCGTGCTCGATCCAGCGGGCGACCCGCTGGTGGCGTGGGGCGAACGCTTCTTCGACGCCTCCTTCGTCAAGCTCTGGAACCCCACGAGCCTGAGTTGGGTTCCGCTCGGCGATTCGCTCTCGACTTCCGACACCGCGCCGGCGCCGGGGTTCTTGTCGAACGGGGCACCGGTCGCCGCCATCCGAACCGTCGACGGCAAGGTCCTGGTCTTGCGCTACACGGCCAGCGGCTGGACCGCGCACACCGCACCCGTGATCGCGACGGCCGGCCGGTCGGCGGGGCGGCCCGAACTGCGGACGGCGACGTCGGGCGAGCTGGTCCTGGCGTGGGGCGAGTACGGCGGCGGCGACTCGGCCCTGCACCTCGCGACCCACGCGGGTGGCAGCTGGACGTTCCTGGGCGAGCCGATCTCGGCGACCACGCCGACGACGGTGCTCCACCCGAAACTCGTGCTCGGACCGAACGATGTGCCGTCGCTGGCGTACACCACCGACCGACCATCGGACGTCGTGCCATCCGCCTTCCTGGTGGAGAACCACTACCGGCGCCTCAACCGGTGAGCTTCTCCATGCGAGCAACGGGTCGGCGCACGCGGAGCCCTGCGAGCGCGCGCCGGAGTCGGCTCTCCGCCGCTCGACAACCCTCCCAACGTTCCTGGGTACACCTGGTTACCTGCTGCATCTGGTTGCCCGCTGCACCTGGCCACGCCGTGCGCCCGGCTGCCGTGCCCTTGACCCGAAGGCGCCCGCACGCCGGGATCCGTCAACTCGGCAGGATCACAAGGCCCTCAGCAACGTGTCGATCCCGACCCGGAGTTCTTCGTTCGAGACTCGCCTTGTCAGCGCTCCGGGACCGTCATCGACGTGGCCACGAGAGATGGGCGTGAGCGCGAGACGTTGCGCCAAACGCTCGGCACGCTCTCGCGTGGCCCCGTCCGTGGCCGGATGGTGAAGCGCCAGCCGGGTCAGCCGCTTGGCGTCGTCGATACGGCCGTCGCTCGCCCACATCCACGCGACCTCGATCACGAACTGCAGACAAACGCGGGGGCTCTCCACCTTCCGTGCCAGGGCCAGACCCTCACGGAAGGTGGCAGCGGCGCCTTCATCCCCGCGGGCCGCAGCGATCCTGCCCACGTCCGCTAGGACTTCGGCCTCCAGGTCGCGCGACTGAGTCTCTCGCGCCAGGCGCAGCGCCTGCTCGAGGTGGTCGGCGGCCTCGTCCAGTCGGTCCCGATCGAGCGCCAGCTTCCCCAAGCTGGAGTACAGGTGCCCCGACGGTTGTCGAAGCTCCAATCGTTGCGCCAGCGCGATCCCCTCCTCGAGGAGGGTGGCTGCCTCGTCGACGTTGCCGCGAGCCCGGAGGAGCAGGCCGAGGTTATTCAGGTAGCGAACCACCGCGACGTTCTCTCCCTTGCTCCGGCCGAGTGCGAGCGCCTCACGGTAATGCCGTTCCGCGCGCGCGAAGTCACCGAGGTTCTTCTCCGTGATGGCGAGGTTGTTGAGACAGAAACTCGCCAACGACTCCTCGCCCAGTTCGTTCGCCAACGTGAGCGCCCGCTCGAACGACGCCTTCGCCTCGTGGTACGCACCCGCGATGCCGTGGATCACGCCTTGGAGGTTGACGCACTCGCACAATGCCGGCCTCGCGCCGAACGGCGCCAGGAGCACCTCGGCCTCTTGCGCGTCACCAAGGGCCAGCGTACGTTCGCCGGTGCGGATCCTGAGCCAACCCCGTGCCACCAGCAACCGACCGATGGCAACGTGGTGCTCGGGGTTCGCGCGGTCGAGGCTGGCGATGGCATCGTCGAACATGGAAACGCCTTCGTCGTAACGCGTGCGCTGCACGAAGTAGTGCTCGACCGCACCCACCATCCGCTCGAGCTCGCGGACGCGCTGCTGCGCCTCCGCCCAGCTCCACATCACGCGGAGGTTCGGGTAGTCCTTGTCGATCGCGCTCAGGAACTCGCGCGTACGTCCGGTGCGCCGCAGCTCGTCGAGCTCTTGAAGGCGCGCCAGGAAGTGGATGCCGTGGTGTTCCCTGGTCTCGTCCACCAGGTCGGCTTCGGCCAACTTCTCCTCGCCGAACTGCCGCAGCAAGTGATGGATGTGGTACCGCTCGCCGCGCCGAACGAGGAACGCACGGTTCGACAGTGTCCGCAACGATCGCAGCCCTGCCCCGGCCACCGCCTCGGCGTCCTCACGGCGGAAGCCGCCGCGGAACACGCAGCATCTCATGAACACGGCCTGCTCGGCGGGTGTGAGCTGGCTCCAAGACGACGCGAACATCGCCCGGATGCTCCGCTGTCGTTCCGGCACGTCGCGAGCCTCGGTCTCGAGGACGTCGATGCTGCGCACGATCTCCTCGGCGATCTCGCGCGGGGAGAGCACCGTCAGCCAGGACGCCGCCAACTCGATGGCCAGCGGCATGCCCTCGACGAGCCGGCAGATGCGTGCCACAGCCGCCGCATCCAGGTCGTCGAACGTGCGGTGCGGCTGGACCCTGCGCGCCGTCTGCTGGAACAACCGCCAGGCGTCCGTCTCCTGCGCCTCGCCCTTTGCGCCGGCGAGCGTGGCTTCCCGCTCGGGAAGGGTCAAGCCGTGTAACTCGAACCGCCACTCCATGTGAAGGTTCAGTCCTGCGCGCGACGTGACCAGGGCCTTCACGCGCGGCGCGCGTTCGAGGATCTCCTGAACCAGACCCGCGCCCTCCAACAGGTGCTCGAAGTTGTCGAGCACCAAGAGCAACTGACGGTCCTGAAGCGCGTCGACGACCTGATCCAGAGGTTGGCGCTGCCCGGAGAGCTCGAACGGTAGCGCGTCGGCGATCGCGTACACGATGCCGTTGGGGTTCGGTACGGGGGCGAGTGCAACGAAGCGCGCGCCGTCTCGGAACGACGTCTTGGCGTCCTCGGCGACCGCCAAGGACAGCCGGGTCTTGCCCATCCCGCCAGGGGCGACGATGGTCACCAGGCGGCACGTCGGGTCCTCCAGCTGTTCGAGCAGTCGCCGTGTCTCGGCGCGTCGTCCGATGAACGGTGTGGTGAACGTCGGCAGGCTGGGCCGCGGTGCGGTGCCGGCCTCGTCCGCGGCCGAGTAGGAGCGTTGCAGACGCTCCCGCGCGTGCTCGGGGTCCGGATCGACGTCCAGGCCGTACCCGTCGGCTTCGCGCCGCACGGCCGCGGCGCGCGGGCTCTCCCCCGCCACGAGGAAGACCAGGGCCCGTTCGAGGTTCTCCGGCCCGGCTTCGGAAGCCCCGGGGACGTCGAGGGCCGCCTCGGCGTGGCGGGCGGCAGCGGCGAAGCGTCCGCGATTGGCTTCCCGCCCGGCAAGCAACAGATGGGCGCGTCGCGCTCGGTCCGCCAGACCCTCGCGTGTCTCGTAGAGCCACTCCTCGAGCTCGATGCCGGCGTTCGGCTGGATGCCGAGCAGGAACGGTCCGCGGTACAGCTCGACGGCGCGCTCGACCTGTCCTTCGTCGATCGCCGTGAGGAACTCGCGCACGTCCGTCTCGAGGTCCGCCCAGACCCGGAGGCCGTCGGCGTCGACCGCGCCCGGCGCGGACTTGCGGATCTTGGTGAGGGCGCTGGAGAGCCGGTTCAGCGGGTCGGCCGTGTCCATCCAGAACAGTTCCGCCAAGAACCGGCGTTCCTGCGGTCCTTCGAGCGCAAGGTACGCCAGCAGAAGCAGGACGACAGGACGCGTCAGTTCGCTGCCCTCCAGCTCGAGCCTCCCGAGCATGCGCAGGCGCATGCGCCACTTTACTCCGGTAGCTTTGCGCTTCTGCCGACCGACCGGCAGAAGGGTTCGCTCCCCACCCGTACCGCTGCCTTCTGGCGTCGCCATGCATGCGGGCGGGTTCGCGAGCAACCTAGACGACACTCGCTGGCGAAGTACGCGTATGCACGGCGATCGAGACCGTACCGACAGCGTCGACCCCGCGGAAGAAGTCGGCCCGGAACCGGCCCGGCTCCCCCCTAGCCACACTCCCGTCGAGCCGCCCGACCACATGGTCGAACCTAGCGCGAGGCTCCTTGCCGCCAAGCACCGGCGCGCCGAAGCGAAGTCGAACGCCGGCAGTGCGGGCATGGCGTAGCAGGGCATGCTCGCGCACGATCCGCATCAACAATGCCCGAGCCGCGCGCCGGTACGCCTTACCAGAAGCAACGTCAGCATCGGAACAGGACCCCGACGGGAAGAACACCGTCAGGGTCAACGTCGACGGGAGATCGCCGCGCGCTTCGAGCTGCCTCGTTTCCGGGTCCGGATGCTCGATCATGTCGTCTCCACGCGCTTCGGGCGCAGCGCTCGCACGAATGGGCCGAGCGCGCGTCGTGCCCCCGGCAATCGAATGCCCGTCACGAGCGCCAGGCTCACGAGGATCAGCCCCACGCCGACGATCATGTTGGCGGTGAAGCGCTCGTCGAGCAGGAGCGTACCCAAGAGAGCGCCGAACGCCGGGATGAGGTAGGCGGTGGCAGAGGCGGTGACGGCAGTGCTGCGCGCCAGCAGCCAGAAGTACAGGCCGAACGCCAGCACGGTCCCGAGCACCGTCAACCCCGCGAGCGCCCCGAACGCGCCCAGGCTCGGCATCGCTGCCGGTGCGGTGGCGACCATGCCGGGAAGCAGCAGGATCCCGGCGGCACCGCAGTTGCCCACCGTCAGCGATAGTGCGTCGGCCGAGGCAAGACGACGCTTCGCGTAGACGGCGCCGAGTCCGTAGGACGCCGCGGCGAGCAGCATGGCCAGCACACGCATAGGGCTTCCCCCCGCGAGCCCGTCCCATCCGACCAAGAAGGCGACGCCCACCAGTCCGAGGAACGTGCCGCCGACGACGTTGCGCGCGAGCGGCTCGCGGATCCACGCAGCGGTGAAGACGGCCGTGAACAGCGGCATGGTTGCCATCAAGATGGCCGCCAACGAGGACGAAATGCCGAGCTCTGCCCATGCAGCCAGGCTGAACGGCACGGCAGCCTGCAGACCTCCGAAGACGAACCAATCCCACCAACGGCCCGGAAACGCGAGCCGCCTGCGCGTGGCGAGCGCGACCAGGGCGAGCAGTTCTGTGGCAACGAGCAGGCGCATGCCGATCAACGTCAGTGGCCCGAATTCGGGGACCGCGATCTTCATGAAGGTGAAGTTCGCGCCGAACAGCAACGCCGTGACGAGTAGGGTGCCCACGCGAACGAACGGGTTCATGCGAGACCGACGCCTGTCACGGCGCCGGCCGCCGGCAGATAGAACTCGAGGAACGGGCTATCCGTGAGGAGCTCTCGGGCGATCGGGTCGTAGCCTTCACCGGGCGTGAGCGCCCGCCTCAGGGCGGTCCGCCCGAAGGCTGCCTGCCAGGCAGAGGTCGGGGCGGCACGCAAGGTCTCGGAATCGCGCAACTGGGAACCGTGGCACAGAACGGCCTTACGAACGGCGCCGGCGTAGGCGCGCGTGTCGACCGTTCCGGTCACCGTCCACGGCTCCCATGGGCCCGGTCGCAACGGAGGGTCGACGCGCCGCCACTCGAGCGGTCCGATCAGTGCCTCGTAGGAGCGGTGCTGTGTAGCGGTCATGCCGACGTACCACAAGGCCCCGACCGCCGGCGGCGGGAACATGGCTTCGGCCATGGTGGACGCAGGTGTCACGGCTGCGGCGGTGACAGCGGCGGTGGTGAAGCGCGAGACGGCGGCGTGGTCCGGGTGGCCCGTGATCCCGTCCGGGCCGAAGGTCAGCACGGCGTCGGGCCGGACGTCACGGATCCGCTCCGCGATCATGCCAACGACCTTGTCCTCGGGCGCCCGCTCGAGATTCCCATCCGGGAACCCAAGCACGCGTACCGAGCGGACACCGAGTACATGCGCGGCGGCACGCAATTCGGACTCGCGGTGCCGAGCGACCTCCGCCGGCTCGGGGCGTGGGGAGGCCTTCCAGCCGGCCTCGCCCGCGGTGGCCACCACCAGATGCGTTTCCACGCCGATGACCGCCATCTTGGCGAGCAGTGCCCCTGCGGCCAGCGTCTCGTCGTCGGGGTGCGCGAAGACCACGAGGATCGTTGGCCGCCGCATCATGCCGCTGCCCGTTTGCGCGACCGCTGGACGAGGTACACGACCAGAGCCGCCACGGTCGGAACGACCACGCTGAGGTTGTACGCGAAGTGCAGCTCGACGCGGGGGAAGAAGCGCTCGAGAACGCTCATCTGCTTGATGGCGTCGTAGAAGTAGTGCCCGGTCAAGAACTGCACCTGCAGGAAGGCGTGCTCGAGCCAGTGCCACGTTTGCGCCAAGATGGCTGCGATCCACAAGCCCTTGGCAGCGCGTGACTTGCGGAAACCGGGCGCGAGCAGGATCAGGCCGGTGAGCTGCAACGTGTTGTAGCTCATGTGCAGCGATTCGTTGGCGACGAGGTTGGGAAGGACCTCGCCGAACAACCCTCCGGCTTCCCGAGGCGCCATGCCGAGGAGGTGTACTTGGGCGATCTGCGTGACGTGCTCGAAGAAGTGAATCGAGACGATCGCCATGTAGACGGCGAGCGCTTGGACGTGCCGGCTGCCGTTGAGAACGCCGAGAACGAGGTGGCTCAGCGGATCGGACTTGCCCGTGTTCTTGCGTTCGAGAGCGTGCGTGCTCATACGTTTGCTCCAATCCTCGGCGCCCGCTCATGCGGGCGCCTTCGTAGATCGATCGGACGTGGTAGGGACGGGTGAGGTGGCCGGTAGTCCACCTCACCCGCGCTGGTCACTCCGCGCTGGCTTGCGCCTCTTGCGGGAGGAAGTTGAAGACGTGCAGGTGGCTGATGGTGCCGAAGTCGCCGGGGTACGCGCCGTAGGTCTGGCCGTCGGAGTGGTACGCAGCGGCCAGGCCGGCGAGCAACTGACGACCGGAGAGCTGCAGGCAAGGACTCACCGCGACGGTGATCTCCGCGTTGCCCTGCTCGTCGGCGACGAAGGAGTTCTCCGAACCGTCGCGGGCGCCGAGCGGCATGTCGTACGTCGAGAACGGCTGGGTGGTCGGCAGCGCCATGAAGAAGTACCACAGGGTGTAGACGCCTTCGGGTACGAGATCGGAGAAGGTCGCGGACACCGTGCCGGTCTCGCCTTCGCAGGTGATCACGGCCTCGCCGCGTCCTTCGAGCCACTCGCCTTGCGTGATGCCCAGCGCGGCACCCTTGGCGTACGGTCCGACGTCGGCCGGATCGACCGGGTTGTGGGCCGAGGGTTCGGCGGCGGCGTAGAGCTGAGCGGACGCGTCGCCGTCGTCTGCGGTGATGCGGCGAACGAGGTCGGAGTCGGTGTGGTGCTCGATGAACACGTCCTGCTCGTTCATGCCGAGCTGCAAGTGGTTGAGCAGCGGGACCTCGACGCGGTAGGGAGCGGCGGTGCCGTCTTGGGCGGCAGCGAAACCGGCGATCGCGTTCACGAGAAGAGCGGCGGCGATGGCCAAGATGCGGGTGCAGTGCTTCATAGGAGAAGTCCTTTCGAAGTTGGGGGGTCCGAACGATGGTCGGTCGGGAAGGTTCGTTGCGTGGGAGGAAGGGATCGGGAGATCCGGTTCACCACTTCGGGTTGCGGGAACGAGCGTGCGGTCGCGGGCCGCCCGGGTGGTTCGCGGGTCGTTGCAGGCGCCTGGGCGCGAACGCGCCTTCGAGACGTTCCTGTACCCGTTGAACGGCCACCAACGCCGCCAGGTAATCGAGCTGGGTCATGTCTTCACCTCCTTCCGTCGGCGGCTTTCGGCCGCGACGAAGCACACGATGCGCGGAGATGTCTGCCCGATCCCTGCTCGCACCCTGCCCGGGCGCTGCCCGGGTGGCACGTCTCGTCGGCGGATGGAGAGGAGCACCGTGCTGGACGGCAGACCGAGATGTCGAGGGCCGGGGGTCGCTGCCCGACTCGCCGCTCCCGTGACTCGGTGCCGCCTTGTCCACGACTCCTGGGTTCTCGTCCCGACTGCTTGTACGCTCGAGGTGAGGAAGAGGAACTCGTCGCGGCCGCGCCGCGACCGAATCCGCACCGAGGAGGCGTCCCCATGCAAGGAGGTCCGGAGAAACCGACCGATCTCGAGATCGCGTTCGGACCGGTTCCTTCTCGCAGGTTGGGTAGAAGCCTGGGTATCGACAACATCCCGCCCAAGACCTGCACGTACGCGTGCACGTACTGCCAGCTCGGACCCACGATCCATCGGCAGATCGAACGCGCCGCCTTCTATCCGCCCGAGGCCGTCATCGAGGCGGTGCGCGCCAAGGTCGATGCCGCCCGGCGCGCCGGTGAAGCGATCGACTACCTCACGTTCGTACCGGCCGGAGAGACGACACTCGACGTGAACCTCGGTGAAGCGATCCGTGGGCTGCGGCAACTGGGGATCCCCATCGCCGTCATCACGAACGCTTCGCTCGTCTGGCAAGAACGGGTCAGGGCCGGCCTGGCCGAAGCCGACTGGGTGTCGCTGAAAGTCGACGCGGTCGACCCCACCATCTGGCGCGCGTTGAACCGACCCCATCGCGACCTTCGTCTCGAACCGATCCTCGAGAGCGCTCGTCTCTTCGCACGTGCGTTCCAGGGAACGCTGGCGACCGAGACCATGCTCGTGGAAGGCGCGAACGACGACCCGGCGCATCTCGATGCCGTCGCCAGGTTCGTTGCCGAACTGGCGCCGGCAACGGCGTACCTTTCGATTCCGACCCGTCCTCCGGCGCGACCGAGCGTGCGTCCGCCCGACGAGCACTCGGTGAACCGCGCCTACCAGATCTTCCGCGATCACCTTCCGTCGGTGGAATGCCTGCTGGGATACGAAGGGAGCGCCTTCTCGTCGACCGGCGACCCGGAGACGGACCTGCTATCCATCACGGCCGTCCACCCGATGCGGGAAGACGCCGTCATGCAATTGCTCGAACGCGCGCACGCGGACGTGAGCGTCCTACGCCGCCTCGTCGACGACGGCCGGCTCGTCGCGACCCGCTATCGCGACCATGCCTATTACGTGCGGGCCGTCCGGCGGGCGGTGGCGCCCTGAACGTTCGCGGACGTCCGTCGATGCAGAGCGCGTGGCCGCAGTCCCTTCCTGCTTGCAGGACGCCACGGGACGACGACGGCAGGGTGACGTCACCCGCTCAAGTTCACCGCGATCAGCATCTGCCCGAGGTAATACGTCGGCAGGCCCACCATCTTGTTCACGAAGCCCGGCGTTCCGAAGCGCTCGCGAGCCACGGCCACGTCGGACAGGGTAACGAGCAGCACTCCGAGCCCCAGCCACCAAGCCCGGTGCGTGATCGCCGCAGCCTCGCCGACGGCCAGCATCGTCGAGAGGATGACGGCGTAGGCAGCGACGAGAACGCGTAGCGAACCCGAGACGCGCCTCCCGAACGCGAGCCATGCGCCGCCGCCGACGATCGCGCCCGCGAACGCGGTTGGCACCAGCGCCGCGCCTTCGAGGCCGTGGACGGCGAACGCGAGGGTGTACACGACGTGGGCCAGCGCGAAGCAACCCAGGCCGACCAAGAAACCCGTCTTCGTCCTCACCGCCAACGCCACGTCGCCCGCTGCGGAGAGCGCCAGCGCCGCGAAGGCCAACCGTGTCCACGCGGCCCCCATCGCACCGACCGCCACAGCGGCGACGAGGAACCCGAGCGAAGCGACGAGCTTCGCCACGAGGTAGGCGCGCGGCATCCCGCGGCGGCTGGCCACGAGAGCCACGGCAACACCGATCGTGGTTACCCACACGGACAACGTCACGAGCGACCATCCCACCGGTCCATCATCCTGGCGTGCGCCTCCGCCGCGCCAGATCGACCGTCCGAGTACGCACGTCGCCCAGTGAGCGACGGACGCGGCGCCGAGTGGATCGACGCCAGGACCTGTGGCAGACCGTACCTTCGGGCGCGGCCGAGAATACGTGCCGCCGGACTCAGAACGACTGTCCCAACACGTTCGTCGCCACGTGCGCGACGGACGGCGCGATCAGGTTGCGGGTCGTCCGGAACACGTGGCCGAAGGCGAGCCCGGCGACGAACTGTGACACGATGCATACCGCCAAACCGGCGGCGAGGTTGCCGTCCATCATCTGCGTGTTCGCCCGCACGTGCCACAGGCCGAACACGAGCGCCTGCACCAGCCAGGCCCACGGTTCGCTCATCACGCGGGACAGGCGCGTCTGCAGGGCGCCGCGGAACAGGAACTCCTCGAAGAAGCCGTTCTGGAACGCGTTCGCGATGAAGCGGCGGGCGACGGTCTGGGGCCCGACCGCGCCCATGACGACGAGACCGAGCGACACCGCCGCCGGTAGCGCCAACCACAGCAGGCTCACGCGCCAGACGCGATGGCCCGGGCCGAGCCCGAGACAGCGAGCCCGCGCCCCGAGCGCCAGAAGCAGAACGAGCGGCGCCACGAAGTACTGGAAGGGGTTGGCGACGGCGTTCCCCGGCCCACCGAACCACAGCACAGGCAGGAACGATTCTCCCAGGTCGTGGAACCACCCGACGACATCGGACCAGAACGGTACTCTGCTCGACCCGATCGCGGTGACCAGCACGATGACCGCCACCACGCCGAGTTGCCACCAGGTCGCTGGCCTCGCACGGCCGGTCCTCCGCGAGCCGCACGTGATCGAATCGGTGACGCGCGTAGTGAGCCAGACCATCACGGCCAAGTACAGACCGTTCACTGCCAGAAGCGCGACCAGGCCGGCCTCGCCCACAACCAGCAGGTAAGCAGACGCGAGGACGTATGCGGGCAGCGCGAACCGCAGTGTGAGACGCCAAGCTCGACTCGGATTCGTGCTTCGCCGGGGAACGGGCATCGGGGCTCCATCGACATGATGGAGCAGTGAAGCGGCGAGGACAAGTGCACCGCGCCGTGTCTCTGGTCCAACCCATACGGACCGAGCGCCGTTAGGAACCGGCGCTCGGTCGGCAGCGCGAAAGGTGGAACGGCGGATCTGAGGTGCGTACGGCGCCTACGCCGTCACGGACTCGGTGTCAGGATGCGCCGGAAGCCGATGGCGACGCTCCTGCCGCGGTCCATGATCCGGTCGATCCTCTTGTACTCGGCCATCGCCTGGTGACTGCAAAGGCGCTCCTGCACCCGTCGCACGGCGTATCCGGCATGGAACAAGTCGAGGTGGTTCATGTGCATCATCTCCTTCGTCCCGCGGCTCTCGGTCGCGGCCGCCATAACCATGTCCGCTGAGGTATGCCCGACCCCTGCCCGTCCCCTTCCCGCCGCCCCACCGTAGGGCTCCGGGGCGAACGGCCGCTCTTCCGGTTCAGGCGCGTCACCTTCGCCTTACACTCGTCCCATGGCGAATCAGGCCACCACCCTCCCCGCCCGCGCAGACCTGGACCCGGCGTTCACCTGGAACCTCGCTGCCCTCTACCCCGACGACGAAGCGTTCGACTCCGACTACGCCCGCGCCGAGCAGGCGCTCGAACAGGTGACGGCCTTCCGGGGCCGGCTCGGCGACGATGCGGCAACGCTGGCAGCGTTCATGGACGCGTACTGGCCACTGCTCGCGAAGGTCCAGCACCTGCGGGTGTACGCCGCGCTACCCGTGTCCGCTGACCAGGGCGATCAACGGGCGCGGGCGCGGCTCGGACGGTTCCAGAGCCTGGCGGCGCGGTTCACCTCGGGCACGGCGTTCCTTCAGCCGGAACTGCTGGCGGTGGGGCGGCCGCGCCTGGACGCCTTGTTGGAAGAGGAGCCGCGGCTCGCGTACCTGAAGCGGTACTTCGACCGCCTCGAGGAGAACCGCGACTACGTTCGCTCGCCCGAGGTCGAGGACGTGCTCGGTCGCCTGGGCGATCCGTTCGGCGCGTTCGAGCGTGCCTACGACAGCCTCACCAACGGCGAGTTGCCGTTCGCGCCCGTCGAGGACGAGAACGGCAACGAGTTCGAGGTCGCAAGGAGCACCTACCCCGCGTTGCGCATGTCGACCGACCGAGAACTGCGGCGCAAGGCGTACACGTCGTATAGCGACGGGTTCCTGGCCTACCGGAACACGCTCACCGACCTGTACCTGGGGCGCGTGAAGCAGAGCGTGTTCTGGGCACGGGTGCGCGGCTACCCCAGCACGGTGGAGGAACAGCTGACGCCGCGGGAAGTCCCCCGCGCCGTGCTCGAAGCCGTGGTGAACACCTTCCAAGCGAACCTGGGCGTGTGGCATCGCTACTGGGCTGCGCGGCGCGCGCTGCTCGGCCTGGAGCGTCACGAGGAGTGGGACGTGTTCGCGCCACTGTCGCCGAACCCGCCGTCGGTGCCGTACCAGCAGGC
>JAWOIL010000179.1:0-2599 GCA_046484635.1 Trueperaceae bacterium
CCTTCGTGCTCGACGGACAGGGCGCCATGCCCGCCTTCCGGGACGTGCTCGACGACGAAGGCCACCAGCTCGCGCATGTCGCCGAGCACACGGTCGCTCCCCGCGAGGGCCGGGAACGTCCCCAGACCCTCACCGTCGGGCTGATGGCATTGGGCGCACTGCGCGCCGTAGATCTCCGGACCGTCGGCGGCCAGCGCCGGCGCCAGGAGCGATCCGCACGCCAGCGCGAACGCCAGGAGCAGGATGCGGCGCGGGTCCGATGCGATCACGGCGTCCATGGTCACACCACCGTTCGGGCGGCGCTACCTTGCCGCGCCTGCACGTGGTCGTGGATCTTCTCGATCTGCAACCAGGCCGACTCGATCGCCCCCGACATCCAGCCCGTCATGTAGCTCAGGTGCTCGCCGGCCAGGTAGACGCGGCCGTCGGGCTCGTTGAGCCGCGGGTACGCGCTGCTCAGGGCGTCGGACGACCAGCTCGCCCAACCACCGAGGCTGTGCGGCACCAAGTGCCAGGCGACCGAGAACCCGGTCTCGAACTCGCGCCGGTACACCTCGGGGTGCAGCAGGCTCCCCATCTCGAGCGCGTACTCGACGCGCTCCCTCGGCGACCTGGCGCTGATCTCGACCGCCTGCCCGCCGAAGTTGTAGTAACCGAGGATGACCCCCTTCTCACCCTGCCAACCGTAGGACGGGTAGCTGATGTTGCCGAACACGTTCGTCGTGCTGTGGCCACCGTAGATGAAGTCGTCCTCTTCCCAGAAGCGACGCGCGAACTGGAGCCCCATCTTGCCGACGCTCACGTACGTCACCGCTTGCATCGCCGCCTGGAACTCGCTCGAGAAGTCGGCGGGGATCTGGTTCAAGACGGACAGCGGGATCGTGCAGATGCAGTAATCGCCTTCGACCTCGCGCGTCTCGCCCGTGGTGCCGTTCTCGAGGACGACCCGCACGCCGTCGTCGGACTGGCGGATCTCCCTGACCACGTGCTCGTAGTGGATCAGATGCCCGACCTGCCGCTCGAACCCACGAGCGATCTGGTCCATTCCGCCGACCGGCTCGAACATCGTGTTCTTCTGCGTGTGGCCGGCGACCGCACGGAAGCCGTCGATGGCGCCGTGCTGCAGCAGGTCGCGGAACGCGAACGGGTCGGACGGCACGCCTGGTCGCAGCCCCGCGCCCGGGTCCTCCTGGTACCCTCGGCCGCCCGTGCCCCCGTAGCTGAGCGTGTCGCGGTCGAGCTGCCCGAAGGCCACCAGGTAGTCGAGGAGCTGCTCCTTGTCCTCCGCCGTCAGCTCCCTGTCCAGCGCGTCCTGATCGGCGGCCTTGGCCAGCAGCTCGCTCGTGTACCCGCCGATGTCGGCCTGCAACTCACGACGCCGGATCCTGCGGCCCGACAAGGGGCTGCCGTCCTCTTCGCGGTAGTCCCAAGCGTTGTCGTTGTCGTTGACCATGATCTCGAGTGGGACGTCGAACTCCTTCGTGTAGTGCAACGTGGAGCGGTGGTGGTACGGAATGCGCCAGGGGCCGTGGTTGATGTACTGACCGTCGTCGAACAGGCAACGCTGCGTCACGCCAGTGACTTCGGTGAGCGAGAACCCGCGACGCGCCGTCTGGCAGCGGCCGCCGGCGAAGTCACGAGCCTCGAAGATGGGCGTCTCGTAGCCGAGCTTCGACAACTCGTAGGCGGCCGTCATGCCGGCCAGGCCCGCGCCCAGGATGATCACCCGGCGACCGTTGGCGTTGCCCGAGAGCACGGGCGGCGCCTCGGCGGCGGACGCCATCATCATCCCCCAGGCGTCCATGGCTCCGATGGCGGCAGCGGCGCCGCCGGTGGCGCCGAGGACCCGCAGGAAATGGCGGCGGCTCATGCTTCGCGGCACGGTCAGCTTCGATCTGGTCTTCATGGTTGCTCCTTCGTGCTCGTTCGGCGCTGGCGAGATCACGGGGGCGCGCTGCGGGCCTCTCCCGCGCTCGGAAGCGTCGGGGCGTGGCCGGCAGACGGTCGGTCCACCTCCCTCCAAACGCGCCACCCCGCGCCCGAAGGCGCGCGGTGAACCCGATGCTCGTGGTTTCACCTTAGGCGCAGCTCCGGCCGTCGCGGTGGGCAGATGAACACCCGGTTCCGGGCGTCGCTCTCCGGGGCGCCGGACGGTAGCCAGCCGTAGCCCTCCCGCGCGAACTCGCCTCCTGCCTTGCGGCCGCGAACCCGGGCCGATCGGCAGCCTGCACGGCCACCATCCCGCAAAGGTCACGACGCGGCAGCCACCGGCCGCCGCGTCCACGTCAGCAGCACGAACGCCGCGACCGCGACGAGCGCCGCGTGCGCCAGGAACATCGTCGGCAGCCCGACCCCGCCGGCGACCCAGGCGAGCGCGACCGGCGCGAGCACCTGCGACAGCCGGTTGAGCATGAGCCGCATACCGAGGGCCGCGCCGCGCTCGCGAGCCGCGACGCGGTCCGCCACCATGACCATGGAGATCGGCTGCGAGAGGCCGTGGCCGGCCCCGAAGAGCGCGACCCACAGGCCGATGAGCCAGGGCGACGGGCTGGCGACCACGCCCGCCAGCGCCAGGGCGAGCGCGGCCAGCGTGTAGACG
>JAWOIL010000207.1:0-3749 GCA_046484635.1 Trueperaceae bacterium
GAGCACTCCGCCATGGCACGCGGCACCGATCTGGTGGGCCCGTACCGCGCCTTCCTGATCCAGGGCGACGACCGCTTGGGCGCGCTGGCCGCCATCCACAAGGAGTTGCGCGAGGCGGGCGTGAAGGTCTACGCCTCGACCGGCGTGACCGACGGAAGCGGCGGCTTCGGCTACATCGTGTACGTGCGCGAACTCGACTTCGAGGCGGCTGCGAGCGTGCTCGACCTGGAGGGCACGGTCGGCTGAGGATCGGTTCGATGAACCAATAGGGGAGGCGTTCAGGCTGGACGCCTCGCATCAGGCGCTTGGCCGAGGCGTGACTGGGCAGGCGCCACCTGCGTGGACGTGGTAGGAAACAGTCCATGCACGCGGGTGAGGCACCGACCTCGAAGGAGCCGCCGGAATCACACGTGCCGGACAATGCGCCGGTACCCGAGCCGCCGTTCCCGTCGCGTCACGTACTCGGGATGCGCGTCGATGCCAGCACGTACGTGACGGCTGCCAACCGCATCGTCTCGTGGGCGATGCCGGGCGACGTCGAGCTCGCCGCCCCGACCTCCCCCCGCCCTCGCTACGTCTGCGTCGCCAACGTCCACATGACGATGGAAGCGTTCGACGATCCATCGTTCCGCGACCTCGTGAACCGTGCCGACCTGGTGACATCGGACGGCATGCCCTTGGTGTGGATGTTGAAACGCCTCGGCCTGCGGCAGGCGGAGCGCGTGTACGGCCCAACGCTCACGCTCCACGTCTGCGAGGCGGCGGCCGCGGCAGGCGTGCCCGTGGGGTTCTACGGCGGCGCCCAGGAGGCGGTGGAGGGCCTGCAGGCCGAGTTGGCGCGGCGCTTCCCCGACCTGGACGTTCGATACGCCTACTCACCACCCTTCCGGCCCCTGACCGAGGAAGAGGACGACCAGATCGTCGCCGACATCCTCGCTTCCGGCACGCGCATCCTGTTCGTGGGCCTCGGCTGCCCCAAGCAGGAACGCTGGATGGCCGCGCACGCGAAGCGCTTGCCGGTGGTGCAGCTCGGCGTGGGAGCGGCGTTCGACTTCCATGCGGGCCGCGTGAAGCAGGCGCCGGCTTGGATGCAAGACCGCGGCCTGGAGTGGCTGTTCCGTCTTGCCGTCGAACCTCGTCGGTTGTGGCGCAGGTACCTGGTGCATAACCCAAGGTTCGTCTTCTTCGCCGGGTTGCAGTTGTTGGGGGTAGGCTGGGGCCGCGACTGAAGCGGCGCACGCCAAGAAGTGCCGCACCTACTCGACCACGAACCTGCACACTAGGGGGACCATGAAACGCGCACTCATCAGCGGAATCACCGGCCAGGACGGCTCGTACCTCACCGAGTTCCTGCTCGCGAAGGACTACGAGGTCCACGGCGTGATCCGCAGGTCGAGCACCTTCAACACCGACCGCATCGACCACATCTACGTCGACCCGCATCGCCCCGAGGCGCGCATGCTGTTGCACTACGGGGACCTCTCCGACGGTCCCGGATTACGCCGCGTCCTCGAGGAAGTTCAGCCCGACGAGATCTACAACCTCGGGGCGCAGTCGCATGTGGCCGTCAGCTTCATGCAGCCCGAGTACACCGCCGACATCGACGGCCTCGGCACCTTGCGCCTGCTGGAGGCGATCCGCGACTACCGCAGGCGCACCGACCGCGACGTGCGCTTCTACCAAGCCGGTACCAGTGAGATGTTCGGCGGCAGCCCGCCGCCGCAGTCCGAGCGCACGCCGTTCTACCCGAAGTCGCCGTACGCGGCAGCCAAGGTCATGGCGCACCACCTGGTCGTGAACTACCGAGAGTCGTACGGCCTGCACGCCAGCAACGGCATCCTCTTCAACCACGAGAGCGAGCGCCGCGGCGAGACGTTCGTGACGCGCAAGATCACTCGCGCCGCCACCCGCATCCAGCTCGGCCTGCAAGACAAGCTCTACCTCGGCAATCTAGACGCCAAGCGCGACTGGGGCCACGCCCAGGACTACGTCGAAGCGATGTGGCGAATGCTCCAGCAGGACTCGCCTGATGACTACGTCATCGCGACCGGCGAGAGCCACACGGTGCGCGCCTTCGTCGAGAAAGTCTTCGGGCGCCTCGGTCTCGACCCCGAGCAGCACGTCGAGATCGACCCGCGCTACTTCCGTCCCGCCGAGGTCGAGTTCCTGCAAGGCGACCCGTCCAAGGCCAAGCGGGTGCTCGGCTGGCAGCCGCAGGTGAGCATCGACGAACTCGTGGAGCGCATGGTGGCGCACGACCTCGAAGTCGCCAAGCAAGAACGGACGCTGCGGGACGCAGGGCACCAAGTGGCGCTGCGGGGGGTTGCTGGCAGTGTCTGAGCGCCCGTCTGAGGAGTCGTCCGGTCGCGAACCCGATGGATCGTCCGACCGGGCACCCGACGGCCCCGACTTCGACCTGAAGGGCGACACCCGCATCTACCTCGCCGGTCACCGGGGCCTCGTCGGCAGCGCCATCCACCGGCGCCTCGCGCGTGACGGGTTCCGCCACGTCATCACCAGCACGTCGGCCGAACTCGACCTGCGCGACCAAGCCGCGGTCGACGCCTTCTTCGCGGCAGAGCAGCCCGAGGTCGTCATCCTCGCTGCCGCCAAGGTGGGCGGCATCCTCGCCAACGACACCTACCCGGCGGAGTTCCTGCACGACAACCTGCGCATCGCGGTGAACGTCATCGACGCCGCGCACCGGAACGGCACGCGCAAGCTGCTCAACCTCGGTTCGTCGTGCATCTACCCCAAGCTGGCGCCCCAACCCCTGCGGGAAGATGCGCTCCTCACCGGGCCGCTCGAACCCACCAACCGCGCCTACGCCGTCGCCAAGATCGCCGCCATCGAGATGTGCGACGCCTACCGCCGGCAGTACGGCGCCGACTTCATCAGCGCCATGCCCACCAACCTCTACGGCCCTCACGACAACTACGACCTCGCCACCAGCCACGTGCTGCCCGCGCTGATCCGCAAGACGCACGAGGCGAAAGTGAACGGCAGCCCCACCATCCCCGTGTGGGGCTCCGGCACCCCGCGGCGCGAGTTCCTCCACACCGACGACCTCGCCGACGCCTGCCTGTTCCTCCTCCAGCACGTCTCCCGCCCCGGCCCCATCAACGTCGGCACCGGCACCGACGTCACCATCCGGGAACTCGCCGAGCTGATCAAGGACGTCGTCGGGTACGACGGCGAACTCGCGTTCGACAGCAGCAAACCCGACGGCACGCCCCGCAAGCTGATGGACGTAAGCCTGCTCGAGAACCTTGGTTGGAAGGCGCGCATCGCTCTGCGCGAAGGCATCGAAGACACGTACGCCTGGTACCGCGACAACGCTGCCACGGCGCGCGGGGCGTAAGCGGGCGGACGAGGTTCACCCAACCCCACGAGCGAGACGCTTCATAGCCGCTCCCCATCGCCCTATGGCAAACTGACGCCAATGCCGTGCGAACAGGCCGAAAGCCCGTGCGCCACGGCATAGGGAGCACAAGTGACCTCGCGACTGGGGGCGTCGCTCGCGGATACCGAGCGGCGCCTTCGTAACTACAAACGCCTCATATACGCGCTGCTGCTCGCCTTCGCAGCGATCGACGTGGCCGTGTCTCTGCTGTTCGTCACCGGCGAACTCCAGACGTGGGCGCGAGTCGTCACCGCCGGTGCCCTCGTGCTCGCCACGCTCGTCGTGTGGCTTCGCAAAGATGCGCTGCGCCTCGTCGAAGTGGCCGTGTTCGGCGTCGGCAGCCTCG
>JAWOIL010000139.1:0-9252 GCA_046484635.1 Trueperaceae bacterium
CAACCCCGGCGCCACGTGCGTCAACACCGCCTCGATCGCGTGCGCGCAGTAGTCCACCCCGAGCTGGTTCGGCACGGTCAGGAGCAGCGTGTCCGCCTCGGCGATGGCCTCGTCCTGGGCTAGTTGCTCGATCAGCGCGTCCGGCTCGGCGGCGTACCCGCGACCGAAGATGGCGCGCGTCTGCGGGTCGATGTAGCCGATCTGGTCCTGGTCCTGCTGGCCACGCCCGAAGTACGCGCGGTCGAGATCGCTCACCAAGGGAAAGATGCTGCGGCTCACCGACACGCGTGGCTCGCGCGGGTGACCGGCCTCGCGCCACGCCTCGCGGAAGACCCGGATCTGCTCGGCTTGCTGAACGTGGAACGGCTTGCCCGACTCGTCGAACTTGAGCGTCGAGCTCTGCAGGTTCATCCCGAGGCGCCCCGCCCACGCCGCCGTGGCGTTCGAGGCTGCGCCCCACCAGATCCGCTCGCGCAGCCCGGGCGCGTGCGGCTCGACGCGAAGCAGCCCGGGAGGGTTCGGGAACATGGGGGTCGGGTTGGGCTTGGCGAAGCCCTCGCCGTCCAGCACCTCCAGGAACGTCTCGGCGTGCCGCCGGGCCATGTCCCCGTCCGTCTCGCCCTCGGCGGGTGCGTACCCGAAGTAGCGCCACCCGTCGATCACCTGTTCGGGCGAACCGCGGCTGATGCCCAGTTGTAGCCGTCCACCCGCGATGAGGTCGGCGGCGCCGGCGTCCTCGGCCATGTACAGCGGGTTCTCGTAGCGCATGTCGATGACGGCCGTGCCGATCTCGATGCGCTCGGTCTTGGCGCCGACGGCGGCAAGCAAGGGGAACGGCGACCCGAGCTGGCGCGCATAGTGGTGCACGCGGAAGTACGCACCATCGGCGCCGAGCTCCTCCGCCGCGACCGCCAAGTCGATCGACTGCAGCAAGGCGTCGGACGCGGAGCGGGTCTGCGAGTGCGGGCTGGGCGTCCAGTGGCCGAACGACAAGAAGCCGATGCGCTTCGTCATGGTCGTCGAGTTTGGCACGCACCGGGCGTCTTCGACGTCGCCTACAGCGCTCCTAGCACGCGCCTCACTCGACCTGCCGCCGCATGACCGTGGCCGATCCCACCGGTTCGATGGGTGCGAACCCACGCACCTCGTACATGCTGCGCGATCCCCGGTAGTGTCCAGCATCGTTGCCTTCGGGCCGGTCGTGCGGGTACGCCTCGATCCAGGCAGCGCCACGAGCCGCGGCGTCGGCGATGATGCGGTCGAGCAAGGAAGCCGCAACGCCATGCCGCCGGTAGGGCGGCGCCACCACGAAGCACGACACCCCGATGACGGAGGCCGCCTCCGGCCCAGCCGGATCGACGTCGGGGAACAGCCCGTACTCGGAGCGAAGCGACGCGTTGACCCAGCCGGCGGGCTTGCCGCCCACGTACGCGAGGTAGCCGAAGGTCGTGCCGCGCTCGAGGCGCTGCAGCATCGTCGCGCGCGTGTCGCGCCAGGCACGCTCGGGTTCCTCCGGTGGGGCGGGCACGTGCGGCTCGAGGCAGTAACACGACGCCCAGTCCGGGTTGCCGGCGAAACCGTCGTGGTCGAAGAACCGCGCCCAGTCTTCGAGGTTCTCGGACGTGACCGGCCGGATGGTGACGGTGCCGATCGTGTCGCGCCGCTCGACGTCGCCCGACAGTCGCTCGACCGCCTCGGCGTAGTTGCAGGCGTAGTTCCTGACGGCGGTTTCCGGATACTCCCAGCCGTGCGCTTCCTGCCCGTGCGCCACGAACGCGTCCGCCAAGGCCGTCAAGCCGTCCGCCTCGATCGTTGCGTCGCAACCGAAACACTTGACCTTCATGCCATCCTCCCCCTCTCGTTCGGAACGTTTTCCGGATCATAGAGCGAGGACCGAGCGTTCGATGGACGAGATCCACGCGTCGTTCCGCTATGGTGCGGACGGGAGGTGGAACCATGACCGCACCGTTCGTACTGATCTCGACATGGAAGGTCAAGGAAGGCGCGTACCCAGACTACGAAGCCTGGTTCCAGGGTCTCGTCGCTCACGTCGAGTCCGGCAGCCCGCGGATGATCGCCTTCCACACGTTCGCCAGCGAAGACGGGTCGAAGCTCATGGGTGTGCAGGTGCATCCCGATGTCACGTCGATGGAGCTGCACCTCCGCCTGGTCGCCGAGTACGCCGCGGCGGCGCAACAGGCCTACCTCGACCAGCCACTTCACTTGCTCGTCGGCGGCGAGCGTGACCAGGCACGCGAGCAGATCTACCAGATGGCCCAGTCGCGCGGCGACCTCGTCGGGTTCCCCGTTCACGCGGGAGGCTTCACCAGGTCGTCGGCCGCGTCGTAGCGCAGGTCGTACGAGCCTGCCTACGCTACCGCCGCGGCCTCCCGCCGCCAACTGCGCAGCAGCAGCCCCGCCGCCGGCCCCAGCACCAACGCCGAGGCGACGAACGCCGCGGGCATGCCCGCCGCGGCAGCCACCAGGCCCAGCAGTGGCCCACCCGCCACCTGGCCCAACGCGTCCGCGACGCCAGCAGCCGAGAAGGCGGTCGCGCGTGTCGACGGCTCGAGTTCGCGGTTCAGCCACGCGCGATGGAGCGGCGTATGCAGGCGCCCGCTGACCCGCGCGACGAGGTACATCGCCACGGCGAGGTCGAGGCGTCCTGCCAAGCCGAACGCGGCGACGGCGACGGCCTGCACGACCATCGATACCCACAGCCACGCGACCAGCGGCCGCCGCCCACCGCCGACGGCATCGCTGCGTTTCAAGGCGCGATGCGCAGCCTCGGTGACGCCGATTCCCAGGAGCGCCGTGACGAACGCGAGGATCGCGAACCAGGTCGGCGCCCCGATGCCACTCGGCAGGCCAGGGCCGGCGAGCATGCGCGCTTCCCAGAGCCGATCGAACGTCTCGGAAGCGGCTCCGACGAAGACCGCGACGGCCAGGATGGTCCATACCAGCGGCTTGGCGCTGGCGAGCGCGACACCACGACGAAGCGTTCCGATGGCCGCCTTCAGCGGATCGCGTGTCGGCTCGTGCGCCGCTTCGAACGCCGACTCCTTCATCGTCAGCGCCAGGAACACCGCCAGCGCCAGGAAGACCGCTCCGCCGATCGCCAGCGGTAGGCCCAACCCGGCGCCGCCGGCGACGGCCGCCACCGGGATGCCCGCCAGCATCGCGCCTTGCCGAACCTGCGCCGAGCGCAGGAACGCTAGGTTGGCCTTCGCCTCTCCGATCTCGTCGGACAACCACGCCTCGACGGCGCCCGACTCGAAGGCCGCGCCGAGGCCCCACACCACCTGTGCCAACATCACTGCCGCCAGGAGCGGCACCAGCCCCTCGAGCATGAACCCGAGGCCGATCAGGACCGTGCCGATCAGCAAGGAGAGCCTTCGCGAGATGGTGTCGGCGACCACACCCGTGGGAAGTTCGGCCAACAGCACCGTCGCTTCGAGCACGGTTCCCACCAGGACCAGTTGCAGCGGTGTGAGCCCCACCTGCTGGAACCGGTAGATCGACGACAACGTCGCGAACACGGCGAACCCGAAGGCCGAGACCGCGGCGTGGATGAGGTAGACCCGCATGGCGGGCATGGGGAATCTCGGGGTCCTGTCGCGACGCACGGGCCGACCATACTACAGGCCAGGCGCGGGGCTGAAACCCCACCTACAGGACCGGGCTCTGCCAAGGAACCGGGGCCCCGCCAGTTGACTGGGCCCCGGTTCCGAACGTGATGGTCGCGCGGAACCTACTCTAGCTCGGGCCGCTCCCCGAACACGAACTCCTGCGCCGCCTCCGTGTCCATGCGGAACTGGAAGTCCGGTCCGATGCACGGCGTGATCCCGAACGACACGATCGCCGCGATCTGGTTCGTGGCGCCGTAGAACACGGGGCCGCCCGAGTCGCCGTAGCACGAGCCACCTTCGCCGTTGCCCTTGCCCGGGTTGTTGGTGAACACGGCCGTCATGCCGTCGCCGGTGTACGCGCTATTGACGTTGATGAGCGTGGTCGTGCCGTAATAGCGCTCATACTCGTCGCTGTAGAAAGCTGGCACCACTCCCTGCATGCCGTACCCGACGACGGTGAATTGGCGGTCCTTGGGCTTGCCGCCCTTCACGTCATCGAGCAGCCCCACCTGTGCGAGCTCACCATAGGTCGAGAGCCCATCGAACGCGTCTTCTTCGTCGTCCAGGATCACCAAGCCGACGTCGTACGTGAACGGGAAGTCCGCGTAGTCGGCGTAGTTCGGGTGTGGGATGACGTCGTCCGCCATGATCCATTCGGCGTCGAGCCAATCCAGGAACGTGGGGTAGTCCGTCCTGCGTTCCATCGCATCCTGCGTGTTCCGAACATACGTGACGACGTTCTCGATATCGGCCTCCTCGACGCAGTGCCCCGCCGTCAACACGACCGTCGCCGAAAGCAGTGTTCCGGTACATGAGTAGTAGTCCTGGCCGTTCGTACTGAATATGAGCGTCACGACGTGGGCATAATCGTCGTTCACGTCCGGCTGGCCGAACGTGACTTGCGGCGTGATGTCGGCCTCGGACGTCACGCTGCTGCACGCGGCCAAGACGAAGACCAGCGCAGCGGCGAGGGCGACGGGAACGATGCGAATCATGGGGAGCCTCCAGGGCGAGTTGAAATCACTTTGGGCGCAGGGGAACTGCGTGATCGATGATAGCCCGCGACTGCCGGGAACGCGTGGGCATCTGACCCATCCCCTTAGCGGCCGTGCGGGCTCATCCCGGCGGGCACGCGATCGCGATCTGGATCGTCGCGGAGTCCGTCATCGCGTCCGCGCCGACGGCGTTCGGTACGAACCGCGGAGCGATACGCTCTCCAGGTCCGGCCTCTCCTCCAAGGCGAGCAGCCCCGTCCAGACCATGCAGGACGCGGGTCACAAGACCGTCTCGACGATCGCCAAGCCCAACCACTCGCCACCGCGCGTCAATCTCGACCTCGGCGTCCGCTCGGCAACTTGCGAACCAGCATCGACCGCCCGTCCGCCAAGAGCTTGATGACGCTGACGATCACGACCACGAACTCCAGGCGCCCGAAGAACATGGCCCCGATCACGGCCCAGAGTGCCGGGTCGGGCATCTGGGCGCTGGTGACACCGACCGAGAGAACGACGGTGCCGATCGCGGAGGCGAACTCGAAGAGCGACGCTTCGAGATCGAAACCGCTGGCGCTAAGGACGAGAACACCGAAGGCGTAGGCGGAGAGGTACAGGACGACGAAGCTCACCACTCGCCTGATCTGTGCGTCGTCGACGAAGGTGCGCCGGTTCGCGTCTAATCCTCGATCAGCACGCCGACCCGGGTGCGATACGTCTCGTAATCGGCAGATATCGTTCGTACGATGTCGTCTTCGCCGGGGAACGTGACGTTCTCCCGGGCTACCCCCAGCCACTCGAGGAAGACCAGATCTTGCTCACGGACGCAGGCGATCCCGCCGTCCGAGTCACCTGCGAACATGAGCAACACGCCGCTGTCCTGCCGCTCCAGCGCGTTGACCATGATTTCCGCGGCGATGATGCTCCGGTAGTTCTCGCTCAGGATCGCGTCGGACGCCCGACCCAGCGCAACGACGTGCACGATGCCCCAGACGACCAACGAACCCATCAGGGCGATTACGACACCGTAACCGAAGAGGATCCTTGCCCGAAGCCCCTAAGGACACCGTCCCAAGCCGGCCGACCATCCGATCGGCCACCGCGACCCGAGTCAAGGGCACGGAACGGGTGATCCCGGATGCGGGTCCGAGACCACCTGCTGTCCCCTCATCGTAGCAGGGCGGTTCTGCCGCTCGGTCCCTCGATCCCTCGTTCGGGTCACGGCACCGATGGCTTCGTTCACCGCGACGCGATCAACTCGGCGGCCACACGACCGCGATCTGGATCGTCACGGAGCCCGTCATTCCGTCCGAGTCGTCGACACAGTCCTGGGAGAAATCGTCGCTCATGACGTACGGCACCTCGTAGACGTACGGGGGCGTGGCGGTCGTCGCGGGCCAGGCACCGGACGGCACCCCGCGGGACTGCGCGGTCGGCGCCTGCGCACCGCTGAGTTCCGCCAGCGCCCCGAGCGCGATGTCGCACTCGATCAGCACCATGCCGTCGTAGAGCTCGGCGTTCACCTCGGTCGGCTGGGCGTCGCCAGGGAACGTGACCTGCACGGTGACGGGTTCGCCCGACGGGCCCGAGAGGTACTCGTCCTCGTAGGTCGGCGGACCGGCTTCACGCTCCCGCCGCCGGCAACCGCACCCGGAACGCCGTCCGCCCCGGCACGGACTCCACGCTCACGTCGCCGCCGTGCTCGATCACCACACGCCGCACCAGCTCCAGCCCCAGGCCCGTCCCCTCCCCCACCGGTTTGGTGGTGAAGAATGGTTCGAAGATGCGCCAGACGATGTCCGAAGGGATCCCGGGGCCGTCGTCCTCGACGTCGACAAGCACCTCCGTCTGGTTGGCTCGCGTCCGCAACGTGACCGACCCCCCCTCGCCCGCCGCGTCGATCGCGTTGTCGACCAAGTTGAGCCAGACCTGGTTGAGCTCACTGGCGACGCCGAGCACGTTCGGAAGCTCCAGGGCGTGGTCCTCGCGGAGCGTGATGCGTCGGTCTCGTATGGCGTGCGCCACCACGGCGAGCGTGTCGCGGAGACCCTCGCGCACGTCCAGATCGCCCTTCGTCCGCGCCCGGTCGAGTTGGGAGAAGCCCTTCACGGACGACACCAGGCCCACGATGCGCTCCGAGGCGGCCGCGAGCTCGCGGTGCAAGGACGCGGTCGACCGTGCTGCTTCGAGCCAGCGAAGCGCCCACGCCGCGGCGTCCGGCTCGAGCCCAGCCACGGCGTGCTCGAGATCGTCCGCGCGGACGCCGTTCGCAACCAGCCCTTCGGCCAACGCCCACGCCTCAGGAACCCCGAGACGGCCGAGCGCCTCAGCGACCTCGTCCTCGGCGTCGCCGCGTGCCAGACGGTCGAGGGGCGCCCTACCGGCATCGTGCGCGCTCCCGTCGGTGGAGCCGTCGTCGCTTCCCAGGCTCTCGATCCTGGCCAGGGCATCCGCTCCGACGACGCCGTCCAAGAGCTCCCGCCCGATCGTCTCGAGGCTGGCGACCTTTCCCCGCAACTCGTCCGACAAGCGCTGGATGGCGGCGACGGGGTTGTTCAACTCGTGCGCCAGACCCGCCGCCAGCTTCCCCAATCCGGACAGTCGTTCCCGGTGCTGATCGAATTGCGCCGTCTCGCGCACGCGGTCCGCCATGAGCGAAGCAAGGCGCTGTTCGAGGACCGGGATACGTTCCAGCATGGCGGGGAAATCCGCCCGCGCGAAACACACGACCGTGCTTCGCACTGCGGCGCGCACGGTCAACGGCGATTCGCTGAGGCGCGATCGCGGCAGCACGCCGCCCGTCTGGCCCGTCCGCCGCACGTACAGACGGCCGTCGGAGACGCCATCTTCGCGCCGTGAGCGCATCTCACCATCGAGCACGCTGAACATCCAGGCGGCGGGGTCCCCGCGGTGGAACAGGGCCTCGCCGGCTTCGAGCTCGACCACCTTGGCGTGCTCGGCCAACCACGCCCGGTCTTCGGCGGCGAGGTCGGAGAAGACCTCGATGCCGCGCAGCCTGCGCGCCAGAGCGTCGCGGTCCGCGTCGGGCAGAACGCTACCGGATGCGTCCGGCGTCACATCGTCTCCAGGTAGCGGTGAACCAGCGACACCGCCGTTGCCCCCTCGCCCACGCCGGACGCCACTCGCTTCATGGAACCGTGGCGCACGTCCCCGGCCGCGAACACGCCGGGCACGCTCGTCTCCAGGTGGTACGGTTCGCGCTCCAGCGGCCAGTTCGCCACGCGGCCGTCGTCACCCGCCAGGTCGCGTCCGGTGAGAAGGTAGCCCTGTTCGTCGCGCCGCACGTGCTCGGCGAGCCAGTCGGTGCGCGGCCGTGTGCCGATGAACACGAACATCGCCGCGGCTGGCACCTGAGCGACCCCATCCACGTCCCTGGTGACGAGGTCGACGCGTTCGAGGTGCCCGTTGCCATGAACGGACGCGACCTGCGTCCGGTACCGGATGGTCACGTTCGGCGCGGCTCCCAACCGGTCGATCAAGTAGCGCGACATCGAGGCGCTGAGATCGGCGCCCCGGACGACCATGGTCACGTTGCGGGCGACGCGCGATAGATGCATGGCAGCCTGCCCCGCCGAGTTCCCGCCGCCTACCACCACCACGTCCTGTCCGTGCAACGAGGCCACCTCCGCTGCGGCAGCACCGTAGTAGACGCCGGCACCCGTGAGCCCCGCGGCTCCTGGCACGTCCAGGCGCCGGTAGGACACGCCCGTCGCGATCAGCAACGCGTGGCAGCTCACCGCGCTACCGTCCACGAACCGCAGCCGACGGTACGGTCCGTCCAGCTCGAGTGCCGCCACCTCTTGCGGCACGAGCATGTGGGAACCGAACCGCCGAGCTTGCGCGACCGCGCGCCGCGCCAACTCCGAACCGCTAAGTCCCCCTGGGAACCCAAGGTAGTTCTCGATGCGCGAGCTCTCGCCCGCCTGCCCACCAGGTGCCTCGCGCTCCACCAAGAGCGTCTGCAGGCCCTCGCTGGCGCCGTACACCGCAGCGCCCAGGCCGGCTGGGCCGGCGCCGATGATCACCAGGTCGTAGTAGTCCGCTTCCGCCTGGACGCGCAGCCCCACTTTCTCCGCGACGCTCAACGGCGTCGCCTCTCGCAAGACGGTGCCGTCCGGGCACACCACCACCGGCAGGTCGTCGGGGCCCGCGCCGGCAGCCGCGAGCACCCGCAGCGCCTCCGGGTGCCGCTCTGCGTCGAGCCACCGATACGGAACCTGGTTCCGCGCAAGGAACCCTTTCAACGCATGTGCCGCGGGCGACCAGCGTGCATCGATCAGGCGCACGCCCTCGAACGCCGGCTTGAACGCCGCCAGCCAATCCTCGAGCTGGTCGTCGAGCGCGGGATAGAGCTTCTCCTCTGGCGGGTGCCACGGCTTCAGTAGATAGTGGTCGACACCGGCGGCGTTGATCGCCTCGATCGCCGCATCGGTGTCGGCGTATGCGGTGAGCAGCACGCGCTTCGCTTCCGGGTAGTGCTCGGCAGCGCGCGTGAGGAAGGCGGTGCCACTCATCGAAGGCATGCGCTGATCGGCGAGGAACAACGCGATGGGCTCCTCCCGAAGTTCGAGTGACGTGACGAGCTCGAGGGCCCCTTCGCCGGAGGACGC
>JAWOIL010000171.1:0-4134 GCA_046484635.1 Trueperaceae bacterium
TCGGTCGGCTCGTCGTGCGTGCGATCCAGCAGCGAGACTACAACCTCGTCCAGGGCGTTCTCTTGGCGGTTACTGGTATCTACGTTCTCGTGAACCTTCTCGTCGATCTCTCGTACGGGTTCTTCGACCCCCGGATCCGCTATGACTAGGGGCCGTCGTTCATGAGTGATGCGGCGATCGACACCCCGGACGTGGCCGGCGCACCGGCCAACCGCTCACCCGGGCGACGAAGCTGGCGGACGTTTCGGCGTAATCCGATGGCAGTCATCGGGTCGGTCGTCGTGGCCCTGGTGATCTTCGTTGCTCTATCTGCGAACCTCCTCGCTCCGTTCGATCCCGAGGAGATGATGGTGATCGACCGGATGTCGTCCCCTGGCGGAACTTATCTCTTCGGCACGGACAACTTCGGGCGCGACCTCCTGTCGCGCGTGGTCTTCGGCGCTCGCACCTCCTTGCGCGTCGCGGCCATGGTCGCATCGGCGGCAACCATCTTCGGCATCCTCATCGGTTCGCTCGCAGGCTACTACCGACGGCTCGACGGTCCACTCATGCGCGTGATGGACGCCTTGATGGCGTACCCATCGATCTTGCTCGCGCTCGCCATCATGGCCGTGCTGGGCCGCAGCGTCCTGAACGTCGCACTGGCGTTGACCCTGGTCTACACGCCTGCCATGGCACGGTTGGTGCGTGGCGCGGTGTTGTCGGCGAAGCAGCATGACTACGTCGAAGCGTTGCGCGCCTTGGGCGGCCGTGATGCGAGGTTGCTGATCAAGCACGTCCTTCCGAACGCGCTGTCGGTGATCGTCGTGCAGGCCACGTTCATCGCCGTGTACGCCATCCTCGCCGAGGCCGGCTTGAGCTTCCTGGGTGCCGGGACGCCGCCCTCGGTTCCGAGTTGGGGCAACATCCTCGCCGAAGGACGTGAGTACATGATCGATGCCCCATGGATCATGATCTTCCCCGGCGTGGCCATCACGGTCACCGTTCTCGGTCTGAACCTTCTGGGCGAC
Organism: Trueperaceae bacterium; assembly: GCA_046484635.1. GTDB lineage: Bacteria > Deinococcota > Deinococci > Deinococcales > Trueperaceae > CAZACZ01. The sequence continues at coordinate 1,011 of JAWOIL010000171.1, forward strand.
GGGTTGCGCGATGCCCTCGACCCACGGGTGGAGTGAGTGAGGTACGACATGAGCGACCATCAGGATCCTGCCGAACGTCCGAAGCGCAGCGTGATCCTCGCCGACCGCCTCATCGACGGCAACGGCGGACCTGCGATCGAGGAACCGGCGATCGTCGTGGAAGGGGATCGCATCGTTCGGGTCACGACCAGCAAGCAGTGGGAGGAAGCCCCGGAGGATGTCGACGAAGTGCGGACGCACCCCGGAAGCACCGTGCTGCCGGGGATGATCGACGGGCACGTGCACCTGGTCTTGAGCGCCGGGGTGACGTCCGAGGAGGTCCTGGCCGAGTACATGGAGTCCGATGACCTCCGCCTGGCGGCCATGGCGACCGAGAACGCCCGCCGCTGCCTGGCAGGCGGGATCACCACCGTTCGCGACTGTGGTGGACCTGGGACCATGATCCAGGCACTGCGGGACGCGATCGCTGCCGGGGTCACACGCGGGCCGCGGGTCCTTGCTACCGGGATGCCGATCACCACCACCGGTGGGCACTGCAACTTCTTCGGTCTTCGGGCGGATGACGCTGGCGAGATCCGGAAGGCCGTGCGGCAGTTGGTGGAGGACGACGTCGATTGGCTGAAGGTGATGTCCACCGGCGGCCGCATGACGCGCAATAGCAACATCTTGCGCGCCCAGTACTCCGCCGAGGAACTCGGGGTGCTGGTGGCCGAAGGGCGCCGCTTGAAACGACGCGTCGCGTCGCACGCGTTGAACATCGAAGGGATTCGCAACAGCGTCGAGGCCGGCGTCGACACGCTCGAGCACTGCAACTGGCAGGATGACAGCGGTCAGTGGGACTTCGACGAAGCGCTGCTCGCCAAGATCGCCGAGCAAGGCACGCATGTGAGCATCACCATCGTGGGCTACATGCGAGACGCCTATCGGGCTTGGAAAGCCGATCCCGACGGCGCGCCCCTCACCCCGTTCCTCCGGCGGCGCTTCGCGCTCGAGGGTGAGATGTTCGCCCGTGGCCTCAACGCCTTCATCACGAGTGACGCAGGCGTTCCCGGCTCCCACTTCTCCGAGTTGCACCAGAGCGTCGCGGTGGCGGTAGCCTGGCTCGGGCTGGAGCCGTCTTCGGCCATCGCCGCCGTCACCTCGCGCGCGGCACGCGCCTTGGGGGTGGAGGACCGTGTCGGCAGCGTCGAGGCCGGGAAGCTGGCCGACCTGATGGTGGTGCGGGGCAACCCCATGGAGGACATCGACGCCCTCGGGGGGTTGGAAGCGACCTATCTTGGCGGTGAACGGGTTGCCTTCGATGGTGCCGTCCTGCCGGCCGATCCAAGGACGATCGGACCGAGGCCGGCCACGTTCCGACGAAGTGGGGGATGGGTTCCGTGAAAACGCGAAAGCGTCCGGACAAGGACACCGTGCATCAGACGCTCGTCGACGAGATCGTGTCCGGTGCGCTTGCGCCAGGCACGCCGCTCTCCGAACGTTCGCTGGTGGAGCGGTTCGGGATCAGTCGCACACCGATCCGTCAGGTGATCTGGATGCTCGAACGCGACGGGCTGGTCGATGTCCACGTGCACCGCGGCGTGTTCGTCAAGAAGCTCGGCGCCACCGAGATCATCGAGCTATTCCAACTGCGTGAGGCACTCGAACCGCTCGCGGCCATGCTGGCTGCCACGCATCGCCCCGCCGATGACCTGGCGGCCCTCGAGCAGCGCGTGCTCGATGCCGTAGCCGACCCGGACCGTAGTGCCAGCCAGTTGGTCGAGATCGGTGCAGATCTCCACGACGCCATCGTGCGGTGGTCGGGCAACCGCATGCTGGCACGCATCTACGAGACGCTACGGATGCAGACCCATCTGCTTCGCAACCTGCTGCACGAGTCCGAGGGGTCCGAACGCGCGTCGTTGCAGGAGCACACCGAGATCGTCGCCGCGATCCAGCGAAAGGACGCCGGCGAGGCCTACCGCGTCATGGCGGAGCACTTGAAGCGCGCGCGCAAGGCGATCATGGAGGATCTGTTCAGCTCCGGGAGCGCTTGGGTGGAGGCGCCGTTCGGACGGCCCGAGGCCGTCGACGACCGTGATCCGAGTCGGCCTCGTGGCCAGACGCGAGCGCGAGACGTGGAACGATCGTCGTGAAGCTCACGAGATGAGCGACGGGCCATGAACCTAGCCGTGATCGGCCATGGCGCCATGGGTGGCGAGCATGTGGAGGCGATGCTCGAAATCGGTGGCGTGACGCCGTATGTCGTCGCGGGTCCGGACGAGGCTGCCGTCGCAGCGTTCGCTTCCCGGTACGGCTTCGAACGCCATACCACCGACCCGATGGAAGCGATCGTCGACGCCGGCGTCGACGTGGTCGTGATCGCATCTCCGAACGATGCGCATGCGCTGCAGGCGAGGGCCGCGATCGAATCCGGGAAGCACGTGTTGGTGGAGATCCCCGTGGCGATGCGTTGGTCCGAGGCCGAGGCGATGGCGAACCTAGCCATGGCGAGTAACCAGGTCGTCATGGCGGCGCACACCTCTCGCTTCTACCCGGCCGTGCAGAGGCTGGTAGCAGCGGTGCGCGCAGGCGACCTTCGGCCACATCACGTGGTGAGCTCGATGGGAACGAACAAGCGACGCAACCTCAACTGGAAAGGGGAGCAGCGCGACTGGGTCGACGACCTGCTTTGGCACCACGGCATGCACGTGGTCGACACGATCCTGCAGCTCTTCGAGGGATCGGCCGTCGAGGAAGCCTTCGCACATGCCGGGGCGCGCCATCCCCTGCACGGCGGCGTGATGGACGTCAGCGCGTCGCTGCGGTTCGCGAGTGGCGGCCTGGCTACGGTCGGCCTGTCGTATCACGCGCAGCACCAGTTCACGCGCTACCTGATCGTCGCCGAGGAGAGCTTCGTGGACCTCGCGCAAGACGCTCCCGGTGCAGGACGCACCGACCTGACCGAGGGCCACCCGTTTCGCGACCTCGTGAAAGCCCAGGACGGCGAGTTCCTGGAAGCCTGCAAAGAAGGCGGACCGTCCCCCGTATCGATCGCGTCGGTGCTACCCGCCATGCGCGTCGTCGACCGCCTTCACCAGCAGATCTCGAGTGCCGCCGTGAACCACGCCGCCATCCCCGTTCC
>JAWOIL010000199.1:0-9085 GCA_046484635.1 Trueperaceae bacterium
CAGAGGCAGGCCGTCGAGGCGGTTGCAGATGTCGATGACCTCGTCGAAGTTCTCGTCGTCGAGCCGGAACTCCGGGCTGACCATACGCGCCCGGTCGACGAAGAGTTGCACGCCGCCGAACGCTAGCGCCCCTGCCGGATCGAGCGATTCGTGGCTCACCGGCACCGACATCGGCGGGACGGGGAACGCAACCTCGCCGGTGGCGCGCAGCACGCTGCGTGACGTCACCAGCACCCGCATCGAGCGTGTGGTGCTGAGGAGCCGCACGAGGTCGGGAACGGCGCTCAGCAACCCCTCGAAGTTGTCGAGCACGAGCAGCATCTGGCGGTCCCGCAGTGCCTCGGCGAGGCGCTCCAAGGGGCCGGCGCTGGTCGTCTCGCGCAAGCCGAGAGAGTACGCGATGGCACCGGCCAACAGCCCGGCTTCGCGCACCGAATCGAGCGAGACGAAGGCGACGCCGTCCGGGAACGCGTCACCGACGCGCGAGGCGGCCTCCAGCGCGAGGCGGCTCTTGCCGATGCCGCCCGGGCCGTGCAGGGTCACGAGGCGCACGTCGGGGCGCCGGAGAAGCGCCAGCAGGTCCTGCAACGGACCGCGCCGACCGATGAACGACGTGAGCGCTTGCGGTAGCGCGGGGATGGCGAGTGGGGGCGCAACGTCGTCGTCGGTCAACGCCGGCCACGCCGTCACCGCGGCCGTGAGCGACGTCGCCCGGGCGTCCAGCGCGGCCCGCGTGTGGCGTGCGGGGGTGGCGACGGGAATCGTTCTGGATCCGGCTCCGGGGTTGCCGGCGGTCGCCGAAGGCAGCACCACGTGGTCCAGCGTCGTGCCGGCGTCGGCCCGCGCGCGACGTTCGCGGCGGTCGGCGAAGAACCGCGCGATGTTCGTCAGGTTCGACAGGATCGCGATCACGACGCCAAGTGCCGTGATCGCGGCGATGAGGGCGCTCATCCCACCTCTCCTGGACCGAGGCGGCGTCGACGACGCAAGGGTTCGATTGGTCCGCCGTCAGTGTACGGCTTCCGGGGGCCGCCGTCGTCTTCTCATGCCGCCCGCGCCACGACCACGTCGAGGAGTTCCTCGAGGCGCACGACCACGGCGTCGGGCGTGCACGTCGCCAGCGACGCCCGGGGCACGAGGCCTCGGTAGGGCGAGGCGGCGATCGCGTCGGCCACGGCAGGACCGAGCAAAGGACTCGACGCCCTCTGGGACGCAGGCAGGGTCCGGATGGCGTCCGGCAGGTTCGTGGCCAGCCATGCAGCCCGCGCGCCCGCGAGGCGCGCCCCCAGTACGTCGTGGAGGAGCGTGTCACCGACGAACCAGTCGAGTTCGCCCGCCGCCCGGAACGCTTCCGGGTCGGGTTTGGCGAACCCCACGCGGTCGGGGGTGATCACCAAGTCGAAATACGGCAGCAGACCGAGCGCATCTAGCACCGGTTCCTGGTACGCCGCGAATCCGTTGGTGATCACCACCAGTCGGTGGCCGGCGGCGCGCAGCGCGCGCAGCGTGTCGTGCGCTCCTGGTAGCGCCTCGATCGCGTCAGGGACACCGCAACAACGCCGCACGAGTTCGGCCACCTCCGGCACTTCGGCACCCCCGAGCGCGTCCGCCGCTTCGCGGAAGATGGCGTCCCAGTCGTACGCGCCCACCATGTCGCCGGCGGCCAGGCGCCGCCTCCACGCCGCCCGGACGGCTTCCCCGGATCGCGCGGTCGCCTCGTCCAGCGGCAGCGCGCGCAGCCGTGGCGTGGTGCGGAAGACCCGGTGCATGTGCGGGAACACGCAGCTCTCGAACGGGTTGCGCATGAGCACCCCGTCGAGGTCGAAACCGATGGTCGACAGCGCCGTCACCCTCTCTTCACTGCCGTCCGCGCGTTCACGCCAGTGCCGCGCGGCCGTTCAGCCCTCGAGTGCCGCTCATCCCTCGAGTGCCGCTCATCCCTTGAGCGCCGCTCATCCCTTGAGCGCCCCCACCGTGACGCCACGCAAGAAGTACCGCTGGAAGGCGAAGAACACGACGATGACGGGAATGGCGGCGAGCACGGCGGCGGCCATGTGAAGGCCGTAGAACAGCGGTTCCTGCTCGCGGATCAGCACCAGGCCGACCTGCAGCGTACGCATCTCGCTCGAGCGCGTCACCACCAGCGGCCAGACGAACGAGTTCCACTGCGCAACGAACGTGATGATTCCAAGGAAGGCCAGGCCGGGGCGAACCAGCGGCAGCACCACGTTCCAGTAGATGCGCAGCTCACTCGCACCGTCGACGCGGGCGGCGTCGAGCAGCTCCGTCGGGAGCGTCTGGATGAACTGCTTCATCAGGAAGATGGCGAACGGCGTGACCAACAACGGCAGGATCAGCCCCAGGTACGAGTCGACCAGGCCGAGCCGCGTCACCACCAGGAAAAGCGGCACCAGGATCGCTTCGAACGGCAGCATCATCGACAGGATGAACAACCAGAACAACGTCTTGGCGCCGCGGAACGGCAGCTTGGCGAGGGCGTAGCCGGCCATGCTGGCCGTGGTGACGGTGACGAACGTGACGCTGGTTGCCTGGATGAACGAGTTGATCACCCAGCGCAAGAAGTTCGGTTGGCGCAACACCAGCTCGTAGTTGCGCAGTGTCGGCTCGGACGGGATGAGCTCGGGTGGGAACCGCACCGTCAGGGCGGATGGCGTGAGCGAGGTGGCGAACATCCAGTACAGCGGCGCCACCGCGCCCAACGCCAACACGATGAGGATGATCAGCACGACGATGGCGCCCACCGCCGTGGGCTTGACGGGGTGGTCCGGGTCACGGAGGAACGGGTCGAAGCGTGCGCGTGCCACCCTCAGTACTCCACGTTCTGGCCCAGGAAGCGGAACTGGATGGCCGCCATCACGAAGGTGACGAGGAAGAGCACGATCGCTTGCGCCGACGCCAGCCCCAGGTTGAACCGCTGGAACGCCTCCTGGTAGATGCGGTACACGACGGTGGCGGTCGAGAACTGTGGGCCGCCTTCCGTCATGACGTAGACGGCCTCGAAGACCTGGAAGGTGTTCACGGTGCCGGTGACGACCAGGTACAGCAGCGTGGGGCGGATCAACGGGAGGATCACGTTGGTGAAGATGGTGGGCCGCTTGGCGCCGTCCATCAGCGCCACCTCGTAGAGGTCGCGCGGGATGCGCGCCAGCGCCGCCGACAAGAGCACGATGCTGGAGCCACCTCCCATCAGCACCTGCATCGCCATCAGCGCGGGAAGCGCCGTGTCGACGTTGCCGAGCCAAGCGACGGGCTCCACGCCGAAGAGCCCGAGGAAGGCGTTGAGAAGACCGAAGCGCGGGTGATAGATCCACGCCCACACCAGCGAGATGATGATGGTCGAGGTCACCGCGGGAAGATAGAACGCCGACTTGAAGAACGTCTGGAGGGTACGGTTCATCGGGTCGAGCAAGTACGCGATCAACAGCGCTTTGCCGAGCCAGAAGACCACCACCACGACGGTGAAATACGCCGTGTTACGCAGGGCCAGCCCGAAGAGCGGGTCGTTCAACACGTTGCGGAAGTTCTCGAGCCCGATCCAGGTCATGCGCGTCGGGCGGACCTCCATGAACGCCAGCACCACCGCGATGACGACCGGTAGCAGGAAGAAGACCGCGAACAGCAGCGCCTGCGGGGCGACGAAGACCATGCCCCAGGTGGCGGCGTTACGGCTCGACGGCGAGCCGCGGCGCGGCCGCGGCACGACATCGTGGTTCTCACCCCGGCCGGGGGGCCGGGGTGAGAACGGAGTAGGCGGTTGTGCGGAGGGTGTCAGCGCCACGTGCGCCTCAGCGTAGGCTGCGGTCCGGAGCCGGCCTCACCGGCCGAACACGGCCCGGTTGGCGGCGGCGACGAAGTCGTCGAGCGCCTGCTGGGGCGTCTTGCTGCGGCTGAGGGCGGCTTCCATGGCGGCCGTGAAGTGCTCTATGGCCGGGCTGGTGTCGATGCTGGACGGGCCGTAGTACGGGATGCCGTGATCGATGGCGGCTTGGTACACCGCGACCTCGGTGCCGACGTCGGCCATGTACGGCGTGACGGTGGCGAACTCGAGTTGCTCGTTGGCCGAGCGCCTTGCCGTGACGTACATCAGCGTCTCGAGCAGTTTCGCGTTCTCGGCGTTGGTCAGGAAGCGCGCGAACTCCATCACCATGTCGCGCTTGGCGGCGTCGTCCTGCTGGAACACCAGGAAGCCGCCGGAGGTCTCGTACGCCACGGGGCCGACGTCGGGGTCGTGCGGGTACTGCGCGATGGCGACGTTCACCGGATCGGCGATCCGGCCCTCGCGCACGTAGCGGTCGATGCGGCCGATCTCGTAGATGCCGCCGTATCCGATGGCGGCGCGACCCTGGTGCAGGTTGTCGATGGTGCCGTACACGTCGAGCGCCTCGCCGCCTGGGGGGGCGTAGCCGTAGTCGTAGATCAGGTCGACGATGAGTTGCAGCGCCTGCACGCCCTCGGGCGAGTTGAGCACGAACGCCGTGCCTTCCTCGTTCAGCAGGCGCGCGCCGAAGCGGTGCATCCACGCCAGCATGTTGAGGGTGTCCTTGGCGGCGAAGGTGAGGGCGTAGACGTCGGTGGTGCCGTCACCATCGCGGTCGAAGGTGAGCTGCTCGGCGGCTTCCAGGAACTCGTCGATGGTCCAGGACCGGTCGGGGAGCGGGGGCAGCTCGACGCCGCGCTCCTCGAAGATCGCGGTGTTGAGCAGCATCGTCGAGCCCATGCCGTTGTTGGAGTTGTTCCACGGCCAGATGTAGTGCTGGCCATCGATGAGGCCCTTCTCGAGGGCGTACGGGAGGAAGTCGGCGCGGTCCTCGTCGGTGAGGTAGGCGTCGATCGGTTCGAGCAGTCCTTCCCGCGCCCACTCGGGTTTCCAGTCGAGGTCCTTGAGCAGGTCGGGCGGGTTCCCCGCGAAGATCGCGGTGGTGACCTTCTCGCCGAAGCCGGCGTTCGGCACCAACTCGTACGTGACGGTCACGTCGGGGTGGACCGCCATGAACTGCTCGCTCATGTAGCGCGCGTACTCTTCACCGGTCGGGCTCGCGCCCTCGTCCATGTCGGGCGTGACGATGCGCCACGGGTTGATCCACCACGTGATCTCCATCTTGGGTTGCGCCATGGCGACGCTGCTCAGCGCGAACAGCGTGGCGAGGGCGATGACAACGAGACGTCGCATGTGCACCTCCGAGGGGTTCGTCGGGATGAAGTCCTGACCTAGGTATACCACTTCTCTACCAGCGACTCGGTGCCGGCCGGATGCCCGGCGCGACGCGTCTGCAGCTACGCCACCCGCCACGACGTTCGCGCTTCGACCGCCCCTACGCCACCGCCGCCAGCGCCTGCCCGATGATCTCCGCTCCGCGGTCGATCTGGTCTCGGTTCACGATCAGCGCGGGCGCGATGCGGATGACGTTGCCGCGCAGACCGCCCTTGCCGAGCAACAGCCCGCGCTCGCGCGCGGCCGCCACGAAAGCGTTCGCGCGCGCCGGGTCCGGCGCCTTGCTGCCGTCGGGCGCGACCATCTCGATGGCTTGCATCAGCCCCATGCCGCGCACGTCGCCGACGAACGGGAAGCGCTGCTGCAGACGCTCGAGGTGCTCGCGCAGCCGTGCCCCCTGCACCTCGGCGTTGGCGGCCAGGTCGTGCTTCTCGATGTACTCGACGGTGGCCAGCGCGCTGGCCATGGCGACGGGATTACCGCCGTAGGTGGCCAGCGTCAGGTGATCCACCGAGGCCGCGATCTCCGGCGTGGTGACGGTGACACCGAGCGGGTAGCCGTTCGCGACGCCCTTGGCGAACACCATGATGTCGGGCTGGACGCCCCAGTGCTCGATGGAGCACAGGTGCTTGCCGGTGCGGCCCCAGCCGGTCTGCACCTCGTCGATGATGAGCAGACCGCCCGCTTCCTTGACGATCGGCGCGACGCGCTGGAAGTACTTCTCCGGCGCGACGATGAAACCGCCCACGCCCTGGATCGGCTCCGCCATGAACGCCGCGATGCGCCCCTCGGTGGTGGTGGAGATCACCTCTTCGAGGTCTTCGACGCAGAGGTCGAGGAACTGCTCTTCGCTCATGCCCGTGGGCCGGCGGAAGGTGTAGGGGTTGCGCACGTGCTTGATGTACCCGTCGTAGACGCCGCCGGAGCGCCACGGTGCATGGGCGGTGACGCTCATCGCCGTCTGGGTGCGGCCGCTGTATGCGTGGCGCAACGCGATCACGTCGGTGCGCCCGGTGTGCATGCGCGCCGTCATGATGGCGGTCTCGTTCGCCTCGCTGCCCGAGCTGGTGAAGAACGACGTCGTGAGGTTGCCCGGCGTGATGGCCGCGATCTTCTCGGCGAACCGCACCATGATCTCGTTCAGGAAGAGCGTGCTGGTGTGCCCCACCTTCCGCATCTGCGCCATGGCGGCGTCGTTCACCTCTTCGTTGGCGTGCCCAACCGAGACCGTCAGGATGCCGCCGAAGAAGTCGAGGTACTCGTTGCCCTCGACGTCGGTGAGGTACATCCCCTTGGCGTGCGCCACCGCCAACGGCCGATCGCCGTACAGCAACATCTTGCTGACGATCGGGTAGACGAACTGCTTCTGGCGCTCGAGGAGGGCCTGCGCCTTGCTCGAAGTCGGGTCGATCGTGGGGCTGCCGCGCTCGGTGCTCTTCTCGCTGATCATCGGTGGCTCCGTTCCTGCTGGGGTCGTGCGTCATGGTACTGCGTCGTCCGGCTGCCCGGATGCGGGTTCCCTCGCGCATGCGCCCCTGCGAGAGGCGTACACTGCGTCACTGACGTGATGCACCTTGTCTCCGCCGCGCCACGAGAGGGGCGACCGTGTTGCTGGTGACGCTCGGCGGCCTTGCGCTGTTCCTGTTGGGGATCCACCGCATCTCGGCCGCGCTGGACCGCTTGGCAGGGCACAGCGCGCGCCGTTGGATGGCGGCCGCCACGCGCTCGCCGGTGCGCGCGCTGCTGACCGGAACCGCCGTCGCGGCCGTCACCCAGAGCGGCACCGCCACGGCCGTGACCGTCCTGGGGTTGGTGACCAGCGGCATCGTCGCCGTGCGCGAAGGACTGGTGCTGTCGCTCGGCGCCAAGCTCGGAGCGACGCTGGCGATCCAACTGGCTGCCTTCAACCTGGCCGAGTACGCGCTGCCGATGATCGGCATCGGCTACCTGTTGACGCTCTGGCGCAACGGTGGAGGCGTCGGCGGCTTGGTGCTCGGCGCCGGCATGCTGTTCCTCGGCCTCGACGTCACGGTCACGGCGGTCGGGGGCCTGCGCGACAGCGCAGCGTTCGCCCTCCTCATCGACACCGCCGAGGCGCAACCGTTGCTGGTCGCGGGCCTGGGGTTCATCCTCGGCGCGGCGCTGTCGAGCGCCAACGGCGCGGCCGCGATCGCGCTCGGTCTGTTCGTGGCCGACGCCGTGACCCTACCGACGGCCGTGGCGCTGCTGGCAGGCGGCAACGTGGGCAGCACGGTGCTGCCCATCCTGGTGTCGCGCACGTTCGACGTGGGGGCGCAACAGGTGGCGTTCACGCACCTGGTGACGAAGTCGGTCGGGGCGGTCGCGGTAGTCGCTCTGGTGGGGCCGGCGGCGCAAGTGGTGGCAGCCATCGGCGGCGACGGCGCGCGACAGGTCGCCAATGCTCACACCCTGTTCAACCTGGCCGTGGCGCTGCTGGGCGTGGCGTTCGCGAGCCCGTTGGCGCGGCTGTCGCACGTGCTCGCGCCGGCGCACGAGGACGATTCCGCGCCCAAGTACTTGCGGCCCGATGCCATCGCGCAGCCGGCGCTCGCCATCGCCTTCGCCCAGCGCGAGACGGTGCGCGTGAGCGACCAGGTGGCGGTGATGATGGAGCTGTCCGCCGGGTTCCTGCACACCGGTAAGTGGGACACCGAGCCGATCGAAGCGCGTGAAGCGAAGGTCGACCGTCTGACGCACCAGGTCGTGGACTACCTGGCGCGGATGCGGCGCGCGCACGGCGAGGATCCCGAGTCGGAGCGGTTGATGCTGGTCGTCACCGAACTCGAGCACATGGGTGATCAGATCCGGCGCCTGGCGCGGCGCGAGGGGCGCTTGCGCGAGACCGGTGTGGAGTTCAGCCGTGAGGGCCGCGCCGAGTTGAGCGAGACGGCCGAGAAGGTGGCCCAGCGCATGCGCACCGCCTACACCGCCATGGCCACGGGAGATACCGCCATGGCGCAGCAGGTGCTCGAGGAGCGCCTGGCGTTCGTCGAGCACGTGGCGCGGATGCGGGTGGCGCACCTGGCCCGCCTCGAGGCGCAGCTCCCCGAGTCGCGGGCCTCGAGCTCGCACCACCTCGAGGTGCTCACTCTCCTGCGCGACGTCGACGCCTCGGTGACGCGCGTCGCGGCGGAGGTGCTGGCCGCGCTCGGCAAGCTCGAGCGCACGCAGATCCGCACGCGGAACCCGAGTCTGGTGTCCGAGGACCGGCCCGCAACGGTCGCGTCGGACGCGGGGGCGGCCGACCGGGCCGACGAAGACCGGCCAGGTGGAGACCCGTACGACGACCTGGAGAACGCATGACGACGCGTTGCGATCCGGCGTCGTCCACTGGACCGTCCGAGACATGAGCACCCCGCCCAGGAACGACCTGCCCTCGGTCTCGTCGCCCGCAGACGGCCCTCCCGACCCCGCGCCCCCCTACGTCTTCGCGCTCCGCCTCGACGACGAGCTGGCGCTGCGCCTGCGCGAGCGCCACCACGCCGAGGAGAACTACGGCATGATCGACGCCGACCGCGAACACCTCGGCCAGTGGTTCGCCTGGGGCCCCACCGCCACACTCGACGACGTGCGGCGTTGGCTGGCGGCCGGCCTCGAGCAGTTCCGCCGCGGCGACGGTTGGGCCGCCGACCTGTGCTGGCGCGGCCAGGTGGTGGGCTCCATGCACTTGCATTTCCTCGACGGTCCCGGCGGCTCGACCGAGATCGGCTACTGGATCGCCAGCGCCTACCAGGGGCGTGGGCTGGTGACCCGTGCCATCCGCGGCCTGCTGCGGCACTTCTACTTGGGGCGCGGGCTTGGTCACGTGAGCATCGGCCTCGATCCGTGCAA
>JAWOIL010000037.1:0-43672 GCA_046484635.1 Trueperaceae bacterium
CCGAGGCAGAGGCGCTGCGCGAAGGCGAAGCCCTGGACGAAGCCGAGGCGGCGCGCGAGAGCGAACGAACCCGCGAAAGCGAAGCACCGCGAGACGCCGGAGCGCGACGCGAGTCCGACGAGGACCCCGACCTCGCTCCCGAACGCGCGCGGTAACGCCGCTACCCACCGTCCTCATCCAGGCCGTCTAGGCTGGGGCATGCGACGTTCCATGCCCACCACGCAAGTGGCCCAGCGCGCCCTCCCATTGGTGCTCGCCTTCGGCCTCCTGGCGGCCTGCACCTCGGCATCGGCGCAACGCCTCGCTCCGGTCGCCCAAGGGTTCGACCGCCCGGTCGTCATCACACATGCGCACGACGCCCGCCTGTTCGTGGTCGAGCAGGGCGGCATGGTGCAGCTGGTGAAGGACGGCGAGGTGCAGCGCGTGCCGTTCCTGGACATCACCGACCGCGTGCGCGCGGGCGGCGAACGCGGCCTACTCGGCTTGGCCTTCCCCACCGACCACGCCGCCACCGGCCGCTTCTACGTCTACTACACCGACCGCGACGGGAACAGCGTGTTGTCGCGCTTCGCGTTGGCGGGTGAACCCGACCGCGCCGACGCGGGCTCGGAGGAAGTCCTGCTCCGGGTCGAGCAGCCGTACGCCAACCACAACGGCGGGCAGCTCTCGTTCGGCCCCGATGGGTACCTCTACCTCGGCCTCGGCGACGGCGGCAGCGGCGGCGACCCGCTGGGTGCCGGCCAGCGCCTCGACACCTGGTTGGGCAAGTTGCTTCGCCTCGACGTCGGCACCGATGAAGGCTACGCCGTCCCAGCCGACAACCCGTTCGTCGGCGTGAACGGCGTCAGGCCGGAGATCTGGGCGTACGGACTGCGGAACCCGTGGCGCTTCTCGTTCGACCGCGCCACCGGCGACCTGTTCATCGCCGACGTCGGCCAGAACGCGTACGAAGAGATCAACTTCCAGCCGGCCGACTCGCAGGGCGGCGAGAACTACGGCTGGAACACGATGGAGGCCGAGCACTGCTTCGAACCGGCACGTGACTGCGACACGTCCGGCCTGGTGCTGCCGATCTTCAGCTACGCCCATGGGCCGCAGTGGGGGTCGTCGATCACCGGCGGCTACCGCTACCGCGGCGAGGACGTGCCCACGTTGCAGGGGGCGTACGTGTTCGGCGACTTCGTGTCGGGGCGGGTGTGGTTGTTGCGCGAAGACGGCGGTGCCTGGACGGCGGAAGCGTTGTTCGACGACAGGTTCAGTCTATCGACGTTCGGGGAGGACGCCGAGGGTGAGCTGTACCTGGCGGACTACGGGCGGGGCATCGTCTTTCAGGTACGGCCGTGAACCTGGCGCGTTGGTAGCATGGCGAACGTGACGACGACCGCCGCCGGCCTCGAGACGCTCGTGCTGGACGCGAGCCCGCCGTTCGAGGTGCTCGACCTCGGCACCCTCGCCTACGACGAAGCCTGGGGCGTGCAGCACGAGGTCCACGCCGAGGTGGTCGCCGGGCACCGGGCACCGACGTTGCTCCTGGTCGAGCATCCACCCGTGGTCACGTTCGGTCGCAAGGGCGGGCGCGATCACCTGCTCGTGCCGGAAGCGGAGCTGCGCGCTCGCGGCTTTCAGCTGCACGACGTCGAGCGCGGTGGCGACGTCACGTACCACGGCCCTGGCCAGCTCGTGGGGTACCCGGTGTTCCGCGTCGGCAGACACGCCGAGCGTCACTTGAGGCGACTCGAGCAGGCACTCGTGGCGCTGCTGGCCGAGTACGGCATCGACGCCACCGGCAGCCCCGGGTATGCCGGCGTGTGGGTGGAGAACGCGAAGGTCGCCGCCATCGGCGTGGCGATCCAGCGTGACGTCTCGCTTCACGGCTTCGCCCTGAACGTCACCACCGATCTCTCGCACTTCGATCTCATCGTGCCGTGTGGGCTTAACGGCAAGGGCGTCGCGAGCATCGCCTCGCTGACCGGCAGGCGCGTGCCGATGGCGGACGTCAAGGAGCGGCTCGTCCGTTGCATGCGCGCCGTGTTCGACGACATCGGCGCCGGAACCGTGGCTACGGCGCCCACCGTCACCACACCGCGAACGGAACCGGCATGATCAACTCGCGCGACTTCAAGAAGACCGTCAAGGCTGTAGAAGGCGGTGTGCGCAAAGCCGACACCGGCACGAGAACGGCGCCGGACCCGAAACCCGACTGGCTCAAGGTGCGGCTGCCGAGCGGCGGGAAGTATCAGGACATGAAGCGCAACGTCACGGGGCACCGTCTCGCCACGGTGTGCGAGGAGGCGCGCTGTCCGAACGTGGCCGAGTGTTGGAACGCCGGCACCGCCACCATCATGTTGATGGGTTCGGTTTGCACCCGCGCCTGCCGCTTCTGCGCAGTGGCGACCGGTAACCCGAAGGGGTTGCTCGACCCCGACGAGCCGCGCTTGGCCGCCGAGAGCGTGTTCCTCATGGGCCTGACCTACGTCGTGCTCACCTCGGTCGACCGCGACGATCTCCCCGACGGTGGCGCCGCCCACTACGCTGCCTGTGTGCGCGCAATTCGCGCGCGCAATCCCGGCACCGAGGTCGAGGCCCTGACGCCCGACTTCGGCGGCGACACCGACGCCGTGCGCACCGTGCTCGACTCCGGCATCGCCGTCTACGCCCAGAACCTCGAGACGGTGCGGCGGCTGACGCACATCGTGCGCGACCGTCGCGCCGGCTACGACCAGACGCTGAGCGTGCTGGCGTACGCGAAACGAGCTCGACCGAACGTCCTCACCAAGACCAGCCTGATGCTGGGCCTGGGCGAGACGAGCGCCGAAGTCCTCGAAGCGATGGACGACCTACGCGCCATCGGCGTCGACGTTCTGACGCTCGGGCAGTACCTGCGGCCCAGCGAGGCGCACTTGCCAGTGAAGCGGTACGTGCCGCCCGAGGAGTTCCTGGAACTGCGTCGCACGGGCCTTGCAGGGGGCTTCCTCGAGGTGGTGGCGGGCCCGCTGGTTCGCAGCAGCTACCGTGCGGAGCGAGCGCTGGAGAAGAACAACGCTGGCCTGCCCGTCTGACGCCGGCTCCGAGAACGCGTCCGTGTGCAATGTCGAGTGATGGGCGCTCAGCCCCGAGCGCCCGACTCCTCGTACTTCTTGCGGTACGCCTCGATCGCGCTGCGGATCAGCTTGTGCGTGTCCTCGATGCCGTGCCAGTCTTCGACGATCGTGGTCTTGCCCTCGAGCTCTTTGTAGATGCGGAAGAAGTGCTCGATCTCGCGCAGGCGGTGCCGCGAGATGGAGTCGAGGTGGCGGTTCGCGTCGTAGCGCGGGTCGTGCACCGGCACGGCCAGGATCTTCTGGTCGCGCCCCTTCTCGTCGCTCATCTCCAGGAACCCGAGCGGCCGCGCTTCCACCACCGCGCCGGGGAACGTCGGCCGGTTCATGAGCACCAGAATGTCGAGCGGGTCGTCGTCTTCGGCGTACGTGCCGGGCACGAAGCCGTAGTCGCCGGGATAGTGCATCGGGCTGTACAGCACCCGGTCGAGGCGGAACACCCCGTGCTCCGGGTCGTACTCGTACTTGTTCGAGCTGCCCAGCGGCACTTCGATGACGGCGGACACTTGCTCGGGCGCCTTGGGGCCGGGCGGCAGGTGGTAGAGGTTGCTCACGCGGTCACTCCGTTCCGGTCGGTATTCTCGTCGGCGATCTCCTCGGCGCTCTCTGCGGTGTTCTCCGCCGGGCTCTCTGGGGCCCGGTCCCCCACGCCGGCCACGGCGTCGAGGAACAGCCCGTGCACCCGGTCGTCGCGGCTCAGCTCGGGATGGAACACGGTGGCGAACAGGCGCCCGCCGCGCACGGCCACCGGGTCGTCTTCGTAGCGCGCCAGCACGTCCACGCCGGCGCCGACGTCGAGGATGCGGGGCGCCCGGATGAACACGGCGTGGAACGAACCGGCCAGGCCCCGCACCTCGAGGTCGGCTTCGAACGAGGCCACCTGCCTGCCGTAGTCGTTGCGCGCCACCTGGATGTCCAGCAGGCCCAGCCTGGGCTGGCTCGGGAAGCCGGCGATGTCGCGCGCGAGCACGATGGCGCCGGCGCAGGTACCCCACAACCAACCGCCCTCTCGGTGGAAGGCCGTGAGCGCCGTGTCGAGACCGTACGCGCGCATGAGCTTCACCATCGTGGTCGACTCGCCGCCGGGGATGACGACCCCTGCCAGGCCCTCGAGGTGCCGCGGAAGCCGTACCTCCACGACCTCGCACCCTAGGCGCTCGAACGCCAGCCGATGCTCGCGAAACGCGCCCTGCAGCGCCAGCACGCCGACTCGCAGCTTCGGACGCGTCATGCTGCCCGCACCCCGTTCAGAAGCGCCGTCGCCACGACCTCCTGGACGGCCACCGACAGCGCCGCCAATGGCACCTCGGGGCCCCGAAGGGTGGAGAGCACGAACGTGCTGTCACCATCGAACGGCGTGTGCGACGGCCGCGTGACGCGCGCGATACCCATCTGCGCGCTGAGCGCCAGCGCGCGCGCTTCTGCTTTGGTGATCTTCGCGTCGGTGGCGGCCACCACGAGCGTGGTGTTGGCGCCGGGCATGGCGTGGAAGCGGTCGGCAGCGGCCAGCCCGAGCGTCCCCTCCACGCCGGCCACCATGGCACCCGTGTCGGGGTCCACCAGGTTTCCGACGGCGTTGCTGATCGCCAACGCGGCCACGGTGGCGCCTGCGAGACGGACGGCGTGGCTGCCCAGGCCGCTCGGGCAAGACAAGGTCATGCCGCGAAGCTTGCCGACGGTGGCTCCTGCGCCCGCCCCCACCCTTCCCTGCTCCACGGGCGCGGCCGAAGCGTGCGCCGCCGCTTCGCGTCCCGCCTCCGCGTCGGGCCGCACCTTGCCGTCGCCCACGCCCAGGTCGAACAGCACCGCCGCTGGAACGATCGGCACCCGCGCGAAGCCGGTGTCGTACCCGCGGCCCTGCTCGTCCAGCCAACGCATGACGCCGTCGGCAGCCGCCAACCCGAAGGCGCTGCCGCCCGCCAGCACCACCGCGTCGATGCGGTCGACGGTGCGGTCGGGCTCGAGCAGCACGCTCTCGCGCGAGCCCGGTGCGGGTCCCAGCACCATGCCGGACGCCAGGCACCCGTCCGGCGGCGCAAGCACCACCGTGCACCCGGTTTGCGCCTCCGCGTCCGTCCAGTGGCCCACCGCGAGCCCCGCCACCGCCGTCAACGTGAGGTTGTCGAACGCCGGCGCGTCCTCGAACGGGATCTCGTCTCCGGGCTTCGTTTCGCTGTCTTCCGGATCCGTCGCCACCGCTCAACCGACCCCTTCTTCCAGGTACTCCCCGATGTCCTTCGGGTCGATCTCGATGATCTCGATGCGGTCGGCCGGGGTGTCGACGGTGGCGCGCTTCCCGGTGGCGGTGTCGATGGGGATCTGCAGGCGCACCACCGGCATGAAGCCCTGGTCGGTCACGTCGTCCGATTCGCGGAACGCAGCCAGCACGCCGCTGTCGGACAACGCACCGGCCTTGAGGTCGATGCGGTGGAAGACGATACCCGGCGGCACCGGGAAGCCGTCCGGCGACGCCGACCTACCCTGGAGCGCGTTCTCTACGAAGTCGTTCCAGACGTAGATGGGTTGCCGTGAGCTGGTCACGGTGTCGGTGTTGCCGTCCGATAGCGTCATGCGGGTCGGGAGGCTACTGCTGTCGTCGTTGCCGATCCACACCGACGCCACCAGCCCCGGGGTCATCCCCACGAACCAGATATCGCGTTCGTCGTTGGTGGTGCCGGTCTTGCCGGCGATCCAACGCCCGGGCACCGAGGCTCGGTTCGACAGGCCGTACGCCGGGTCGCGGTCCACCACGTTGGCATGCAGCAGGTCGAGCATGATGTAGGCCGTATGCTCGCTCCACACTCGCGCCGAGTGGGGCGACGCCTCGTAGAGCACGTTGCCGTCGGCGTCTTCGACGCGCTGGATGAAGTACGGCTCGATGTAGACGCCGCCGTTGGCGAACGCCGCCATGCCTGCGGTGTGTTGCAGCGGCGTCGCCTCGAACGTTCCCAACGCCATGGCGTAGTACGGCTCCACGTCGTAGCCGAGTTCGCGCGCCTTCTCCGCCACGGCGTCGGCGGTTGCGGCCTCGAGCGTCTTCACGGCCGGGATGTTGCGGCTGCGGTTCACGTGCGCGCGTACCGTCTGGTAGCCGTCGTAGGCGTCGTCCCAGTTGGCCGGCTCGTACGGGTCTTGACCGCGCACCTGGAACGAGGTGGGTTCGTCCACCAGGATGGTGGCCTGGTCGAAGCCGCCCTGCTCGATGGCGGTGGCGTACACCACCGGCTTGAACGAGCTGCCCGGTTGCCGCAGAGCCTGCGTAGCACGGTTGTACTCCTGCTCGTCCACACCGGAGCTTAGCTTCTGCCCCACCATGGCGAGCACCGCACCCGTCGACGGCTCGATGCCGACGATGGCGAGCTGCGCCCCTTCGGGCACCTCGGCGCGCAGGCTGGCCTCGTTGGCCGCAAGCTGCGCCTGGACGTCGATGGTGGTGGTCACCCGCAAGCCGCCTTGGCTGAAGACCCGGCTGTCGCCGTAGCGGTCGGTGAGCCAGTTGCGCACCGCGATCACCACTGCGCGCGACAGGTCCGAGCTGACGCTCGACTGCACCAGCACGTCCTCGCCGGTGCGTTCGGCGGCGATCATGTTGCCGCCGTCGTCATACGTCACCGACCAACCGCGGGGCTGCAACGGGTAGTGCCAGGTGCGGTCGGCCATGTCCTGGCTGATGGTGCCCTGCCGGACCATCTTGTCGAGGACCTCGCGCATGCTGCGCCGCGTGCCCTCCAAGTCGTCGTGGCGGGGGTTCGGCGCGGGGATGAGACGGGCGAGGTACAGCCCCTCGGCCAGGTTCAGCTCGATGGGGTCCTTGCCGAAGTAGGTCTGCGCGGCGGCGCGGATGCCGTACACGTTGCCGCCCCAGAAGATCACGTTGATGTAGCGCTGGAGGATCTCGGCCTTGGTGAGGCGCCGCTCGAGTTCCAGCGCGAGCATCATCTCCTTGGCCTTGCGCTCGAGCGAGCGCTCCGAGCGGATGTCGCGCAGCAACGTGTTCTTGATGACCTGGGTGGTGATGGTCGAACCGCCGCGCTGCTCGCTGCCGAGGAACTCCTCGTACACGGCGCGCGCGAAGGCGGGAAGGTCGACGCCGTAGTGGCGGTAATACTGGTCGTCCTCGTACGCGACGATCGCCTGCAGCGCAGCCGGCGACACCTCGTCGAGGCCGACGGGGATGCGGTTGGTGGACTCGCGGTCCTCGCCGAACACGGGCACGATCGAGCCGATGCGCGTGGTGCCGTCGCTGGCGTAGACCTGCGAGGTGGCGCTGAACTCGAGCGCGTCGAGGCTGTCGAGCGACGGCAGTTCCTGCGCCCACTTCAAGGCGGAGCCCGTCAGCAACGCCACCACTGACAGCACGGCCGTCAGCGCCGCGAGGAAGAGGCCCTGGACGATCTTCACGGCTGCCATGCTACCAGGCGTTGCGTGAGGGGCGATGAAGCGTGGACGCTATTCACCAGCCGCGACTGGCGAGCAGCTCCTCTTCGGGCAGCGTATCGATGTTGATACCGACCATCGGCTCGCCCAAGCCCTTCGACACTTCTGCCAAAATCATCGGGTCGTTGAAATGCGTGGTGGCCTTGACGATCGCCTCGGCGCGTCGGAACCAGGCCTGGTGACGCTTGCTCACGTCGGTCTCGCTGGCAGCCGACTTGAAGATGCCCGAACCGACGAACACGCCCTCGACGCCGAGCTGCATCATCAGCGCAGCATCGGCGGGTGTGGCGACGCCGCCTGCTGCGAAGTTCACCACCGGCAGCTTGCCGTGCTCGTGCACGTAGACCACCAGGTCATACGGCGCGCCGTGGTCCTTGGCGTACGTCATCAACTGATCGCGCGGCATCGCTTGGATGGCACGGATCTCGCCCAACACGCTGCGGGCGTGGCGCACCGCCTCGACCACGTTGCCGGTGCCCGCTTCGCCCTTGGTGCGGATCATGGCAGCGCCCTCGCCGATGCGCCGCAGCGCCTCACCGATGTTGGTGGCGCCGCACACGAACGGCACTGTGAAGGCGTGCTTGTCGATGTGGTACGCCTCGTCGGCCGGGGTGAGCACCTCGGACTCGTCGACGAAGTCGACGCCGAGTGCTTGCAGGATCTGCGCCTCGACGAAGTGCCCGATCCGGACCTTCGCCATGACGGGGATCGAGACGGTCTCGATGATCTCTTCGATCATGGTCGGATCGGACATGCGGGCCACGCCGCCCTGGACACGGATGTCGGCCGGCACGCGCTCGAGCGCCATGACCGCGACAGCCCCCGCGTCCTCCGCGATGCGTGCCTGATCGGCGGTGACGACGTCCATGATGACGCCGCCCTTGAACATCTCGGCGAAGCCGGTCTTGACGGTGGTGGTGCCGACGCTCTTGTCTGCCATTGCCTCGTCCTCCGGGCCGAACCGCCCTCGGCGGTCGGCGTCTGCCTACATTGTTGCGCATCCCGCCTCGCGGCCGGGTCGCGCATCCTGCCACCGGGCAGGGTTGCGCACATCCTGGCACACCGCAGCGTCATGAACGCCGCCCTGCAGAAGCCGCCAGTGCACAGCCTGAAACGGTCGAGCACGGCGGGACGGTGGCGGCCGCCAGGAGTATACGCGAACAAGTCCGCCTGCGCATGCCGAGGGGATCGGAGCGGTGCCTTCGCTCACCCCTCTTGGCTGAAGCGCACGTACTGGTCGAGCTTCGTGAGCGCAGCTCCCGATTCGAGCGCTTCGCGGGCCGCCGCCACGCCGCCGGCCAGGTCCGAAGCGACGTCGGCCAGGTAGAGCGCCGCGCCCGCGTTGAACAGCACCACGTCGCACGTGGC
Source organism: Trueperaceae bacterium (assembly GCA_046484635.1). Classification (GTDB taxonomy): domain Bacteria; phylum Deinococcota; class Deinococci; order Deinococcales; family Trueperaceae; genus CAZACZ01. The sequence continues at coordinate 8,904 of JAWOIL010000037.1, forward strand.
GTCGTTCGATTCCCCTGCCAGCACGGCTCGCAGCGCCGCGGCGTTGGCGGTTGGGTCGGCGCCCGCGAGGTCGGCGAGGTGGTACCGGCCAAGGCCCACCTCCTCGGGCGTGACGACGTAGGTATGGGTCTCCCCATCCGGCAGCAGTTCGGTGACCTTGCTCGGGCCGGTGACGGTGAAGTCGTCGATGCGGTCACCGTGCACCACCAGGGCCCGCTCCAGGCCGAGGCCGCGCAGCACTTCAGCGAGCGTCTCGGTGAGCTCCGGCGCGAACACGCCCATCAGTTGCCGGTTCGCGCCCGCCGGGTTGGTGAGCGGGCCGAGGTTGTTGAAGATGGTGCGCGCGCGCAGGTCGGCGCGGATCGGCGCCACGAAGCGCATGGCGGGATGATGGTTCTTGGCGTAGATGAACGCCAGGCCGAGCGTGTCGATGGCTTCCGCCAACCGCTCCGGGCTGGCGTCGAGGTTCACGCCCAGCGCCTGAAGCACGTTCGCCGAGCCCGACTTGCGCGTCACGCCGACGTTGCCGTGCTTCGCGACGCGAGCACCGGCCGCCGCCGCCACGAACATGGCGGTGGTGCTGATGTTGATGGTGTCGATGCCGGTGCCGCCGGTGCCGCAGGTGTCGACCAGCGGCCCGTCGACCTCGACCGGCACACGGATCGCGCGTTCCCGCATGGCCTCGGCAAAGCCCACGATCTCTTCGACCGTCTCGCCGCGGGTGCGCAGCGCGGCCAACAGGGCGGCGGCCTGCATCTGCGAGAGGCGGCCGTCCATCAAGCGGCCCATCACCTCGCGGGCTTGTTCTCGTGATAGGTCGTCGCCGGCGAACACCGTCTCGAGGGTGGCGGAGATGTCGAAGTGTTGGCTCATCGGTCGTCGTCTCTCCCTTCGGCCGGAGCGGCGACGTCCGTCGCCCCAGCCCCGTTGGTTCGTGCCTCGAGCGCGCCCTCCAGGAAGGCCGCCTCGTACGCCGCCGCGCCGCCCCACAAGCCGCGCAGCGGCGACGCCAGGAGGATCCGCTTGAACGCCATCAGCAGAGGATGGGCGCCCACGCGGTAGGCCAGCTCCGGGATGCGGCGCGCCACCACCATCGCGCTTCGACCGGCTTGGCGGGCCTTGTCGAGGTCCGCGCCGCGCATCGGGTCGGGCCCGAGGTGGCGTACGACGGCATCCGGCAGCGCCACCGCCTCGAGTCCGGCACGGTTCAGCTCGTAGCCGAGGACGACGTCTTCGAACCCGTAGCCGGTGAGCCACTCGGGGAAGCCGCCCACCCGCTCGAACGCCGCGCGCGGCAGGCTGGTGTTCACCCCGTTCGCGTTCCAGTAGTGCACCCGCTCGGGGCGCTTCCGGATGGTCTCGGCGCCGCCGACGAAGTCGATGCCGCCCACCACCAGCGCCGGGCGATTCAGGCCGCGGTGCGCCGACACGTGCCGCTCCAGCGTGTCCGGTTCCAGCACGGCGTCGTCGTCGGAGAGGTACAGCAGCTGGCCGCGGGCACGGCCGGCACACGCGTTGCGGGCCGCCGCCGCGGCGCGCCGCGGCGTCATGGCGAACGTTGTGAGGCGGTAGGGCGGTCGCGCCTCCTGCACCGCTTGCCAGGTGTCGGGATCGTCGTTCACGCACAGGATCAGCTCGAACCGCGCGGGATCGAGCGTCTGGCGCGCGAGCGAGTCGAGTTTCTGCGATAGCGCGGACGAACGTCCGAACGTCACGGTCAGAACGCTGATCTCGATGGACGCTGGGCTCGCGGGCGCGGAAGCGAAGGCGCGGCCGGACGCGGAAGCGCTCGAGGGCGCGGAATCGGACGCGCGGCCGGACGCGGAAACGCTCACGGGCGCGGAATCGGACGCGCGGCCGGACACCGACGCGCTCGCGGACGCCGTCGACCGTGCGCGAGCGCCCGGCATCACCCGCGCGCCGCGCGCGTGTCGCGCGCCAGCCGCAGGAACGCCTGCAGCATGTCGTGGCCGTGCTCGGTGAGGATGCTCTCGGGATGGAACTGCACGCCCCACACCGGGTACGAGCGGTGCCGCATCGCCATCAGCACGCTGCCGTCCGCCTCGTCCGCCCAGGCGGTGGGCACGAGGTCGTCCGGCAGGCTCTCGACCACCAGCGAGTGGTAGCGCGTGGCGGTGAGCGGGCTCGTCAGGCCGGCGAACGGCCCGCTAGCGTCGTGCCGCACCCTCGACACCTTGCCGTGCATCAGGTGACGCGCGCGCACCACCTCGGCGCCGTACGCCACTCCGATCGCCTGGTGACCGAGGCAGACGCCCAGTATGGGCACCGTGGGGCCGAAGCGCCGCACCACCTCCACCGACGCTCCGGCTTCGGCCGGGGTACACGGTCCGGGCGAAACCAGGATGGCGTCGGGGTCGAACGCTGCCAGCTCGTCCAGCGTGAAGGCGTCGTTGCGCCACACGGTGACGTCGGCACCGAGCTCACCTAGGTACTGCACCAGGTTGTAGGTGAACGAGTCGTAGTTGTCGATCACCAGCACGCGTACGCCGGGCGCGGCCACCGCGATCGGAACAGCGCCGCTCGCCGCCATCAGCCGAGCCCCTCGGTCGCCATGTCGACTGCCTTGCGCAGGGCCGCCAGCTTGTTCAGGCACTCCTGCCACTCCGACGCCGGGTCCGAGTCGGCCACCACACCCGCGCCTGCCTGCAGGTGCATGCGCCCGTCCTTGACCACGATGGTGCGCAGCGTCAACGCCATGTCCATCGCGCCGCCCGCGCCGACGTAGCCGAACGCGCCCGCGTACGGACCACGTCGCACCGTCTCGAGCTCGTCGATGATCTCCATGGCGCGGATCTTCGGGGCGCCCGAGGCGGTTCCCATCGGCAGTGTCGCGGACAACGCGTCGAGCGGGGTGCGTCCTTCCGCCAACTCGCCCTCGATCTCCGATACCAGGTGCATCACGTGGCTGTAGCGCTCCACGCGCATGAGGTCGGTTACGCGCACGGTGCCGGGGCGGCACACGCGCCCGAGGTCGTTGCGGCCGAGATCGACCAGCATCACGTGTTCGGCGCGCTCCTTCTCGTCGGCCAGGAGCTCTTCTGCCAGCGCCGCGTCTTCCTCGGGCGTGGCGCCCCGCTTGCGCGTGCCGGCGATGGGCAGCGTCTCGACCCTGCGGCCGTCGGAGCGCACCAGGCTCTCTGGGCTGCTCGCCACCAGCGTGACCGAGCCGAGGTCGAGGTAGCCCAGATACGGGCTGGGGTTGACCGTGCGGAGCGCGCGGTAGACGGCGAAGGGATGCACGCCGAGGTCCGCGCTCTGGCGCACGCCCGGCACCACTTGGAAGATGTCGCCGGCACGGATGTACGCCACCGCCCGTTCGACGGCCGCCATGTACTGCTCGCGGGTCATGCTCGAGGTGAACTCGGTGCGGCGACCCGCGCGGTCCCCCGGCACGCCGGGCAGCGGGCCGCGCAAGCGCGCGTACGCCTCGAGCACCAGTGCTTCTGCACGCGCCTCGTCGCCCGCGTCGTGCTCTTCGGCGGGCGCCACGATGAAGAGGTTGCGCTTGAGGTGGTCGAACACCACCACCAGTTCCGGCTCGACGAACAGCAGGTCGGGCGCGCCGATCTCGTCGGGGTTGGCGTCCGGCAGGCGCTCGTACGATCGCACCAGGTCGTAGCTGGCGTACCCGACGGCGCCGGCCCAGAACGGCGGCAGCTCGGGCGCGGGCGCGACGGGTCGTACGACGCGCTGCCACAGCACCGCCAGTGGGTCGCCTGCCTCGAAGCGCTCGACGCCGGTGGGGCTGGTGATGGTCAGGTCGTGCCCGCGCGCCTCGAAGCGGCGCCTGGCACCAACGCCGATGAACGAGTAGCGCGCCACGCGCTCCCCTTGCTCGACGCTCTCGAGCAGGAACGACGGGTGGCCGACGGCTTGCCCGCCGGCGAGCTTCAGGTAGGCGGTGAGGGGTGTCTCGAGGTCGGCGAGGACCTCACGGTAGACGGGGCGGATCCGCGCCGTCGGCGCGTCTTCGTGCTGCATCACAGGGCTCCGATTCCGGACGGGGTGTGGGAGGGCGGGCGTGCTCGGTGCGAACGCAACGCACGCAGCTACGCCTCAGGCCGACGTCAACGCCGAGCCTGCCGCCATCGCCCGAGGGCGCCGGTCCAGGAATGGAGGCGGGTCATGCGCGCGAGTATACCCCTTCCGCCGATCGGGTCGCCCAGCGCCTACCCGTTCCCCTCGCTCGTGGCCTGCGGCAGGAACATGCCGATGGCGTGAAAGCCTGCGTCGACGTACACCGTCTCCCCCGTGACGCCGCCACCGAGTTGATCGGTGAGGAGCGCGAACCCCATGCCTGCCACTTCCTTCTGATCGATGTTGCGCTTCAGCATCGACATCTCGCCCGCCTGCGAGTACAGGTCGGCGAACCCCGAGATCGAGCGTGCGGCGATGGTGCGTACCGCGCCCGCGCTCACCGCGTTCACGCGGATGCTCTCGGGGCCCAAGTCGTACGCCAGGTAGCGCACGCTCGCCTCCAGCGCGGCCTTCGCCACGCCCATCATGTTGTAGTGCGGCACCACGCGCTCGGCGGCGAGGTACGTGAGCGTCACGATGCTGCCACCGCCCTGCATGAGCGTCGCGGCGCGGCGCGCCGACGCCACCAGCGAATAGGCGGACACGTCCATGGCCGTCACCCAGTCGGCCCGTTCGGTGTTCACGAACGCCGACTCGAACGTCGCAGGCGGCGCGTACGCCAAGGCGTGCACCAGGTAATCGAGCTTGCCGAACTCCTGTCGCACCCGCTCGAACAGCGCGTCGAGGTCCTCGTCCTTGCCGACGTCGCACTCGACGAGCAGCGGCTGGTCGAGGTCGTCGGTGAGCTTCTCGAGGGTCGGGCGGAGGCGGTCGGCCTGGTAGCTGAACGCCAGACGCGCGCCGGCTTGCGCCAGCGGTTGGGCGATGGCCCACGCCAGCGAGCGCTGATTGGCGACACCCATCACGAGCCCGGTCTTTCCTCGCAGATCGATGGAGTACATGCAAGCTCCTTCCGGCGGTCGGCGCCTACCGACCCGTGCCTTCGTTCGCCGCGGCGCGGCAGGAGGTCCACCGGCGCGTCGGTACCGTCGCCGGGCGGGCGGGCGGCCGGGGCCCTCGTCGAAACGACGTCACTCTACCGTAGGGGCTGGTTTCCGAGTTCGGCCGCTCGGGTGCGCGTCGCGCTTGGCCCGTCGCCCGTCGTTCAGCCGTCCAACATGAGGCGCTCGAAGCGTTCCCGTGCTCCGTCCGCCTTGCTGCGTTCGCCGCGCGCCTCCCAGGTGGCGGCGAGACCTTCCCACGCCGCTTCGCTGAACGGCTCGTGCTCCGTCATGTGCTGGTACAAGAGCGTTGCCTGCGGCAGGTCCTGCGCTTCCACGGCGGCCTCCGCGGCGCTCTGGAGCAAGGTGAGGTGGTCCGATTGCAGGTTCAAGCGGATGGTATCGGCCCAGCTCGAGTCGATGCCGGACAAGAAGTGCCCGGTGTAGAGCCGCGCCGCGTCCTGGAAGTCGCGCAGGTCCTGGCTATCGCGCGCCTGGCGCGCCGCCTCACGGTAGGCGTCGACGTCGTACTCGATCTGGAAACTGCTATGCAGGTAGTAGCGCCGGTTGGCGGACTCGACCAGTTCACCACCCATCACCTTCCGGAGGCGGTACAGGGTGGTGTGGAAGCTGCTGGACGCCTTCGACTCGGTCTTGCCCGGCCACAGCGCCTCCGCGACCTCGAACGTGGTGACGCCGGAGCGGTGCTCGAGCAGGTAGAACAGCAGTTCGAGCGCTTTCAACGAGTCCCAGTCCAGGCGCTTGCCCTCGCGCAGCACGATCGGGTGCCCGAACGCGCGGGCGCTGACCGCGCCGGTGATAGGGCGGCGCAGCTCTTCGACGCGGCGCAAGCGCACGCGAACCGCCTCGAGCAGTTCGTCCTTCTCGACGGGCTTGGTGAGGTAATCGTCGGCCCCGAGCGTCATGCCCTTGCGCATCGACCCGCGGTCCTCGAGCGCGGTGAGGAACAAGAACGGCACCCCGCGAAGCTCGGGGATGTCGCGCACCTTGCCGTAGAAGGCGAAGCCGTCCATCTGCGGCATCGACACGTCGGACACGACGACGTCCGGCCGCAACCCGTCTTGCAGTTCTTGTAGCGCTTCGAGCGGGTCGTCGAACGTCAGCACGCTGTAGCCGGCGCCGAGCAAGGTCATCTCGCTGACCTTGAGCATCGCCGGCTCGTCGTCCACCACGAGCACGAGGGTGGTCGTCATCGGTGCGAGTCTACCGCACCGTCCGAAGCGGTCCGTATGAAGTACCCAACGACCCCGTGCCCAGCCGATCCGCTTCGATACGCTACTTTCGTAGATGACACTACTCAGTCTTCCCAAGCATCGGTGGTTTGGTAGTGCACCAGGACGCTGTACTCCACACCCGTGCCATACATGGCGGTGGAGAACTTGACGTCGACGATGACGGCATCGCGATCCATCCCGGCGATGAAGTCGGCCAGGCGCCGCTCGAACAGTTCCGGATCGGCTCCGGTGACGAGCTTGAATTTCGGTTCCATGACGTGTCCTCCCTGCCGTTCGCTGTCCGCGCCCGACCATCGCTAGGCGGGCTCCGCTCCCGATGCGGCCCATGATACCCAGGGCGCTGCAACGAGCGTGGATACCGCTCCCGCACACCATCCGCGCCGCGAAACGGCTGCTAGCATGGACGCCCATGACCGAGCGCAAGGCGGCCAAGCCGCGACCGCGGCACGAGGTGCTGATGCGCGTGGTGCAGCCGTTGGCCGACCGCGGTGTGGCGTGGTTGGCGCGCACTCCTGTCGATCCGCAACACGTCGTGCTGGCCCACACCATCATCGGGTTCGCTGCTGCCACGCTCCTCGCCCGAGAGGCCCTGGTGCCGTGGGTCGGCGCCGCCGTGCTGCTGCAAGGCAAGACCCTCCTCGACAACATGGACGGCGGTCTGGCGCGGACCACCGGCCGGGTGACGGAGATGGGTCGGTACCTCGACACCGTCATGGACCTGCTCGTGAACGTGGCGCTGTTCGCGGCACTGGCGACGCACGGCCCGCCGCTACTGGCGTGGTCGGCGTTCGTGGTGTTGACCCTGGTGCTGTCGGCCGACCACAACGCCGAGCGGCGCTACCGCGAAGAGCATGGCGGCACCATGCAGCAGAGCCCGGCGCCGCCGGGCGCCCCGGCACCGCTTCTGGCGGTGGTTCGTGGCCTGTACCGCTTCGCCCTCGCGCCACAAGACCGCTTCCTCCGAAGCCTCGACGCGCGTCTGTTCCGCTACGCCACCTCCACCGCGTGGGCAGATGCCCCCACTACGCTGCGACGCCGGTGGGCCGACGCGTTCTCCACCGGCGCGCTCGTCAACCTCGGTCTCAGCACGCAGTACCTCCTGCTCGGAGTGTGCGCGGCGCTGGGCGCGCCGTTCGTCTACGTGGTGGTGGTGCTGGCGCAGGCACCGTACGTGGCGCTGGTACAGGCGGCGCGCGTGTGGCGTATGCGCGCCCGGCTGGAAGCAGGGGTGTCGTGAGCGGGCCGTCCCAACCGGCCCAGCGTCCGCCCCAATGGCCGCTCGCCACCGTGGGCGCGCTGGTCGAGGGGCCATCGGGCAGGGTTCTGTTGGTGCGCACGAGGAAGTGGCGCGGAACCTGGGGCGTGCCCGGCGGCAAGATCGCGTACGGTGAGACGATGGTGGCGGCGTTGCGACGCGAGTTCGAGGAAGAGACTGGGCTGACGCTGCACGACGTCCGTCCCGGCCCGTTGCAGGAGGCGGTCCTCAGCGACGAGTTCCACGTGCCGGCACACTTCGTGTTGCTCAACTTCTTCGCCCGAACCCACGATGAGGTCGTGTACCTGAACGAAGAAGCGCAAGACTACGCGTGGGTGCCTCCGCGCGAAGCGCTGTCGATGCCGCTCAACAGCTTCACGCGCGTGCTGGTGGAGGCGTACCTGCGGCATCAGGGTGAAGCGAGCGCGCGGGAGGACGACGCATGAGCGGGGCCGCTCCCACCGACACGCGCCCCGCCGCGCTCGTGACGGGTTCGGCCAAAGGCGTCGGCCGTGCCCTGGTACTTGCCTTGGCCGAGGACGGGTACGACGTCGTGGTGCACTACCGCACCAGCCGCGACGAGGCGGAGCAGGTGGCGGATCGCGCTCGGGCGCTCGGCGTGCGCGCCGTGACGCACGCGGCGGACGTCACCGTCGAAGCCGAAGCGCGGGGCCTGGTAGACGCAGCAGCAGCAGCCTTCGACCGCCTGGACGTGCTGATCAACAACGTCGGCAACTACCATTACGGCCCGTTGGACGCGCTGACCTTCGAGGTCTGGAACGAGATGTTCGCCAGCAACCTCCACGCCACCTTCCACACCTGCCAGCGCGCCATGCCGCTGCTGCGCGCGTCGCCGCGCGGCGGACGGGTGGTGAACATCGGCTACGCCGGGTCGGAACTGGTGAAGGCACGGCCGGGCATCGCCGCCTACGGCATCGCCAAGACCGGGGTGATCCTCTACTCGAAGGCGCTGGCGCGGAACGAAGCGCGCTCCGGCGTCACGGTCAACGTCGTCAGCCCCGGCGTACTAGAGAACAGCGTCACGAAGCCGCTCCACGAGATCCCGATGGGAAGGCCGGGACGGCTCGACGAGCTGGTGGCGGCGGTACGGTACCTGCTCTCTCCCGAGGCCGCTTACGTCACGGGCGTGACGATCGAGGTGGCAGGAGGCTGGAACGTCTGAGCGAAGCGGCGCCGTCGCCGAGTGCCTACGCTCCGTCCTCGCCATCGGCGCGGAACGCGCGACCGATCGGGATGGCAACGTCGAACAGGCCACCGGCCCGCGCGACGTTCACGGTCACGAACTCGTGGCGCTCCACCACCTCGAACGCGTCGATCGAGGCTCCCGGCCGGGGCTTCAACACGCTCGCGTCGAACAGTTCCTGGAACGGTCGCTCGGTGTACGCGGGGATGAGGTGGTCGCTGATGCGCACGCGTGGCGGCATGTGCATGTTGCCGACGATGGCGTAGGTCGGGAACATCACGCACACCTGTCGCGGTTCGCGCCCGTACCGTTCCTGCGCCGATTCGGACGCGCCCCCGACCAGCCACAACAGCCGCTCCTTCGGTAGCGCCGCGAACTCGGTCTTGTAGAGAAGCGTCTCCGCCTCCGGCGGGTAGGCGTAGCCTTCGCGGTAGACCATGCACTCCGTCACCGCAAGGAACGGGCGATCGCGCATGTTGAGGACCCGCGAGAACGCCACGCCGCGGCGCAGGTGGAACATCCCGAAGACTCGGAAGTCCGCCGTGTAGGCGCGCCCCTCGACCGGTTCGATGCCATGCCCCAAGGTCGTCATGCGCAGAGGCTAGCATGAGGCCGTGGCGGGAAACCGAGACGGACACGAGAAGCGCAAGGCGTTGCAGGCGTCCTTGTTCGGCGACGCGCCGGAGGAGCGGGAACCGACCCCCACAGGGCCGGAGCGCACGCGGCGGGTGTTCCTCGTCGATGGTCATGGACTCGCCTACCGGAGCTACTTCGCGATCCGCGAACTGTCCACCTCGCGCGGCGTGCCCACCAACGCGGTCTACGGGTTCACCCGCGCCATCCTCGACCTGCTGGCCGAGACGCGCGAAGGCGACGCGGTGGTGGTGGCGTTCGACGCGCCTGCTCGCACGTTCCGACACGAGCGGTTCGAGGAGTACAAGGCCGGCCGCGCTCCCACGCCCGACGATCTTCCACAGCAGATCGCGACGATCAAGCGTCTGCTCGACCTGCTGGGCGTGCCGCGCCTGGAGACGCCCGGGCTGGAAGCCGACGACCTCATCGGCACCGCCGCCACCCGCTGCGAACAGCGCGGGCTGGACGTCGAAGTGGTCACGTCCGACCGCGACGCCCTGCAACTCGTGAGCGAACGAGTGCGGGTGCGCGCTCCGGGCGCCAAGGTCACCATCGGCCCGGCCGAGGTCGAGGCGAAGTACGGGGTGCGGCCCGACCAATGGGTCGACTTCCGCGCTCTCACCGGCGACACGTCGGACAACATCCCGGGCGTGCGTGGGATCGGTCCCGTTGCCGCCCGCAAGCTGCTCGAACGCTACGGCGATCTCGACACCATCCTCGAACGGCTCGACCAGCTCGAGCCCGCCAGCTACGCCGAGCGCATCCAGGGGGCCGGAGACGACGTGACGTTGTCACGCGAGCTCTCGCGCATCGTCACCGACGCCAACGTCGACGTGACGCCGGACGCCTGGAGCCGCCGCGAACCGGATCGCGAGGCGTTGACGGCGCTTCTGCGGGAGCTCGAGTTCGGCAGCGTGCTCCACGAGCTCGGCCTGGCTCGGCGCGTGCGGTACGACGACGCCGCTTGGACCGACCTCGAGCCCAGGGCGGCGGCCGAAGCACCGGTCTACGGCTTCGTGCTCGACCACGAACGGCCCACCAGGGCGCGGGTTGTGGGCCTGGCGAGGGCGAGAGACGGGCGCGTCGCCAGCGCGCCGGCGGGCGACCTCGACCAGGTCGTGCGCGACCTGCGCGGGCCTCTCGCCGCTGCCGACGCCAAGGCGCTGACGGTCGCGGTGCGCAGGGCGGGCGCCACGGACGTCACGCCCGGCGACGACCCGCTGCTGATGGCGTACCTCGTCGATCCCGGCAGCACCAACCCCGAAGCGCTGGCCCGGCGGCTCGGCGCGGGCGAGTGGGGCTCGGACGCAGCCAGCCGCGCCGTGGTCGGAGCCGAGCTCGTGCGGGCGTTCGACGTACGGCTCGAGGGCGCTCAGCGGCGCGTGTACGAAGACCTCGAGCGGCCCCTGCAGGCCGTGCTGGCCGACATGGAGCTGGCCGGCGTGCGGGTCGACGTGGAGCTGCTGACCGCGCAATCGCGCGAACTCGGCGAGCGCCTGGCCGGTATCGAGCAGCAGGTGCGCGCCCTCGCGGCGGATCCCGCCTTCAACCTCGCCTCGCGTGACCAGGTGGCGTGGTTGCTGTTCGACAAGCTCGGACTGCGCGCGGGCCGGCGCACCGCCACTGGGAAGGTCAGCACCGCGGTCGGAGCGCTCGAGCCGCTCAAGGGGCAGCACGAGGCCGTCGACTCGATCCTCGAGTACCGCGAACTGGCCAAGCTGAAGAACACCTACCTCGACCCGCTCCCGGCCCTGGTCGACCCCGACACCGGGCGCTTGCATACGACGTTCCAGCAGGCGGTGGTGGCCACCGGCCGGTTGTCGAGCGTGAACCCGAACCTGCAGAACGTGCCGGTGCGAACCGAACTCGGGCGCGAGGTGCGGCGCGCGTTCGTCGCCGACGACGGTGCGCTGCTGCTGGTGGCCGACTACTCGCAGATCGAGCTGCGGGTGCTGGCCCACATCGCGAACGAACCGGAGCTGGCGCGGGCGTTCCACCAGGGCGAGGACGTGCACCGCGACACCGCCTCCGTCCTGTTCGGCGTGGCGCCTGCGGACGTCAAGCCGAGCATGCGCCGGGTGGCGAAGGTCATCAACTTCGGCGTGCTGTACGGCATGTCGGCGCAGCGACTGAGCCGCGAGCTCGACATCCCGTTCGCCGAGGCCGACGCGTACATCCGCACCTACTTCGAGCGCTACCCGCGCGTACGCAAGTACATCGACGACACGCTCGAGCGGGCGCGGGAGCATGGGTACGTGGAGACGCTGCTGGGGCGCCGTCGTTACGTGCCCGACGTCCTCAGCCCCAACCGCAGCGTGCGCGAGGCGGCCGAACGGATGGCGTACAACATGCCCATTCAAGGCAGCGCGGCCGACATCATGAAGCTCGCCATGCTGGCGCTGGCGCCCGCCCTGGCGGCACGAGGCGGGCGGCTGCTCTTGCAGGTCCACGACGAGATCGTGGCCGAGGTGCCCGAAGCTGGCGCGGCCGAAGCGGCGGACGAGGTGCGCACGCTGATGGCGGACGCCTTCGCGTTGACCGTGCCGCTGGAGGCCGACGTCGGTCTCGGGCCCAACTGGCTCGACGCGAAGTAGCCGACGCAGCCGACGCTGGAGCGAAGTACCGGCGCGACGCCGGTACTTGCCTCCAGTGCGACCCGCCGGCGAACAGTGGCGCAGGCCCGGTATCGTTCTGGTGCGGCAGGTAAGATGACCGGCATGTCCCAACGCTCGTACTTCGGCACCGACGGCATCCGCGGTGTCGCCGGCGAACACCCCATGACGGCGCCGTTCGCCCTTCGCTTGGGCGCCGCCACCGCGGAGAACCTACGGCGGAACGGCAATGGGCGCCCGCGTGTGGTGATCGGCATGGACACCCGTCGCTCCGGTCCCATGCTGGCGTACGCTGCGGCCGCCGGATTGGCGTCGCGGGGGGCCACCGTCACGTGGCTCGGCGTGGTGCCCACCCCGGGCGTGTCGTTCCTCACGCGCGCGCTGGGTGCCGATGCGGGCATGGTCGTCTCGGCCAGCCACAACCCCTTCCCGGACAACGGCCTGAAGCTGTTCAACCAAGACGGCGAGAAGCTCTCCGACGGCGCCGAAGCCGACATCGAGGCGCTGCTCGAAGCCCTCGACGATCGCGGCATGGCCGCGCTCGAACCCGTGGTCGGCGACGAAGTCGGGGCATTGAACGGCATGGTCGCTGGCGCATCACCCAACGCCGGTGGGTCCACCCCCGTCGGCGGCAACCCCGCACTGGAACCGTACGTCCAGCATTTGCTGGCCAACGCCCCCTACCTCGACGGGCTGCGCGTTGCGCTCGACTGCGCGCAAGGCGCGAGCCACGCCATCGCGCCGCGCGTGTTCCAGAAGATCGGCGCCAGGCTCGAGGTGCTGAACGCCACTCCTGACGGCACGAACATCAACGTGGCGTGTGGCTCGACGCATCCGGACACGCTGCGCGAGCATGTCGTGAGCGGCAACTTCGACGTTGGGATCACGTTCGACGGCGACGCCGATCGCGCGTTGCTGGTCGATCGCCGCGGCCGCCTAGTAAGCGGCGATCACATCCTGGCGATCTGCGCGCTCTCCCGCGGCGAGAAGGAAGTCGTGGCCACCGCCATGAGCAACCTCGGCACCGAACGCTACTTGGCCGAGCGCGGCGTCACGCTGCACCGCGTCAAGGTCGGTGACCGCTACGTGTTCGAAGACTTGAAGCGACGCAGCCTCTCGCTCGGCGGCGAGCAGTCGGGCCACATGCTGTTCCTCGACAAAGCGCCGACGGGCGACGGCATCCTCACGGCCCTGCAGGCGCTGTCGGCCGTGCGGAAGACGGGTAAGCCGCTCGAGGCGTGGGTCGACGAGATCCCCGTCTACCCGCAAGTGCTCCTCAACGTCACCGTGGCCACGGCCGCGCGTGACGGCCTGATCTCGGACCCAACGGTGAGCGGCGCGGTGGAGTCCGCCGAGCGCGAGCTCGGCGACGACGGCCGCGTGGTGCTGCGCCCGAGCGGAACCGAGCCGCTGATCCGCGTGATGGTCGAAGGAGCCGACGGCGAGCGCGTGCAGGCACTGGCGGAGCGCATCGCCGAAGCCGTGCGGCTGGCCAGCCGTTCGGCCGCGTGAGTACAATCTCAGCATGAACCAACGACGAACCTCGTGGTCGGCCGTCCTCGGGTACGCCGTCGGCGTCGGCCTGACCGCGTCGGCGACGCTCGGTGTCTACGCCTCGTTCTGGCGCACCGAGTTGTCGTTCGGGGTCGCCCTCCTGCTGGCGTTCCCGATCGGCTTCGTGCTCGGAGGGGCTTGGGCCTTGGCGCGCCGCGTCACCATCGACTGAGCTGGACGCGCCCAAGCATCGAATCGCACGGCGCGCGCTCGGAGGCGCGCGCCGCGTCCGCTCTGGCGGTTCGTCGTCAGGCCAAGACTTCGTCTGGTCCCTTGGTCGTTCCTGGGATCTTCAGCTTCTGTCCCACGAAGATCTTGTTCGCATCAGCAAGACCGTTCGCTTCCGCGATCTTCATGTAACTGCTGCGGCCCGCGCTGCCGTAGTAGTGCAGCGCGATGTGCGACAGCGTGTCGCCCGACTGGACGGTGTACACGACGTCGCCGTCGTCATCGGTCACGTTCAACTCGGACGCGTGCTCGATGACCTGCAAGCCGCTGACGTCGACGTCGGTCACGCCTTGCACGCTCTTGGCCAAGGTCTTGGCGCGCTCGAGCTCCTCGGCCGAGTCGACCGCGCCGCGAAGGACGACGACGTTGCCCTTCTGCAGCACGTCGAGGGGGTTGTTCGCCAGGCTCGAGTCCGCGCGGATCTTGGCGTACGCTTCCTTCGCCCGCGCGCTGGGCGCGTCGAGCGCATCGGCAGAAGCGGTGCCGCCGATCGTCCCCGTCCCGGTTCCCATCGTTCCGGTCGTGCCGGTGGCTTCCGTTCCTTCCACCTTCACGTTCGTGAGATCGACGTCGTCGATGCCGTTGATGCCGGTGGCGACGGCCTTGATCAGGTTCTTGTAGCGTTCGTTCGGTACCGAACCGCTAACGTGCGCCACCTTCTTCTTCACATCGACCCTCAGGCCGAGCTTGGCGGTGAGCTCCTGGTCGGCGAGGGCCTCCTCAACGCGGGCTTTGGCGGATCTGCCGAATGGCCACATGGATGCACTCCTTCCGTACGATCGTGCTCCCAGACCATTGTCGCACGTGGGCCCGCCGATCCCGGACGTCCGCAAGCGCTTCGCTCGCCCAGGTACTCAGAACGTGAGCACTTGGTATCCGTCCACCACGTACGCGCGAAGGCTCGGGTGGCCCTCGTGCTCGGCAAGCAGCCTCACACCCGCGCTGCGAACCCCTTCTTCGGCGCCGAAGGCCACCGAGCAGAAGCTGCAGGCGCCGTCCACCGATCCCTTCACCGCAGACCACAGCGCATGCCGCTTGTGCCCCGGATCATCGAGTACCGCCACCCAGCGCGTGCCTGCGCCATCGAACACCAAGGCGACATCGTCACCTGCGTCCTGGAACTCCTTGACGGTCTCCAACGCGTTGACGACGCGACCGAGGTCGGCATGCGTCTCGGTATCGGCCAGAACGATCACGGCGAGTTTGGGCATGTTCACGTTCCTTCCTGGATTCAGTTCGACGCATCCCGTCGTTGCTGCACGAGTTCGCGACCGCAGCCGGGGTGCCGGGGTGGTAACGTCTGGGCTTCAGGTCTTCTCGCTCGTCCTCACCGGTCACGTCACGAGCGCCAGGTCGTCCAGGATCCACGGCATCAGCTCGGACACGGTGGGATGCGCCAACACGGCCCTGCGGTAGTCGCGACACGGGCGGCCCGAGTACATGAACGCCGCGAACATGTTGACGACCTCGTCGCCGTGCAGTCCGAAGATGGTGGCGCCGAGGATGAGGTCGGACTCCGCGTCCACCAGGAGCCTCACGAAGCCGTCGGTCTCCCCCATCTCCTTCGCCCGACTGATCCGCGACATGGCGCGGGTCGCCTCCAGGACGCGGTGGCCTCGCTCGATCGCCTCGCGCTTGGTCATCCCCACCCGCGCGAGTGGTGGGTCGGTGAACATGGCGAAGACGGGGATGCGATCGGACAGCCTGCGCGGCCCGCCGCGAAGCGCATCCAACGCGATCTCGGCATCGTTCACCGCCGTGTGGGTGAACGCGCCACGACCGTTCACGTCCCCCAAGGCGAACACCCCGTCGACGCCGGTCATGGTGCGGTCGTCGACCTCGATGAACCCGCGTTCGTCGGTCGCGATCCCGGCGGCGTCCAAGTTCAGCCGGTCGCTGTTCGGTACCCGTCCGACCGCCACCAACAGGTGCGAACCGCGTACCACCTCGCCGCCCTCGAGCGTCACGGCCACGCCTTGCGCCTCGTCGGCACCGTTTCGGTCGACCCGGAGCACCCGCGCGTTCGGGCGCACGGTGATCCCTTCGCCTTCGAGAACGTCCTTCACGGCTTCGGACACGTCCTCGTCTTCGCGGAACACCAGCCGGTCCCCCGCTTCCAAGATCGTGACGGACGCGCCGAAGCGCCGGAACATCTGCCCGAACTCGAGGCCGATGTAGCTGCCTCCCAGGATCACCAGATGCTCGGGCAGCGCGTCGAGCTCGAGGATGCGCGCGTTGTCCAGCCACGGAACGTCCGACAACCCGGGGATGTCCGGGATGCGCGCGCGGGCGCCGACGTTGAGGTAGATGTGCTCGCCCGTGATGCGCGTCTCGCCCACGCGCACCGTCTTCGGACCGTCGAAGCTTGCCCAGCCCTTCAGCAGCGTCACGTGATCGAGCTTCTGCAGCCACGACTCCAAGCCGTCGCTGCTTCCCCGCCGCATCGCGTTCATCCGCGCCATGACGGCGCCGAAGTCGACGCTGGCGCCGTCGACCCTCACGCCGTAGTCGGCCGCGCGACGCACCATGTGCGCGACCTTGGCGCTCGCTACGAGCGTCTTGGTGGGCGTACAGCCGGTGTTGACGCACGTTCCGCCGACCCGGGCACCCTCGACGACGGCGATGGTCTCGGACTTCGGCAAGCCGGCGATGAGCGTTCCGGTCGCTTGTCCCGTTCCGATGAGGACGTGATCGAAGTGGGTCGGGGTCATGTGCTGGTTCCTTCCGAGCATGTGCCTTGGCGGCGACGGTCGCGCTTCATGGTGCACGACCCTTGCCAGTTCGGACGTAGCGGAAGCCGCGCACGTCTTCGGCGCGCGGCTTCTTGGGGGGAGGCCCTGACGGAAGCGTCAGTGGAGGTAACTAGTGGAGGTAACTGAGGAAGGTGTAGTCGCGATCCGCTGCACCGACGTGGCAGCTGACGCACATCGCGGAAGATTCGGGGTCCATCCAGCCGCCCATGAAGCTACCGTCGGCCTGGCGCTCGAACATGCCGTACTGCCAGTCGCCGTTGTCGGGATCGAAGCCCGTCACCTTGCGCATGGCCGTGAGGACGACCACCTGCATCGTCGATGCGTCGAGCGTCTCCTTGACGACGGCGCTGCCCTCGGCGTACGGGAAGGACTGGTCGTGCGCGGTGGACGCGGCCGTTTCGTTGAAGTAGACGTCCTTGGCCACCGGATGCATCGACTCGATGAACGACTTCTGCGCGTTCGCTCGCTCCCACGTCCAGTACCCCGTCAGGTCCTCCGCGATGCCTGCGCTGGACTGCTGCGCCCACACCGCGACCCCGAGCAGTACCACGGCGAACACGGCCACCAATGTCTTCGTAGCTCGTTTCACTGCGAACCTCCGTTCCGCGTTCCGGGCCACCAGACGACGGCCGCCATCCGTTTGGCGTCGTTCGCCACGTCGAACGTTCGTCCGTCGCTTGGCCCGCTACGGCATGCTCGCGCAACGGGAAGGTTCGTTCGGTCAACTGATTGACCGGGTCGTCGGCCGGACCTCACCGTGCCGACGTCGCCTCCCGACCTGCGGGTCGGCGAGCGGGGTGTCGGGCATGTCCCGTCGTTGACCGACGGCCCGCAGGTGGTCCCCTAGCGTGGTGCATGATGAACCACGCCCCCCGAAACCGGCTCGGTATGCACTTCGTCCTGGACGCGGTCGCATGCTCGGTGTTCGCCGCTGCGTCGACCAGCAGTGCGCAGACCTCGACGCTGCGGCGCATCGGGTCCTATCGCGTGACACGGGCTACGACCGGCCGTACGGCGCGAATCCGTACGTCGGTTACGACGACGTCGATGCGCCCGCGTTCTTGTTCGACGGCACTGCCCGACGGGCGCCTGCCGCCGAAGGAACGCGTCGTCGCGTTCGAACGGTCTGGTGAAACCGTGGCGTACCCCTTCTCGGTCCTCGCGGCCGAACGCGTCGTGCATGACGTCGTAGGTGGCGAACCGGTGGTGGTCTTCTGGTCGGAAGGCACCCTGAGCGCCCTCGACGCAGCCGACATCGCGGCCGGCGCCGACGTCGGCGCGGCGGCCGTCTACGCACCGCGCTCGGGCGTACGAGTCCTGGCGCGTGGCGCCTCATTGCACGGGTTTCGCCTGCACCAACACCGTAGTAGTGGTACGCCCAGGCACGACCCCTTGCGCCGTGGCCTGCACGGTGAACGTCGCGTCGACGTCGGTGGCGGTCTCGCTCTTGGACGGAGCCAGCCACGTCGCGTCGAAGCGTCCGTTCGCCCGCGTGACACCCGTGATGCTCGTCCCGCCGGAAGCAACGAATGACCCGCGATCGGTGGTGATCACCACGCTCGCGCCTGGCAGCGGCAGACCGTTGTCGGCCAGCACGACGACATGGACGTCCGTCCGATTGCCCGCCAGCACCACGCCTTCGGTATACGCCCCGACGATCGCGCGGCGTTCGCCCGCGACCAGTTGGCCGGGCGTGCCGAACCAGGCGTAGACGTGGTCGTCCGAGGCAGCGATGTCGATGCCGACGAGGTCGATCGGCGCCGTGCCCACGGGTGTGGCGAAGCGATACGGCATCCGGTACTGGTCCAAGTCGCGCGAGCTCCCCGAACTCACCATGCCGTCGGCGTACCAAACGTACACGTGATCATCCGACTTCGCGATGCCGATCGCCAGCACGTCCGACGGCTCGTACCCCGGCGGCAGGGCGAACGGTGACGCCGGCCGGTACGAGGCCAGATCACGCGAGCTGCCGGCACTCACCGTACCGTCGGCGTACCAGACGTACACGTGATCGTCCGAGGCGATGGCCATGTCGAGCACGTCGGCCGGCGTCTTACCCGGCGCGAGCACGTACGGCTGCGCCGAGCGGTAGGCGGTCAGGTCGCGTGACGTGCCGGAACTGACGGTGCCGTCCGCATACCAGACGTACACGTGGTCGTCCGAGGCGATGCCGAACCCCACCACGTCGCGTGAGGCGTGTCCGGGCGCCAGCGCGTAGCCGGCCGCGGGTCGGTACGCTCCGAGGTCGCTGGTGGAGCCGGCCGTGACCACGTCAAGCGAAGTCGCGATGGTACCGATGGGCGCGAAGTCGGCGTAGACGTGCACCAGCGGACCGGCTTCGGGGATGAACCACAGGCTCAGGTTCGCTTCGCTGCCGTCACGCCAACGCAACGATGCCGGAGTGGACCAGGGTGTCAGAGCGTAGGCTCGCGCGGGGTCGCGGGCGTCGAACAACGCGTCGCTTCGGTGCGGACACGAACCGGCCACCAACGTCTCCGGCGGCCCGCCGGCCCACACCAAGCGGATGGTCTTGCGGCCCCAGTCCTCTTCGAGCGAGGGGTTCCCGATCTCGGTGACGTGCCATACCGCCAGGCCGGCTAGGTTCAGATTGCGCTCCATCGAGGCGCCCGGCCACCTGTTCTCGACCAAGAAGTACTCTTGGCTGCCGTGCTGGGGATCGTACAGGATGACGGCAGAACCACCGAGGTTGGTTTCGGCGTCCGTGAGCGCGATCCAGCCGTCCGATGTCACGACACGTGGCACCAGCCACCCGAGTTTCATCTTGGCCCAGGGATCCAGGTGCACGGGCGCGTATCCCTCGCACATCAAGGAGTGCTGTCCGACACCTTCGTACGTCGCGGCCAAGTCGACGTACAGGTCCATCAGTCCGAGGTTCAGGTGCGCGAGTTCGTGCGCGAACAAGGGCCAGTCGTTCTGATCGCCACCGCGAGCCAAGTTCGGGACGACGACGCCGCCCGGCAGGCCTTCGGCGGGAACGACGCCTGGCCACACCTCGCGCTCGCGTCCCGCGCTTCCGCTGTAGACCCAGATGACCGCCAACTCGTCGGGTGTGACCCGTCCGTCCCCGTTCGTGTCGTAGTCGCGGAAACGAAACGACGTCATGCGCTCGACTTGGCGGATGACCCAGTACCCCTTGAACTGCTCGTGCGGCTCACCGCCGATATGGGTCCACTCGGCGAGAGACTCGTCGACGGGGGTGGCGGGATCGTCCTGAGCGATCAGCCACGGCGTGACGAGGGCCTCGCGGTAGGTGAACGCGCCGTTCGACACTTCCGTGTAGTAGTTCGCGACGTTGTCCCCGTCGCCGAAGAACAGATCGCGTACTTGGGCTTGGGACTTCGTCTGCGGCTCGGAGGCCGCGTCGAGAAGGATGACGAGAAGCGGCCGCTCTCCTTCCACGGGCACGACACCTCCGTACGGCTGCGTGAACATCGAGGCGTCCTGGGCAACGGCGGCGGCCATGCATCCGATGGCCACCCCGACAGCCCAGCGAACGGCGAACCGCCGTACGATGTCACCGCTGAGGTGTTTCCGATCACGAGCGCGACGTGCGAGGCTACGGCAGCGCATCGTGCGCCTCCGGTTCCGGCCATCACGACGCAAGCGACGAAGCGAATCGAACCGACGGCCCGCAGAGGCGTGTCGTCCCTAGGTGGGCGGTCCGGGATCCCATCGGGGCCGGACCAGGGCGCTACCCACGGCAGTCGGAGCCGAATGTTGCACCGCGCCCACGTTCAAGCTCGGCGTAGCAGGTCGAGCGCCGCCCTACAAGTGTCGAACGTCCCTCATCGAGACGCACCGAGCCTTCCTAGAACGTTCGCACAACGTTCACGGAAGCGCTCCTATCCTGCCATCAACCTCGGCAGCATCCGAAGCGCCGAGAAGAAAGGTGGAAACGACATGACACGCAAGGTTCTTCTTCTCACCGCAGGCGCAGCGCTCCTGGTCACCGGCTTCGCCCTGGCCCAAGGCCCCCGCTCCGCCGCCACCCACCGCGCAGGAACCGCCGCCCAGAACCAAGCAGCGTACGGCTACCAGATGCAGCACCAGCAAGGCCCGAGCGAGTTGGCCGGGATGATCGACAACGTGATCGCCGACGAACTCGGCCTGACGCAAGCCGACCTGATGGCCCGCAAGGCGGCCGGCGAGACGATCGAAGAGATCGCGGCCTCGGTAGGAGTCTCGCTCGAGGACCTGGAAGCGGCCTTCGATTCGGCCCGTGAAGCGGCCATCGCCGAACTGCTCGAAGCCGGCACGATCAACGACGTGCAAGCGGCCCAGATGACCACCCGCAGTGCCGACGCGTTCGATGCCCTCATCGCCCGCGAAGGGTGCGCAGGCGGCCAGAACGTCGGCGGCGAACCGCTCCACCAGTTCCAAACCGACGCCCCGCGCGGCCCGCAGGCCCAGCGGCAGAACGCCCCCGCGATGCGCGGCCGGCACGCCCGCTGGTAACGCCGATCGGAACGCTTCACCCACGTACCCCCGACGCGCCCGGACCCGAGTCCGGGCGCGGTCGCGTGGTGCAGACCCAGCCGGCGCGGGAAGCGCCGTAGAGTGAGATGACGTGGCAGGCGAACGCATCCTCATCGTGGAAGACGAAGCCCGCATCGCCCGGGTGCTGGAACGGTACCTGCGAGCGGAGGGGTTCCAGGTCGAGACCGCCGGAGACGGCCGTCGCGCGCTGGAACTGTGGCGCGCTGCCAACCCCGACCTGATCCTGTTGGACCTGATGATCCCGGCAGTGGACGGCCTCTCGGTGGCGCGCCAAGTGCGGCGCGCCTCGTCGGTGCCCATCATCATGGTCACCGCGAAGGTCGAGGAGGTCGACCGCCTGGTGGGCCTGGAACTGGGCGCGGACGACTACGTGGCCAAGCCGTTCAGCCCGCGCGAGGTCGTGGCGCGCGTCAAGGCGGTGCTGCGGCGCGCGGCGGGACAGGTGCGTAGCGCCGAGCATTACGCCGTAGGTGACCTGTTCATCGACATGGACGCCTTCCAGGCGCGCTGCGCCGATCACGCGCTCGACCTGAGCCCTACCCAACTGCGCATGTTGGCGACCATGGCGGCACAGCCCGGCAAGGCGTTCCGCCGCCAGGAACTGCTGGAGGGCAACGTCGACGGATTCGCCGACGAGCGCACGGTCGACGCGCACGTCAAGAACCTGAGGCGCAGGATGGGGACCTGCGGAGCCCTGCTCGAGACGGTGCGCGGCGTGGGATACCGCCTAAGGCCATGAGCCTCAAGATGCGTTTCATCGTGGCCGTGGCGCTGACGGCGTTGTTCTCCGTGACGCTGACCGGGTTCCTAAGTTATCGGGCGGCCGGCGAGCACGTGCCGCGCGCCTTCGGCCGCATGTGGACGGCTCGCTTCGGGGCCGCCGCGGACGAGCGCCAGACTCCGATGGGCGCGGAACTCGCGTCGGAGGAACTGCTGGGAACGTTGCGACGCGCGACCATCCAAGCGGCCGCCATCGCGATGGCGGTCGCTGCGGCCGCAGGCGGATGGCTGGCGATCCGCACCAGCAAGCCGATCGACCGCCTGGCCGAGGTGACGCGGCGCCACGGCGCCGGGGAGCGGGACTTGCGTGCCGACGTGCACGGTCCCAACGAGGTCGCAGAACTCGCGCGGGTGTTCAACACGGCCGCAGACCAGATCCGCGACGAGGAGGAGCAGCGCAAGCGATTCACTACCGACGTGGCGCACGAGTTGCGCACACCCCTCACCATCTTGAAGAGCGAGCTCGAGGCGATCCAGGACGGGTTGATGCAAGCCGACCCCGAGAACGTCGGCCAGCTACTGCAGCAGGTCGACCTGCTCACGCGGCTGGTCCAGGATCTGCGCACGCTGACGCTGGCGGAAGCCGGAGAGTTGTCGCTGGAACGCAACCCGATCGACCTCGGGTCCTTGGTGACGAGTGCCCTCGGGGCCTTCACGTCGAGGGCGTCGACGGCAGAGGTGCTGCTGGAATCGACCGTCCAACCTGACGTGCTAGTAGCGGGCGACGGCGAGCGCCTGCTGCAGGTGATCAACGCGCTGATGGACAACGCCCTCCGTCACGTGCCGGAAGGGGGGCGCATCGACGTCGACGTGCGCCGTAGGGCAACCGCCACGGACGAAGGCGCTGCCCTCGAGAGTGCCGTCGTCAGCGTGTGCGACGACGGTCCGGGCGTGCCGGAAGAGCACCTGCAGCATCTCTTCCAGCGCTTCTACCGCGCCGATCCCGCTCGGTCGCGGGCGTCCGGCGGTTCGGGCCTCGGCTTGGCGATCGTGGCGGCCATCGTGGCGCTGCATGGGGGCTCGGTCGAGGCGACCGCAAGACCTGGCGGTGGCACCTGCTTCTGCGTCTGGTTGCCCGCGACAGGTGCGCGCTGATGGCCCACGCGCGCTCGACGTCCGCGCCCGGCCCCATCGTGGCGGCGACGTGCCCGCCGTTCCCGCGCGCCTTCATGGAGACGAACCTTCGCGAGCCCGGCCCCGTCGACCCATCGGCACCTACAGCGCCGACCGTCTTCATGAAGACCTCACGGCCCGTTCCGGCGGCCTCGGTATTCATGAAGATGCCCCGCACGACGCGGGGCGGACACACGACCCGCACCGCGTCCTGCATCGCGTACTCGTTCGGGGTCGCGTCCTGGATGACGACCCACACCACGGAGGAGGAGCAAGATCATGGCACAAGCCGACCTGGAACGTGAACTGAGCAGCCTGAAGAAGGAACTCACCAAGCTGCAGTCCGACATGGGGAAGTTGGCCGAGGACAGTAGTTCTGCCGCCAAGCAGGCGGCCAGCACGGCCCAGGAAGCGGCCGCCGCTGCCTACGAGAAGCTCGAGAACGAAGCGCAGAAGCTCTTCGCCAGCGCCAAGAGCGCCGGCCAGGGTGCCGTGAAGACCGGCGAGGAGGCCGTCGCAGGCGTCGAACGGACGATCAAGGAGCATCCCCTCGCCAGCGCGGCCGTCGCGCTCGGCGCCGGGTTCGTGCTGGGTTCGCTGCTCAGCCGTCGTCGCTGAGGAAGGGGCCGAAACGTGATCGAGCGCCTGGTCCGCGTTCTGCTTGCCTTCGTCGAACTGCTTGAGGCCGAGTCGCAGCGCCTCGCGCTCGGCACGCGCAAGCTTCTCGCCACTGGCGCCGTCGTCATCATCGGCGCGTTGGTCGCGGGCGGGGCGTTGATGGTGGGGAGCGCCTTCCTACTCTGGTCGTACTACGCGACCCTGCTTCCTCACTTCGGCGTGCCGCTGGCTGCGCTCACGGTGGGCCTCAGCATCTGGATCGTGATCGGGGGTGGAACATGGCTGGCTCTGCGCAAGATGCGGCAGGAGCGACCGTCCGCGTCCTGACCGCGAAGGCTCGCCTGGTCGAGCTCGCGATCGAGGCGGAGGCGGCCCCCGGTCCGGTGGAGCGCGCGGCCGACGCCGTACGCGCCCATCCATGGCGAGGCGTGGCCCTCGCCCTGGTCGCCGGCGCCATCCTTGGCGCAGCCCCCAAACGATCCTCCAGCGTCGCGCGGCCGTTCATGACGCCCCTGATGGGGTTCGCGACCGACCTGGCGTTACGCGCGCTAGGTGGCGAACCGCGGGCAGACGGCGCGACAACGGCCGGTCACGCGGCGGATTCTCCGTTCGGGAGCACTTCGACCGGATCGGAGGGGTAGTAGGCCGCAACCGCGCGAGCGCGGCAGCGATGCACCTACCGTAGCGACCATGCGCGAAGCCTTGAAGGTCGTCTGGGCGAACCCGTACGTGAAGGTCCTGGTGGCCGTCTTGGGCCTGGTGGCCGCCTACCTGGCGTTCCGCGCCACCCAGCCGGCCGGCACGCTCTTCCTGGTGGCGTACGCCCTGGCGCATCTCGCGAACCCGCTGGTCGAACAGCTCGAGAAGCGCGGCGCCCGCAGGCCGTTCGGCGTGGCGCTGGCCGCCATGCTGGTGGTCGGCGTCATGTGGACCGTTTCGCAGCTCAGCGTCAACGCACTCACCAGCACCTTCACCGAGGGCGAGGACGGCGTCACGCTCACCGAGTCCGCCACCGAGTGGTTCGTGGAATTGCCAGACAACCTAGAGCGCCTGCTCTCCCCTGCGTTGTTTCGCGTGCTGGCGGGCCCGTTCGGTTCCCTAGCCGATGTCCTCGAGCGCCTCGGGGGCCTCCTCGAACCGCAGATGGAGACCATCACGTCGACGATGCTGGGCATCGTCACGGGCACGGTCTCCAGCATGTTCCAGGCGGGCGTGGTGTTGATGCTCACCATCTACCTGCTGCACGATTACCACCGCATCAACGGCGCACTGTTCGAAGCCATCCCGTTGCGGTACAAGGACCGCGTTCGCGCCCTGGCCACCACCATGGACGAGACCGTCGGCGCTTACGTGCGCGGACAACTCCTCGTGGCGGGGATGGTGGGTGTGCTTGTCGGCGTGGGCCTGACCATCATCGGGCTACCGCTGGCGGGGTTCATCGGTCTGCTCGCCGGCCTCTTGAACATCGTGCCGTTCCTCGGTTCGGTGGCGCCCGCCATCCCCGCGGTGATCATCGCGCTCGCGGGCGGTTGGTTGCAGGTGGCGTTGGTGGTCGCGGTGTTCGTCATCGCGAACCAGATCGACAACCACGTGCTGACGCCGCTGGTGCTGGCGAAGGCCACCACGTTGCATCCGGTCACGGTCGTGCTGGCGGTGATCGCGGGCTTCGCCTTGGCGGGGTTCGTGGGGTCGATCGTGGCGGTGCCGGCGGTCGCCTTCGCCAAAGCGGTGTACACCGAGCACATCCGCCGGAGTCCGATCTACCTTGCCATCGAGACACCAGATCTTCCCATCGCACCCCACCGTTCCAACGGGCGCGATGGTTCCATCGGGCCCGACCGTTCCACCGCACCCGACCAGGCGAACGAGACCGACCTCGCCACCGATACGTCCGACGGCCACACGCGCGATCGCGCCTAACCCCGTGGTTACCGAGATGGCGCGCCGCGGCGCCCTCTCGGTACACGAGCGCCAGGATTGCAGAACCCCTAAACGCGGCCGCGGCTCTCGTCCAACGCGCGCAATAGTGCCGAACGCCTCCTGGCCGAAGACCCACTGGACGAGGAGGCCGTCCAGGAGCTCTTGCGCGCCCATCTTGCGGCGGGCGACCGACGGAACGCGGAGGCAGCGTGGAACGCCTTCCGCGTGCGGCTCGCCGACGAACTGGGCCTCGAGCCGTTGGAATCGAGCCAAGCGCTGGCCGCGGCACTGGCGGAGCAGGAACCGGTTGGCGCTCTACCCGCGCCGACCACGCCGTTCGTCGGCCGTCGCGCCGAGCTCGCGCGCCTCGGCGAACTCCTGATCGACGACCAGGTCCGCCTCGTCTCGCTGATCGGCTTGGGAGGCAGCGGCAAGACCCGCTTGGCACTCGAAGCCGCCCGGAGCGTGGCGGACCGCTTCCGCGAAGGGCGTGGTTCGTGCCTTTGGTCGGCGTCACGTCCCCGGAGGCCCTCGTCCCCGCTATCGGCGCGGCCATCGGTTTGGCGTTCGCCGGACCGAGCCCGCTCGACGTCCAGCTCTTCGACGATCTGCGGCGGAAGGAGATGCTGCTGATCCTCGACAACTTCGAGGACCTCGTCACGACGTCGGCGGTGTCGACGCTAGCGGCGTTGCTGGAGACGTCGCCGGACCTTCGCCTGCTGGTGACGTCGCGCTCCGCGCTTCACCTGGGAGCCGAGACGCTCTTCGACGTCGACGGTTTGCCGTTCCCGGCGGCGGAGGACGATGCGCCCGCCAAGTTCGACGCCGTCCGCTTGTTCGCCGACCGCGCCGCGCGACTTTCTCAGTCGTTCGTACTGGACGGCGAAACCCTCGCTGCCGTGGCGGAGGTGACGCGCGCGGTCGAGGGCTTGCCGCTGGCGTTGGAACTGGCCGCGACGTGGATCAGGACCTTGGGTACGCGTGAGATCGCCCTCGAGGTTCGCTCGAATCCGGAGGTCTTGTCCGGTCGAGCGGGCGACCTTCCCGAGCGGCAACGCAGCATCGCCCGCGTGCTCGGCACCACCTTCGAGCGTCTGGGCGAGCGCGAACGCGAAGCCGTCGGCCGCCTCGCGCTCTTCCGTGGCGGCTTCACCCGGGAAGCAGCGGAACGCGTTGCCGGCGTGCATTTGGCCATGCTGTTGTCGCTCATCAACCATGCGCTGCTGCGCCGCGGTCAGGACGGCCGCTACGGCATGCACGAGCTGGTGAGGCAGTACGCGGCCGGTGACCTCGATGCGTCGACCCGGCCGGGGATCAGGGCCGCCATCGCTCGGTACTACCTCGAGATGGTGCGCGAGACGGCGCCCGACCTGCGCGGTGCCGGCTACCGATCGGCGCGGAAGCGCGTCCTGGCCGAGATCGACAACGTCCGCCTGGCGACGGAGGTGGCGCTCGCCGACGATCCCGGGCTGTTGGCGGACGTCGCCGGCCCGCTGCGCGCGCTGTTCCTCGACCTCGGGTACACGGCCGAAGCCGGTGACCTCTTCGAGGCACTGTTGGCCCGCTACGATGCCGGTGCCCACCCCGATGGCGAGGTCGTCGAGGCGCGTGTCGCGCTCCAGAGTGCGAGTGTCTCGTTCCGGGTCGGGCGCATCGCGCAGGGTTGGGACGTCCTACGGCGCGTGCTACCGGTGCTCCGCCGCATGGGTACGCCGAGCGACCTCATCGCCGCCCTGAACTGGTCTGCCACTACCGCCCGTCTGCTCGGCGACCACGACGAAGCTGCGCGCTTCGCCGGCGAGTCCCTGGCGCTGTCGCGAAACCACGGGAACGACCTGGAGCGTTCGGACGCGCTGTTCGTCGCCGCCACCGTCCGGGTCGACTCGGGCGCCGTCGACGAGGCCATCGAGCTCCTGGCCGAGTCGGCCGCCTTGCGGCGCGCGCACGGTGACGAAATCGGAGCGTTGGACGCCGACGTTCCGCGCGCACAGGTGCTCCTGCGGGACAAGGGAGACGTAGCGGCCGCGCGGCCGATCCTCGAGTCCGCCCTCGAGAAGGTGCGCCACCTCGGCGTCCCCCGTCTCGAGGGCAACGTGATCTCCACCCTCGCGGTGCTCGCCATGCGGCGAGGCGACCCCGACGAGAGCGAGCGGTTGCACCGGGCGTCGCTCGCCGTGGCGCGCGCTTCGGGGAACCGGCACCATCAAGTGGTCTCGATGAACAACCTCGCGGGCGCCCTCAACGCGTTGGGCCGCTACGAGGAAGCACGGGACCAGTTGCTCGCATCGTCCGCGCTCTGCGCGGAGGTCGGAGTGCCGGACGCGCAGGTGCAGGCCTCGTTCCTGTTGGCCGACAACGCGCGCTTGCGCGGCGTGGAGTCCGAGGCGTGGCGGAACTTCGCATCGGCGTTGCGGACCGCGAGCCTCCATCCCGTGCCTGGTCACGCCATCACCCAAGGACTGGCGCTGCTCGCGAAGATGCACGATCTCGTCGGTGACCACGACCGCGCGTCCGAGTTGCGCGGCTTCCTGATCGAGCACCCGGAGACCTCCGCGCCGCTTCGTGCGCAGCTTGCCAGGGACCAGGATCGCGCTCGCGCCGGTGTTGACGGCGGACGAAAGAGACGAGCAGCGCGTGGCCGTGCCACGGACTTGCCCGCCATGCTCGCGCAACAACTGGCGCTGGCCGAGGCCGCCTCGGCGAACGACCCAGCCGCCTGAAACGCTGTTGACACGCCTGCTTCGCACCCTGAGGCATGCGCGAGGAGATGCTCATCCACGGCTACGTGCTACGGATCGCAGTCGTCCGCCATCGTTGGCGGATCACGTTGTTCGACCCACACGGCGGGAAAGTCCGGGCGTTCGACTCGTTCCTCGCGTTGTCCGAGTTCCTCGAGCGGTCGTCGACCGCGCCTTCGACGCCCCGCGCGACGGGCGCCCTTCTGAACGAAGCGGATGGCGGTGAAACCTGAGCGGGGACGAACCCGAAGAAGGTGGCGGGGCGGGGAACGAACGGGCGCTGCCGTCACGTGCGCCATCGATGCCGGTAATGTATGGGGCAGCGCAGGCGTCCTCGCCACCCACGCGGCGCGGACGCCGGAACCTCGAGGTACCTCCATGACCAACACCCGCATCGTGACCATCGCCGTTCTCGTCGTGCTCGCCGCGGCGGTCGTGTTCGGCAGTTTCTTCACCGTCGACCAGGGCTACCGAGGCGTCGTGCTGCGCTTCGGGGCGGTCGCGCGGATCGCTGAGCCGGGCTTGGGCATGAAGGTGCCGCTGCTCGACCGGGTGGTCTTGCTGCGCACGCAGACGAACTCCAAGGTCTACGAACGGATGGAAGCCTACTCGCGAGACCAGCAGTTGGCCGAGATGCGCATGTCGGTCACGTACCGCCTCGTCCCCGAGACGGTCGGTGAGCTCTATGCCCAGTACGGCAGCGAAGAGGGGATGCTGAACCGCTTGATCGACCGTCGCGTGAACGAACTGACCAAGACCGTGTTCGGCCAGTTCAACGCCGTCGAGGCGATCCAACAGCGCGGCATGTTGAACCAGCAGATCTCCGACGCCATCACGGCCGTCATCGACCCCACGATCGTGATCATCGAGAGCATCCAGGTCGAGGACATCGCCTTCAGCAGCGCCTACGAGCAGTCGGTGGAGGCCCGCATGATGGCTGAAGTCGAGGTGCAGCGCCGCGCGCAAGAGCTCGAACAGCAGCGTATCCAGGCACAGATCGTGGTGACGCAGGCGCAAGGCGCGGCCGACGCTCGGGTCGCGGAGGCCAAGGCGCAGGCGGAGGCCACGCGCCTCGCCGGGGACGCCGAGGCGCACGCCATCCGCGTGCGAGGCGAAGCCCTGCGCGACAACCCTGATCTGATCCGCCTGGTCACCGCCGAGCGCTGGGACGGCATCCTGCCCACCACGATGCTGCCGGGCGGGACGATCCCGTTCGTCGACATTACGGGTCCGTGAGCTCAGGACACCGCACAGGCTTCGGCCTGCTTGGTTGGTTCACGCTGTTGTTGCTGCTCGTGCTCGCCGTCGGCATGCGCAACCGGCTGGCTTGGCTGCTGTTGATCGTCTACGTGGTGCTATCGCGCGTGGCGCTGATGCGCGACCGTGCAGCGCGGGAGCGGGCTGCGAACCGCGCGCGCGGGGACGCGGGTGGCGGGACGGCTGGCGGGACGGCCGGCGGGACGGCTGGCGGGACGGCTGGCGGGACTGGTGGCGGGACGCGCGGTGCAGCGGGAAGCCGAACTGGGGGCGGCACGAGCCCTGGGCCGGGCGGCGCGAGCGCAGGCGCCTCCGCTCGGCACGCGACGACACGCAAGACACCCCACGAGGTGCTGGGCGTGCCCGCGCACGCAGGCCCGGACGTGATTCGAACCGCCTACCTCGACCTCGTGCGGCAGTACCACCCGGACCGCGTTGCCAGCCTCGGACCGGAACTCCGCGCGGTGGCCGAGGCGCGCATGCGCGAGATCAACGCGGCGTACGAGGCGTTGGGCGGGCGCGGGGCCAACCGCTAACGGCGTCGTTCCCGAGCGTTGCGCCGGTCGCCGAGCGCCTGGTTCGCCTGCGAGCCCCGCGGTCGCTTCCGAAACTTTCACTCACGCTCCGACGTACGCCGCGAGGTGCTCGCCCGTGAGCGTGGAACGCGCCGCGACGAGCTTGGCCGGTGTGCCCTCGAAGACGATGCGGCCGCCGTCGTGACCGGCGCCGGGGCCGAGGTCGATGAGCCAGTCGGCGTGCGCCATGACCGCCTGGTTGTGCTCGATCACGATGACCGACGTGCCGGTGTCCACGAGGCGGTCGAGGAGACCCAGAAGCTGCTCGACGTCGGCGAGGTGCAGGCCGACGGTGGGCTCGTCTAGGACGTAGATGCCGCCCTTCCCCGTCATCTGCGTGGCGAGCTTGAGCCGCTGCCGCTCGCCGCCCGATAGCGTCGTCAGCGGTTGCCCGAGGCTCAGGTACCCCAGGCCCACGTCGACCAGCCGCTGCAAGACCGTGTGCGCCGCCGGCACCTTGGCGTCCCCCGCGCCGAAGAACGCATCGGCCTCGGCGACCGGCATCGCCAGCACCTCGGCGATGTCCTTGCCTCCGAAGTGGTACTCGAGCACCGCCGCCTGGAAGCGCTTCCCTTGGCACTCCTCGCACACGGTGGTGACGCCCGCCATCATCCCGAGATCGGTGTAGATCACGCCGGCACCGTTACACATGGGGCAGGCGCCTTCGGAGTTGGCGCTGAAGAGCGCGGGTTTCACATCGTTGGCCTTCGCGAACGCCTTGCGGATCGGGTCGAGCAGCCCCGTGTACGTCGCGGGGTTGCTCCGCCGGGAACCGCGGATGGCCGTCTGGTCGATGGCCACCACGCCCGAATCCGCGGGGATCGAGCCGTGCAGCAGCGAGCTCTTGCCGGAACCGGCGACGCCGGTGACGACGCACAGCACCCCGAGCGGGATGTCCACGTCGACCTGCTGGAGGTTGTTGGTGTCGGCACCCCTGATTTCCAGCGCACCCTTCGGATTGCGCAGCTTCTTCTTGAGCGTCGCCCGGTAATCGAGATGCTGCCCCGTGAGGGTGCCGCTGCGACGCAGGTCCTCGACGCTGCCTTCGAAGCACACGGTGCCGCCCGCCGTGCCGGCGCCAGGACCGAGGTCGACCACATGGTCGGCGATGGCGATCGTCTCCGGCTCGTGCTCCACGACCAGCACCGTGTTGCCCTTGTCCCTCAGACGAAGGAGCAGGCCGTTCATGGCTTGGACGTCGTGCGGGTGCAGGCCGATGGTGGGCTCGTCGAACACGTAGGTGACGTCGGTGAGCGCCGAACCCAGGTGGCGGACCAGTTTGGTGCGCTGCGCCTCGCCTCCCGACAAGGTGCCCGACGGCCGGTCGAGCGAGAGGTAGCCGAGGCCGATCTCCACGAACGAGTCGAGGCTATGCCTGAGCGTGGCCAGCAGCGGCGCCACCGACGGTTCGTCGATGCCCCGCACCCACGCTGCCAGGTCGCTGACCTGCATGGCGCAGGCGTCTGCGATGTTGATCCCGGCGATCTTCGACGACCGGGCGGCTTCGCTGAGCCGGGTGCCGTCGCACTCGGGGCAGGTCTTGAACACCACGGCCCGGTCCACGAACGCGCGGATGTGCGGCTGCATGGCCTCGCGGTCTTTCGAGAGCATGGACTTCTGGATCTTCGGGATGAGCCCCTCGTACGTCAGGTTGATGCCTTCGACCTTGATCTTGGTCGGCTCCTTGTGCAGCAGGTCATGCAGTTCGCGCTTGGTGAACTTCTCGATGGGCTTGTCCGGGTCGAAGAAGCCGCAGCCGCGGAAGATGCGGCCGTACCAGCCGTCCATGCTGTAGCCGGGGACGGTGAGCGCGCCCTCGTTCAATGACTTGGTTTCGTCGTAGAGCTGCGTGAGGTCGAAGTCCGAGACCCTGCCGATGCCCTCGCAGCGCGGGCACATGCCGCCGGTTCGCGTGAAGGTCACGTGCTCGGCTTTGCCCGAGCCGCGCTCGACGGTGATCGAGCCGCTGGCCTTCACCGACGGGACGTTGAAGGAGTACGCCTGAGAAGAGCCGATGTGCGGTTCGCCGAGCCGGCTGAATAGGATGCGAAGCAGCGCGTTGCCGTCGGTGGCGGTGCCGACGGTGGAGCGCACGTTGGCGCCGAGCGGTTCCTGGTCGACGATGATCGCCGTGGTCAGGCCCTCCAGCACGTCCACCTCGGGGCGAGCCAGCGTCGGCATGAAGCCCTGTACGAAGGCGCTGTACGTCTCGTTGATCATCCGCTGCGACTCGGCGGCGACGGTGTCGAACACCAGCGAACTCTTGCCCGAGCCGGATACGCCGGTGAACACGGTCAGCCGGCGCTTCGGGATCTCGACGTCGACGTCTTGGAGGTTGTTGACCCGCGCGCCTCGCACGCGGATGCGGTCGTGGCTGTCGGCGACGTGCCGAGTGGGCGGCTCGGAGGTGGTCGCCGTGACCTCGCTCATCGTGCCTCGGTGCGACCGGCGGCGGCCCGAACCATCACCCCACCGCTTGCTTCAGAAGCACGGCGATGCGTTTCTCGACTTCGGGCGTGAGTTCCTTCAGCGCGAAGGAGGTCGGCCACATCGCGCCGTCGTCGAGCTTGGCCTTGTCGTTGAAGCCCAGGGTGGCGTACCGCGCCTTGAACTTCTTCGCGTCCTGGAAGAAGCAGACGACTTTGCCGTCCTTCTCGTATGCGGGCATGCCGTACCAGGTTCGCGGCGCGAGTTCCGGCGCGCTGGCCGTGACGATCGCGTGCAGGCGCTCGGCCAATGCGCGGTCGGGACCTTCCATCTCGGCGATCTTCGCGAGAACTTCGCTATCGCCGTCTGCCTTCTTCCCACCACGCCCGGAGGCAGCCTTCACCTCCCTGGCGCGTTCCTTCATCGCGGCACGTTCCTCGGCGGTGAAGCCGTTCGAGGACTTGCCTTTCGCGGACGACTTCGTCGCTAACTTCGTGGACGCCTTGGCGCTCGACGTCTTCGCACTCTTCGACTTCGTGCTGCTGCTAGTGGCGTTCTTTGTGGCCATGATGCCCTCCTTGCTGGATTCGTTCGTGTTCCTCATCTGCTTCTCGGCTGGGTTCGCGACCTCTTGGTCGCTCGCTGCGCACTTGCCCGGACGCCTCAGCGCCGCTCCTGGATCCGGACCAGGTTGCCTGCCGGGTCGCGCACGGCGCAGTCGCGAACCCCGTACGGCTGCTCGGTGGGCTCCTGGACGACCTCGGTATCGCCTGCTTGCACCCGCTCGAACACCGTGTCCAGGTCAGGCGTGGCCAGTACGAGGCTCGCGAACGTGCCCTTGGCCATCATCTCGGAGATGACGCGCTTCTCCTCCTCGGTGATGCCGGGGTCGGCGAACGGCGGGTGCAAGACGATGGACGTATCGGGCTGACCGGCGGGCCCGACGGTGATCCAGCGCATCCCCTCGTAACCGACGTCGTTGCGGATCTCGAAGCCGAGAACGTCGCGGTAGAAGGCGAGAGCGGCGTCCGGGTCGTCGTGCGGCAGGAAACTGTGGTGGATGGTGATGTTCATGCCGGCCATTCTAGGGACGATCGGCGGCGATTGCTTCTCGATTCCTGACCGGTCGCGTCACGCGCTTCGCCACGCACGAAGGGATGCCCACGGTGGCGAGTGCCTCCTGGCGCCGGTAGACGTTGGGCGGAACACCGACCAGCTCGGTGAAACGGCTGCTGAAGGTGCCGAGCGAAGAGCACCCCACCGCGAAGCAAACCTCGGTGACGCTAATGTCGCCGCGTCGCAGTAACGCCATGGCGCGCTCGATGCGCCGGGTCATCAGGTAGGCGTATGGAGACTCGCCGTACGCGGCGCGGAACTGGCGGCTGAGGTACCCGGCCGACATGTTCACGCCACGCGCGAGCGCCTCGACGTCCAGGGGCCGGTCGTACTCCCGGTCGATTCGGTCGCGCACGCGGCGTAACCGCGCGAGCACGCGCAGGTGCTGCGCGTTGGCAGACGTATCTGTCACTTGGGCGATCATGGCACGGCGCCACGGCCGGCTCAAGGAAGTGCAAACGTTTGCGTGCATGGCGTGGCGGTACCCGGCTTCGCGCGACGGCCGTCCGCGCACCGGCACGCCGCTTTCACGGGACCGCGGCGGACACGCTGTGTCCGATGGGGATGGGGCTTCCCGCCCGCCTGCTACGATGCCGCCACGTGAAGCTCAGGACGCTCGGCGGCCTGGCGCTCGAGGGTTCCTCCTTGACGCGCCCCAAGCCGCTTCTGATGTTGGCGTACCTGACGTTGAACGGTGCGACGACGCGTCGCGAGCTCGCCGACACCTTCTACCACGACGCCCTGGACGCTCGTGACAGCCTCTCCACCGGGCTTCGTCACCTGCGCAAGATCGATGCTGTCGTGCTCCGGGACGATGACCGCGTCGCCGCCACCGTGGCCTGCGACGCCACCATGCTTCTGAACGACTTCGACGCCTACCGTTACGAGGCCGTCCTCGAAGGGTACGGCGGTCCGTTCCTCGACGGACTCGACGTCGATCTCGGCCTCGAGCTCGAGGAGTGGCTGTTCTCGAACCGAGAGGCCATCGCGCGGCGCGTGCGATCATCCGCCCTCCACCGGGCGAGGGCGGCGATGGCGGAGCAGCGGCTGGACGACGCACGTAGGCTTGCGTCGTACGCGGTGACGCTTCCGGGCGCGCCCGAGCTCGAGCCGGACGAACTGGCGAGCGCGTTGCCGGTGGTCGAGCGGCTCGAGTTGCCCGAGGCGGCGGGG
>JAWOIL010000067.1:0-3142 GCA_046484635.1 Trueperaceae bacterium
GTGCCGATCGGCACCGGCCCGTACCAGATCGCCGAGGTGCAGCAGGGCAACCAGGTGCGCCTGGCGCGCTTCGACGACTACACGTCGCGCGACGAGCCGGCCAACGGTTACGGCGGCGGCAAGACGGCGTACCTCGACGAGGTCGTGCTGATCACCTCTCCGGAGGCGGCGGTCCGCGCCGCCGGCCTGGAAGCGGGCGACTTCGACTTCGCGCTCAACCTGCCTTCCGACAGCCTGCCGCGCTTCTCCGCCAACCCCGACATCACGCTTTACACGCCGTACCAGGGCTCGCTCGACTTCGCGTTGAACAGCTCCACCGGGATCATGTCGAACCCGCTCGTTCGGCAAGCGTTCGTCGCCGCGCTCGACATGGACCAGATGATGCTCGCCGCCTTCGGCGATCCGACGCTCTACCGCGTGGACGGCGGCTTGTGGCCACAGGAAACCGCCTGGTGGACCGACACCGGCACCGCGAACTACAACCAGAAGGACATCGAGAAGGCGCGCTCGCTGCTGCAGGAAGCCGGCTACGACGGCACCCCACTGCGCTGGATGACCACGCGCGAGAACGCCGGCTACTACGAGACCGCCGTCGTCGCCGAGCAACTGCTCGAGCAGGCCGGCTTCGTGGTGGAACTCGAGATCGTCGACTTCGCCACCATCCTCTCGCGCCGCTCCGACCCGACCGTGTGGGAAGTGTTCCAGACCGGCTTCTCGATCCAGCCCGACCCGACCCAGTACCTGGTGTTCGACTGCAACTGGCCGGCGTTCTGGTGCGACGAGGAGAAGGACCGCCTGGTGGAAGTCCTTGCCGCCGACCGTCCGTTCGAGGACCGGTACGCCGCCTGGGAAGACCTCCAGACCTACTACTGGGAATACCTGCCCGCCGTGAAGGTCGGCGACTACTTCAACCTCTACGGCTCGTCCACCCGCGTGCACGACTACCCGGCGCTGAACCAGGTGATCTGGTACAACGTCTGGGTGAACTGAGCGCTGCGCGCTGAGTCTTCGCCGAACCGCAGGGTCTCGCGTTCACGAGCGAGACCCATCTTGCTAGCCGTCTAAGGCAGGACCCCGTTGTTCGCGTATCTTCTTCGCCGCGTGGTGGCGCTGGTGCCGGTGGCGCTGGTGGTGGGCACGGTCGTGTTCGCGCTGGTGCACATCATCCCGGGCGACCCGGCCTCGGTCATGCTCGGCCCCGGCGCCAGCCAGGACGACGTGCAGCAGTTGCGCGAGGAGTTGCGCCTCACCGATCCGGTCGTGGTGCAGTACCTAGCGTGGCTGCGTCGCGCCGTGGTGGGCGACCTGGGCGACTCGATCGTGCAACAGCGCCCCGTCGTGCAGGTCATCGCCTCCCGCCTCGAGCCGACCTTGGTGCTGGCGCTTACGGGCACCCTTATCGGCGTGCTCCTTGGCGTGCCGTTCGGCGTGGCCGCCGCCTCGCTGGCCGGCCGGCCGGCCGATCGCGCCATCATGTTCGGCGCCGTCGCGGGCATCTCGGTGCCGTACTTCTGGCTCGGCCTCCTCGGCATCATCCTGTTCTCGGTCGAACTGAGGTGGCTACCCGCCACCGGCTACCGCTCGCCGTTCGTCGAGGGTTGGTCGGCGCTTCGGTACCTGGTGCTGCCCGTCATGGCGCTCGGCATCAGCCAGGCCGGCTTCATGGCCCGGCTCAGCCGCACCACCACGCTCCAGGTGCTGCAGGAGAACTACGTGCGCACGGCGCGCGCGAAGGGCGTGGCGAACCGCGGCGTGCTATTGCGGCACGCGCTGCGCAACGTCCTCATCCCGGTCGTCACCGTGGCGGGCCTCAACGTGGGTGTGCTTCTGGGCGGCGCCATCGTCACCGAGACGGTGTTCGGGATCCCCGGGATGGGGCGCCTCATCCTCACGGCCATCCAGCAACGCGACTACCCCATCATCCAAGGCGCGCTCCTGTTCGTGGCGATGTTCAACGTGATGGTGAACCTCGTCGTGGACCTCGTGTACCTCCTCATCGACCCGAGGATCTCGTACTCGTGAGCGCCGCCACGAGCCCGACCACCGAAGCCCGCGGGAACATCGGCGTCTGGCGGCGTGTCGCGCGCGCCATGCGCGGCTCGCCCGGCCTGCCGTTCGGCGGCGGATCGATCCTCTTCTTCCTGTTGGTGGCGCTCGTCGGCCCTGCGGTGGTAGGCGACCCCGCGGCGCAGGACGTCATCAACCGCCTGCAGCCCCCCGGCGCCGAAGCGTGGTTCGGCACCGACGAGTTCGGCCGCGACCTCTTCGCCCGCATGGTGTACGGCACTCGCACCACCCTCATGGTGGGAGCGCTCGTCACCGTCATGGCGGGGCTGATGGGGTTGGCGGTCGGCGTCCTCGCCGGCTACTACCGCGGCCTCGACAACGTGCTGATGCGCATCATGGACGGCCTACTGGCGTTCCCCAGCGTGGTGCTGGCGCTCGGCCTGGTGGCCGCGCTCGGTCCGCGCTTGAGCAACACGGTGGTGGCGCTCGCCATCGTCTACACGCCACGCGTCGCGCGCCTTGCCCGCGGCGTGGTGCTGGCGGTGCGCGAGCAGGAGTACGTCATGGGCGCTAGGGCGGTCGGCGCGCGCGATCCACGCATCGTCTTTCGCTACGTGCTGGCGAACATCAGCGACGTCGTCATCGTGCAACTCAGCTACATCTTCGCGCTGGCCGTCATCGCCGAGTCGGCGCTGTCGTTCCTCGGCGTCACCGGCTCGGTCGGCACGCCGTCGTGGGGTGGGATCCTCAGCGACGGTCGCGTCTACGTCTACCAGGCGCCCTCCATGACCGTCATACCCGGGCTGGCGATCATGCTGCTGGTGCTCGCTCTCAACCTGCTCGGCGACGCGCTGCAGGAGCGACTCGACCCGCGCATCCGCGGGCGGTTCCGGGGGTGAACTGCGTGAACCACCGCTGCCCGCGACACGAGTTCCCGAATCGAGGTGGGCCATGACGGCCAAACGCTACGTCCTAGGCGGCATCGCCCAGGAAACCAACAGCTTCACCGGCATGCCCACCACCATGGGCGACTTCGTGAGCCGCGGTGGCGACCTAGAGCGTGGGCGCACGGTGGTGGCGGCGAACCGCGGCGTGAACACCGTGGTGGGCGGCTTCATCGACGACCTCGAGGCGC
>JAWOIL010000161.1:0-17998 GCA_046484635.1 Trueperaceae bacterium
GGAATTCATCGTTGATGACGAGGAATGGATCATCCGTTATGTCGTAATAGACACCCGCAACTGGCTGCCCGGAAAGAAAGTGCTGATCGCGCCGGAGTGGATCGAAAACATCGACTGGCCGTCAGGCAAGGTGCAGGTCGCTCGTGACAGGGAAACGATAAAAGACAGCCCCGAGTTTGATCCGTCCAGAACAGTCAACAGGGAGTACGAAACCCGCCTCTACGACTATTACGGTCGCCCCAAATACTGGAACAGGTAGTCAATGAATGTTGCAGAAAAAGGGCCGGTTTTCTGACCGGCCCTTTTCAGCGAGGCCCTGGCGTGATTCGCGGCCTACGCCTCACAGGCGGCGTGATCACCTCGGCCGGTATCGTGCTGGCTGCGACGTTCGCGGCGCTGGCCGTCATCCCGCTGCTGTTCCTCGCGCAGATCGCGTTCATCGTCGCGTTCGGCGTTCTTCTCGACGCCTTGGTGGTGCGCTCGTTCCTGGTGCCGGGGCTGCTGTACGACGTTGGCAAAGCGGTGTGGTGGCCGTCGCGCTTGGCGCGGGTGGACGGAGGGGCGGTGGCCGGCACGAGCGGCGGAACCGCAGCCGGCCGCATGACGCGGGCCACCGGTCGGCGCAAGGGAACTGGGCGACGCGGCGCGGAAGGCGCGGCGACGGGCGGCGACGACTGAGGGTCGCCGGTCGCTGGTGACCAGCGTCGTCGTGCCGGTCGACGCCCTCGCTGGCGCGCCGCCGTGGTCGATCGGACGTGCGCGGATCGCCGGCCTTCGGCAACGCGGGGCGCGTACCATGGTTCGGGAACGCCGTTCCCACCTGGGAGGTTCGCCGATGCCGAACGACGCCATGCCGCTGTTCTTGTCCGAGATCGTGGAGGGGTACCGCGCGCAGAAGACGATGGCGGAGCGGGCCATGGCCCAGCTCGAACCGCACGAGTGGCACGCGACCATCGACCCGGAGAGCAACCCGGTGTCGGTCATCGTGCGGCATCTCGCCGGCAACCTGCGCTCGCGCTGGCGGGACTTCCTGACCAGCGACGGCGACAAGCCGGACCGCGACCGCGACGGCGAGTTCGAGACGACGAGCATGTCGCCCGAGGCGCTACTGGCGGAGTGGGAGCAGGGCTTCGCGGTGGCGTTGGCGAGCCTCGAGGCGTTGACGCCTGCCGACCTGGAGCGCACCATCACCATCCGAGGTCAGCCGCACAACGTGGTGCACGCGATCCTGCGCAACTACGACCACACCGCGCACCACATCGGCCAGATCGTGATGCTCGCGAAGCACTGGCGCGGCGACCGGTGGGAGACGCTGACCATCCCCAAGAAGCGCGACCGCTGACCGGTCGCGGAACGCCCACGGATCGCCCATGGATCGCCCATGGATCGCCCACGAATCGCCCACGGAACGCCCACGGATCGTCACTGACCCGTCCCGGTTCGCGCTCGTCGAGAGGCTCAGCTACCCGCGCTCGACCGACGTTGGCCGCGCAGTCTCCGCCGCTTCGGGGTGGCTGGGCACACCGATCCCCCCCGGGCGCGGACTGGGAACCGCACGCCGTTCCCGCAACGAGATCACCACGCCCGCGCCCACGATGACGGCGATGCCGAGCCAGCCCATCGCGTCGGGCAAGTGCCGGAACTGCACGTAGCCCACGATCGCGGCGGTGACCATCTCGGTGTACCCGAGCGGCGCGAGCCAGGTGGCGGGCGCGTGGTCGAACGCCTTGATCAACAGGAAGTGCCCGCTGGCGGCCAAGAGGCCCAGCAGCGCCATGGCGCCGAAGTCGCGCGGTGTGGGCGGAACCCACACGAACGCCATCACCATGGTCATCACCACCGCGCCGACGATGGCGGTGTAGGCGAGCGTCACCAGCGGCGGCGAGGTGCCGGCAAGCTTGCGCGTGTAGAGCATGTAGAGCCCGTGCACCGTGCCTGCCGCGACCGCCAGCAGCGCGCCCCAAGCGAACACCTCCGAGCCGGGCCGAAGGATCAGCAGCACTCCGACGAACCCCACCGCCACGGCGCTCGCGCGCCACACGCCAACGCGCTCGCCCAACAGGGCGGGCGCAAGCATCGTCACCACCAGTGGGGATACGAAGAAGAGCGCGAGCGCCGTCGCTTGCGGCATGCTCGCGAGGGCGAAGAAGAACAGCACGGTCGCGGCCAGCAGTAGCGTCCCGCGGATCAGTTGCGAACCGAGGTGCTTCGGAACAAGTGCACGCGGACCGAGCCGGGCGAGCAGCACGGGGAACATGACGGCGAAATGGAACAGGTAGCGTGCCCACACGACCTGGGCAACGGGGTAGCGCAGCGTCAACCCCTTGGCGATGCCGTCCATGATCGGAAGTAGGACCATCGCGGCCAGCATCAACAGGGTGCCGTAAGCGAGCCGGGTGGGCGGTCGCGTCGCCATGGCCGAGCACGGTACCACCCGTGGTGCGCGGTCGTCACCCGTACCCGCGCGCCCAGTTGCGCGCCATCCGCTTGCCCATACGCTCGCCCATCGACACCAGTGGCAAGCACTATCCTGGCCGTGGAGGTCGACGTGACGCCCGACGAGATCCCCGACGGCACGCCCGACGTGACGTCCGACGAGATCCCCGGCGTGACGCCCAGCGGCACGCTCGACGGCAAGCTCAACGGGATCGTGCTGCTCTACCTCGACCAGAACTACGCCTCGCGTGTCGCGAAGTTCCTCATCGGGCAGGCGAGTCACGACGCGTTCGGAGAAGTGCACGGTGCGCTGGAGCGTGCCACGCAGCGCCACGCCAACGGCGCCGGCCCCATGGTCTGCGCGCCCCCTAGCTCGTTCCACGTGTTGGAGACGCGCGGAGGCTACCTGCTGCCCACGATGAAGACGTTCTTCGCCGCGTTCTCGTGGGGCTTGTGGCTGCGGCCGTGGCAGGAGGTGGTACGTCGTCAGGCGGCGCGTGGCGGCTGGCTCGAGCGAGACGACCTACTGTCCAACGAAGGTAGTTGGGAACTCGCAGCCAACCTCGGCGAGATGGCGGGCATCGAGCACGAAGCCCCTAGCGGTGGCTTCTTCGAACGCACGCTTCGGTACCGCGAGGAGATCGCGCTGCGGCTCGGAATGCCGCCGAACACGGCGCGCGTGCTGCCGTTCGTGCGCCTGCTGGCGCGCATGCTGGCGTTCCGCGGCCTCGACCGCGTGCGCGTCCAGGGGCGCGACCCGCAGGTCAGCGACCTCGCAGACTTGGTGATGGCTGCGACGGTCGGCCCGTACGTCGACGCGCTCGCCACCGATCGGTACGTGCGGGAGGTACTGCAGCGCGTCGGCTTCGACAAGCCCGCCTACTCCGGCCGCAGGCTCGACGTGCTGCGCCTGGCGCGCGATCTCGACGGAGGGTGGTTGGCCGGAGGCGGCAGCTAGCCGCCGCCGGTGGCAGGGGCCTCGGGCGCGAGGTACGTCAGGAACCAATCGCGCGCCTTCTCCGCCACCTGCTGAAGCGTCCCGGGTTCTTCGAACAGGTGCGTTGCGCGGGGAACCACCACGACTTCTCGGTGGCAGGTCATGCGGTCGGCGGCGACACGGTTCAGGTCGAGCACCATCTCGTCGCGCTCACCCACGAGCAGCAGCGTGGGGGCGCGCACGCGAGCCAATGCGTCGGTGGCGAGGTCCGGCCTTCCGCCACGCGAAACGACGGCGCGCACCTGATTCGGAAGCTCGGCGGCTGCCACCAAGGCCGCCGCGGCGCCGGTACTGGCGCCGAACAGTCCGATGCGAAAGGCGCTCCAGCGAGGGTCGGCGGCCAGCCAGCGCACGGCCCCCGCGAGCCTTCGCGACAGCAGGCCGATGTCGAAGCGAAGCGCGGCCGTCCGGTCGTCGGTCTCGGCTTCCACCTCCGTCAAGAGGTCGAACAGCAGCGTCGCCAGCCCACCGCGCTGCAGCACCTCCGCGACGGCGCGATTGCGCGGACTGAAGCGGCTCGAGCCGCTGCCGTGGGCGAACGCGACCACCCCACGCGCCAGACGCGGCATCACCAACTCGCCGTCCAGGACCTTGTCGCCCGCGTCGATGCGCACCTGGATGCCGATGTCGTTCCTGTCTTGCCTTCGATTCACGCCGGCCTCCTCGGGGTTTGCGGCCATGATAGACACCGCTGCGGCAACGGCGGTTCGTCGCGCTACGCGGCCGAGCCCAACCGGCCCTCGCGCGTACCGTGGCGACGGCTGCAATGCGCACGACCCGCCCGACGGTAGCCTGCAGCATGAAGACGACGCGCCTACTGGCCGTGCTCGTGGGCTTGACCATCCTGTCCGCGGCGTTCGCCCACGACCCGAGTTTCCCCACGGGCGAGGGACCGTTCGCGGTGCACCGTCCGACGGTGTCGCAGGCCATCTACCTGCGTCTCG
This sequence comes from Trueperaceae bacterium, assembly GCA_046484635.1. Lineage (GTDB taxonomy): Bacteria > Deinococcota > Deinococci > Deinococcales > Trueperaceae > CAZACZ01. The sequence continues at coordinate 4,378 of JAWOIL010000161.1, forward strand.
CCGAAAGCGGCGAGCACGTCTTCGTCGTGGACCCCATCGAGCGACAGGTCCCCCTGCAACTGTTGGTTCTCGACGACGAACTCGGCAGGACGCTCGAGTTGCGCGCCACCTGGACCTGCGCCGGCGGGACGCGCGACCTGCGCCCGATCGACACGCCGTTCTACGAGGCGTTCTCGCGCATGGCGATGCGGTACCGGGTGGTGGACGTGGTCGGCCCGACCACCGAGCCGTGCACCGTCACGGTGCGCGAAGTCGGAGGCCGGGCCGGTCCGTATACCCTCGCCATAGGCGAGGAGGAACGCTTCTCGTTCGGGTCGATCTGGACCCTGCTGACCCTGCGCGATCAGCTGCGGTGGTGGCAGGAGGGGCGGTAGTCCGGAACCGTACGCCCAACCGAGCCGTGCTAGCGCGTTCTCCTTTCGTCCCCAGGGCCAGACCGCTAGCTCGCTCGTCTTACCAGGCGTGAGCGACGGGCTCGTGGCCGCTCCCTACTGCGAGCGGTCAGAAGATCAGCACCCACTCGAGCGTCACGAAGTCGGTGCCCACGTTCGCCTCGGGATCGGTCACGTTCAGGCGCACCTCGACCGTCCAGGTGCCTTCCTGGTCGAACGGGTAGGTGTCGAGCGGTGTCCACTGCACGGTGGCGTCCGTTCCCACCACGATCGGCGCTTGGTTCCCGAGTTTCACCGTCCACTCGTACGTCAGAGGCGACGCGCCTTCCGGATCTACCACGGTGGCCGAGAGCGTGAGCGGTTGGTCGACCGGCGGCGCCGTGCCATCCTGCGGACTGGTCACCTGGACGGCCGGGGGTAGGTTCGGTGGCGGGTCGACCACGTCGACGGTGACGTTCGCGGATCCCGTCGCGCCCAAGGAGTCCGTTCCGGTCAGGGTCAGCGTGCGGCTCCCGTTCGACGCGAACGATGCTTGCACCTCGCAGCCCACGATCGGGAAGGGGTCGCTGGCGATGCTGCTCGTCCAGGTCAGTGCGCTGCACGCCAGTTCACCGCCCGGCTCGTTGAGATCGTCCGCGCGGCCGCGCAGCGTGACGGTGGCGGTGCGGTAGATCGACGCGCCGTTGGTGGGGCTGGTGATCACCACCTGCGGCGTGGGGTTCACGACGTTCACCACCATCGTCGCCTGGTTCGTTGCGCCACCGGAGTCGGTGGCGGAGACGGTGATGACGCGGCTGCCCACGGTAGTGAAGGTGTGCTCGAGCTGATAGCCGGACCCCAAGGCGCCGTCGACGTTCGAGGTCCAGGTCACGCTGCAGCAGGGGAACGGGTCCTCGAAGTCGGTGACGGTCGCGCTCAGGTAGGCAGGCATGTTCACGTAGGCCGTCCCGCCGCCGCCCAGGTCGATGGCCGGCGGAACGTTGCCGAGCACGGAGGTCACGGCGCCGAGCGCGTTGACGTGGCGGCGCACGCGCGAGTCGGCGTTGACGTGGGCGGTGGAGATGAGGATGTCCTCGACCTCGTCGGCACTCAGGCCGGGATCGGCGGCCCAGATCAGGGCGGCGACGCCGGCGGCGAACGGCGACGAGAAGCTGGTGCCGTTGATCGCGCGCGCGGCATTCGCCGGGGCGTCGGGGTCCGGACCGACCCACAAGGTGTAGGGGGCGAAGATGTCCACCTGCTCCGCGCCGTAGGCCGAGTTGGTCGCCTTCGTGGTGGCGTTGCCGCCGATGCCACCGACGCAGATCACGCCGGCGTTCTCGCACGGGGTGACCCAGGTGCGCTCCCAGCACACGCCGAAAGTGCAGCCTTCGCCGTCGACGTTACGGCCGTCGTTGCCGGCAGCGGCGAAGAGCAACATGCCGGTGTCGCGGAACGCGAAGGTGGCGGCCTCGAACGGCAAGACGCTCCAGCCGAGGTACCAGGGAACCGGCGTGCTGTAGCTCATGTTCGCGATGCGCGCGCCGGCGATCCTGGCCTCTCCCAGCGCCGTGATGGACGTGAAGAAGTCGTACAGCGTGAAGACGAGCACCGCGTCGGCCACCGGACCGGCCGGGCCGGCGCCACCGAAACCGTTGTCGGCGCGCGCCATGGCGGCGCTCGCGACGTTCTGGCCATGCCAGGGGCAGTCGTTACCCCCACCGCACCACAGCAAGTTGGCGGTTCCGGTCGGTTGTGTCAGCGGCACGTTCGAGATGGCCGTCCAACCGGTCGGCATGTCGGCGTCCGGTTCGAAGCCCATGTCGAGGATCGCGAGTTTCACGCGGTTGCCGAGCTTCCCCGCCAGGTCGAGCGCGCGCCACGCTTCCGCGACGCCGATCTTCTGCACCGAGTTCGCGGCGTGCGATGGCCACGTGAACGCGTTGGGGTCGTACGCCACACCGGCGATGCCGTTGCCGCTGGGCGCTTCGGTCGACGTGCGGTCCGTGAACGGCCCGCCGCCGCCACCGACCCAGTTGATGCCCACCGGAAGCCCAGCAACCGCCTCTTGGCTGGCGACCGCCAACAGCTCGAGGCCGAGTTGGCTGGATACCCGGTGGTCCCCCGTCGCGTTCGCGTCGAGGGTGCGCAGGTCGTCGGCCAGTCCGTCTGCGACATCGGTCGGTAGGCCGGACATGGACACACGCACCAGGTGCTGTTTCGGCAACCCGGTCAAGCCTGCCGCCGCAGGTTCGAAGGTGCGGAGCAGCGTTCCGTTCCAGCGCGCCAGGAACGCCTGCAGGGCGCTATCGTCGTTGGTGGCCAGCCACACCTCGTCGGCGACGAAGTCTGCGGCAACACCGTCTTCGCCGGTCACGGCGGCCAGTGGCCGGGGTTGCCCGTCTTCGAACCCGGGCAGGGACGGTCGCGTGGGTTGCACGACGGGATCGACGGCGACGGTGATGGGTGGGAGTGGTGTCGGCTGCGCACACGCCGGCAGCAGCAAGATCGCGGTCAACGTGAGCAAGCGCCGCGCGGACGAACGTCCGCGGGCTCGATGGGGTTCTCGCTTCATGTCGCTACCTCCTTGCTCGCCACGGTAGTCGAGATGCGCCACAAGACCGCCACAGCGGCTCCTGAGTGCGCTACGCTTCGAGCCGACGACGCAAGCGACGACGCAGGAGGCGCAGTTGCCCCACCTCAAGGTGATGGGCGGGCTCGAGCTCGACCTCGGCGGGTTCTCCCAGCCGAAGCCCTTGCTGTTGCTCGCGTACTTGGCGTTGGAAGGGGCGCAACGAAGGCGGCGCTTGGCGGAACTGTTCTGGCAGGACGGGAACCGCATGAAGAGCCTGTCGATGGCGCTGACGCGTCTGCGCCAGGGGGCGGGTGACGTGGTGGTGGCGGACGAACGGCGCGCATGGGCCACGGCATCGAGCGACGCCGGTGACTTGCTCGACGCGCTCCGCGGCGGAGCTTGGGAGCGTGCCGTCGAGCTCTATCGAGGGGCGTTCCTCGACGGCGTGGCGTTCGCCGCCGGCAGCGTCGAACTCGAGGAGTGGGTGCTAGCTACTCGCGAGTACCTCGCCGCGCGTGTCCAACACGGGCTCCTCGAGCTCGCGGAGAGCGCAGCCCGACGAAGGGAGTTCGCGCGAGGCGGCGAGCTGGCCGAACGCGCACTGTTCCTCCCCGGAGCGGGAGCGCCCGACCCGGCGACGCTGCGCCGGATGTACGCGCTGTTGACGGCAGGTGACAGCGTACGCGCGCCGCTCGTCCGCGCCGAGCTCGCGGAACTGGGTGAGACACGGAGGTTCACCACCGAGGAGGCGCAGTCGTCGTTCGAACGATCGGCGTCCGAGGATCCGCGACCGTCTGCCACCCTCTCGGTTCTTGCGTCGCCGGCCCAGGAAGTCGACCCCAGCAAGCTACCCACCAACGTGCCGCCGCGCCGAACCACCTTCATCGGCCGGGAGCGCGAGCTGCGTGCCGTCGAGGAGGCCCTGGCCTCGTCGTCCTGCCGCTTGGTCACGTTGAGCGGGCCCGGCGGCGTGGGGAAGTCGCGCTTGGCCCACGAAGTGGCGCTGCGTGCCCTCGCCCGCTCCGCGTACCCCGATGGCGTATTCCTTGTGACCCTCGATTCCGAGCGCGATCTCGGACGGCTCGGCGACCTGGCGCTCGCAGCCATCGGGACGCAGCTGGGAGATGGAACCGACCCTTGGCAGCGTCTGATCGAGGCGCTGGCCGAGGCCCGCGTGCTTCTCGTGTTCGACGACGTAGACGGCGCTCGAGCACCGGAGGAACTCGCGAACGTCCTGGCGTCGACGACCGGCGTCGACCTCGTGGTCACGTCGCGGACCCGCCTCGGCCTGCAGGAGGAGCACGCCATCCCCTTGACGGGGCTGCCGTTGCCGACCGACAAGGTGCCCTGGCACGAGGCGATGACGTACGGCGCGGTCCGGCTTTTCGTGGACCGGGCCCGGCGGGCGGACCTGAGCGCGAACCTCGGTCAGCAAGGTCACGACGCCGTCCTGCTGTGTCGGGAGCTGGACGGCCTCCCGCTCGCGCTGGAGCTCGCGGCCCCGTGGACACGCTTGCTGTCGTGTGCCGAGATCGTGCGGCACCTTCGCAGTGACCCCGACTTCCTCGCGGCCGTGAGCGACGACGTGCCGGAGCGTCATCGCAGCATGCGACGCGTGTTCGAGGCCAGTTGGCGCTGGCTGCGGAAGTCCGAACGTGAGCTCGCGAGGCGCTTGGCGGTGTTCCGGTCGGAGTTCACTCTCGAGGCCGCGGGTGCCGTGGCGTCTGCCACGCTGGTGACCTTGGCGCGACTCATCGACAGCTCGCTGGTGCAGGTGCGGGCGCCCGGCCGTTACCGCCTGCATCCGCTGTTGGCCGAGTTCCTGCGTCAGAAGTTGGCCGGCGTTCCAGATGAGCGCGCCGAGGTCGAGCGTCGGCACGACGCGTACTACCTCGACGGGCTCGAGGAACGGCGGCGGCAGCTCCGGGGTGGTCAGCAGACGGAGGCACTGGCGTCGCTTCGCGACGAGTGGGCCGAGGTCGAGTCGGTGCTGGAGCGTGCCTTGCTCGCGCGCGACGCGCGCACGCTCGAGCCGTTCGTGGCGCTGATGGACGTGGCGTACGAGGCGCGTGGAGCCCTTCTGGAGGGCGTCGAAGTGCTGGGCCGCATCGACCGGAGCCTGGGCGCCGACGCCTGGCCCGAACTTCGGGCGCGTCTTCGGATCGAGGAAGGTTGGTTCTACTCGCGCTTGGGTGAGCACGACGAAGCATGGCGCCGTACCTCCGACGGGCTCACCTTGGCAGAGTCCCTGGGAAACGGAGCCGTGCCTCTGCTCGCACGTGGCTGGGCGAACCTCGGTGGCCTGGCTGCGGCCCGTGGGCGGCGCGAAGAGGGCGAGGACATGCTGAAGCGGGCGTTGGCGCTGGCGCACCAGGTGAAGAGCGATCAAGACCGTACGCCGCTGGTCGCGAACGCGCTCAGCGGTTTGGGGCTCGTCGCGGCCGAAGCCGGACGGATGGAGGAGGCGGTGACGTACTTCGGCCGAGCCGTGGCGTTGCACGAGGATGTCGGTGACGTGTTGTGCCTGATCCGAGAGCTCGGGAACCTCGCCATCGGGTACGGCATCCAAGGGGACATGGGGCGCTCGGGCGAGATGATGGAGCGTTGCCTCGCGCTGGAGCGCGAGATCGACTTCCGCCAGTCCATGCCGTATACGCTCTCCAACCTCGGTGTCCATCACTTCCGTCTGGGTGACCTGGCGCGTGCCGAAGCGCTCAACCTCGAAGCGCTGACGTTGGCGGAGGAGACGGGTCAACGGCGGATCCTCGTCGGCGTCCTGGTCAACCTTGTCAGCGTGTACGTTCGCGCGGGTGACGTGCCTGCCGCGGCCGCAGCGGCGACGAAGGCATTGGGGCTGGCCGCCGCCATCGGACTCGAGCCGCTGCAGTTGCAGGCCCTCACGGCCTACGCCGAGGCCGAGGCAGCCGGCGGCCGCGATGTGGTGGCCGCCAGGCTGCTTCAGGTCGTGTTGACGAACCCGGCAACGAGTTCCTATTCCCGCGGCGTGGCTGCCGACCTCTGGCGCGAGCTGGAGGACGGGATCGGTGGCGAGGTCGCGGCGGGGGCCGCCACCTACGCCAAGATGACCCCCGTGACCGCGGTGATCGCGCGGACGTTGGGTCGGCCGGAGTCCGGAGTTGCGTAGGAACCGCGAGGATCAGAAGCCGTACGCAACCCCCAGCCGCAGTTGCGCGTTCTCCTTCCACCCCCCGAACTCGGTGCCGTCGGCGCCGTAGAAGACGAACGCCGACGCCTCTCCCGTCACGCCTTCGGCGAAGGTGTAGCTGGCGCGCGGCACGATGGCGCCGCTGCCGTCGAAGCTCTGCATCCAGGCCAGCTCGAGTTGCGTTCGCGCGTCGGCCTGGTACGACAGCGCCGTCATGGCCTTGAGGAGCTGTTCGTCGTCTTCTCCCGCCTCGCCTTTCCGCCAGTCGTAGATCGCCTGCACGACGGCGCGTGGGCCGGATGGGATGGCGTACTCGGCCCCCAGCACCGCTTGCAGGCTCGGGTTGCCGACGGCCGGGTCGGTTCCCTCCGGGTCGTCGGTGAAGGTGTACGCCGCCTCGCCGCGCACGACCACGGGGCCGAGCGTGCCGGAGAAGTCGGTGCCCACCAGGTGCACGCGGTCGTAACGCAGCACCGGCTGCAGCGCGAACGCGCCGGGCGTGTCCGTCGGCACCAGCGTCGTCTCCAGAGTCGGGAGATGACGGAAGCCGCGGACGTAGTTCAGGCTGGCGTCGAAGCCGTCGAAGCGGGCGGTAGCGCGTACCCCGAAGGTGACGTTCTCCAGCGCCGCCTCGGGTCTGCGCTCGTCCGGCGCACGCTGCTCCACGATCGTCACGCCGGGCGGCAGCTGCGTTGGCGGGACCGGCGCGGCGCGCCACGCGTCGCCTGGCGGCGTGGATGGCGTGAATGCCGGTACCGCCGCCGCCTCGAGGCGCAGCACGTCATCGAGGTGGTACACCGCGCGCAGCATGGGCACGGCGATCTTCTCGGACGCCAGCGGCAGCGCCATGTCGCGCGGGTTGAGGACGTCGACCGGGTTCACGGCGTCGGTCGAGCCCCAGAACACCTTCTGCTGCCCGATGCTCAGGTCGAGGTCTCCTAGGTAGAGCGTGCCGAAGGCGTCGCCGAGGCGTACGTCCGCCGCGCCCGTGGCAGCGTCATAGCCCCCGACCAGTGAAGCGGTGAAGGTGGCGTCGGGAAAGAAGCCGCTGCCGACCTCGCCGTCGATGCGCAGCTCGAGCTCGGCGGCGGCGACGGGCAGGCTGCCGTCGATGGCCACGCCGAACTCGGCCCCGGCGCGCCCGCCGAAGTCGACGTCGAGTTGGGCGAAAGCGAACGGGATGGCGGCCGCGAGGAGCCAGGCGCCGAGGCCGGCCAGCGCGAAACGCCGTGGGAAGCGCGTCGGGAAGCGCGTCGGGAAGCGCACCTCAGCGCCTCAGGAAGCGTTCGCCGAACACGTCGTCGGGGATGGGCTCGTCGAGGATCACGTCGGTCTGCTCGATGGTGGTGAAGGTGACGACTTCGCCGCCCGCCAGGCTCTCCATGCGACGTTCGGCCGCCACCGAGTACTCGCCGACCTCGACGACGCTCGCCACCGTCAGCACCTTCACGACCTCGCCATCGCGGTAGTACGTCACTCGCTCGGGCACCAACGTGGCTTCGGGTACTTCGAGCACCAGGCGCTCGTAGCTCGACGCGCTCTCCGGCGTCGGCATCGCCTCGACCACGTAGACCCAGCCCTGCCCGGCATCGCCCCCGGCATCGCCGGCGTCGCGCGTCTCGAGCAGCGTATGGGTGTAGTCGTCGGGGTCGACGCCGGAGATGTCCTCGTAGGCGAAGTCGGAACCGAAGAAGGCGTCCCCCTTCTGACCGCCGGCGATGCGGCGCACGCGGTCGAGCGCGGGGAGGTAGATGAGCGTCTCGTCTCCACTGGCGGAATCGATCGACAGGAAGCCCGAACCGGCGATGTCGGCGGGCGCGGTGAACTTGATGACGCGGTGAGTGTCGCCTGTGCTCCACATCCGCATCTCGCGCATCAGGCTCTGTCCCGAGGCGGTGGCGATGGTCATGCGCAGCGTGGCCTGGGTGGTGGCGGGTTCGGGACGCGCCTCGACGGCCGCCATCAACGCTTCGGCGGTGGCGTACTGCTGGGCCGAGGCCGTGCCGGCGAACAGGACGATGGCGGTGGCGAGCGCGGCGAGAAGGTGTCGGGTGCGGTCAATCGGCATGGGCGGGTACCTCCTGGGTACGTCGGAAGCGGGCTTGGGGGTTCCGCAGCACGGTCAGCGCGGCCGCGGGAAGCAGGGTGAGGGTGGCGACGCCGACCAGGCCGACCGTCAGCACCATCAGGCTGCCGAGGGTGGCGACCGGCACGAAGTTGGCGAAGATCAGGGCTGCGAAGCCGCCGCCGAGCGTGAGGGCGGTGAACACGATCTGACGGCCGGAGGTGTAGAGGGCGTGATCGATGGCCGCTTCCGGGTCGAGTCCGTTGCGCCGCTCCTCCATGTACCGCACCGTCAGGTGGATGGCGTAGTCGCCCACGCCGATGGCGAGCGCGCCCATCAGCATGGTGGCGAGGTTCAAGGGGATGCCCGCCCAACCGAGCAGCCCGTACTGCAGCGCGACGGTGGCGAGCAGCGCCAGGATCGTCACGGCGGCGGCGCGGAACGAGCGGACGAAGCTGTCGATGACGATGACGAGCGCGATGGCGAGCGTGAGACTGATCAGGAAGTCGTGGCGCATGGCGCGCTCGATCTCGAGCTCGAGGAGCGGCTGGCCGGCGAAACGCACGCTGGCGAGGTCGCCGAAACTCGCCGCGGCCGCGGCGTCCAGTTCGCGTTCGAGTTCGGCGATACGAGTGGTCGACATCGACTCCGCCGACATCGTCACCAGCCCTTGCTGGTAGTCGAGGGTGACGAAGCGGGTGAGATCGCTGATGTCGCCCGAGGACTGGTAGAGCAGCAGTTCCTGCGCCACCGCTTGCCGCGTCGGCGGTAGGGCGTCCTCGCCCGTGAGCGTGACGTGGAGCGCGCGCAAGACGTTGGCGATCGACTGGCTGGGGCCGACGCCCTCTAGCTCGGAAGCCTCCGCCTGGAAGCGTTCCAGCGCCGCCAGCACCTGCGGGTCGGTCATGTCACCTTCGACCCAGGCGGTGATGACCGACGAGCCGCCGACCACCTGCTCGACCGTGGCGACGCTGGTGCGGGTCGGGCCGGACGCGGGGAAGAACGCCAGGATCGAGGTGTTCGGAACGATGCGGGTGGCGCCCAACACGCCCACCAGCACGATCACGGCGGAGCCCGCCAGGACCGCGCCGCGGCGCCGCGTCACCCAGCCGGCCAGGTGCCGCAGGAACCCGCCGATGGCGCCGGGGCTCTCGGGATCGCCGACGCGCTTCGGCGCGGGCAAGACGTTCAGCAGTGCTGGCAGCAACAGCATCGAGGCGAGCAGCGCCGACAACACTCCGAGGGCGGCCACCAAACCGAGGCCACGGACCATCGCGAGGTCCGACAACAAGAAGGTGCTCATCGCCGCGGCGATGGCCAGGCCGGAGATCGTCACGCCCAGGCCCGTCTCCTCGACCATGGCGCGGATGGCGTCGCGTTTGCTGGTCTGCCAGTCGCGCCGGTGCGCGAGCTCGTAGTAGAAGCGTCCCAGCAGATGGAGCGAGAACGAGCTGCCGACCGCCATCACGGCGATGGGTCCGATGACGGTCAACGCCATGAGCTCGTGGCCGAGCAGGTGGAACGTCCCCATGCCCCAGATCACTCCAAGGAAGATCTGCACGAACGGCAGCAGCGTGCCGTGCAGCGTGCGGAAGTTCAGGAACAGGAGGAGCAGGATGATGGCCAGCGCGGTCGCTCCGAGGACGGGTAGGTCCCGCCCGATGATGGCTTGGAGCTCCTTGCTGGTGAACGCCTGGCCCGCCAGGGCGTACGGTCCATCCCAGCCATCGTTCACGACGGTGTCGACGTCGGTGGCGAAGGCGGCGGCGTCGATGCCGTCCTCCAACTCGACGACGAGGCTGGCGTAGCGTCCGTCGCGCGTGACGAGAGTGGCGTTCTGGTACATCGGCGAGGTCTCGAGGTACGCGCGCGCCGCGGCGACGGCGGCCTCGTCCGGAGTGCCAGCTGGCACCAGGTCGTCGACGATCAGGAACCCGTCGTCGTCTTCCAGGCGTTGGGCCGTGGCCACGGAGGTGACGTCGATGGCGCCGTCGACCTTCGTCAAATCGCGCGTGAGTCCGCGCAGGCGCTCGAACGCTTGCGGCGTGTAGATGTCGCCTTCCACCACCACGAGCAGGCGGTCGTGTTGTCCGAAGGTGCGTTGGATCTGCTCGTCGAGTTCCGCCACGACCGAGTGGTCGGGGTAGAGGGCGTCGGTGGCGTTGTTGGTCGTCACCTGGCGGGCGCTGAGGAGGAAGCCGACGGTCGCGATCGCGAACAGCGCGATGACGAGCCGGCTGTGGTTCAGGACGAAGGTCGCGAGGCGCTTCATGCTGCGGCCGGTTGGGGCGGGGGTTCGATCACGGGGAGCCCTTCGAGAGAGAACGAGCGGGAGTGAGTGAGTACATACTCAATGGTTTGGTCGAGCGCATCGATGGGTGCCAGTTCGTCTCCTCTCGTTCGGTCGGTCGGTTGCGGTCGGTCGGGCGTGGTCGGTCGGGCGTGGTCAGTCGGGCAGGTCAGTCGAGTCGGGCGTGGTCAGTCGGGTGTCGTGGCGCCGCTCAGCCAGGCGTCGAGCAGTTCGGCCGTGAACGCGCGGGCGCGCTCGTGCCAGTCCTGTTCGGGCAGGCCGCGGTGCATGAGGAAGAACATCATCAGCGACGAGAAGAACATCATCGCGCTGGTGTCGACCGGCAAGTCGTGGCGCAGTTCGCCGGCTCGTACGCGCGAGTCGAGGTAGCCCGCCAGTGCGCCGACGGTGTCGCCCACCAGCGCGCGGAACACGCCATCGAGCTCGGCGTGCGTCTGCGACTCGATCAGCAGCATGAGCACCAGGTCCGACTGGCGGTGGATCGCTTCGACCCAACCCAGCACGATCCTTCCGAGCACCTCGCGCGCCGGCTGCTCTGCCGCCTCGGCCAACAGCGCCTGCACCTCGCTCATGAACGTCCTGCGTTCGCGTGCGACGCCGCGCAGCAGGTCGCCCTTGGTGGGGAAGTAGTGGAAGATCAGCCCTTCGGTGACGCCCACCTCTTGCGCGATGCGCTTGGTGGAGGTCGCGTCGTAGCCGTGGCGCGCGAACAAGACGCGTGCCGCCTCGAGGATCTGCTGGCGGCGAGCTTCGGCCTTGGCGCTGCGGGTGGGGGAGGGGTCACTTCTGGCCATGGCTTATCGGTCCTCGGTTGAGTGGTCACTCAACGACTTCGCGAGTCTACGGTGCGGGCCCGCGCGTGTCAAGCCACACTTGGCGCCCTTTCGGACGGGCCGGAACCGGCCGAACGGTGGGCGCGATGGGCGCACGGCATGGTTCGATGGCGGCATGAACGCTCCTTGCGCATCGCGGTCCTGGTTCGGACTCGCGATCTTGCTCCTGTTTCTCTCGTTCGGTCCGGCCGGCCAGGCTCAGGACGCTGCTACCCCGCCTCCACCCGCCACCGACCTCCCCGAGGTGGGTTATGTCGAGGGCCGCATCCTCGAATTGACGCCCGCCAGCCGCGGCACGCCGATCGGCGCCGGAGGCATCGCGTTGGTGCACCTCATCGACGGTTCGCTGGTCAACGCCGTCGTCCCGTCCACCGACGACCTGGGTGCCACCACGGTGGACGCCTACCGGGTCGGCGACCGGGTCGAGCTGTACTTCGCGCCCACACCCGGCGGGACGGTGCGCGAGTACGTGGTGGTGGATTGGATCCGGCGCCCTGCGCTGTACCTCCTGGTCGGGCTGTTCCTACTGGTGAGCGTGGCGGTCGCCCGGCTCAAGGGGCTGCGCGCCTTCATCGCGACGGGCGTCAGCCTGGCCATCATCGTGAGCTTCATAGTCCCGCGGATCCTGGACGGTTGGAACCCGATGCTGGTCACGCTGCTCGGCGTCGGCGGCATCCTGGTGCTCGCCATCTACTTCGTGCACGGCCTGAATTGGTCGACAACCGCCGCGTTGGTGGGCACGATGGCGGCGGTGCTGGCGACGATGGCGTTGGGGGTGCTGTTCACGCACCTCGCGCACCTCACGGGCTTCGGGAGCGAAGAGGCGATGCTCATCACCTTCTCGGCGGAGCAGGTGGACCTGCGCGGCCTGCTGCTGGCCGGCCTGCTGGTCGGCGCGCTGGGGGCGCTGACCGACATCACGATCGTGCAAGCAAGCGTCGTACGCGAACTGGCGCACGTGAACCCGAGCTTCGCCTGGAGCGAGCTCTACCGCCGCGGCATGAACGTCGGCCTCGATCACATCGGGTCGTTGGTGAACACGCTGGTGCTCGCCTACGTGGGCGCCGGCTTACCGCTGCTGGTGCTCCTGAGCGTGGGCGACTACAGCTGGGGCCGAGCCTTGAACATCGAGCAGGTCGCAGCCGAGGTGGTTCACACGCTGGTCGGCTCCATCGGCCTGATCCTGGGCGTTCCCATCACCACGGCGCTCGCCGCCGTCATGTTCCGTGGGGGGCGCCTGTGGTTGCGCGAGGGCGAACTGGACCAGGCGCATCACCACCATTGACCTTCGTGTCCCCGGCGAGCCCATGCGTGTCCCACGTATGATCGCTCCACGATGGACGAGCACGTGCTGGTGCGCCGATACGATTCCGTTGCCGGCTTCCGCGCGGCTGCCGAGCCGTACCTGCTGCGGCACGAGGCGGAGCACTGCCTGCCGCTGGGCATCCTGTCCGGCCTTGAGGCGGGTGAGTGGGCCGACCCCTTCCTCGCGACCGTCGACGTGGCCGGCGGGACGGCGCTGGTGGCGATGCGGACGCCACCGCACCGGCTGATCGTTTCGAAGGTGAGCGACGGAGCAGACCTGGCCGCCGTGGTGGGGGCCCTGACCGTCGCCCTGACCGTCGCCCTGGGCGGCGCACGGGCCGCCGCGCTGACCGGCGCGCCGGCCGACGCGATGGCCGACGCGATGGCCGACGCGATGGGCGGCTCGCTGGACCAGGACCTGCTCGGCGTCCTCGGAGACGTGCGCGTCGCCGAGGCGTTCGCCGAACGCTGGTGCGGCCATCACGAACCATCGTGGCGCACCGCCATGGCGCAGCGCATCTACCGCTGCGACCATGTCGATCCCGTGCCGCCCGTGGCAGGCCAGATGCGTCTCATCACCGATGACGACCGCGACCTACTGCGCGCCTGGACGGCGGCGTTCGTGGAGGAGTCGCTGCCGGGGGAGCCGTTCGACGCAGACGCGCACGTGGAACGCCTGTTGGCGTCACTCGTCCGCCGGATGTGGCTTTGGGACGTGGTCGGCGAGCCGGTAGCGATGACATCTGCCGTGGGCCCCACCCCGAACGGCATCCGGATCAGCTTCGTCTACACGCCCGTGGCGACGCGGCGCCGAGGTTATGCGACGGCTCTCGTCGCGGCGGTCACGCAAGCGATGCTCGACGAGGGCAGGCGCTTCTGCTCCCTGTTCACGGACCTGGCGAACCCGACTTCGAACGCCATCTACCAGCGCATCGGGTACCGGCCCGTCAGCGACGTGGCAGTGATCGACTTCGAGCGGCCTGCGGGCTGACTTT
>JAWOIL010000211.1:0-47845 GCA_046484635.1 Trueperaceae bacterium
CTCGACCTCGCGTTGGCCGGCGGGATGGGGCCGCGCATCGCGTACGTCTACAGCGGCAACGTCTTCCTGCTGCACTGCGACGACGACTGCCTCGCCGACGAAGACGAGGATTGGGCCATCGCCAAAGTCGAGGCCGGCAGCGACATGCCGTCCGACACGGTCATCCCGTACGCCGACTGCAACGTTGCCGCCTGGTTCCTGCGCCAACCGTCGCTCGCCATCGCTCCGAACGACGTGCCGCAGGTGGCGTACCGCGCCGAGGTCATCAGCGGCGGGGGAAGCGTGTACACCTCGCCCGGCCGGCCGCGCTGCCTGGCGGGCGCCGACATGACGCTCGACCGCTTCGTGGCGCTGAACGGGTACGCTGAGTAGGTACGGGAGGTCGACATGGAGTTCCTACCGTTCGGTCGTACCGGGCATACCAGCAGCCGTGCCATCTTCGGGGCGTTCGCGCTCGGGCGTTTGCCGCAAGGCGAAGCCGATCGCCTGATGGAGACGGTGATCGCCCACGATGTCAACCACGTGGACGTGGCCGCGAACTACGACGACGCGGAGCTTCGCCTGGGACCGTGGGTGGAGCGCGACCGCGACCGCTTCTTCGTCGCGACGAAGACGTGGCTGCGCGAAGCGGGACCGGCAGGAGACGAGATCCGCCGCTCGCTCGAGCGCCTGCGTACCGACCATGTCGACCTCATCCAGCTGCACAACTTGGCCGACCCCGCCGAGTGGGAGGTCGCGATGGGCCCAGGGGGCGCGCTCGAAGCGTGCATCGCCGCCCGCGACGAGGGCCTGGTGCGCCACATCGGCGTCACCGGCCACGGCCTCGGCGTGGCCGCCATGCACCTCCGGAGCCTCGAAGCGTTCGACTTCGACAGCGTGCTCTTCCCGTTCAGCTACATCCTGATGAAAGACGGGGCCTACGCGGCCGACGTGGCGCGCTTGATGGCCACCTGCCGTCAGCGCAACGTGGCGATGCAGACCATCAAGGCGATCACGAAGGGCCCCTGGCGGGAGCCGGCGCCGACGCGCCCCACTTGGTACGAGCCGCTCACACGCCAAGAGGACATCGACGCCGCCACCCACTGGGTGCTGGCGGAACCCGACGTCTTCCTGAACACCGTGGGCGACCCGGAACTCGTTCCCAAGGCGCTCGACGCCGTGGAACGATTCGAGGGCAAGCCGAGCGACGAGCGCATGGAGCAGCTCCTGGCGCAGGCCGACATGCGGCCCCTGTTCACCGCCTGAGCAGGCGCGCCGGCCGACGGCGCTCGTTCCGGCGCCCGCCCGACGGCGCTCTACTCCGCGCACGTCGGGTGGCGTTCGTCCCGACGCGGTCCAACGGTGGATGCGCGCCTCATCCCTTCGGCCGATGCCCAGCACCAGGCGGTGCGCCTACCGTAGAGCCAACGGGCGAGCCACGCCATCCGGCGCCACGCAGCCCCACAGGAGGTAGGACATGACGGACGATCGCAACGACACACAAGGCTACGCCAGCCACGAACCAGCCGCCGGTCAGACCGGCGCGGAAGCAGGCCAGCAGGCCGGCGCCGAGGGCCAGCCCGGACAAGGCGAGAAGCGCACTTTCACCGAGGAGTTCAAGGTCTCCGGTGAAGCGGTCGTGAGCAAGGTCAAGGAACTGGTGCGCGAAGGCAACGTGCGGCGCATCAGCATCAAGAACGACGAGGGCCGCACGCTCGTGGAGATCCCGCTGACGATCGGCGTCATCGGCACCGTGCTGCTGCCCGTGTGGGCCGCCATCGGCGCGATCGCCGCGTTGGTCGCGAACCTCACCATCACGGTGGAGCGCGTCGGCGACCCGGTCGCGAAGTCGGCCGAGAACGGCATCGATCGGCCCAACCAAGGCTGAGACGGACCGCGGTTGTTAGCGTGCGCCCGCGTGAGTGATGACGCGGGCGCACGTCTTTGGAAGTGGTTCCCGCGGACCGGCGGGCGTGCGCAGGGTTCCGGAGAGTTGCGCACGTGCCCGCCGGTTCCTTCCGTGCAGGTTCACGTACCTCGTTCGCGGCCCTAGCTGGCCGGATCGTGGTCGATCGTCAGCGGTCCAGCCAGGTGGTGCGAAGACCGAGGTAGCTGGTGTTCGGGAAGTGCTCGAAGCCCATCACGTCATTCCGCAGCGCTTCGAACTGCGACGAGTGGAACAAGAACACGTGCGGCGCGAGGTCGAGGATACGCTCCTGGGCTTCCACGTAGATCGCCCTGCGCTCCTCCTGATCGGACACCTGCCGGCCCCGTTCGAGCAACACGTCGAGCTCGGGGTCGCTGAAGTTGCCCAGGTTCCCGCCGTTGTCGGTGTAGAAGACGTTGAAAAGGAAGTCGTCGGGATCGGACTGGCCGGATTCGCCCAGGATGGTGGCCTGGAAATCGCCCTCGAGCGCTTTCGGCAGGTAGATGCTCCAGTCTTCCGCCACGATGTTGGCGGTGATGCCGATCTCGGCCAGGTTGGCCTGGATCACCTCGGCCGGCGTGCGCAGGAAGTCGTACGTGCTCGTGACGTACAGGTCGAACGTGAAGCCGTCGGGGTGCGCTGACGCCGCCAGGGCGGCGCGCGCCGCCTCGAGGTCGCGGCCAACGTACGGGCTGGTGTCCACGCCGTAATAGTTCGAGGCCGGGATGGTCGTTCCGGTGGCGGTCACGCCGCCGGTGCCGAACAGCGCAAGGTCGACCACCGCTTGCTCGTCGATGGCGTACGACATGGCGCGGCGCACGTTCACGTCGTCGAACGGTGCGCGCTCGACGTTGAGGTAGATGCTGCGGAAGTTCGCAGCCAGGCCCCCCACCACCTGCACGTTGGGGTCGGTGCGCAAGATCTCGACATCGGCGGCGGGCACGTACTCGATGAAGTCGGCGTTGCCGGTCTGGATGGCGGTGGTGCGGGCAGTGGGGTCCGGGTAGAACTGGAAGGTGATGCCGCCTAAGTACGGCAAGGCGTTGCCTGCCTCGTCGGTGCCCCAGAAGGCATCGTTCTTCTCCAGCACCAGGCGCGTCTGAGGCAGGTACTCCACGAACCGGAACGGTCCCGTTCCGATCACGACCTGCTGCAAGTCGCCATGCTCGGCCACGACGTCTTCCGACACGATGACGTTGAGGCTGAACGCCAGTTTCGAGAGCAGCGGCGCGAATGGTTCCGACAGCGTGAGCACCACGGTATCCGCGTCGGGCGTGTCGATCGCCGCCACCACCGCGAAGTCGTCGGCGCGCGGCGACGCGATGGCGGGGTCCTTGATGCGCTCGATGGAGAACTCGACGTCGGACGCCGCCAGCGGCGAACCGTCGTGGAACGTCACGCCGTCGCGCAGGTCGAACGTCCACACCAGACCGTCGTCGGATACGGTCCACGATTCTGCCAGGGCTGGCACGATGCGCAAACTCGAGTCGAAGGCGACGAGCGTGTCATAGACGTTCTCGAGCATGTTGCGTGTGGACGTGGCGTTCGTGATGTGCGGATCCAGGCCGACCGGGTCGGTCTGCATGCCGACGGTCAGGGTGCCACCGTACTTGGGCTGGGCGAACGCCAAGGCGGCGCTCAACAAGAGGGTCAGGGCGAAGATCCTTCGGACCATGCGCAACCTCCGGGGTTCGAGCGAGGCGGCGAGAACGGGCATCGGGACCGTTCGACACGCGGAAGCCGCCTCCGCGGCTCCGGGCTGAGGCCGGAGCGTAGCAGTGAAGATACACCGTAGCCCGCTCTCACGTTCGCATGCGTGGCGCAACGCCGCTCAGGTTGCGTCGGTCGCGGTCTCGACGGTTCCGTTCCTCGCTCGTCTCGGGCCTCAGCGTCCGCGCGTTCGCGGATCGAGCGCGTCGCGCAGCGCGTCCCCGAACAGGTTGAAGCCGAGTACCACCACCATGATCGCGAGGCCCGGCGCCACCGTCGCCCACGGGCTGAGTTGAAGGAACCGGCGGCCTTCCGCCACCATCAACCCCCAACTCGCCGCCGGAGGTTGCGTGCCGAGGCCGAGGAAGGACAGCGACGCTTCGGCCAGGATGCCGTACGCGAGGCGCAACGTGACCTCGACGATGATCGGCGCCGAGGCCATCGGAAGCACGGCCTTCACCAACACGCGCCAATCGCGGCTTCCGAGCGAACGGCTGGCTTCGACGAAGAGTTCTTCGCGCACCGTCAACACGGCAGCCCGCGCGACACGCGCGAACGGGCCGACGTACACCAGGCCGATGGCCAATACCAGGTTGACGAACCCTGGGCCGAGGAATGCGAGCAACGCGATCGCCAGGAGGATGGCGGGGAACGACAACAGCACGTCGGTGACCCGCATGATCACCCCGTCGAGCCAGCCGCGGTAGTAGGCGGCCAGGACGCCGAGGGCGCCGCCGACGACGAGCGCGAACAGGGTCGCGGCCGCAGCGACCGACAGCGACGCGCGGCCTCCGTAGACGATGCGCGAGAGCGTGTCTCTGCCGTACTGATCGGTGCCGAGCCAGTGTTCCGTGGTGGGGCCGAGAAGCCGCGCCGGAGGGTCGAGCGCCACTGGGTCGTACGGCGCAACCCACGGAGCGAAGATCGCCGCCAGCGCCGCCAATGTCACGATGACGGCACCGAGCCCGCCCGCGCCAGAGAGGGCGTGGCGCAACGTCTGCCACCCCGGGTCGGTGCGCTTCGTCGGTGATGCCGAGGTGGCGTGCGATTCAGCCATAGCGCACCCGCGGATCGATCAGGGTGTAGAGCACGTCCACGATCAGGTTGACCACGACGAATGCCGCGGCGATCAGAAGTACCGCGCCCTGAACTACCGGGTAATCGCGTAGGTTGATCCCTTCCAACGCGAAGCGACCGACGCCAGGCAAGCTGAACACCTGCTCGATGATGACGGCGCCACCGAGCAACTGCCCGAACTGCAAGCCGACGACCGTGACGACGGGGATGAGCGCGGTGCGGAGCGCGTGGCGCAGCACTACCGCTGGTTCCGAAAGGCCCTTGGCGCGGGCGGTGCGAACGAAGTCGCGACCGAGCACTTCGAGTAGCGTCGAACGCACGATGCGCGCGGTTGCAGCGGCCAGGATGAGCCCGAGCGACAGAGCGGGGAGCACCATGTGGCGGAGGTTCGTCAGCGGCGCTTCGCGGAACGGCACGTAACCGGCAGGCGGAAGCCAACCGAGCTCGAGCGAGAACAGCAGGATGAGAAGGATCCCGAGGAAGAAACCGGGCACGCTCAGTCCCAGCAGAACGAACACCGAGCCGAGGTGGTCGGGCCAGCGTCCGCGGTGCAGGGCCGCCATGACGCCCACGGGAAACGCGATGGCCAATGCGATGAAGAGGCTGAGAAGGGTTAGTTCGAGGGTGACGGGAAACCGCAGCGCGAGGTCGGTGCCGATGGGACGACCCGTGCGCAACGAGCTTCCGAGATCGCCGCGGACGGCGGCGGCGAGCCACTGCCCGAACTGCGCGTGCACGGGAAGGTCGAGCCCGAACATCCGGCGCAACTCCACTAGCCGCTCCTCTGACACGTTACCTTCGAGTCCCACGAGGTTCGTCACGACGTCGCCCGGTACCGCGCGCATCAGCGCGAACACGATCAACGCCACGCCGAACAGCGTGGGGATCGCGAGCAGGCTACGCCGACCGAGATAGACCAGCATGGGTGGCGCGAATCATACACTTGCCGTCCTGGAAACAGTGGCCCAGCAGTAGCCCGATGTCCTCGTGATTGCATCCGCGGACCAAAGCCTTGTTCCACGAGTTCGCGGCGCCGCCCGCGGTCCGCTACCTCCGCATCCTGACGACCGCCAGCCCGTCGTGGGTGTCGTGGCGAGAGATCGAGGCGTTCGGCCCGGGCGACGCGCCCTGATGCTGTTGCGCCGCCAGGGTTCCCGGCCCGGTCGGCTGCTACACTCGACGTCCTCGTGACCAACGCGCCCAACTCGACGTCCGCCGTTTCGACATCCGTGGCGGGCCGGTCCGTGACGGATCTACCCGGCACGTCCCCGGTCGCGCTGCTCGACGTAGCCGACGTGACCGTCCGCCTGGGAGGCGTGAGTATCGTCGAGGACGTCACGTTCCAGGTGACGCCAGGTGACCTGGTACTCCTCACCGGCGCCAACGGGGCAGGCAAGAGCACGTTGCTCCGCGCGCTGGTGGGGCTACTGCCTGCTTCGGGCGACATCGCCATCGCCGGGCGTCCGGCCGCGAGCCTCGACGCCCGGCGAACGTTCGTCTTCGCCCCCGACGAACCGGCCCTGTACGAAGACCTGACCCTGGCCGAGCACGCCCACTTCACCGCGCTGTTGTACGCGAAGCCCGAAGCCGAGCAGCGAAGCCTCGCTTGGCTCGGGCGCTTCGACCTGGAGGGGCGGACCGGGGAGTTCCCGGGCACGCATTCGCGCGGCATGCGGCAGAAGCTTGCGCTCGCGTTGGCACTGGGGTTGGAGATGCCGCTGACGTTGCTCGACGAGCCCTTCAACGGCCTCGACCTCGAAGCGCAGCAGCTTCTGGCGGACGGCCTGGCGGCGCGCGCCCGCGCCGGCGGGGCGGTGCTCCTGACCGGCCACCAGCCCGAGTTGGCAGGCGCGCTCGGTGCTACCGTGCTGGCGCTGCGCGACGGCAGGATGGCGCGGGCATGAAGATCACCATCGAATTCGACGACGCCACCGTTTGGTCGTTGCTCGAGGCGAGCGGCAAGGAGAGCCTCGAGGAGGCGCTCGAGGTCGCCGTCGCTTCGTACATCCACCGTGCCCAGGCCGACCATTGGTCGGCGCTGCAGGACCTGTCGTTCCGCACCGAAGGTGGCGAAGATCCGGGCGTGGTCGACGAAGCCCGTGCCGACGAGGGTACGGTCGCCAGGTCCGATGGCGATTCCGCCCCCGACGCCGACGCTGGAACCGACGGCGTCCGTGACGCGGACGCGCCGTGACGCCGCCCCGCGCAGCGTGAGCAGCGACCGCGAAGCATCCACCGAATCATGAGTAGCGACCACCCCCAGTCCTCCGTCCGCGCCGTCTCCTACCTCCGCCGCCGCACCGTGCGGCGTTCGCTACACGCGTATCGCGTGTGGGTCGGGCGTGCCATCGGTTGGTGGAGCGTTCTCTACCTGGTGTTCTGGATCGTCGTGTTCCTGATCGCCGGGTTCGAGACGATCGGCAGGCGCTCGGTGGCGCTGCCGGTACCGTTCACGTACGCCCTCTCCGCGTTGGTCGCGGCCGCCGTCCTGTCCCGCCTGGTGACCGGTCGCGCGCCACCCGTGGTGCTCGACAGGCGCGACCTCTACCGGCTCGCTCTGGCGCCCGTCGCCCCTCGCCACGCGTTGCGCTTCCGCTTCACCGTTCGGCGCGTGCTGGTCGCCCTGGCGGGCGCCGTCTTGGGCGCGGGGTGGTCGGTCCTCGCCCCCGCTGCCTTCCACCTGTCGGCGCCCTGGGCGGCTCCTGCGCTTGCGCTGGTGGGTCTTGCCGGGCTCGACGTGACGTGGTTGCGCTACGCCGGGTTCCGGCGCAAGGACACCACCGGTAGTGCCGAGCGCCGCTCGGCCTTGGCGTTGGCGGCCGCGTTCGCCCTCATGGCGGCCGTGGGCGTGGCGGCCGACGCTCGCGGGTGGCCCTCACCGCTTCGGTGGTTCGATCCGTTGGCCTCGCTGCGCGTCTCGTCACCGGCAGCGCTGATCGTGCCCGCACTCTTCGCGCTGGCGGGGTTCCTGGCGACGCGACGGTCGTTGGCGACCGTCTGGCCGCCGCGCTTCGCGGCGCAGAGCTTGGTGCTCACGCAACTGCAGGCGATGCGGACGTTTCAGATGTTGGCGGGCATCGCGGGCATGGGAAGCGCGGCCGAGACGGACGTCGCCGCTCGCGAGCGGCTGCTCGCCGCGCTGCACGACCGTCCCGGAGCGACGAAGCCGCGTCGGTCGCTTCGGCCTCCGCCGACCACGGCGCCCGTGTGGCGCGGGATCGCGTGGCGGAGCTGGCAGGCGCTTCACCGTCGGCCCCGCTTCGCGCAAGCGCGCGTAGCACTGCTGGCGGTGAGCGCCGCCACTGCGGTGTGGGGCGCCGCGCGCGTGCTGGCGGGGGTGACGCGTGCCGGAGCGAGCGCATCGGCAACCGGGGCTTCCGCCGCGGCGATGGACGGCGCTTCGCTGCCTGCCGGCATGGGCGGGTCGTTCCTCGGAGCGATCGGCGTGCTGTTGGCCGCCTACCTCGTCGCCCGCGCCGGCGCCGGCCTGTTGGGGCCGTCGTTGCCGCGTTCCACCTTGCCGATCGAACCCTCCGACCGCACCAGGGGCCGGTTGACGCCGGCCGTGGGGGTGCTGCTCGTGGCGCTGGCGCCGGCGTACTTCGTCCTGGCCGGTGCCGACGCGCTCGCGGGCGTCGTGGCGGGAGTGGGAGCGCCGACGGCGACCGTCACAGAGCAAGCGGTGACTGCGGTAGGCACCGTCGCGAGCGGTGGGTTCAACGTGTCACCTACCGCGCTGTTCGGGACCGCGCCCGGGGCCATCCTGCTGGTCGTCATGGCTGCCGGCGCCCTACTGCTCACGTGCTTGGCAGGGCTGGAGAAGTACGCGTCGTGGAGCGGGGTGGCCGCGAGTCGTTGGGAACCGCAGTTGGTGGCGGCGCTGGTAACGGCGCTGCCCATGCTCGTCCTCACCGCGCTGGGCGCGCCCACGTGGGCGCTACCCGCGCAGTTCCTGCTGCTGGCGGTGATCTGGCTGATCAGCGTGTAGTACGCCGGGGCCTCGATGACGGGGTCCTCCGGGGCTCAATGACAGGGGTGCTTCTCCAACCGGCAGAAGCACGACGCCTCGATCGCCACGTCGGCACGCGCCTTCGCCAGCGCCAGCCGGGGTCGCATCACCTGCGCCTCGTCCTCCCGCCCGAGGCGCTCGAGGCACTCGACGTAGCCCTGCAGGCTCCAGACGTTGTCGGGGTGTTGGCACGCGCGCGGCAGGTTGTCGGTCAGGCCGAGGTCGTCGCGGTAGACCTGGTACGCCTCCTCGACCTGGCCCTGCTCGAGCAGCAGCGCTCCGAGGGCGTGCCGTACCGGCTGCATCCACGCCCACGGTTCGTCGTACGGCAGGGAGTCGTCGAGTTCCGCCGAGTGGCGCAGGTGCTCGAAGGCGATCTCGTAGTTGCCACGGCGGTACTCGAGTTCCCCGAGCATCATCTCCCGCGCCACCAGCAGGATGTCCTGACAGGTGTTGTTGAACACCGTGCGAGACTCGGGCACGCGCTCCACTGCGCGCAAGAACTTCGCCCGCTCCTCGTCCGCCGCTGCCACGTCGCCCAGCGTGGCATGCGCGATCGCCTTGCCGTAGTGCAGCATCGCGGTGGTGACGCAGTACAGCTCGGGGTCGTGTGGCAGCGGCTCGGCGAGCAGATCGTGCCAGCGGCCGAAGCGCACTAGCACGTGGACCTTCATGCTCAAGAACCCCTCGAGCCAATCGGCCATGGGCGGGCTCTCGACACGCAATAGGCTCTCGGGGAGCGCCTCCTCCATGGCGGCCGCGCCCCGCAGAGCAGGCTTGAGCTGACCCAAGAACATGGCGGCGTAGATGAGGAAGTGGATGTCGTGACAGCGGTACAGGGCGTAGAAATGCGCCCCAGGTTCGTTCGCGAAGAAGCGCTCGTCGGCCGCCATCGCCTTCTGGTTCGCCACCATGGCGTCGTAGTAGTTGCCGCAGAGCACGTCGATGTGCGACGGCATGTGGCGCAGGTGGCCGGCGTCCGGTACCAGGTCACGCAGCGCGTCGCACGCCCGTAGCGCGCGCTCAGGGTGGGGCGACATCTCCATGACGTGGATCAGCATGTGCAGTAGGCCGGGGTGGGGCGGCAGATCGTCGGCTTCGCGCGCCGCGATCGCCTTCTCCAGCACCACCATCGCCTCGTGCGTGTCCGCTGCGGGCGCCTCGACGCCCGCGGCGATGTCCCACAGTTGCCACGGCGTGCGGTTGATGAGGGCCTCCGCGAACAGCGTGGCCACGTCGGGATCGTCGGGGAAGCGCTCGTACACGCCTCGCATGGCGGCAGCGTAGGCGTCGTTCCAGTCGGCGAACGGTCCGCTGGCACCGTCTTCCAGCGCCTCGGGCCCGACGGGGTAGCGCTGCTCGAGCGCTTCGATGAGTGCCGTCTCGACCGGGCTGGCGTGGACGCGCAGGTCGAGCGCGCGCAGCGCCGCTTCGCGCGCCGTGCCCAACGCGGCCGCGCGCTCCTCGTCCAGGAACGCCTCCCACGGCTTGTTGTAGTTGGGTCCGGCGGCGTACGCGAGTCCCCATTGCGCCATGGCGCAGTTGGGGTCGTGGTCGGCCGCGCGCCGGAAGCAGCGCATCGACTCTTCGTGGTGGTAGCCGTAGCACCAGTTCAGGCCACGGTCGAACCAGGTCAGTGCCTCGCCCGAGGACGTGCTCACCGCACGCTGGTAGCCGCCGAGATCGTAGTAGGCACTGGCGTTCCCGCTCTGCATGGCCGACCCTCCTTCATGGAACCGAAGAGGGTCCAGCTTAGCGGAAGGGCAAGGCGGCCGGTGGCACCCGACCCGCCGTCACTCGTTCTGCATCAGCCCGCGGATGTTCCCTTCGGCGTCGACGCGCACGTGCTTCGCCGCGGGGTCACGCGGCAGCGCGGGCATGGTAACGATGTTCCCCATCAACGCCACCACGAACCCGGCACCTGCCGAGACGCGCAGCTCTTGCACCGTGAGCGGGAAGTCCTGGGCCAGGCCCCCGCCTTTCGGGTCCCCCGTGAAGGAGAGGTGCGTCTTGGCGACGCAGACCGGCAGATGGTCTTGGCCGGCGGAGCGCAGCATGGCGAGGTCGCGCTGCGCGTCCTCGGTGAGCGTGACTTCGCTCGCGCCGTAGATGGCCTTCGCGACGGCGCCGATCTTGTCGAGCAGGTCGTCGTCCGGTTGGTACAGGAACTTGGGTTGGGCCGGGCATTCCTCGGTGGCGTCCAGCAGCGTGAGCAGCCGCTCGGCCAGGGCCTCGCCACCCGCTCCTCCGTCGGCGAACGAGGTGATGCGCGCCGAGCCCGCGCCCTGTGTGCCGGCGTGACGCTCGACCAGAGCGAGTTCCTCCTCGGTGTCGTCGGGGAAGACGTTGATGGCGACCAGCGCGGGAAGGTCGAAGGCGCGGACGTTCGCCAGCTGGCGATCGAGGTGCGCCAGGCCGCGCTCCAGGTCTCCGTCGCCATGCGCCTGCAGCGCGCGCACGGTGGCCACCAGCACCACCACGCGCGGCCACAGGCCCGCTTGGCGCGACTTGAGCTGAAGGAACTTCTCGCCGCCCAAGTCGAAGCCGAAGCCTGCCTCGGTAACCACCACGTCGGCGTGCTCGAGAGCGACCTTCGTCGCCACCACGCTGGAGCAACCGTGGGCGATGTTGCCGAACGGTCCCATGTGCACGAAGGCGGGCGCTCCCTCGCGCGTTTGCACGAGGTTCGGGCGCAGCGCGTCCTTCAAGAGCGCCAGCATCGCGTCGACGGCGCCGATGTCCTGCGCAGTGACGGCGCTGCCGTCCTCGCGCGTGCCGACCACGATGCGCTCCAAGCGCGCGCGCAGGTCGTCGAGCGAGTCCGCCAGCGCCATGATCGCCATGATCTCGCTGGCGGCGGTGATGTCGAAGCGAGTGGCGCGTTCGGTCTTCTTCCCGGCCGACACGATCACGTTGCGCAACGCGCGGTCGTTCACGTCGAGCACCCGCGACCAGGTCACGCGTTCCGGAGTAAGGCCGCTGGCGGCGCCGAAGTGCAGGTCGTTGTCGACCATCGCCGCTAGCAGGTTGTGCGCGGCAGTGATGGCGTGCAGGTCGCCGGTGAAGTGGAGGTTGATCTCGTCGGCGGGCTCGACCTGCGCCTTGCCGCCACCGGTGCCGCCGCCCTTGATGCCGAACACCGGTCCGAGGGACGGTTCGCGCAGGCACAACGCCACGCGCGTGCCGAGGCGGCGAAGTCCGTCGGTGAGGCCGACGCTCACGGTCGTCTTGCCTTCGCCGGCCTTGGTGGGCGTGATCGCGCTGACGAGGACCAGTTTGCCGTGTCGACCCGGGTTCGCTTCGCCGTTGGTGGCCGGCAGCTCGATCTTCGCTTTGTTGCGGCCGAGCGGGTGGACGCTGTCGGGGTCGAGCCCGAGCTCGCGGGCGACGTCGAGGATGGGCTTGAGGGAGTCGTTCATGGTACGTCGAGGGTACCGTCGGCCGAGGGCGCGTCACCAACTGCAAACGTCCCGGGGCGCGTGAGCGACGACGTGTCGCCTCAGTCCCCAGGGCGTCGCTGCGCATGCCACTCGTCGCGCAGGATGGCGTAGTACAACTCTTCTCCCCACTCGCCTTTGAAGATCTCGTTGTGGATGAAGTGCGCCTCGCGGCGCATGCCGAGTCGTTCCATCAGCGCCGCCGACGCCTGGTTGCGCGCGTCGCAACTGCCGAAGATGCGATGCAGGACCAGCCGCTCGAACCCAAGATCGAGCATCGCAGCCGCTGCCTCGGTGGCGTAGCCCATGCCACCGAACTCGGGGTGGAACACGAAGCCGATCTCGCCCTGCTGGTGCACGCGGCTGCGCCAGCGCAAGATGATCTCTCCGATGACGCGGGCGGCGTTCGGTTCGACCACGGCCAGCGAGAGCACGTCACCCTCGTCGCGAAGCGCCACGTTCCAGCGTTTGCGTTCGACCTCCGCCCGCGTGCCCTCCCGGGTCAGCGCCTCCCCGTAGAGGTACCGGGCGACGTCGTCGCGCGAGCGGATGGCGTACCAGTCGTCTTCGTCCGCGGCTTCGAAGGCGCGCAGCACGAGCCGGGCGGTGCGGATCGGCAAGGACGGCGTCAGCATGGCGGATGCCAGCCTACCTGGCGCGTGGGTCCAACGCACCGACTACCTGGCGCATGGAGCCAACGCACCGGCCACCTGGCGCATGGAGCCAACGCACCGGCCACCTGGCGCATCGCACCAACGCACCGACCCGGCGAACCGCCGAGCGCAGCCCTCGGGCCGCGCTCGAGGGCTCCGCTACACTGACCACACGATGCACGCTGCGCCGCCGAACGAGGACGTGACGACGTACGCCGGCTTCCTGCGAGGAGTGAACGTGGGCGGCAACCGCAAACTGCCTATGGCCGAGCTTCGCGCGTACCTGACGG
The DNA here is from genome assembly GCA_046484635.1 of Trueperaceae bacterium. Classification (GTDB taxonomy): domain Bacteria; phylum Deinococcota; class Deinococci; order Deinococcales; family Trueperaceae; genus CAZACZ01. Next base: position 13,083 of record JAWOIL010000211.1, read on the forward strand.
ACCTCGGCGCGCGTGACGTGCACACGTACATCCAGAGCGGCAACGTCGTGTTCCGGGTCGCGCCCGAAGCGTTCCCTGCCCTCCGCGAAGCGTTCGAAGCGCGAGCGGAAGACCGCTTCGGTTACGACCTCGCGTGGGCGACGCGCAGCGCGGAGCAGCTCGCCCGCGTCGTGAGGGACAACCCGTTCCTCGCAGACGCGGCCGCCGATCCCGACCCGAAGCACCTCCACGTCGGCTTCCTCGACCGTGAGCCCGATCCGGCGGCCGTAGCGGCGTTGCCGCCGAGCCCGTCCCCGCCCGACGACTACCGCGTGCGCGGCGGCGAGGTCTACTTCCTGTTCCCCGACGGCGTCGGCCGCTCCAGGCTGGCGAACGGCAAGACGTTCGATCGGCTCGGGGCGAACTTGACGGTGCGCAACTGGCGCACGGTCCTCACGATGCTCGACATGGCGACCCAACCCGCGATGTGACGGTCCGGCAACTTCGGGCGGATGAACCGGCCGCGGTAACCGGCCGCGGTCCGCGCTTCGAGCCGGCAGCTGGTGTCGGTCAGTCGCCCCGCGCTGCCAACGCTCTGCGCACGAGTCCGCGGCCGAGGCCGGCGTCGACGCCGCCGTTGAACTGCAAGTGCTGGAGCGCCACGTGGATATCGCGCAGCGCACGCTGCAACGGGTGCGAGGCGTGCAGCGCGGTTGCGCCGCCGAGCCGGAACACGCGCGGAACCAGCAACGACGCAGTGCGGGCCGCATGGAGGCTGGCGAGCACGACGTCGTCACGATCGAAGGGAAGCGGTGCCTCGCCGGAGGCCACGCGGGACCAGACGCGTTCGACCACGTGGAACATGGCGTCGCGCGACGCCCGCGCCTCGGCTTCGATCTGGCCGTACTCGGTTGCCACGTGGTGCGGTATGCGACTCAGCGCCTCGTCCAGGGCCTGGTTCTCATCGTCCGCTTCGGCTCCTTGCGACGCGTCGGCGGCGTCCGCCGCGCCCTGCTCCGCTCGGTTCGCGGCGGCCTCGACGACGGTATCGATGGCGCCGCGGGCGATGCCGGTCGCAACCGCCGCCAGCGCGCAGTAGAGGAACCCGAGGAACGGGAACGCGTACACGCGGCTCGCGTGCCGAGGCGGATCGGCCCACATGGCGAAGCTTCGTTCTTCCGGCACGAAGGCGTCTTCGATCGACACGTCGTGACTGCCCGTGCCGCGCAAGCCGACCACGTCCCACGTTTGGTGGATGGTGGCTTCCTCCATCGGGAACGACATCATGCGTGCCCGTGGCGGCGCGCCCGACGCGGCGGCCGAGTCGGCGTCCTCGTCGACGACGGCGCAGTTGCCGAGCATCCAGGCCGACCGTTGGCAGCCGCTCGCCATACGCCAGCGCCCCGTGACGCGGTAGCCGCCGTCGACCTTGCGGGCCTTGCCCGAAGGCGAGAACACGCCCGCCGTCGGTCGATCCGGGTTGCGCCACAGCGTGCTGCGCGCGGCGTCGGGCGCCAAGAAGCCGCCGAACATGGTGGTGCCTGCGCCGATCGCGGCGCACCAACCTGCCGAACCGTCGGCTGCGGCTAGGGTCTCGATCACCCGCAGAGCGGTGGGCAGATCCACCTCGTCGCCGCCTGCGTCGCGCGGGACCAGCATGCGGTACACGCCGGCTTCGGCGAACCCGTGATGGATCTCGTCGGGCAACGCCATGGCACGCTCGCCATCGGCGGCCAGCGCGCGGATGCGTGGCCCCAGTGCAAGGGCGGCCGTTAGGACGGCAGGTTGTCGTGGTGGCGTTTGGTGTCGTGTTCTTCGCTGCGCTTCTCGGCGGTCGCGGTCGGGTTGCGGCACGACCCACCATGGACCCTGTCCGCCGTGCCTGTCAACGCGAACCGTCACGCGCTCGTCGATGTCGGTGGCCGGGACGCTCGCCTCTATCCACGCCGTGAGCAACGGCATAAGGCTGATGACGTGACCGAGAACCGTCGAGCTTCGCCGCCAGGGTCGCGATCGGGCATGGAGCGTGCACGGGCGTGGTTCGCGGTGTGCGTTGCTCTCTGCTTCGTCGGCCTGGCGTTCTCGCTCGCGTCGTTCGCGGCGGCGCAGGCCAACAGCCCTGGCGCCGAGACGGGCATGGGGTCCACCGAAGCCGCAGCGCCCACGACCACCACCGCTACCACCGTGCCCCTCTACCTCTTCTGGGGCGACGGCTGTCCGCACTGCGCCACCGAGAAAGCGTTCCTCGCCAAGCTGCAAGAGCGTTATCCGGCGCTCGAGGTCCGTGCCTTCGAGGTCTACGCCGATCCGGTCGGCCGAGCGTTGCTTCTCGCCATGGCCGAGGCGTTCGGCCGCGAGGCTTCCGGTGTTCCCATGACCTTCCTCGGCGACTACGCCTGGGTGGGGTTCGGGAGTGCGACCGGTGAGCAGATCACCGCGGTGGTGCAGGACGGTTTGCGCTACCAGCTTCCAGATGCGGCCGACCGGTTGTCGCCCGAGAACCGCGGCGTGCTCGAGGAGCACCTCGCGAAGACGTCCGGCGAGGTGGCGGACACCCCCGACGCCGGAACGGCAGGCGAGGGCGCCCCGGAGTCGGCGCAGGTCGTCCCCACGGAAGGAACGAACGGCTCGTCGCCGATGACGGTCGACCCGCAGGCCACCGAGGCGGCGGCTGCCGAGCCACCGGCTCCCGGTGCGCCGCTCCCCCCGGCGTCCACCCAGCTTCACCTGCCGCTCATCGGCGTGGTGGACGTCGCTAGCGGGTCCCTCTTCGTCGGAACGCTGCTGATCGCATTGGCCGACGGTTTCAACCCGTGCTCGCTTTGGGTGTTGGCCCTGCTGCTGGCCGTCGTGATCAACACCCGCTCGCGGCGGCGTGTGCTGCTGGTGGGCCTGGTGTTCCTGACGGTGGCGGCCGTCGCCTACGCGGCGTTCATCGCGGGCCTCTACACCGTCTTCGCCTTCGTCGGCTTCCTGACGTGGGTGCGCGTGGCCGTGGCCGTGATCGCCCTGTCGTTCGCCGTCATCAACCTCAAGGACTACTTCGCCTACAAGCGCGGCGTCAGCCTCACCATCGATGACGACGCCAAGCCCGGCATCTTCCGCGGCATTCGCAACGTGATGAGCGCGCGCTCGTCGGTGCCCGCCACCGTGCTGGCCACGGGCGGTCTGGCGTTGGGCGTGACGCTGGTGGAACTGCCGTGCACGGCGGGACTGCCGGTGCTGTGGACCAACCTCGTCGCAGACGCCGGCGTCGGACGGGGAACGTTCGCCATGCTTCTGCTCGTGTACATGCTGGTGTTCTTGGTCGACGAGTTGTTGGTGTTCGGCGTCGCGGTCGCTACCATGCGCGCCGCGCGCGTCGAGGAGCGGGAAGGACGGGTCCTCAAGCTGTTCGGTGGCGCAGTGATGCTGGCGTTGGCGTTGACGATGCTGCTACGGCCCGCGCTGCTCGACACCGTCTCCGGCATGCTGTGGGTGTTCGGCGCCGCGTTGGCGTTCGCCGTCCTGGTGCTGGTGGCTCACCGCCTGCTGCATCCGGCGTCGAGCCCGCTCGTGCGCCGCTCGCCGCACGAAGCCGTCACCTCCAAGTAGCGTTTGCCGGCCCGACCGACACACCTCACGTCCTGTCACGGACGACCCGATCCACGCGGTTCGCGACCTCGCGTCACGGAACCGCCGCGCGCACCTGTGCGTAGAATGTCGGAACCGACAATCGGTCACGGCGCTACGCCGGTACCCCCATATCCCAACGTAAGGACGGTGGCTCGGATGGTCGAATCAGCGGCAGAAGTACTTCTCAATTACGTGGGTGGGGAGTGGCAGCGCTCGCACTCCGACGCCCGCCTCGAGGTGCGCAACCCGGCCACCGCGGAGACGATGGCGTTCGTGCCCCTCAGCGCCAAGGAAGAGGTCGACGCCGCGGTGCAGGCGGGCGCGACCGCGTTCCGGGAGTGGCGCAACACGCCGGTGGTCGAGCGCATCCAACCGCTCTTCAAGGTCAAGCGCCTGCTCGAGGAGAACATCGAGGAGATCGCGCGGACCATCACCAACGAGGCGGGCAAGACGTACGCCGAGTCGGTGGCGGAGATGCGGCGCGGCATCGAGAACGTCGAGGTCGCCATCGGCACGCCGATGATGATGCAGGGCACCAACAACGAGGACATCGCGCGCGGTATCGACGAGCACATGATCCGCCAACCGCTCGGGGTGGTCGCGGCCATCACGCCGTTCAACTTCCCCGGCATGATCCCGCTGTGGTACCTGCCGTACGCCGTCGCCACCGGCAACTGCTTCCTGCTCAAGCCGTCGGAGAAGGTGCCGATGACCACGCAACTGCTCTACCGGTTGCTGGAGCAAGCGGGGTTCCCGAAGGGCGTGCTGGGGCTGGTGAACGGCGGCAAGGACACGGTGGACGCCATCCTCGACCACCCCGACGTCAAGGCCGTCTCGTTCGTCGGCTCGACGCCGGTGGCGAAGTACATCTACTCGCGCGCCGCTGCGAACGGCAAGCGGGCGCAGTGCCAAGGGGGCGCGAAGAACCCTGCCGTGATCATGCCCGACGCCGACATGGAGATGACGTCGCGCATCCTGACCGACTCCGCCTTCGGCTGTGCCGGCCAGCGGTGCCTCGCCATCTCGTCGGTCGTCACGGTCGGCGACGCTCGCAAGGAGTTCACCGAGCGCATGGTCGCGTCCGCTTCCGGCCGCAAGGTGGGCTACGGCTTGAACGACGGCATCGACATGGGCCCGGTCATCACCAAGGAATCCAAGGAGCGCATCCTCGGGTTGGTCGAGAAGGGCCGAAGCGAAGGCGCCAAGGTGTTGGTGGGTGGGGGCGAGGCGGACGTCGACGGTTTCCGCGACGGCTACTTCGTGCACGCGACCATCCTCGACGACGTCGATCCGAAGAGCACCGTGGGCACCACCGAGGTGTTCGGGCCGGTGCTGTCGATGACGCACGCGCGCGACCTCGACGAAGCCATCGCCATCGTGAACGACCGCCGCTACGGCAACCAGGCCTCGATGTTCACCTCGTCGGGCTCCGCCGCGCGACAGTTCCGGCATCAGGCCATCGCCGGCAACATCGGCATCAACCTCGGCGTGGCTGCGCCCATGGCGTTCTTCCCGTTCAGCGGCTGGAGCGATAGCTTCTTCGGGGACCTGCACGCCCAAGGCGCCCACGGCATCGAGTTCTTCACCCAGACCAAGGTGGTCGTCGAGCGTTGGCCGCAAGACTGGAGCCGCACCTTCTGAGCCGACGCACCAACTCCAGGCCCTCCCTTCTTCGTCTCCTGCCCGAGACGTCCCGGACGCGAACCACGGCTCCGCTTCAGCTCCGAACCGAGTGACGCGAACCCCCGGGACCCGGCGCGCCCCACGGAGGAACATGTCGCAGCACGAGATCTCCTTGGACCGACTGCAGGACGCCTTCAGCGAGACGTACCCGCGGTACACCGAGAACGAGGCGGTGGTGGAAGCCAACCGCTGCCTCTACTGCTTCGACGCGCCGTGCATCGCCGCGTGCCCAACCGGCATCGACGTGCCGACGTTCATCCGCAAGATCGCCACCGGGAACGTGCTGGGCGCGGCCACCACCATCCTCGAGTCGAACCTGATGGGACATAGCTGCGGTAGGGTCTGCCCGGTCGACGAGCTCTGCGTCGGCGCCTGCGTGCTCGGCGCCGAGTATCGCCCCATCGCCATCGGCCGCCTGCAGCGCTACGCCACCGACCATCTGTTCGAGCGTGGCGCCATGCCCTTCACGCCCGCTCCCGCTACGGGCAAGAAGGTCGCCGTGGTGGGCGGCGGTCCGGCCGGCCTCAGCTGCGCAGGCGAGCTCGCCAAACGCGGCATCGCTGCCACCGTGTTCGAGAAGCAGGAACTGCCGGGCGGCCTGTCGACGTACGGCATCGTCGTGCTGCGCGAGCCCGTGAAGGTGTCGCTCGAAGAGGTCGCGTTCGTCGAGCGGCTTGGCGTGGAGGTGCGCGCGGGCGTCGAGGTCGGCGCCAACGTCGGCGCCGACGTCGGCGCCGACGTGTCCCCGCAGCGTCTGCTGGACGAGTACGACGCCGTCGTCATCGCCGTAGGAACGGGGCCGGTGCCGAAACTCGGCATCCCCGGCGAGGACGCCGAAGGCGTCATCGACGCGTTGCCGTTCATCGCCGCCACCAAGCTGGCCGACAAGGACGGACTCGAGCGCCTGCGCGACATCCCCGTCGGGAACGAGGTGGTGGTCGTCGGGGCGGGCAACACCGCCATCGACGCGGCCACGGTCGCCAAGCGTCTCGGCGCGGAGCGGGTGACGATGGTCTACCGCCGCGGCCGCGAGCAGATGACCGCCTACGACTTCGAGGTCGCGTTCGTGCAGAACGAAGGCGTCGACATCCGCCTCCTCACGCAACCGGTCGAGGTGCTGACCGAGGCCGGTCGCGCCACCGGTTTGCGCAGCGTGCGCATGGCGCTGGGCGAACCCGGGCCCGATGGCCGCCGCCGCCCCGAGCCCGTGCCGGGCAGCGAGTTCGTGCTGCCGTGCGACCAGGTCATCAAGGCGATCGGGCAGGAGAAGCTGGTGCCGCTGTTCGAGGCCTTCGGTGTCGAGACGCTGCACGGTTACGTGCGCACCGACGCCGCGTTGCGCACCTCCAACCCGAACGTGTTCGCCGCCGGCGACTGCATCCGCCTTACCGGCCACGCCCTCACCGTCACCGCCGCACAGGACGGGAAGATCGCCGCCGCCGCGATCGCCGCGCAGCTCGGCGTACCTGCGCCGGCGCCGGAGCGCGTGACCGGCCGCGCCATCCACGGTACCCGCCACGCTGGGTCCGGCCCGGCAGGCGCCACCCCTGGGAGCGTTGCCCATGGCTGACCTCACCACGAACTTCGCCGGCATCACGAGCCCCAACCCGTTCTGGCTCGCGTCGGCGCCGCCCACCAACAGCGCCTACCAGATCCACAAGGCGTTCGAGTACGGCTGGGGTGGGGCGGTGTGGAAGACCATCGGCGACCCGGTGCTGAACGTCTGCAACCGCTACGGCGCGTTCGAGTACGGCGGCAACCGCTTGGTGGCGATCAACAACGTCGAGCTCATCTCCGACCGGCCGCTGGAGGTGAACCTGCGCGAGATCCGCGAGGTGAAGCGCGCCTGGCCCGACCGCGCCGTCATCGTGTCGGCCATGGTGTCGTCGACGCCCGAGGCGTGGAAGACGATCGTGCAGCAGATCGAGGACACCGGCGCAGACGGCATCGAACTGAACTACGGCTGCCCGCACGGGATGTCCGAGCGCGGCATGGGCGCCGCCGTCGGGCAGGTGCCGGAGTACTGCTCGATGATCACCGGGTGGGTCACCAGCGTGGCCAGCATCCCCGTCATCGTGAAGCTCACGCCGAACGTCACCGACATCGTTCAGCCGGCGCGGGCGGCGGTGGCGGGCAACGCCAACGCGGTGTCGCTCATCAACACCATCAACTCGATCGTCGGCGTCGACCTCGACAGCTTCGAGATCCGCCCGAACGTCGGCGGGAAGGGCGGCCACGGCGGGTACGCCGGCCCGGCCGTGCGCCCGATCGCGTTGCACCTGCTGTCGCAGGTGGCGTCGGACCCCGAGTTCCAGGAAGCGAACATCCCCATCTCCGGCATGGGCGGCATCCAGACCTGGCGCGACGCGGCCGAGTTCCTACTGCTCGGCGCCACCAGCTTGCAGGTCTGCACCGCCGTGATGCACTACGGGTTCCGCCTCATCGAGGACCTCACCGACGGCCTATCGAACTGGCTCGACCAGAAAGGCGCAGCGTCGATCCAAGAGGTGATCGGCGCCTCGGTACCACGCATCTCCGATTTCGGCGACTTCGATCTCTCGTTCAAGTCCGTCGCGCGCATCGACGAGAGCAAGTGCATCCAGTGCAACCTGTGCTACGTCGCCTGCGATGAAGGCGCCCACCAGTGCATCGACCTGACCGTCGACGGCGCCCGCATCGACCCTGCCGTCTACGCCGGCGAGGTCAAGCCGATGCCGAAGGTGCGCGAAGAGGACTGCGTCGGCTGCGACCTGTGCAGCCTGGTCTGCCCGGTCGAGCACTGCATCACCATGGTCGCCGTGCCGCCCGAGCGGCCGCCCGTGACCTGGAACGAGCTCGTCCGCACGCGCCCCGAGGTCACCACCGACTGGGACGCCATGATGGCGTACCGCAAGGAAACGGGGATCGACATCCACTGACCTGCGCCGCACTGCGGACGGCCACCGACCGGCGGGATGGCGGGCGCAGGCGGCGCCGCTCCGAGAACGCCCCACTCCGAAGCCGCCCGTCGTCCGCGCGAAACGCCCGCCCCACGCGTCACGCCCCCCACCCCGAGGAAGGACGAACGTGAGCCTGCTCATCAAGAACGGCGAGATCGTCACCGCCGACGCGCGCATGCGCGCCGACATCTACTGCGAGAACGAGACCATCACGAAGATCGGGACGAACCTTGAGGTCCCGGACGGCGCCGAAGTGATCGACGCCAGCGGCATGTACGTCTTCCCGGGCTTCATCGACCCGCACGTGCATATCCACCTGCCGTTCATGGGCACGGGCACCAAGGACACCCACACCACCGGCAGCCAGGCCGCGCTGGTGGGCGGCACCACGACCTTCATCGAGATGATGGCGCCGAACCGCACCGAAGACCTGGCCCAGGGCTACGCGCACTGGAAGTCGCTGGCCGAGGGCAACACCGCCTGCGATTACTCCTTCCACGTCGGCGTCACGAAGTACGACGACACCACCGAGGCGCAGCTGCGCGAGATCGTCGCCGACGGCATGACCTCGTTCAAGGTGTTCCTGTCCTACAAGAACTTCTTCGGCGTGACCGACGAGGAGCTCTACCGCGCCTTGACGCTCGCCAAGGAACTCGGCGTGATCGTGACGGCGCACTGCGAGAACGACGAGATCGTGGCGCAGCGCCAGCAGAAGCTGATATCCGAAGGCAAGGGCGGGCCCGAGTGGCACCACGAGAGCCGCCCGGAGCGGGTGGAGGCCGAGGGAACGCATCACTTCGCGACGTTCCTGGAGCTCACCGGCGCGCGCGGCTACGTGGTGCACCTGAGCTGCGAGCCTGCACTGGAGGCAGCCATTGCAGCGCGCCGGCGCGGCGTGCCGCTCGGCATCGAGGTCGTGACGCCACACCTGCTGCTCGACAAGACCTACGCCGAGCGTCCGGACTTCGAAGGCGCCAAGTACGTCATGTCGCCGCCTTTGCGCGACAAGCGCAACCAGAAGGTGCTGTGGGACGCGCTCGCGGCGGGCATCGTCGACACGGTGGCCACGGATCACGCACCGTTCGACTTCGTCGGCCAGAAGGAACTCGGCAGGGGCGACTTCACCAAGATCCCCAACGGCATCCCCAACATCGAGGACCGCGTCAACCTGCTCTACACGTACGGCGTCAGCCGCGGCAAGCTCGACCTGCACCGGTTCGTGGCGGTGGCTTCGACGAACGCCGCCAAGACGTTCGGCTTGTTCCCGCGCAAGGGCACCATCGCGGTGGGCGCCGACGCCGACCTGGTGGTGTACGACCCGAACTACCGCGGCAAGCTGAGCGCCGAGAAGCAGACCATGAACGTCGACTACAACGGCTTCGAGGGCTTCGAGATCGATGGTCGCCCGAGTGTGGTGACGGTGCGCGGCCAGGTGGCGGTGAAGGACGGCGCCTTCGTGGGTGACCCCGGGCGCGGCAAGCTACTGCGGCGCGAACCCGTGCAGGGCTGAGCCCCGGCGATGGACGAGCCCGCCGTCGTCATCGACGTCCAGGACGTGTCCAAGGTCTTCCAGGTGGGGAAGGCCGAAGCGGTCGCGTTGCGGGACGCCAACTTGAAGATCCGGGACGGCCAGTTCGTGAGCCTGATCGGCCCTTCCGGTTGCGGCAAGACGACGTTGATGCGCCTGATCGCCGACCTGATCGAGCCCACCGGCGGCACCATCAACGTGGCGGGAAAGTCGCCGCGCGAGGCGCGCACGTCGCGCGAGTACGGCTACGTGTTCCAGTCGCCGGCGTTGTACGACTGGCGCACGGTGCTGGCGAACGTGATGTTGCCGCTCGAGATCATGGGCTTCGACCGGCGGGAGCGGCGCGAGCGCGCCGAGCGATTGCTGCGGATGGTGGGCCTCGAGTCGTTCCACCGCTCCTACCCGTGGCAGCTCTCGGGCGGCATGCAGCAGCGTGTGTCGATCGCGCGCGCACTGGCGTTCGACCCCAAGCTGCTGTTGATGGACGAGCCGTTCGGCGCGCTCGACGAGATCACGCGCGAAGCGATGAACTTCGAGCTGCTGCGGCTCTGGCAGGAGACGCGCAAGACCGTGGTGTTCGTGACGCACTCGATCGCCGAGGCGGTGTTCCTGTCGTCGCACATCGTGGTGATGACGGCGCGCCCCGGCCGCATCCGCGAGGTGATCGAGGTGGACCTGCCGTACCCGCGTGACGTCGAGACACGCGAGTCCGAGCGATTCTTCGAGCTCACCACCTTGGTGCGCGAGGCGCTGCGGCACGGCAAGGAAGGCGCGGCCGCAACGGTCGCGAACTGAACGTGGAGCGTTCCGCACGGCCCAACCCGCTCGCGCGCGGAGTGCCGGTGCTGGCGGTGATCGCCATCGCGCTAGCGGCGATGTACCCTCTTGCGCTGGCGTTGGGATGGCCACTAGCTCGCCAGCGGATGGACAACCTCGCGAACTGGATCAAGGCGACGGCAACCTTGGCGCCGCTGGCGGATGCGCCCGCGAACGTCGCTGCCGATGCGCCACCGGGCACGCTCCTGCGATTCGGCGCGCTGGTCGACGTCTCGGACGAAGCCGCCGCCGCCCTGGTGCCGGTCGACCCTGCTCGCGCGGTGTTGGTGAAGGACGGACGTCCTCTGACCGAGTCGAACGGCGAGCCGTTCCGCGTGGGAGAGGACTTCGCACCCGGTGAGGTCGAGCTGATCGCGACGTTGGACGGCCCGCTGCTGACCTGGGGCGCCACGCTCGAAGGACCGCTGGACGCCGTCGGCGCGGGGGCCGCCGGCGCGGCCGCTGGCACGGGGGCCGCCGGCGCGGGGGCCGCCGGCAACCTGTTCCGCTTCCTCGACCCGGCCGACCTGGGTGCGCCGCTGTACCTCGAAGGTCGCTTGCTGGCCGAGGGGTCCGTGGAATCCGACGAACGCGCCGACGGCGTGCGCACGAGCTTCCGCTTCCCTGCCGCCACCGGCCCGGTACTGGTAGGCGGCGCGTTGCTGGTGGAAGGCGAAGACTTCCGCGGGGACGGGGAGGTCGTCGAGCTCGTGACCCCGCCGACGTTCAACGTCAGCGTGCGGCGCGTGACCGGTGATTACGCCGTGGTCGACGCTGCAAGCGGGACGATCGCGCTGGTGGATCCCAGCACCGAAGCGCCGCGCGCTGCTGCGTCCGTGATGGCGTTGGCCGAACGGCTCGTCGGTGAGGTCGATGGCGTGAACCGCACCTTCCGATTGCAGCACACGCCCTTGGTCGACACCGACCCCGCGCGGCGCTTGTTCGTTGGTGAGCGCCAGCTATCCGCCACACCGGAGCGTCCGGCCGAGCGGGTCGACGGCGAGCGCAGCGCGTTCACGTTCGAGGGCGGCCGAGGCATCGTCACGGTCGACGGCGTCGAGGCGGTCGAGGGTCGCGACTACACGCGTGATGGCGATCGGGTCTCGTTCTCGCAGCCGCCACGGCGCAACGCCGCCCTGCGGCAGTACCGCGACTACCTGGTGCGGGACCTGAGCGAAGGCAGCGTCCTCCTGGCCGAGGCGCCGGCGCCGGGCAGCGCGCTGTGGGCGGCGTCGTACACGTACTACGACCGGCCATCGTGCGGCGAGACCGTGATGGCGTGTTTCCTCTCCATGCCCCAGCACCCGATGCCGTTCCCGCACTGGATCGCCCAGCGGGTGGTGCCGTTCCTGACCGCCTACCCCGTCACGGACGCCCGCAGTGTCGTGCGGGCGGTGGCGTACACGGCCGGGGGAACGCTGTCGGCGTTGGTGCTCGGCGCGTTGGTGGGCATCGTCCTGGCAGTCGCGTTCGTGATGGTGCGCCCGTTCGAACAGGCCCTCCTGCCGTGGGTGATCGCGTCGCAGACGGTGCCGATCATCGCGTTGGTGCCGGTGTTGCTGCTGCTCTTGGGCAACGCCGGCATCACGGTGCAGACCAGTCTGGTGCCGACCGCGCTGATCGGCGCGTACATCGCGTTCTTCCCGATCACCGTCGGCACCGTGACGGGGTTGCGTTCGGTCGATCCGTTGGCGCTCGACCTGATGACGAGCTACGCAGCCACGCCGCTACAGGTGTTCTGGAAGGTGCGCTTCCCGGCGGCGATGCCGTTCTTCTTCACCAGCCTGAAGCTGGGTACGGCGGCGGCGCTGGTCGGGGCGCTGGTGGCCGAGACCGAGTCGAACAACCGTCGCGGGCTGGGGTACGCCATCATCGGTCAGGTGCAGGCGGGCGACGTTTCGGACGTCTGGCTGTTGTTGATCGTGTCGGCCCTGTTGGGAATCGGTCTGGTGGCGCTGGTGGGCGTGCTGCAGCGCGTCGTCGCGCCGTGGGAGCGCGCATGAGCCACGCGTCCGCAACGACCGCCGCGCGCATCGCTGCTGCGTCGTGGCGGCCGCACTGGGCAACGCTGGCGTGCCTGGCGATCGCGCTCGTGGGCATGTTCGGTCCGTTCGCCGTGGCCGGCATCGGTACTCCGCCCGGCCCCAGCGGTTGGGCCGAGGCGGGTCCGTGGATCCTCGCGATGTTGGCCCTGGCGGCGGTGGCGGCGCTGCACGGAGGGCCTTGGTCCCTCGCGCTGGTCACGCCGCTCGCGCTCGGCGTCGGGTTCTGGGCAGTCACGATCCAGCGTGCCTTGCCGGAAGCCGGCGGCTGGGGGTACTTCGCGACCTTGGCCGGGTCGTCGTTCGCAGCCGCGGTCGCGACCGGCAGGCTGGGCATGGCCGCCATCGAACCGGGAACCGCGAAACCGCTGCTGCGGCTCCAGCGGGCGCTTCCGGCGGCCACGGTGCCGTTCCTGCTGTTGCTGGCGTGGGAGGGGCTGGTAGTCGGGAATCGGGTGCCGAAGGGGATCTTCCCGCGCGTCTCCGACGTGGCGACGACGTTGGTGTCGTCATGGCCGGTGCTGATGGCCGACGCTTACCTCACGTTCGTACAGGAGGTGCTCTTCGGCTTCGCGGTCGGACTGACCACCGGCTTCCTGGTGGGTGCCGCGATCGCCTTCAGCCGCTTCTTGAAGCGCGGCTTCTTGCCGCTGGCGACGGCGTTCGGCGCCGTGCCGATCGTCGGCCTCGCGCCGGTGCTCGGGCGCGCTCTGGGCGTGGATTGGGAGTCGAAGGCGGCCGTGGTGGTCATCGTGACCTTCTTCCCGGTGGTGCTCAACACGGTGCAGGGCCTGACGCTAGTGGACCCGCTGCGCCTCGAACTACTTCGGTCGTACGCCGCGAAGCCGCTGGAGGTGTTCCTCAAGCTGCGGCTTCCGAACGCGCTGCCGTACGTCTTCAACGCCCTCAAGGTCTCCGTCGTGGTGGCGATCATCAGCGTCATCGTGGCCGAGTTCCTCATCCCCGGCCCCCCCAACGGGTTGGGGCAGCGCATCAGCCTGTCGGCGCACCGCGGAGCGTTCGACGTGGTGTTCGCGGCCATCCTCGTCTCGAGCGTGATCTCGATGGCGTTGTACTGGGCCATCTCGTTGCTCGAGCGGGCGTTCACGTCGTGGCATCCGTCGTCCAGGGGGTCGTGACGATGGGACCCTGACCGATCGCCGGCCCGCAACGGCTACACTGCGCAACGACGACCACAACTCGTAGTACCGGAGGAGGACGCAGCATGAAACGGTTCGCCAAGCTGATCTTCGGCATCCTGACCCTGGCCTTGCCCCTTGGCATGGCGCAGGATCTCATCCCGATCAACTTCCAATCGAAGTGGTTCCCACAGGCCCAGTTCGCCGGCTACTTCGTGGCCCAGGACAAGGGCTTCTACGCCGAGGAAGGGCTCGACGTCACCATTCTCGACGGCGGCAACGTCAACCCGACGGTGGCGGTCGCTTCCGGCAACGCCGACTTCGGCACGGACTGGGTTGCCAACATGCTGGCGCAACGCGAGCAGGGGCTCGACGTGGTGGCCATCGCCCAGGTCTACCAGGCGTCGGGCTACCGCATGGTCGCGCTGAAGGATTCGGGCATCGAGACCATCGCCGACATGGCCGGCCGTAAGGTCGGTGTGTGGGCGTTCGGCAACGAGTTCGCCGCCGACGCGGTGTTCGCGGCCGCCGGTCTGACCTCCAGCCTCGACCCGACCGAGACGAACCCGGACGTCGAAGCGGTGGTGTACGCCTTCGACCCGTCGCTGGTGTTCCCGAACGAGGTCGACGTCGCCAGCGCGATGACCTACAACGAGCTCGACCAGATCATCGGCCTCGGGTACGACCTCGATAGCCTCTCCGTGCTGGTGCCGGCCGACATCGGCGCCGACCTGCTCGAGGACAACATCTTCACCACCCCTGACGTGCTGGCCAGCACCGACTTCAAGGGCTCGGGCCTCAGCGGCGCCGAGGTGGCGGAGCGCTTCCTGCGCGCCAGCATCCGCGGCTGGCAGTACGCCATCGACAACCAAGACGAGGCCGTCGAGATCGTTCTGGCGCATTGTGGCGACACGTGCGCAGGCTCCGGCAGCCGTCAGAGCCCGCTGATCCACCAGACCTGGCAGATGGCCGAGGTCGCGAAGCTCGTCAAGCCGACCGACGACACCCAGATCGGCTCCCTCGACCAGGCCGCCTTCGACCGTTCGGTGGCGCTGCTGGTCGAGGTGGGTCTCCTCTCCGAAGGCGTGGCGTTCGACGACGTCGTCGACACCAGCGTGTTCGAGGCCGCGGCCGAGTAGGTCGCGCTACGAACCTGTAGGTCGCGCTACGACCCAATTGGGTTCGACCTGGACGGGTGCGTGGGAAATCCACCCACGTTCGTCTTCCGGTTCGATGGGGAGCGCATCTGCGGACGAACCTGAGCGTCACGTACGGATCGTATTGGTCGGCCGTTAACGAATCCGTCAGGCGCGTCTCAAGCGGCGCGACTAGGCTCGTGTACGTGGCACCCGGAGACCGTTCACGATTGCACCTGGCGTTCGCAGCGATCGAGCGCATCGGTCGAGCGTGTCGGTCGACCGCATGGGGGTCGCCCATCCCCACGCGGGCGAATTCGCGTCTCGCGTCACGGGGAGGAAACCATGAACCCAAGGAGGAACCCATGAACGCAAGGAGGAACCCATGAACCGACGCAATCTCATGGCAGTCACCGTGCTCACACTCGGGCTCACGCTGGCGGCTTGCTCGCCGGGCGATAACCCCGAACCGCAGACGACGGGTCAGGCCAAGGTGGTGCTCACCGACGCTCCCGCCAGCGAGGCGGAGTCGTTGCTGGTGACGTTCGGCCGCATCGAGCTCATCCCCGCCGGAGGCGACGATGCCGACCGCGTGGTCGTCGCAGAAGACGGCGGCAGCTTCGACGTGCTCACCCTGCGCAACGGCACGCTGGCCGACCTCGGCGTCGCCGACGTCCCCGTCGGTGCTTACGCCCAGGTGCGCGTGATCGTCGACGAGGCGACCATCGATTTCGACGACGGCAACGACCCGTACGACGTTTTCGTTCCGAGCGGCGCGCAGACTGGTCTGAAGATCGACGTGAACCCGCCCCTGGTGGTGGAGGAGGGCTCGACCAGCACCGTGATCCTCGACTTCGACGCCGATCGCGCCGTGGTCGAGACGCCGCCGGGCAGCACGAACTACAACCTGGTGCCCACCGGCATCCGCGCCGTCGCCCAGGCCGAGGCCGGCGTAGTGGCGGGGGTCGTGGCCGACGAGGCGATGGCCGCCGTGGGTGATGCGGCCGTGACGGTCTACCCGGCCGGTGAGACCGAGGCCGTGGCCATGACGACCACGGAGGCGGACGGCGGTTTCCAGTTCGTCGCCCTGCTCGAAGGCACGTACGATCTCGAGGTGAGCATGGCCGGTTTCCTGACGCTGCTGGTGCCGAACGTGAGCGTCACCGCCGGCGAGACCACGAACGTGGGCGCACTGGTGCTGTCGGCGATCGCGCCGTGACCTAGGGCGGCGAGGAGGGCGACGCGGACCCAGGGCGACGGGACCTGACGCATCATCCCCGGAGTACTTGCCGCCACCGAAGTACGCCGCCGAACCGGAGCGAACCAGCTCCATGGACGCCGGTCGATCACGCAAGTGACGACCGGCGCTCTGACATGGTGATGACGCCGAGGCTCCCGATTCTCACATCTCGCTCTCACGAAATCGTAGAGTGAGGGTGCTCACGATGCGGCGTCGCGGTCAAGCACGGTCCTCCCAACGTGCCCGCCCTTGGCGTCGCGCGAGCGAAGCATGGTGCGCCGGGGCCCCACGAACGGGGCGTTCGGCCATCGCCCGGACGCCGGAGGCGGAACGTCGCCGGCGGGAGAGGTGAAACCATGGAAACCTGGTTACCCGTGATCATCCAACTCGTCGCCGGCGCGCTCGGCGGCAATCTCGTCGGCTCCGCCACCAAGAGCAAAGGACTGGGTGGCGCCGGCAACACCATCGCCGGGGCGCTCGGTGGCCTCGGTGGCGGTCAGCTGCTGGCGGCGCTTGGACTCGGCAGCGCGGGCAGCGCGCTCGACCTTACCTCGATCATCAGTCACGTAGTCGGGGGCGGAGTCGGTGGCGCGATCCTCGCCGGCATCGTCGGGATGCTCACCGGCGGGGCGAAGAAGGTCTGACCCTCGGTACGCGCGAAGGCGCCCAGCGACGTGGTCGCGGCGCCTTGGCGTTCTGTCGTTCGGCCCGTGCGGTCGATGCGTGGCGGGACGGCACGGGCGCGCCGTCCCGCCACCTTCGTTACGCGAGTAGCATGCCGGGCCGCGTGTGCGAAGTGGGTCGAGACGAGTGCTACCTGCCCGCTCTAGGGTTGCGAAACGGACCCTAGTTCTGCTTCGCTCGGGAAGCGGCTTTGCGCCAACGATTGCACCAGCACATGGCTCATGGCGCCGATGGCGTCGCGCACCTCGCGCCAGCGGTCCGGCGCCTCTCCGCTCGGATCGGGGAAGGCGACGTGCCGACGCTCGGTGCGCGCAGGGTAGGTGGGGCAAGCCTCGTTGGCGGCGTCGCACACGGTCAGCACCAGGTCGAAGGTCCACGGGTCGGGCACGTCGTAGAGCGTCTTGGATGCGTGCCCGGCGAGGTCGACGCCGACCTCGGCCATGACCATGATCGCGTCGGGCTTCACCTCGGTCGCTTCGGTGCCGGCCGACCACACCTCGATGGGCAAGTTCGCCGCATTGGCGTACTTGCGGATCCAACCTTCGGCCATCTGGCTGCGGGCGCTGTTGTGGGTGCAGAGCACCAGGACCCTCATCTGCGGCTCCCGTGGTCGACCGTGCCTGCGCGGCGCGGGCGCGTCGGCGGGAAGTACCTACGCCGTAACCACCACGCCACGTTCACCAGCCCGATCAGCACCGGAACCTCGACCAGCGGCCCCACCACCGCCGCGAACGCGACGCCGGAACCGATGCCGAACACGCTGATGGCCACCGCCAAGGCGAGCTCGAAGTTGTTGCTCGCGGCGGTGAACGATAGCGTCGCGGTGCGGGGGTAGTCGGCGCCGATCGCTTTGCCCATGGCGAACGACACCAGGAACATGATCACGAAGTACAGCAGCAGCGGCACGGCGATCAGCGCCACGTCGAGGGGGATCTCGACGATGGTGTCGCCTTTCAGGGCGAACATCGCCACGATGGTGAACAGCAGCGCGATCAACGTGATCGGGGTGATGCGCGGCACGAACGTGTCGTCGTACCAGGCCTGTCCCTTCCAGGGGATCAGCACGATGCGGCTGAGCGCGCCGGCCGCGAACGGGATGCCGAGGTAGATCGCCACCGCAGCGGCGATCTGGCCGATGCCGATGTCGACCAGGGCGCCCTGCAACCCGAACGCTGGCGGCAGGACGGTGATGAACAGGTAGGCATAGAGCGAGAAGAACAGGATCTGGAAGACGCTGTTGAACGCCACCAGTCCCGCTGCGTAGTCGTTGTCGCCGTCCGCCAGTTGGTTCCATACCAGCACCATGGCGATGCAGCGCGCCAGGCCGATGAGGATCACGCCCACCATGTACTCGGGATGGTCGCGCAGGAACAACACCGCCAGAGCGAACATCAAGAGCGGCCCGATCAGCCAGTTCTGCACCAGCGAGAGCGCCAACACGCGCACGTCGCGGAACACCTGCGGCAGTTTGCCGTAGCGCACCTTCGCGAGCGGCGGGTACATCATCAGGATGAGGCCGATCGCGATCGGCACGTTGGTGGCGCCGACGGACAGGCTGTCGAGCAGCCGCCCGAAGCCCGGCGCCGCCCAACCGATCGCCACACCGAGCGCCATGGCCGCGAAGATCCACAGCGTGAGGTAGCGGTCGAGCGTCGACAAGCGCCGCGGCGCCTGCGTCACGTCCTAGCGTTCCGCGCTCGGGTGGGTTCGGCTCCGGCGTTTCGGCCGCCGCCGTCCTCGCCCGTGGCGACCGCGCCCCCCGAGGCCGAAGCGGCCACGGCTGGCCTCCCGTTCGCCTCGGCTTGGTCGGCCAACGTGGTCAGGCCGGCCGCCAGGGCACGCATCGCGTCGGTCTGGAGTTCGTAGTAGACCCAGCGCCCGCGCCGCTCGGCGCGCACGAGGCCGGCGCCTACGAGTAGCCGCATGTGATGGCTGACGGTCGGTTGGCTGAGGCCCAGGTGGCTCTCGAGGTCGCAGGCGCACACGCCGTCTTCTCGGATGCAGCACGACTGGACCGGCGCGGCGAGGAACCGAACGATGCGGTAGCGGGTCGGGTCTGCGATCAAGCGGAGTTGGTCGTCTCGTACGTCCACGGGCACATCGTACGAGATATATCGATGTGCGTCGATGGGACGAACGGCCCGGGTCGCCGGAGCGAAGGAGGCGACGAACCCGCCGTCTACCCGCCCGTGCCCTCACGCAACAACGCCTCGACGCGAGCACGCGACGCCTCTGCCGCGGCTGCATCGACGAACGCGAGGCGCGTGCGACGGTGCAGTACGTCGTCGGCGTTGCAGGCGAACTCGTGATCGCGGGCGTAGAGCACCTCGGCCTCGAGGTACGGGTGGCCCGGCGCGAGCCGTTCCCCGTAGCCGGCGGCCGCCAGGCGAGCCACCCGGTGTGCGCGGCTGCCGTACGCCGTGTTCAGGTGCCGGGCGACGTCGGGGGGCAACCCGAACTCGCGCTCGAGCACGTGGTGACCGTCGGAGTCGAAGTTCTCGGCACCGGCCAACGGGAGGTCGGCGGTGACCGACCCCTGGGCAGGCGCCAGTCCGCCCTGTTCCACCGCGACGTCGACGGTCTCCTCCGCCATGTGCCGGTACGTGGTCCACTTCCCGCCCGCGATGGTGACGAGGCCACCTTCGCTGACCTCGACAACGTGGTCCCGCGACAAGCGCGCGGTGCCGTGGCCCGTGCTCTGTGCCTCTACCAGAGGCCGCAACCCGCTCCACGCCGCCAACACGTCGCTCCGGTGGATGTCCAGGTCGAAGTACACGCGCACGTGACGCAGGATGTAGGCAACGTCGTCTTCGGTCGCCTGCGGATCGTCGTGCACTTCTACTTCGTTGTCGGTGGTGCCGACCAACGTGTGGCCCTGCCACGGCAGCAGGAACAGCACGCGCCCGTCCTCGGTCTTGGGGATGAGGAGTCCGGTTCCCGGTGGGCTGAAGCGCGCAGGCAGCACCACGTGCGCGCCCGAGCTGGCCTTCAGCATCGGGGCGGCGTTCGGGTCGTCGAGCCTGCGAACCGCGTCAGCGAACGGTCCCGTGGCGTTCACGACGACCCTGGCACGTACCTCGAGCTCGGTCGCAGCCCCGTCCGCACCCAGCCGATCCCGCACCAGCACGCCGCGTACCCGTCCGCCTTCCTTCACCAGCGCGTGAACGGCCACATGGTTGAGGATCAGCGCGCCCGCCTCGGCTGCGGTCACGGCGAGCGTCACGTTCATGCGGGCGTCGTCGAACTGCCCGTCGTGGTACTCGACCGCGCCGCGTAGCCCGTCGGCCTTCAGCATCGGGAAGCGCTCGAGCGCTTCTGCCCGCGTGAGCAACCGGCTCGGCCTCAGGTTCGCCCGCCCGGCCAGCATGTCGTACAGCTTCAGGCCGGTGAAGTAGTACGGCAGTTCGAGCGCGCCGTAGATCGGTGTCAGGAGCGGCAGCGGCCGGGCGATGTGGGGGGCGTTCCGCAGCAACACGGCGCGCTCGCGCAGCGCCTCGCGCACCAGATGGAACTGCGAGCGATCGGCATGCCGGACCGCCTGCTCCAGGTACCGCACGCCGCCGTGCACGAGCTTCGTGCTGCGGCTGCTGGTGCCCTGCGAGAGGTCGAAGCGTTCGACGAGGGCGACGGACAGGCCCCGACTGGCGGCGTCCAGCGCTACGCCCGTGCCGGTCGCTCCACCACCGATGACCAGCACGTCGAAGGTCGACGCTCCGAGGCGCGCGAAGCGTCGGGCACGATCGTCCGTGCGCAGTGGCGCGGCGCCTTCCCCCGTTCCGCCTTCGTGCGGCGGCGTGGTGGCACTGTCGGTCACGGTCATCCGGTGCGCACGATACCGCCTGTCTCGTTCGTGGCCGCGTGAAGGGTTCGCCCCACGACGCCTGGGGCGCGGCGAGCGCGGCGAGCGCGACCAGCGAGGCTGCTAGCATCGCGGCAGCGAGGAGGCGCCGTTGCGCTACCATCCCCATCCATCCCCACCGACAGGAGCCGAGGTGCCGTCGTTACGTCTCTCGACCCGGGCCGGCCGATCACGGGCGCGTCGTTGGCGGCCAACCCGCCCGCCGGGAACGTCCCCCGCCGCAGGGTCGTCCGACGTCCGGTCGTTCGCGGCACGGTGGATCGCGTCGTTGGCGCTCGCGCTGCTGACGTTCGTCGGCGCGTCCGTGGCCATGGGTCAGGGATGCACGCACCGCGGCCTGCTCGACCCCGCCTACTGCGACGAGAACGGAGACCTCGTCGCCGACCTCCCGGCAGACGAAGACCTCTGGGCGAACCCCGCCACCATCGTGATCTCCCTGGGCCGGATCTCCGACCCGGAAGCGCGGGCCGCGGCCTGGCGACCGACCCTGGAGCGGCTCGAGGCAGCGCTGGGGCGCGACGTGGCGCTGGTCGAGCACCGCAACGTAGTGGCCCAGATCGCGGCGATGCGTGCCGGCGAAGTGCACATCGCGGCGTTCGGTCCGCAAGTCGTACCGTTCGCGGTGAACTTGGGTGGCGCCGTGCCGTTCGCGGTGATGGCGAACGAGGAAGGCGGCTTCGGCTATAGCCTGCGCTGGTACGCACGCGCTGGATCCGGCATCGCTAGCGTCGACGACGTACGGGGCCGTCTGGTGGCACACGTCACGGCCGGTTCGTACTCCGGTAACGCCGCTCCGACCGCACTACTCGGGCTCCTTGGCCTGACCGCGGGGGTCGACTACGAGACGACCTTCACGGGTAGCCACGAGCGCTCCCTGCTGGCGCTGGCGGCCGGTGAAGTGGACGTCGCAGTGGTGGCTTCGAACGTGGCAGATCGGCTGCTCGGGCGCCGGCAAGTCGATGCCGACGCATTGGTGATGGTGCACGAGAGTGGGCACGTTCCCACCACGGCGTACGTGTTGGCATACGACCTGCACCCGGACTTGGCGACCGCGCTGCGCCAGGCGTTCTTCGATTCGAGCATCGAAGGGGAGGGAATGGCCGACCTGTACGGCTCCGCTGCGGCGCGGTTCGTGCCCGTAACGTACGCGGTCGATTGGGAGGTCGTGCGCGAGATCCAGCGCCACGAGCAGGTCGAATACACCCCGTCGAACCTGTGAGGCTCGGGCCGCGACGCGCCGGCGGACGGCGTTGCGGGTCGCGTCGCGGACGCCGAACGCCGGGTGTTCCTTCGCGGCTCGCGCCGCGCCATCACCAGGTCCTCGCCTTCCTGATACCGTCGGCTGGTGGACTACGTCTTCCTCGTCGTGGGCATCGCCTTGCTGTACTTCGGAGGCGAAAGCCTGGTGCGGGGCGCGGTGCGTCTCGCGCGCAAGCTCGGCGTCTCGCCGTTGGTGATCGGTTTGACCATCGTGGCGTTCGGCACGTCCAGCCCGGAACTGTTCGCGAACATAGCGGCCGTTCTGGGCGGCACGCCGGAGCTCGCGTTCGGCAACATCCTCGGCTCCAACGTCGCCAACGTCGGTCTGATCCTTGGGATCAGCGCCGTGATCACGCCGATCGTCGTGCGATCCGTGGTGGTGCGGCGCGAGGTGCCGGTGATGCTGCTAGCCTCCTTCGCGCTCGTACCGGTGTTCCTCGGCGGCGTCATGGGACGGTTCGAGGGTGCGGTCTTGGTGCTGTTGCTCGCGACGTACCTGTGGCGTCTGTTCCGCGGTGGGGAGCGCCCTGCAGTGGAAGCCGAATTCGCCGTCGAGTACGGCGACCATGGCCGCGGGCGCGCCGACGCCACGTCCTGGCTGCTGGTAGCTGCTGGCCTGGGGCTGCTGGCGGGCGGCGCGCACCTCTTGGTGTTGGGCGCGACGGCGATCGCCCGGTCATGGGGCGTTCCCGAACTGGTGATCGGCTTGACCGTGGTGGCGCTGGGCACCAGCCTACCGGAGTTGGTCACGTCGGTCGTCGCGGCCAGCAAGGGTGAACCCGACATCGCCCTGGGCAACGTCGTGGGTTCGAACGTGTTCAACGTCTTAGGCATCCTCGGCATCAGCGCGCTCGTGCGCCCACTGCCGCTGCCGGCCGACGGCGGCTGGCGCGACATCGCGGTGATGCTCGGCTTCAGCGTGGTGCTGCTTCCGATGCTGGTGTCGGGGCTGCGGCTCGCCCGCTTCGAAGGGGCGCTGCTGCTGGCGGGATACGTCGGCTACATGGCGTGGCTGTTCGCAGGCAGCGCGGGCGCCGCTGCGCTCGGGTAGTGATCGAGGACGAAGGAACGGGAGGCGACGTGAACTTCGAGGGCAAGAAGGTCTTGATCACCGGAGGTGCCCGCGGAATCGGGCGCGCCACGGCGCGGGCGTTCGCGGTCCGGGGGGCGAAGGTGGCGATCGGCTACCGAAACGGACTGGCGGAGGCCGAGCGCACGCTCGCGTCGTTGGCGGGAACGGGTCACGTCGCCATCGCAGGCGACCTGACCGACGCCGACGTCGCGCGTCACGTGGTGGAAGGGGCCATCGAGGCGCTGGGCGGGCTCGACGTGCTGGTGAACTGCGCGGGCGTCGGAGGTCACCACCGGCTGGACGCGGTGTCGTACGAAGAGTGGCAGGCCGCGTTCGCGCGCATCCTGGCCACGAACCTGGTCGCGCCCGCCAACACCTGTTACGTCGCCGCGCGCCACATGATGGCCCACGGGGGCGGGCGCATCGTCAACGTGTCGTCACGGGGGGCGTTCCGGGGTGAACCGGAGCAGCCCGCGTACGGCGCCAGCAAGGCCGGTCTGAACGCCCTCAGCCAATCGCTGGCGCAGCACCTCGCGCCGCATGGCGTGTTCGTGAGCGTGGTGGCGCCGGGATTCGTCGAGACGGACATGGCCCGCGCCCGGCTCGACGGTCCTGAAGGCGACGCGATCCGTCGGCAAAGCCCGCTGGGGCGTGTCGCGCGTCCCGAAGAGGTGGCGTACGGCGTGCTCATGCTGGCATCCGACGACGCCGCCTTCATGACCGGAGCGATCCTCGACGTGAACGGGGCGTCCTACCTGCGCTCGTGATGCGGACGACCTTCGCGCGGGACCCCCGGGTCTAGGGTAGGGGCCATTCACCCTGGCCCGGCGCGTTCTCGTCAGCACGTTCCCGCCTGCACGTTCCCGCCTGCACGTTCTCGCCTGCACGTTCCCGCCTGCACGTTCTCGCCTGCACGTTCCCGCTCGCGCGTACTCGCTCGCACGCTCGGCCGCCGCGTCGCCAGGTCGAAAGGGGGCAGGAGATGGACGTGATCATGACCGTGTTGGGGGCCGGCATGTTGCTCGGAGGGACCTCGTTGCTGTACCGCGCCGCCACCTGGCGCAACGTGCGCGAGGTTCCCCACGGCGACGTGCTCCAAGCCGAGGGGTTGATGGAGGGGATCCTCCTGATCGTGTTCGGCCTGTTCCTGTTCGGGTTCGGTCTCATCTGGATGCTGGCCGGCCGCGGCAGCTGAGGATACCGGCCTGCCCCGGCGCCTGAAGCGCGTTCCCTGGCCGACCCGAGCGCCACCGAGCGCGACGGTAGACTTCCCCCCATGGATGCCTTCCGTCTCGGGCCGGTGGTGTTGAGCGCACCGCGCTTCTACGCGTTGTTGGGTCTGGTCGCGCTGGTGGTGGTCGCCGAGGTGGCGTCGTGGATGCGTCGTCGAGCAGCGACGCGGGCCCACGCTGGCGGCACCCCCGGCGCTGCAAGCCATCCGGCCGCTTGGGCGTGGAACGCCGCCCTCGCGGTCGTGCTGGGAGCGCGCATCGGTTTCGTGATCGAGAACTGGAGCGTCTTCTTGGGCGCGCCGCTCGACGTCTTCGCCATCTGGCAGGGCGGGTTCTCGCCCTGGTGGGGGGTGGCGGCCGGCGTGCTCACGACCCTTTGGTCGTTCCGCCGTCACCTGACGGCCGCGCGCGTCGCGCTGGTGCCGGCGCTGGTCGCGCTGGCTGTGTGGCTCGGGGTGCCAGCTCTGCTCAGCCCGGCGGCGACCACCTCGGCGCGGCTGCCGCAGCTCACCGTCGAACGGCTGGAGGGCGGCACCTTGGACGTGGCGAGCCTCGAGGGTCGGCCCACGGTCATCAACCTGTGGGCCACATGGTGCCCGCCTTGCCGGCGCGAGTTGCCGTTGCTCGACAGCGCCCAGGCGTCGTATCCCGACGTGCAGTTCGTGTTCGCGGACCAAGGCGAAGTGCGCGCCACCGTCGAGGCGTACCTGGCCGGGCGCCCCGAGCTGTCGCTCGACAACGTCGTGCTCGACATCGGCGGTCGTCTCGGCTCCACCTTCGAGAGCATGGGCCTACCCACCACGCTGTTCTTCGACGCCAGCGGGAGCCACGTCCTCACGCACGTCGGCGAGATGTCCGCCGCGGCCTTGCTGAACTACATGGCCGACCTAGAGCGCGGCACGCTGAGGTGACGCAGCACCTCGCGCGGGCCGTCTAACGGCTAGCGGGTCTAGGGCCCGGGCGCCGGCACTCGAGCACGCCCGCGACGGCCCCGCTCAGAAGTTCTTGTGCCGGAACGACCGCAGTCCGAGGAACAGCGGCACGATCACCCAAGCAAGTAGCGCCGCCACACTGACGAGGATCCCCGTGCCGGTGCCGAGGAAGTTGCGGAACACCGCGCCGGTGTAGCCCATGAGCGCGGCCGTGTCGAGCTGCAGCAGCACCAGGATGCGGGACAGGTCGATGGGGTTGAGCATGCTCACGCCGATGACGGCTCGGTCGATCGGGTACGCCTGGGCCACGACGATGAAGAACAGCACCAGGCCGTCGTACACCACCGTCAAAGCGAGCCACGTGCCGAGCGCGATCCCCAGCGCCCGCGCCCGCTCCTCGTTGGCGAGGCCGATCCAGAACGCGAGCGCGGTGAACACCAGGCTCACCAATGCGCCCGACGCCAACAGGCTGACGATCATGGGAACGTCGACGGCGTGGGTCGCGGCGTAGATCGCGAACGGCACGCCGGAGCCGAGTACGAAGGCGGCCGCCAGCGGCAGCGCCACGCCCGCCAAGTGCCCGAGGAACACGCTGTGGCGCGACACCGGCTGCGTCAGCAGGAGCTGCACGAAGTCGCGCGTGTAGTAGTAGTAGTTCATCCCCAGCATCAACGCCACCAGTGGCACCACCAGCAGCACCAGGTTCAGCGAGCTGAGTGCGGCTTGGGCGGCGTCGTCGCCGAAGTACAGCAGGCCGCCGGTGGCGGCCGCGAAGAACGCCGTGTAGATGAGGATCCAGCGGCTGCGGAGCAGGTCGAAGAAGGCGTACTTCATGACCTTGCGAGCGGTGCTCATGCGGCGCCCTCCAAGTCCACGCCGGCGCCGTCTTGCATCAAGCGCGCGACGGCACGCTCGAGCCTTCGTTCTCCGGTGCGGTCCCGGATCGAGTCGATCGTGCCGCGGAAGCGCACCGAGCCTTCGAGCAGGAACAGCACCTCGTCGGCGAGCTCCTCGAGTTCGCTCATCACGTGCGACGTGAGGATGACGGTGGCGCCCTTGGCACGCTCCTCCGTGATGCGGTCCTTCAAGCGGCTGCTGGCCACCGGGTCGAGGCCGGCGCTGGGCTCGTCGAGCAACAGCACCGTCGGCCGGAACAGGAACGCCAGCACCGCGCTGGCCTTCTGCTTGCTTCCGCCCGATAACACCCGCAGCGGCTTGTCGAGATGCGGCCTCAGTTGGAACAGGTCGACGAGGGCGTCCAAGCCGTCGGGCCGCTCGCCGCGCAGGTCTTGCACGAAGGCGAACAGCTCGCGCACGCGCAGGTTGTCGGGGAAGCGCGGCTCTTGCGGCAAGTACCCCACGTTGCGGCGCACCTCGGGGTCGTTGGCGGGACGCCCGTCGATGGTCACCTCGCCGGCGTCCGGCAGGACCAAACCGAGGATCGATTTCATCATGGTGGTCTTACCTGACGCGTTCGGCCCCACCACGGCGGTCACGCGGCCCGGCTCGAAGGTGGCGCTGACGTCGCGCAACACTTCCAGCCGGCCGAAGCGCTTCGTCAGGGCGTCGACGACGACCATCGGATCCTCCCCATGAGCGGCCGATCGTCCTCGATGGCCTTGGGCGTGATGATGGGCAGCAAGCGCTCGGCGTACTCCATCACCTGAGAGAGTGGGCTTCGCAGGAGCAGCATCGACTGCGGGTACGCCTCCAGCGTGAGCGCGAACAGGCGCACGGGCCTGTACGGCACGTCGCCGACGCCGTCTCGGTCGAGGTCGTAGCCTTCGTACGCGTCCCAGTAGTTCTCGAGGAACGAGTTGTACGAGCGGTCGGCGTTGGTGATGACGTCGAACGTGTTGGCGACGAAGTTGTTGTGGACGATCCGCATGCCCATCGAGTTGGACAGCACGCGGATGGCGTAGCCGTTGCGCACGAAGTCGTTGCGGTCCAGGTCGGTGCGGTTCGAGTTGTCGATGTACACGCCTGCCGTGTTGCCTTCGAAGACGTTGCCCGACACGAAGCTGTCGTCGATGTCTTTGAGGAGCAGGCCGTAGGCGGCCGCGCCCCAGTTGTCGACGAAGCGGTTGCCCAACATCGAGATGCGCTTGGAGTACATCACCGCCACGCCCGCGCCGTTGCGCCGGAAGACGTTGCTGCGGAACTCGCTCTCGTTGGAGAACATGAAGTGCAGGCCGTAGCGCAGGTTGTCCTCGCTGACGTTGCCCTCGACGTAGTTGCCGAGCGCGAATTCGAGATAGATGCCGTCACGGTGACCGGTCACGACGTTGTCGAGGACCCGGATCTCGTAGCCGTTCCAGATGTGGATGGCGTTGCCCGAGAAGACTTCGGACTCGGCCCGGCCCGTGACGACGTTGTCCTTGACCGTGCAGGCGGTGGACTTCGCAAGATAGATGCCGAAGAACGCGTTCTCCACGCGGTTCCCCTCGATGAGGCAGCCGCCGATCTCCTCGACGCGGATGGCGGCCACGTCGCGCACGTGGGAGCGGCCCGGATCCCGCAGCACCAGCCCGCGCACGACGACGTGGTCGGCGGCGACCGTCAGGATGGCGTGCTCGAGTTCGCCGTCGAGGACCGGCCAATCGACGCCCTCGAGGACGATGCTGCGCTCGATGACGAGCGGCCCCTCTGCGTACGTGCCTGGGTGAACGCGAACGGTGTCGCCGTCCTGGGCTTCGGCGAGGGCGGCGGCGATGGTGGCGTGATCGCAGGTCGAGCAGACGTCGAAGGTGCGGCCGCCCTGACCAGGTTCGCCGGCGGGCTGCGCCGGCGCTTGGGCGAGCGCGATCGGCATGAGCGTCACGAGCCACGCGGCCACTAGCGCCGCGACGCGTCGCGCGCGTAGGCGTGTCGGCGCGTCCGGCGCCATGTCACCCGTGGCGCCCTGCGTCACTTCCGCCATCGTCACTGCCCGGTCGTCTCCGGTTCGGCCGGGAGTTGTTCGTCGTGGCCGTCGTCGATCCCTTGGCCGCCGTGCACCATGTCGATGAAGCCGGCTTCCAGCACGATGCCCGGTAGGTCGGCGTAACGCACCTCGATGCCGTTCGCCTCCTCGCGCATGTCCTCGAGCGCGTCGAGCGTCTTGAACGACGAGAGGTTCAGGCCCATCGGGCTGCGCAGCAGCGCGCTCTGTAAGTAGCGCGCCTCGTCGGCGCGAAGCCACGTGCCGGGCGCGTCGTAGTCGCTGACCCAGGTCGAGTGGACGTCCTCTTCTGCCACCGTTCCCTCGACCAGGAACGCCACCATGCACTCGATCGAGTCGAACTTGTAGGTCTTGCCGGTCTTGGTGACGACCTGCGCGGCGAAGCGCGGGTCGGAGATGACCATGCCGCAGAAGGCGCCGACGTCCTGCCCGATCACCACGGTCGCCGGCTTCGGTTCGGAACAGCCGGTCAATAGCGCACCGACGACCACGAGCGCCGCGACACCGGTGGTGGCGGTGCGGGAGCGGGCATTCCGCCGGCGGCGGAGGGTCACCGCGATCAAGATCGCCAGTCCGAGGACGAATCCTCCGGCGAGCGCGTAGGCGCCCCACCCCGGCCAGGCGGTGATGTAGAAGTTCATGAACACGCTGGTGCCCAGCATGGGGGGAGTGTAGCCCTCCATCTCGATGGCGGCCATAGGATCGACGGTGTGACCGAACTTGTAGAGCCAGCGGTAGAAGTCGACCATGCCGGCAACGGCGAAGGCGCCGTAGCCGATGATCCACCAACGCAGGGCCCTGACGGTGCCGATCACCGCGGCGATCAGCCCGCCTACGACGGTGGCGACGACGAGGATGGGAAGCACCTTCAGCTCCCAGAAGTCCGCGGCGTCGAGGATCATGAAGCCGACGTAATGGTTCAGGCCGTTGATGAGGTCGACGCGGCCGGCGAGCTTGTACGACCAGATCTGCATCGCGAGGCCTTCGGGATACTGCGGCGCTTCGAAGAAGTAGTGCCAGAGCGGGAAGGCGAAGGTCAGCAGCGGCACCAGCGCTGCGAGCGCGACGAGCGCGCGAACGGCCCATCCGAGCCGGGATCTGCGAGGGTTCATGATGTTCGCTTCCTTCCTTGGAAGGAGGGCCGGGGCGGGTCTCGTTCGGGTGGGACCGCTTCGGGCGGCGCCTCACGCTTCGAGCGGGTTCCGCCCCGGCAATCTCGGTCTCCGGCGTCCGTGCCGGTTCCGTGAACCAGGTGTCCGTGCCTGGTGCTCGTGTCGTTGGATCCGCGGCGGTCACACCCGAGGGATGCGGTTCGGGCGCGACCGCGCGGTCCGGTCTAGGTCAGTTGCCCAAGCTCCAGCTGAGCGCGATGTCGGAGTCGGCGGCCGAAACGCGGGCGTACCCTTGCATCTCCTGGTGCAACGCCGAGCAGAAGTCGGTGCAGTAGAACGGGTAGACGCCGGGTTGCTTCGGTTCCCACTTGGCCGTCAGGGTCTGGCCGGGCATGATCAGGATGTTCGCGTCGTGCATGCCTTGGATGGCGAAGCCGTGCGGAACGTCCCAGTCCTGCTCGAGGTTGGTGACGTGGAAGTAGACCGTGTCGCCGACCTTGATACCTTCGATGACGTCGGGAGCGAAGTGCGAGCGGATCGAGGTCATGTAGACGTGGACCTCGTTCCCTTCGCGCTCCACCTTGACGGCGTCTTCGCTCTTGGTGGCGTACGGGTGCTCGTTGTCGGCCAGTTCGTAGATGCGCTGGCTCCCCTCCACCAACTTCTCGGCGGGGATGCCTTGCGCGTAGTGCGGCTCGCCCAAGGTGGGGAAGTCGAGCAGCATCTGCATGGTGTTGCCGCTGATGTCGATGAGCTGCGCCGAGTGCGCCAGTTCGGGGCCGGTCGGGAGGTAGCGGTCCTTGGTGATCTTGTTGAGCGCCAACAGGTAGGTGTCCTCCGGGTCCATCGAGTCGCCGCCCGGGATCATCAGGTGGCCGATGGAGTAGTAGACCGGGATGCGATCGACGACCTCGAAGCTCTCGAGGCTCCACTTGATGACTTCGGAGGTGATGAAGCAGGAGGTGTAGACGTTGCCGCGGGTGTCGAACTCGTTGTGAAGCGGGCCCAAGCACGCGCGCTCGACCTGGCCGGCGACGATGTTGTCGAAGTTGAGGATGGGGATGCCGTAGGCGTCACCGTCGAAGTCTTCCGCCTCGATCGCAGCGAGCATCTTGCTGAAACTGTGCACGGCGATGGTGGCCGAGAGCTTGCCGCCGGGAACGATGTACTCGCCGGTGGGGTCGACGTCGACGCCGTGCGGCGACTTGGGCGTCGGCAGGAAGTAGACGAGGTCTGCGCAGTTGGCGGGGTCGAGGACCGTGACGCTGTCGAGCATGGTCGTCTCGGCGATGCCGGTGCGCTCGTTCTTCAGGTTGTGGGCGTAGTTCGCCGGCATCTCGGTGGCGGCGCCGTCCGCGACGCACTGTTCTGCGCGGCGCCAGTTGACGGCCGTCACGAAGTCCTTGTCGTTCTGCGAGGCGTTCACCTCGAGCAAGGTGTGGGCTTCCTCGGAGTTGTAGGAGCTGAAGAAGCACCAATCGGCGGACGGGCCCTTACCGCAGTGCGACAGGTCGTAGTCGAAGCCCGGCATGACGATCTGGAACGCGATGTCCATCTCGCCGTGGTCGGGGTCGACGGAGACGAACGTCAACATTCCCTTGAAGTTGCCCTTGTAGTCGGCGATCGGCATGTCGACCTGCGGCACCGGGACGCTGAAGCGCGTGCCCGCCACGACGTACTCGCTGTTGCTGGTCGTGAACGGCGAGGGGTGGTTGCCGCCGGTGTTGGGGATCTCGATGATCTCCACCGTCTCGAAGCTCGTCAGGTCGATGCGGGCGATGCGGGGCGTGTTGTTGCCGTTGATGAAGATCCAACGGCCGTCGGGCACGCCGTCGGTCATGGAGAGCTCCGGGTGGTGGGAGTCGTCCCAGTACACCGGACCGACCGAGGTGTTGAACATGGCCTTGGTCTCTTCGGAGTAGCCATAGCCGCTCTCGCCGAACTGGCTGAAGACCGGGATGGTCTTCAACGTCCGGCCGGACGGCAGGCCGACGACGCTCATCTGACCGTTGAAGCCACCGGACAGGAAGGCGTAGAACTCGTCGTGCTCGCCGGGGGCCACGTAGACGCGCGAGGCGGCGTCGCTGGCCACCCGTGCGGCGTTGCGGGCGCCCTGCGCCAACACCAGGCCGGCGGCAAGGGCCGCGACCCCTATGGCGAGGACGATCCATCTGCGGATGGTCATGGGTGCCTCCAGGGTATGGGCGCGCCGCGCGGGCGCGCCTACGGTTCAGTTCGCCGGTTCGGCGGAGGCGTCGACGCTGCGGAAGTACTCGAGCAGCGAGCGCGCCTGCGCTTCTTCGGTGATCAAGTTGGGCATCGGCGTCATGTACTCGGCGAGAAGCTCGTACGCGATGTCGTCGTTGAAGATCATCTCGTCGGTGTTGAGGATCAGGTTCATGATCCACTCGGGCGAGCGACGCTCCGTGACGCCGGCCAGGTCGGGCCCGACGTACCGCTCGCCGAACTTGTGGCACGCTGCGCAGTAGGTCTCGAACAGCGTTTCGCCGGCGGCCGCCAGTTCCGGCTCGAGCTCACCGAGCTCGATTTCCGTGATCGGCCCGATGCCCTTGGGGAGTTCCTCCCCGTCGGTGCCGTCCTGAGCGAAGGCGATCGCCGCGCCCACGATGGTGATCGCGGCGACGAGAAGCGCGAGCAGGGACTTCGCTCGCGCGGTTCGGACGATGAGATCGGTCACGGACACCTCCTGTGTTGCCGGGTGCGGGATCCCTTCGGCTGGGAGTCCCGCTGCATCCCACACATGCCCCACGGCGAACCGACAAACCTGGACATGTTGCTCTAAGTTAGAGGCATCGGGGAGGCGGGTACAGGGACGGACGTCCCCCGTGGCCGCTGCCGGGGAGTCGCGTGGGCGCGTATCCGTGGCCTCCTCTCCGTGTACGCTCGCTAGACACGCGCACGCCGTGCGGCCCCTGCCGAAACGGTCATCACGCCGAGGACGTGCGCGCGGAGGTGACGAACGCACATGTGGCTGATCTTCATCATCACGCTGGTGGGAACTCTGCTGGTGCAGATGTATCTACGGAACACGTACGGCCGCTGGCAGGCCGAACCGGGCGCATCGGGCCTGAGCGGGGCGCAGACGGCCCGCACCATCCTCGACGCCAACGGACTTCACGACGTGCAGGTCGAAGAGGTCCCGGGCGCGCTAAGCGACCACTACGACCCCACCCAGAAGGTGGTTCGTCTGTCCACGGCCAACTTCCGCAGCGGCAGCGTCGCGGCCCACGCCGTTGCCGCCCACGAGGTCGGGCATGCACTGCAGCATGCCAACGCCTACGCGCCGTTGAAGGTCCGGTCGGCCTTGGTGCCCGCCGCGAACTTGGGCGCACGCTTCGCGCCGTGGCTCATCATCCTCGGTGTCATGGTCGGCGCCATGGGCATGGTCACGATCGGCGTGGTGCTGTTCGGCGCCGCCGTGTTGTTCCAACTGGTGACGCTGCCGGTCGAATTCGATGCCAGCAAGCGCGCCGGCATGCAGCTCCAGACGCTCGGCATCAGCACCAGCGGCGAGCTCGCAGGCACGCGGCAAGTGCTGAACGCCGCCGCGTTGACCTACGTGGCGGCCGCGGCGACCTCCGTGCTCTACCTGCTCTACTACGTGTCGATGTTTCTCGGGAACCGCGACTGACCGGTAGGTTGCCGGCCGCCGGTCGCTCCGTTCCGTGCAGCTAACGCGAAGGGCCCAGCAGCGCGGCCGCGCGGTCGAGCGCGGAGGCCGGCTTCATCTCCCGCGCTTCCGCTGCGATCGCAGCTCGCTCCGAACCGCTCAGCCACTGTCCCAACTTGCGATCCCACGCCTTCTGCTCGACTTCGTTGATGGGAGCGACGGGCACGCCGATGCGCGCTCGCCAGTCCTTCGCGACGGTCGCCAGCAGGCAGGCTTCCTCGGGTAGCCCCGCCAAGGTCAGGTAGGCAGCGATGCCCTCGAGGTACAGCACCTCGATGACCGGCGCCTGCTGCGGCCGCACCAGCTGCAGTCCTTCGGTCAGGTACGCGCGTGCCTGCTCGGCGTTACCGCGCGCCAGGGCGATGCGCGCCAGGTCGTATAGCACGAAGCCGGCGCCCCGCCCTTCGCCGTGCGCGCGCCGCACCTTGAGCGCCATGATCGCGAGGCGCTCGGCCTCGTCGAGCTGCTTGCGCGCCAGCGCGACGAGTGCCTGGCGATGCCAGGTGTTGGCGCGGCCGCTGTCCAGCTCGAGCTGGTCGTAGTACCGCGAGGCGCGCTCGGTGAGTCGGGCGGCCTGGACGAGATCGCCTCGAAGCCATGCAGCCACGCCTTGGTTGTCGATCGCGAACGCGGTTCCCAGGGTGTCGGAGATCCTCTCGGACAAGCGTTGGCTATCGACGTAGTAGCTGGCGGCTTCGTCGAGGCGGCCCTGGTCGAGCGCGATGTTGCCGAGGCTCAGGTACGCGTTCGCCTCGGCCTCGATGTCCTTCATGGCGCGGCTGAGCTCGACGCTCTCCCGCAGCAGCGGCTCGGCCTTGGCGTACTCCGCCCGGTTCTGCGCCAACACGCCAAGGGTACGTAGCACTCCGGCGATGGTCGGGCGGTCCTCTGCTTCGCGCGCGAGCGCGAGGCTTCGTTCCAGCAGGGGTTCGGCGCCGCGCAGGTCGCCTTGGCGCCACGCCAGGGCTCCCTCGGCCAGCAGCGCCGCGCCCCGAACGGCGGCGGGAGCCGCCTGCGCCTTCGGCAGCATCATCGCTTCGCTCAGACGTTTCCGCCCGTAACTGAGCGCTCCCACACGTTGCCAGTACGGCCGCAAGGCGGTGGTGAGCCGCATGGCTTCCTCCGCCCGGCCCCGTTCGATGAAGGTCGTGATGGCCGTGTGGAGGTTGCCCGCGTCGAGCCGCAGGCGCTCCAACCACATCTCCTGTCCGGCCGCGCGTAGTCCCTCGGCAGCCAGGGTGGCCACGCCAAGGAAGTACTTGGCGTGTCTCTCGCGCAGTTCCGGCGCCTCCGGATCCTGCTCGAACGTCTCCAGGGCGAACTCCCGCAGCGTCTCGAGCATGCCGAAGCGCTCCTGCTCCGGGTCGGCGCGCGTCAACAGGCTTGCGTCGCACAAGGCAGCCAGGCCATCGAGCAGGTCCGGGCCGCCTCCGATGACGTTCTCCACCGCCTCGAGGTAGGCGTTGCCGTCGAACACGGCCAGGCGCGTGAAGAGGCTGCGGGTCTCGTGCCCCAGCTGCTCGTAGCTCCACGCGATCGTGTCGCGTAGCGTGCGCTGCCGTTCCGGCGCGTCGCGTGGGCCGCCGGTCAACAGCGGCAGGCGCCGCGTCATCCGGTCTTTCAGAGTGAACACCGAGATCGTGCGCAGGCGAGCCGCCGCCAGTTCGATGGCCAGAGGCAGGCCGTCGAGGCGGTTGCAGATGTCGATGACCTCGTCGAAGTTCTCGTCGTCGAGCCGGAACTCCGGGCTGACCATACGCGCCCGGTCGACGAAGAGTTGCACGCCGCCGAACGCTAGCGCCCCTGCCGGATCGAGCGATTCGTGGCTCACCGGCACCGACATCGGCGGGACGGGGAACGCAA
>JAWOIL010000121.1:0-5457 GCA_046484635.1 Trueperaceae bacterium
TTCACGCTGCACTTCGCCAAGGTCGAGGAGCGCGGCCGCACCATGACCGGCGTGCGCATCGAGCGCTGGGTGGGCGACACCTTGACACTCTTGCGAGCCGACGCCGCCCATTTCGAAGGCACGGATCTGGTGCTGACCGGCTACCGCATCGACGCGCTCGACCTTTCGGCGCTGGACGCCCCGACCGACGATCCGGCCGCCGCGCTGGGCCGCCTGATCCGCTTGCGGAACGTGCCCGAGGACGCGGGCGCCACGTTGACGCTCACGACGTCGCTGACGCAGGACGACCTGGTGGCGCGATTTTCGCGCGGCGGGTTC
Source organism: Trueperaceae bacterium (assembly GCA_046484635.1). Classification (GTDB taxonomy): domain Bacteria; phylum Deinococcota; class Deinococci; order Deinococcales; family Trueperaceae; genus CAZACZ01. Next base: position 319 of record JAWOIL010000121.1, read on the forward strand.
GAGGACGCGCGCTCGATCACCGAATTGTGGCGCGACGCGCAGCGCGAGAGCGCCTCCGCCACGGACCGGCGGCAGGCGATGGTGCTGTTCCAGCGCAAGATCGCCGAGCCGTTCACGAACCTAGCGCTGCTGCTGGTTGCGGTGCCGCTCAGCCTCAGCTACGCCCGCACGCGTGGCGTGGCGTTCGGACTGAGCCTGGTGGTGACGCTGCTGTGGTACCTGTTCTTCACGTTCGGCCAGTTGTTCGCGCAGACCGGGCAGATCCCCGTGTGGCTGGGCGTGTGGGGCGGGAACGCGTTGTTCGTGGCGATCGGGTTGGCGTTGATGGCGCGTCGGGTGCGGTAGGTTCCCGGCGCGCGCGCGGCGCACCCTTCAAGCCAGATGATGCCGTAACCAGTTGACGAGCGCTTCGGAGTCTCCGAACACGCGCACCACGTGGTCGAGCAGCGCGGGCGAGTAGAACCAGTCGGCGGGCGCGTCGTGCTTCGAGGCGAAGATGCCCTTCTGCTTCAACAGGTCGATGCGGGGATGGTCCGGGTCGAAGCCGCGCGGGGCGCGTTTGAGGCGCTCGCCGCCGATGTCGTACCCCTTGGTCTTCAGCTCCTCGACGATGCCGGTGAGCTCTTCGCCCGTCCGCTGCTCGGCCACGGAACGCCGGTAGCGCGCGAGGGTCTCGCTGTCGAGTTGGTACGCGCCACCCCCCACGAACAACCCGCTGCGGTCGAGGTGCACGTACCGTCCGCCGATTGCGCTGGGCCCGCGCCCCCCGAACGTCACCGCCACGTGCACCTTGTACGGCCGCTTGTCCTTGCTGAAGCGCACGTCGCGGTAGGGACGGTAGAGGTGCGGCTCGCCGAACGCCCCCTCGAGCGCGTCGGCCAGCGCCTGCATGGGCGCGCGAACCTGCTGCTCGTAGCGTTCCTTGTTCGCCAGCCAGAAGCTGCGCTCGTTGTTGGCGGCAAGCTCGTCGAAGAAGGTGAGAACGTCGGGATGGAAACCCTGAAAAGCCTCGAACGCGTCCGTGCCGGCCGGTGATCCCATGCGTGCACTGTATCGCTCGCCTGGGTTAGTGCCTGCTTCGTTTGGGCAGGTTGCCTCGTTGTGGCGGCCGATCGGTCGTGTGTCGCTCGGGGTCGGGGGCGTAGGGGATGAACGTGGGGCTGGTCGCAGCGCCGTGGAGCGGAGGACCCAAGGGGTCTTCCCGAACCGTCACTGAAATGGTGGTAGGTCTACTCGAATCGTAGTAGGGGTACTCGAAATCTAGTAAGCCCGCGGGGAGGGCTCATGGCGTACGCGGCCGAAGCCTAGGCTCAGGCCCGGCCCCAACTCCAGCCCCGACACCAACCCCCACCCCAACCCCCACGCCAACCCCCACCCACCGCCTCCCAGTCCGCTCCCACGCGCCGAAAGCCCATACCCCGGTGCTACACTGCGAAGCCTGATGGTAGCGACCATCCCGCGGAGTCTACAGAACGCCACCGAGTACCTCGTGCCGGAAGACGTGGCGCGGGTGGCGGACGCGTACGCCTTCGCGGAGGAGGCGCACCGTGGCATGGCACGGCGGTCGGGTGAGCCGTTCGTCACGCACCCGGTGGCCGTCACCGAGATCCTCGCCGAGATGCACCTCGACGTCAGCGCGCTCATCGCTGGGCTGCTGCACGACACCGTCGAGGACACGCCCGTCACCTTCGACCAGATCGAGGAGCGCTACGGCGAGACGGTGCGTAGGATCGTCGAAGGCGAGACGAAGATCAGCAAGCTCGCCGTGCGCGTCTACGAGGACGAGCAGTCCGAGAACCTGCGGCAGATGCTGCTGGCGATGGTCGGGGACGTGCGCATCATCCTCGTCAAGCTGGCCGACCGGCTGCACAACATGCGCACGCTGCAGGCCATGCCGCCCAACAAGCAGCAGCGCATCAGCGAGGAGACGCTCGAGATCTTCGCGCCGCTGGCGCACCGACTCGGGATCAACCACATCAAGAACGAGCTCGAAGACCTGTCGTTCCAGTACCTCGAGCCGCAGCGTTACCATCAACTCGAACGCCAAGTGCGCATGCGCCACGTCGAGCGCGAAGCGTACGTGCAGCGGAGCATCACCCTGCTGGCCGAGAAGCTCGAAGTCGAAGGCCTGACGTTCGAGCTCTCCGGGCGCAGCAAGCACCTGTACAGCATCTACCGCAAGATGCAGCGCGACAACCGCAACCTCGACCAGATCTTCGACCTCATGGCCATCCGCGCCATCCTCGACCCGGACACCAGCTCCAACGGCATGGGGCGCGAGGACGCCGAGAAGGCCGTGTGCTACCGCGCGCTCGGCATCGTGCACAGCCTGTGGACGCCCATCCCTGGGCGCTTCAAGGATTACGTGGCGGTGCCGAAGCCGAACGGGTACCAGAGCCTGCACACCACCGTCATCGGGCTGCTCGGGCAACCGATCGAGGTGCAGATCCGAACCCGCAGCATGCACGAGGTGGCCGAGTTCGGGGTGGCGGCGCACTGGGCGTACAAGGCCGGCGTCACCGACACCGACGCCATCAAGGAACGCCTCGAGTGGATGAAGCAACTGCTCGAGGTCGACACCAGCTCCGACGACGCCGAAGGATTCATCGACGCGGTGAAGCACGACTTCCTGGGCGAGCGGGTGCTGGTGTTCACGCCAGCTGGCGACGTCGTGAGCCTGCCACGCACCTCCACCCCTATCGACTTCGCCTACCAGGTGCACACCGAGGTGGGGCACCGCTGCATCGGCGCGCGCGTGAACGGCGAGATCGTGCCGCTCAACCACGAGCTCGCCACCGGCGACCGCGTCGAGATCCTCACGAACCGCTCCAGCCAGTACGGGCCGTCGCAAGACTGGTTGAACGTCGTCGTCACGCGCGGCGCCAAGCAGAAGATCCGCCACTACTTCCGCGCGCAGGAGCGGCAGGTGCAGCTCGAGAACGGCAAGCGCCTGCTCGAGCGCGCGCTCAGGCGCCGCAACCTGCCGGTGGCGCAACTCACCACCCGCGCGAAGCTCGAGGACGTCGCCAAGAAGCTCATCCACGCTGACACGGTCGACGAGCTGCTGCTCGCCATCGACTCGCAGCGCGTGTCGCCCAAGCACGTGGTCGAGACGCTGGTGCCGGACCTGGTGAAGGAACGGCGCCCGTCGCCGATGACCGAGGCGCCGAGGAAGAGCGTGTCCGGCGTGTACGTCGACGGCCTCGACGCGCCCGCGAATCTTGCGAAGTGCTGCAGCCCCGTGCGCGGCGACGACGTCATCGGCTACATCACCCGTGGCCGCGGCATCAGCGTGCACCGCATCGATTGCCCGAACGTCAAGCACCTCATGCGCAGCGAGCAGGAGCGCTTCGTGAACGTCACCTGGGACACGCCGTCCGGTGAGGTGTTCCCGGTGGACTTCGAGGTCATCGCCATCGACCGGCCCGGGCTGTTGAAGGACGTGCTCAACGTCATCTCGGCCATGAACAAGAGCGCCAGCCGCGTCGCCGCCGACGTGCAAGGCAGCATGCGCGCGCGCATCATGTTCCGCGTGGACGTGAAGGACCAAGGCGAGATCGAGTTCATCAAGGACAACGTCGGCCGCATCGCCGACGTCACGCGCGTGTACCGCTCGAAGCCGGGGCTGAAGGCGTGAGGCACGACGGTGGTCGCCGGGCTGCTGGCCACGGCGGGGTAGGCGCGGCTACGGCCGCCCCCTCCGACGCCGCCTGGACCGGCGCCTGGGCGCGCAAGCCCGACGCGGCCGACATGCACGAGCACGCGTTCGCCGCCAGCACCGTCTCGGTGCTGTTCGTGTGCATGGGCAACATCTGCCGCTCGCCGACCGCCGAAGGCGTGTTCCGCCGCAAGGTGCGCGAGGCGGGCTTGGAAGACCGTGTGATCGTCGACTCCGCCGGCACGCACGGGTACCACGTGGGCGCCCCGCCGGACGCGCGCGCGCAGGAGACGGCGGCGCGCCGCGGATATGACCTCTCGCGCCTGCGTGGGCGCATGTTCGATGCCGACGATTGTCAGCGCTTCGATTACGTGCTGGCGATGGACCGCGGAAACTACAACCGGATCGTGCAGACGTGCAGGAGTGGGGGCGGGCATCGTGGGCACGGTGCAGGCACGGGGCACGGCCGTGGCGACCACGAGGCCGGGCAAGGCGCGCCGGCCCGCGACGGCACCGCCAACGTGCGCATGTTCCTCGAGTTCGCGCCCTACCTTCGCGAGCGCGAGGTACCGGACCCGTACGCTGGCTCGGACGACGGGTTCGAGTACGTGCTCGACCTCATCGAGGCGGCGGCGGATGGGCTACTGGAGGACGTGCGTCAGCGGTTGGCGGGGGAATAGCCTGCCTCGTCGAGACGCTCAGCCAGCCACATCTTGATCACGGATTGACGGGTGACGCCTAGGCGCGTTGCCTTACCGCCCATACACGTACACCGCCCCCACCGCCTCCGCCCCCGACTTCGCGTTCAGGTCACTGACGACGGCGTGCCCCGCGTCGAGCGCCACTGCGCGGCCGAAGCGGCTGCCCTCATCTGGATCGGTGGAGTCGAGGGTCGTCGTATGTTCCCAGCCGCTCGGCGTGTACCGAAACACGTACGCGTTCGCGATCGGCTCGTCACCGGGGTAGACGATGTTCTCGCCCACGATCGCGTACTCGCCATCCACCGCCACCGACATGCCGAAACGCGCGAAGAGCTGCGGGGTGGGCGCGTAGAGCTTGTCGACCTCGAGCCATGTCGTGCCGGAGCGCACGAACACGTATGCAGCCCCTGCGGCGTCCAGCGTGCCGCTTGCGTCTGCCGCGTTGTTCGCCCCAACGATGATGATGTTCCCGTCGATGTCGACGGCCGAGCCGAAGTCTTCGTTGCCGGTGGCGTCGCTGGCCACCAGGCGCTGCTGCTCTGCGATCTTCGCGCCGTCGTGCGCGAACACCACCACTTCCTCATTCGAGGTGCCGGCGACGATCGTCAAGTCGGTGAGGGCGGCTCCGGACATCGCGACGTTGCTGCCGAGGAAGTCGTGGTGTTCGGGCACGACGGCACGAAGATCGCCGAGCAGCAGCGCCTGGTGGCCAGCGACGCCACCGGCAACGAAGACTTCGGCTCGGGCGGACGCCGAGCGCTACCGCGTCGAGCCCTACGT
>JAWOIL010000126.1:0-80322 GCA_046484635.1 Trueperaceae bacterium
TCGCAAGCAGCGGATGTCGGAAATCTTACATGCGGTGGCGGGGCGTGAGCGTCCGACTCAGGCGCGTTCGTCCGGCAGCGCGTGCAGCGCGCCGAGGACGGTCAAGACGCGGTCGCCCGGGGCGTACATGCCGCCATGCGCTGGGTTTGACGCGTCGACCTGGAGCGGCCCTGCACCGTCGACGTCGACCATGTACTCGGCGTGGCTGCCCAGGAACATGGCGCGGGTCACCGTGCCGTGCACGCCGCCCTCGGCCGTGGCGCCGCGCGCGTCGGGCGCGGCCGGCTCGAGCCGGATCGCCTCGGGCCGCGCCACCACCGTCACCGCGCTACCTGGCGGCAACGAGGTGACGCCCGTGAGCGCAAGCCGCGCCTCCGCCACCTGCACCGTGCCCTCGTCCACGACCCGGCCCTCGAGGAAGTTCGCCTTGCCGATGAAGTCGGCCACGAAGCGCGAACGCGGGCGCGCGTAGATCTCCTCGGGCGGGCCGACCTGCTCGACCCGGCCGGCGTTCATCACCACCACCTGGTCCGACATCGACATGGCTTCGATCTGGTCGTGGGTGACGTAGACGCTCGTGATGCCCAAGCGCTGCTGCAGGTCGCGGATCTCGATGCGCATCTGCTCGCGCAGCTTGGCGTCGAGGTTCGAGAGCGGCTCGTCGAACAGCAAGAGTTGCGGCTCCATCACGATGCAGCGCGCCAGAGCCACGCGTTGCTGCTGCCCACCCGACAGGGCGCTGGGGGCGCGCTCGGCCATGGGCGTCAGGCCCACGAGGTCGAGCACGCGGTCCACGCGCTCGCGCAGCGTTTTCGCCGGCACGCGCTGCATGCGCAGGCCGAAGGCGACGTTCTCGTACACGTTCAGGTGCGGGAAGATGGCGTACGACTGGAACACCATCGCGGTATCTCGCGCGTTCGGGGCGAGCTTGTCGACGCGGCGCTCGCCGAACCACACCTCGCCGTGCGTGGGCTCTTCGAAGCCGGCGATCATCCTGAGCAGTGTGGTCTTGCCGCAGCCGGAGGGCCCCAACAGCGTGACGAGTAGGCCCTTCTCGACCTCGAGGTCGACGTCGTCGACCGCTACGACGACCGGCTCGTCGCCGCGCCCCCCGAACTCCTTGCGTAAGCGGACGAGGCGTAGGTCGGTGGCCATCGAGGACTCCTTCGCGGTTGCGCTAGAAGCGCAGCGTCGATGCGGCTTCGGCCCGCTGGCCGACCAGGGCGTTGATGATGCCGACGGCGACGAGGACGATCCCGAGCAGCACCATGCTGAAGGCAGCCGCGACGCCCAGGCGCCCGGAGCCGACCTCGTTCAGGATCTGCACCGTCATCAGGTTCCAGTTGGCCGACACCAGGAAGATGGCGGCGCTGATGGCGGTCATGGCGCGCACGAAGGCGAACACGAGGCCCGAGAAGAACGCCGGCGCGATGAGCGGCAGCGTGATCTTCCGAAACGTGGTGACGCCGTCCGCGCCCAGGTTCTGCGCCGCTTCCTCGATCGACGGGTCGATCTGGCGCAGCACGGCGATACCGGACTGGATCCCGACCGGCACGTAGCGGAACACGAAGTTGAGCACCAGGATGGCGAGGGTGCCGGTGAGGATGAGCGGCGGGCCGTTGAACGCCAGGATGTACCCGATGCCCGCCACCGTGCCGGGCACCGCGAAGTTGAGGATCGAGGCGAACTCCATCGCGCCCTTGCCGGGGAAGCGCCTTCGCACCACCAGGAACGCGATCATCATGCCGAGAAAGCCGCTGATCGGCGTGCTGACGATGGCCACGATGAGCGTGTCCTTGACGGTTTCCCAGCCGACCTCGAAGACGTAGCGGAAGTGGCGCAGCGTGAGGGTGTAGTCGAAGCCCCAGACACGCGTGCTGGCGCCGACGAGGATGACGGTGTAGAACGCCACCACCATCACTGCGAACGCCACCACGACGCCGTACAGCGTCCACTTGGCGCCGGGGGAGACCGCCTGGCTGGTCGAGGCGGTGGGCTTGCCGGTGACGGTGACGTACTGACGCTTGGCGAGGTAGTAGCGCTGGATCGCGAAGGCGGTGATGGAGGGAAGCAGTAGGACCGCCGCCAGCATCGCCCCGCGCGCGAGGTTGAACGACCCGGTGATCTCGAGATACGCCTGCGGGGCGAGCATCGGGAAGGCGGCGCCGGCCAGCACGAGCGGGTTGCCGAAGTCGGCCATCGATTCGATGAGCACGATCAGGAACGCGCTGGCAACGCCCGGCAGGGACAGCGGGAACACCACCCGCCAGAACACCTGCCAGCGGCTGGCGCCGACGTTCATGGCGGCGTCTTCCAGCGTCGGGTTGATCCCGGCGAGGACGCCGCGAAGCGAGAGATAGGCGATGGGGGCGAAGGTGAAGACCTGCGACAGCACTACTCCGTGGAAGCCGTAGATGCTGAAGTACTGCAGGCCCAACAACTGACGCGTGACCAGGCCGTTGAAGCCGAACAGGAACAGGATCGAGATGGCGCCGGCGAACGGTGGCGAGATGATCGGCAGGATCATCAAGGTGTGGAACACGCGCTTGAACGGCACGTTCGTGCGCGTCAGCACGAACGCGGCGATGTACCCGAGCGTGACGCCGAGCAACCCGACCACGGCGCCGACCGTGAGGCTGTTGCGCAACGCGTTGCGGTACAGCCGGCGCTCGGCCATGAGGGCGTAGTTGTCGAGCCCGAAGCCGCTTGGCGTCTGGAAGCTGGCCAGCAGCACCCGGCTGAGTGGCACCACCACGAACACCACCAGCGCCGCCATGATGAGCACGACGAGGAAGAGCAACAGCGGGTCGCGCGTGAGGACGCGCAGCTCGGCGAGGCCGCGGCGGAACATGCAGGACTCGTGCCGGCGCCGGGGTAACGGCGGGGCGCGCGCGCGAACGCTCCGCGCCCCGCCGAACCTAGGCTAGACGCCGGTTACTGGCCGAGTACCTGCTCGACCCACGCGTCCACCAGCCGCTGACGGTTCTCTGCGGCGAACGCCGGGTCGAACGAGACGAGCTCGATGTCGTCCAGGGAAGGCACGCCTTCTCCCGCGCTGACGTCGGCGCGGATCGGCATGAAGTAGGTCTTCCGGACCGACAGCGCCTGTTGGCCGGCCTGGGAGGTGATCCAGTCGGCGAGGGCGCGCGCTTGCTCGAGGTTCGTCGCTCCCTGGAGGATCGACATGGCAGCGACCTCGTACCCGACGCCCTCGCTGGGGAAGACCAACTGGACGGGGAAGCCTTCGTCGATCAGCCGCAGGAACCCCGGGCTGAACTGGATGGCGACGGCGGTCTCGCCGACGCCGAGGGCGCCGCTGGGCGCGGTGCCGGACTGGGTGTACGTCTGGACGTTCGGGTTCAGGCGCTTCATGTACTCGAACGCGCCTTCCTCACCGAAGATCTCGCGCAGCGTGAGGATGACGTTGTACGCCGTCCCCGACGACTGCGGCGAAGGCATCTGGATCAGGCCGCGGTACTGCGGGTCGGTGAGGTCTTCCCAGCTGGTCGGTACGGTCGCGCCGCGGCTTTCGAGGATGTCGGTACGCACGGCCACCGCCAGCGGGTTGGTGTAGATGGCGTGCCAGTACCCTTCGGCGTCCTTGAACGCTTCGGGCAGGGCTGCCGCGTGCGCGGTGACGTACGGTTGGGTCAGGCCGCGCTCCTTGGCCAGGATGTGGTTCTCGCTGGGAGCGCCGAACCAGACGTCGGCCTGCGGACGGTTGCTCTCGGCCTCGATGCGCGACAGCGCCGGGCCGGAGGAGAGGAAGACCATCTGGACCTGGATGCCCGTATCGGCGGTGAAGGCGTCGAGGATGGCGCGGGCGTTCTCCTCGTCGACGCTGGAGTACACCACCAGGTTCTGGGCGAAGGTGGCGCCGAGCAGTGCGGCCACCACCACGGACAGGATCGACTTGCCGATGCGCATGTGAGTACCTCCTCGGAAGCTACGCTTCCTCGGCCGGTCCTCCCAGACGTTCCGGCAGGACCGGACGTTGTACGAACCAACGGCCACGCTCCCGCGTTCGGCTCGACGTCGCGTACCGCGTCGACGACGCGCCTTCTCTCAGTTTACTGCCCGGTGGATGCCTCGCCCTGCTATCTGGCCGGCTCGTCCGCGCGTTTCGCGGCTCGGTAGCGCACCTCGACCCGTTCGAACAAGCGCTTCGCCAACGGCGTGGAGAGGCGGGCGCCGGCGCTCGCGAAGAACTCGTCGAGGTGCGCGTGTTCGCCGCGCGAGGTGATCGTCGCGAGCGGGTCGTAGCGTCGTTCCTGCTGGTAGATCAGCCCCTGCAGGCACATGTCGATGAGGTTCATGTCGCGCACGAACACCGCTTCGGGGTCGGCGCGGTCTTCGTACGCCTGCCACAAGGCCCGCAAGTGGGCCACTGACTCCGGCAGCAACTGCGTGATTGCGGCCCGTTCCCGTCGTGTCTTCTCGGACTCGCTCATCTCCCGGTCGGCCGCGTCCGCCCGCGTCGCGACGTCGCCGGTCTCTGCCTCGGCGATGTCGTGCAGGACGGCGATGGCGACGCTGCGGCCGGGGTCGACCCCGGCCGCGTCCGCGAACAGCAGGCAGAGCAACGCCGTGCCCCACGCGTGCCCCGCCACCGATTCGGGCGCCTCGACGCTGCGAAGCACCCAGCCACGGCGAGGCTCGTCTTTGAGCGCCATGGCACGCAGCGCCAGGTCGATGCGAAGGTCCTCGTCGGGGTGCGCGTCAGTAGCGGGGGACACGTGCGCATCGTAGCAGCGCAACACGCTTCCGGGCCCTCCGGCGGCCCGTCCGGGAAGGTGTCGGCAGAACGGGGTAGGCTGCCGTGGTCCATGCGCCTCCCCGATCCGCTTTCCGCCCTCCGCCGTCACGGCGTGGAGGCGCGACTGGTCGCGCGCTTGGCGCTGCCGGTGGTGTTCACGAACCTGCTGCAGACGTTGGTGAACGTCGCGGACGTGGTGATGGTCGGGAGGCTCGGCCCCATCGAGGTGGCGGCCGTCGGCATGGCGCAGATGGTGCGCATGCTCCTGATGGTCGGGGTGCTGTCGGTGACGACGGGCGCCATGGTGATGGCGGCGCAGGCGCGGGGAGCGTACGACGACGCACGCTTGAGCGCGGTGGCGCGGCAGGCGCTCACGCTCGCTGTGCTCTTCGGCGCCGCGCTCGGGACACTTGGCTTCCTCTCCGCCGAACCGCTGCTCGGCTTCATGTCGTCGGGCGCGAGCCCCGAGGCGGTATCGCTGGGCACGAGCTACCTACGCATCCTGTTCCTGGGCGCCCCGCTCATGGCACTGACGTTCTCGGTGACGCAGTTGATGCAGGGCGCGGGCGATACGCTCACGCCGCTCGTGCTGGTCGGCAGCATCAACGTGTTGAACGTGGCGTTCAACGCGCTGTTCATCTTCGGTCTCGGCCCGTTCCCCGCGCTCGGCGTCGACGGCGCCGCGTACGGAACCGTGGCGGCGCGCGCGATCGGTGTGGTGGCCGGCGTCTGGCTGTTGGCGTCGGGCAGGAACGTCGTTCGCCTGGGGCGCGGTAGCTTCTTGCCGTACTGGCCGATGGTGCGAACCATGGTCGGCATCGGTGTCCCGGCGGGCACGCAAGGTGTCTTGCAGAACGTCTCCGGCCTGCTGGTGATGCGCATCGTGACCTCGACCTCGGCAGGCGCCTATGGCGCCGCTGCGATGTCGATCGGTATGCAGGTGGCGTCGCTGGGGTTCATGCCTGGCGTCGCCGTCAGCGTCGCGGCGACCTCGCTGGTCGGCCAAGCGCTGGGCGCCTGGCGCCCCGACCTCGCGCGCCTACGAGGGAACCTGTCCATCGTGCTCGGCATGGCCATCATGGCGCTACCCGCGCTGCCGATGGTCGCGTTCGCTCCGCAGATCGTCCGCTTGTTCGAACCGAGCGCGCACCCCATCGTGGTCGAAGGAGGCGCAAGCTTCTTGCGGATCCACGGGTCGGCGCAGCCGCTCATCGCCGTCACCATCGTTGCCAGCGGCGCGTTGCGGGGCGCAGGCGACACCATGGCGGCGCTGATCGCTGCGGTGATCGGCCGCGCTCTGTTGGTAGTGCCCCTGGCCTACCTTCTCGCCCTAGTGCTCGGGTTCGAGCTGGCGGGCGTGTGGTGGGGCCTGTTGATCGGCGTGCTGCTGCAGGGCGCCCTGGTGCTGCACCGCTGGCGCGGTCGCGGTTGGCTCGACGTTGCGGTCCGCACCAGCGAGCTGTACCGCACGCACCTACGCCATCTGGCACCGCCCGAGCGCACGCGGTACTTGAACGAAGTGCGCACGCCGCTGATGGCCCCCGAAGGCGCCCGCGAACGCGTCGAGCCGGAACAGGTGCGGTACGTGTCGCAGGGCGGCGACGTGGTGGTGCGGTTCGCCGACGGTTCGTTCACGACCGAGCGACGCGAGCACGTGACGCTGCCCGGCGAGGAGATGGCGGAGCGCGAGCCTGCCGCGTCGGCTTGAGCGCCTGGCGCGGGCTAGGGCCGGACGGCGGTGCGGAACCTCAGTCTTCCGAACCTTTGCCGAGCGCGATCTGCGACGCCGTTCCGCCGTGGCCGGTGTCGACCGTCTTCACGGTGCCGTGGACACGCGCGACGGCGACGTAGCTCAAGCTCGCTGCCGCCGTCACGGCGGCCGCCACCAGCAACGCGAGTTGCGGACCGGTACGTGTCGCGAGCCAGCCGAGTGGACCGGACGCGACCGCGATGCCGAGGAAGAACACCAGCGAATGGACGCTCAACATCGACGAACGCCGCGCCGACGGCACCGCCTCGTGAAGCAGGGTGTCGTGGGGGACGTTGCTGGACGCCAGCGCGAAATATGCGACGGTCAGGCCGAGTCCGAGTCCGAGCGGAGAGAGCACCAGCGCGAACAGCATCATGGCGCCGCCGCGCACCAGCATGCTGGCCCCGGCCAGTGCGGCTGGTCCGCCGGGGAACTTCTCGCCCCAACGCAACACGGCGACGCTTCCGAGCAGCACGGCGATACCGGATAGCGTTCCCAACACCGCGTAGGCGGTGCTGTTGCTCGGGTCCGCCCCGAAGCGGAGCGCCGCGATCGGTTGCCAGAAGGTCTCGATGCTGACCATGGCCAACCCGCTGGCAGCCGCCGCCAACAGCAGCCACCGCACTTCCGGGATCGCCCGCGTGAGGCGTGCGGCGTCGCGCAGGATGGCCGGTACGACGGCCACGCCGCCGGCTTCTCCGCCCTGCGGCTTGACCGGCTCGTGCATCATCGCCAGCGTCAGCAACCACACCACCGCCCGAAGCGCGACGCCGGCGAAGAGCGCGACCCCGAAGCCGGACAGCGGCCATGGCAGGTCGAGACCGGCGGTGAGCGTGGGAAGCAAGCCGCCGATGGCCGTGCCGATCAGCATGCCCCCCGATTGGGCCACGTCCACCACCGCGAGGTGCGGCTGCAGCGTGACCTCGGGATCGAGTCGTTTCAGCTCATCGACGTACCAAGCGTCGAGGGCGCCGGAGTGGAGCGCCGCCCCGATTCCCTGCAGCACCGCGTACACCAACGCCGTGACCGGCCCGGTGACGAACAACAACGCCGTGAAGGACGCCAGCGTGAAGAGTTGTGATGCGAGTGCCACAGGTCTGCGGCCGATGGCGTCGGCCAAGCCGCCGGTGGGTAGCTCGAGGATCACGACCAGGATGGCGCGGATGGTGAACGCGAGGCCGATCAGCGCCAGGTCGAGTCCTCGGCCGGTCATGTGCAGCACCAGCACCGGCATCGGAACGGCGATGGCCAGCTCGAGCATGCCGGCCAACAGGGCGTACCGGCGCGTGAGACCGCGCACGGGCGAGGCCGTCACTTCGACGGCCTCGTGGAACGCTCATCCGGTCGACGCATGCCCCCCGGCGGGGTCGACCTCCAGACCCGCTTCCCCCAAGTGGACCGCGCTAGTCCACGTTCCCCTCTCGTTGGCGACGTCACGGTTTCGGCCCCCGATCCGAACGCGTGATCCGCGCGCTCTGGTTCATCCGCCTCTTCGTCGTGGCCGGATCATACCAAGCGGTGTCGCCGCTCCTGCGGCGATCGGCGCTCAATCGCGGGTCAACCGCGCGAGCGCCACGACCGTGCGCCATGGCACCACCTGACCGGCGAAGCGCGTCCGGAAGCGGCGCTCGACCTCACGGACCTCGTCGTCGCGGAGTGTCGCCGACAGAGCCTCGGCGTACGGACCGCGGGCGTCCTGCGAGCCGAACCAGCGTTCGATCGACGCGGGAGCGACGTGTTGTTCCCCGTGCACGACGACGTCGCGGTGCGTAGCGAGCGTCAAGCCGGAGACCCGTGCCAGGTCCTGCCAGTGCTCCTCGGTCCAGGCCGACGCGCCCGCGTAGAGCGAGGACTCGCTGGCAGCGACGCGCTCTCCGAGCGACGGGGCGTCCGACCAGTCGATCAACGCGGAGAGGCGTTGGGCCCTGGCCGCGTCGGTCTCGGCCAGCACCACTTCGCCGCCGGGGAGCAGCAGGCCGGCGACGGTCTTCAGCCAAGCGGCGGGGGCGAGGAGGTCGGTGAGCGCGCCCCGCCCGAGAACGCGATCGAAGCGCAGGTCCTGGCCGGCGGACCGCACCGCGCTCGTGACCTCGGCGACCGGCGCCACCACTACGATGGGCCTGGTCAACGCGTCGAGCTGCTCCGCTTGCTGCCGCAGCGCCCGGGCGTGCTCGTCGTCGTCCGTGACGGCCCACACCTGGCCCTCGGGAGCGCGCCGCAGCGCTTCCCAGACGAGCAGGCCCGAACCGGCTGCGACGTCGAGGACGAGGTGGTGGCGCAAGACGTTGGCTTCTTCGAAGATCGCGTCACGCACGCGCGCCAGGCGCGCGCCCGCGCCGGAGACCGTGCGGGCGAGCCAACGGTCGCGGGCGCGGTCGGTCGGCGAGGTGGTGAGCACCTCGACCGGCGTGGGGCGCTCCTGCTCGAGCATGGCCGCCAGTTGCGCCTCACGCTTGCGAGCGACGTCGCCCTTCACGCGGGCCTCGTAGCCTTGTTCGCTCGGTTGGTAGAAGACCTTCGCTTGCAGCGCTTCCGGCAGGTACTGCTGCGCCACCCAATGGTCACGGTAGGCGTGCGGGTAGGCGTAGCCTTCACCGTGTCCGAAACCTTCCTTGTCGCGGCTGGCGTCGCGCAGGTGGTTCGGCACCTCGGCCTCGCGTTCCTTGGTGACCGCGTCCAGTGCGTCGAAGAAGCCCATGGTGGAGTTCGACTTCGGCGCCGTCGCGAGGTACAGCGTGGCGTGCGCCAGGTGGTACCGACCTTCGGGCAAGCCGACGTAGTCGTAGGCCTGGGCAGCGGCGGCGACCACCCCGAGGGCGTGCGGGTCGGCCAGCCCGACGTCCTCGCTGGCGAGGATGAGCAGTCGGCGAAGGATGAAGCGCGGGTCTTCGCCGGCGTACACCATCTTCGCCAGCCAGTAGAGGGCCGCGTCGGCGTCCGAACCGCGCACGCTCTTGATGAAGGCGCTGATGGTGTCGAAGTGCGCGTCGCCTTCCTTGTCGTAGAGCACCGCGCGGCGCTGGATCGACTCCTCGGCCACCTCGCGCGTGACGCGCACCGCGCCGTCCGTGACGGGCGCGGTGGTCTCTACCGCGAGTTCCAGGGCGTTCAGCAGAGCGCGGGCGTCGCCGTTGGCGACGTTGACGAGGTGGTCGAGCGCGTCGTCCTCCAGGATCACGCGCCGGTCGCCGTAGCCGCGTTCGCGGTCCCCCAACGCCTGCCGCGCCACCGCGCGCAGGTCGTCCTCGTCGAGCGGCTTCAGCTGGAAGATGCGACTGCGGCTGACGAGCGCCTTGTTCACCTCGAAGTACGGGTTCTCGGTGGTCGCGCCGACCAGGATCACGGTGCCGTTCTCGACCCATGGCAGCAGGGCGTCCTGCTGCGCCTTGTTGAAGCGGTGGACCTCGTCGACGAAGAGGATGGTGCGCCTGCCGGCCTGCCGTTCCTGCTGCGCTTGGGCCACCGCTTCACGGATGTCCTTCACGCCGGCCAGCACGGCGTTGATGGCGGTGAAGCGCGCTTTCGTCGAGTTGGCGATGACGCGCGCGAGCGTCGTCTTGCCGGTGCCGGGCGGCCCGTAGAAGATCAGCGAGCTCAGCTGGTCGGCCTGGATGGCCCGCCTGAGCAGCCGCCCGGGGCCGACGATGTGGTCCTGACCGATGAACTCCTCCAGCACCCGCGGCCGCATGCGGGCCGCGAGCGGCTCACTGGCGGCGGAGGCGAAGAGGCCGGACTGCGGGGCGTCGTCGGGGTGTCGAGCGGTCATGGCGTGGCGTCAGGGTATCGCGGACCGTCTCGTTCGGTGCGCGGCCCCGATGCGAACGAGCCGCGGTGGGGCGCTTCCCGCCGCGGCTCGTGGTGGATGGCGTCGACCGTCAGTCCAGAGGCACGTAGAGGTTCAGCTCGAGCGTGTAGGCGCCGCCCGAGTCGGAGCTCCAGGAGCTCGCCACGACGAAGTACCGACCCGGCTCTAGGTCGACCATGGCTTGCGAGTCGGTAGTGGCCATGGCGTCGTCGTTCTCCGCCACGACCGTACCCGACTCGTCCATCACGTACAGAACGGTGTCGAAGTCGAACGACGTGAGGCTGGCGACCAGCAGCGCGGGTCGCTCGAGGTCGAACGCGTAGACCTGGCCCGGGCCGCCCCACGTGCCGGGCGCTGCGCCCATGCCGGGGTCGAGCATCCCGGTCTGAACGCTCGGCACGGTGATCTCGATGGCGTCCATCGTGACCGCCTGGCCCGCGCCGCGCTCCACGACGTAGCGCCCCATGTCGAACGGCCCGTAGCCGCTGACGATCACGAGGTAGCGGCCGGTCTCCGGCAGGTCGAGCTGCAAGGCCGAATCCGAGCCGTAACCGTTCCAATCGTCGTCGTTGGCATCCAGCACGTAGCCCATGGGGTCGTAGACCGTCAGGTACGTGTCGAAGTCGGCGCTGCGTGCAGTCAGGCGAACCTGCTCGCCGGCGACGCCGTACAGCACGTAGACGTCGAGATACGAGCCGTCCTTGAAGTTCTGGCCGTCGTCGGCCGTCAGTTCGCCCTCGAGCGTGGCGCCGTCGACCAGCTCGGGCAGCTGCGATAGGTAGTAGTTCGGCGGGTTGAGCGGAAGTTGGGCGGCGGCGAGCGAGAGCGCCGCGAAGGCGAGGACGGTCACGAGTACACGGACGGGGCGAAGGGGCCCTGGCTGCCGGGACTCGCGAACCGAAGCAACGGGGGAAGGGGACGTTTCCATGGAACTTCCTTTCGTCGTCTCTGTCGCTCCGAGTCTACGCCGCGGCCAGGTTCGAGCGTCCGACGTGGCTCACGGCCCTTCTGCGTCGAACAGCGTAGCCTGTTCGGCCGCTCCCGGGCGACGAAAGTGTCCGGTCGCGAGTGGTTCGGGGGTGCGCTGCATGCCGGCTCGCGTCCGCGCCAGGTGGAACAGCTGGCGCATCTGCTCGGCGTACGTTCCCTCGCCGCGCATCCTGCGCCCGAAGCGGCGGTCGTCGGCTTCGCCGCCGTGCACCTCGCGCACCCGGTTCAGCACCTTCGCCTTGCGTCCGGGTGCGTGCTGGTCGAGCCACGTCTCGAACAGTGGGCCGACCGCGCCGGGCAGGCGCAGCACGGTGTAGCCCGCGTGCCGCGCGCCGGCCGCCGCCGCGGCGGCGAGGATCTCCGGGATCTCGGTGTCGGTCAGGCCGGGGATGATGGGCGCGACGTTGACGCCCACCGGCACCCCTGCCGTCGCCAGTTCGCGGATGGCCCGCAAGCGGATGGCGATGGTGGCGGTGCGCGGCTCGAGCGCTGCGCGCAGGCTCTCGTCCAGCGTGGTGATGGAGAGCGTCACGCGCACGCCGCCCCACGCCGCCATCTCCGCCAACAGATCGACGTCGCGCGTGACCAACGCGTTCTTGGTGATGATCCCCACCGGGTTCCGGTAGCGCGCGAGCACCGCGAGGCAGCCCCGAGTGATCTCGAGCTTGCGCTCCACCGGTTGGTAGGGGTCGGTCACGCCGGACAACGCCAGCACCTTCGGCTTCCAACCGCGCTCGTCGAGCGCGCGCTGCAACAACTCGGGCGCGCGGCGCTTGACCAAGATGACGCGTTCGAAGTCGAGGCCGGCCGTGAGTCCGAGGTACTCGTGGGTGGGGCGGGCGTAGCAGTAGGAGCAGCCGTGTTCGCAGCCCCGGTACGGGTTCAGGCTGGCGTCGAAACCGACGTCGGGGCTGGTGTTGGTGCTGATCACGCTGCGCGAGGTGTCGTCGAGGTAACGCGTGCGAACGCGCAGGTCGTCGTCGGTGATCTCGCTGGGGTCGAGCTCGACCTCGATCTCGCTGAAGCGGTTGACCGGATCCGAGTGGGTGCCCCGGCCGCGGTAGACGTGCGGAGGTGGCGGCCGGTCGCGTTCGGGCATGGCGGGAGTGTAGCAGCGGGCGCGTCTGCGTCTGGTTTCGGGGTAGTCTGGGCCGTCATGGCCGAAACCGATCCCGTTCGCAACGCGACCCCCCGCGACCGAGCCCGCGCACGTCTCAGCGGCAAGGGGAGCGGAAGCGCGCCGGCTGCGCCGCTCACGTGGCAGCAGCGTTTCTGGCGCGAGGTCCGCGGGTACGCCGAGGCGCTGGTCATCGCCTACCTGGTCGTGACGTTCGTGTTCACCACGGTCGGCGTCGTCGGCTCGTCGATGGAGCCGAACCTGAACGGCGGTAACGGTGGCACGCTGATCCAGTCGTTGCTCACGGGCGACCGCGTGTTCATCCCGAAGTTCGACACCTGGCTCCGGCGCATGGGTGTGCTGCCCGCGTTCGAGCGCGGCGCCGTCGTGGTGCTGCGTGAACCGGCCAACGCGCCCACGGCGTTGGCGACGGGGAGCCAGAAGTTCTTCATCAAACGGATCGTGGCCGTGCCCGGCGACCGCGTCCGCATCGAACGCGGACAGGTGTTCGTGAACGGGGTCGCCATCGATCAGGGGTTCATCACCGACGAAGCCCCGTTCCGCGTGGCCGAGGTCGACTTCCCCAAGGTGCTCGTCGAGAACGGGCGGGTCTCGGCGATGGTGGTCGGCTTCGACCGCGCCTCGGCGAGCCTCTCCAACCCGGTGCTGCCGATGGGCGGGTTCGATCCGGCGCCCAACGCGGTGGACGACCCGCTCGTGCAGCTCTTCTACGGCAACGTGGTGAGCAACGTCGAGGTGCCGAGCGGCACCACCGAAGGCACGCCGGTGGTGCTCGACCTGTTGCTGCCCGACGGGTACTACTTCGTCATGGGGGACAACCGCTCCGCGCGCGGCAGCGAGGACTCGCGCTACTTCGGGCCGATCAGGGCGATCACCATCGCCGGTCGCGCCACCGCGGTGATCTGGCCGCCGCGTCGTGATGGCGAGTGGAACTGGCGCGGCCTGCCGGCACCCGAAGCGTTCGACTTGGCGCCCTAGACGCTCTGGGCTCGCACCGCGCCCTGCTCATGCGACCGCGGGATGCCAGCGGCCGTCGGCGCCCTGCCGGTGCGGTATCCACAACACGCCCACGTACCGCAACGCGATGTCGGAGCTGGTGGGGCGCACGCGGACGGTCTCGAGCTCGAGCACGTCGGGGTGCAGCTCCTGGCTCGGTAGCGCGGCGAGCTCGCGATCGAACTCGGACTGGAGTGCGGCCAGCTCGGCTTGGCTCCGGGCGAGCGTCTCACGGGCTCGGTTCACGTCGCCGCTCTCCTTGCCCACGCTGGAAGCGCGCCGCACCGCGGTCGAGACGCGCGAAGCCGACCGTCTCCCGAGGAACGCCCCCAACAGTGCCGTCCCGACCGTCACTGCGCTGTCGAGCGTGCGTTGCTGCAGTTGTTGCCGTTCCCGTTCGGTGGTCTGGGAGTCGCGCATCACGCGCCGTTCCAGTGTCGCCAGCTTGGCTTCGTACTTCTTGCGAAGCGCGGCGCGTTCGGCATCCCGCAACTCGCGCGCACGGTGTGCGCACCGTATGGCGAAGTCGCGTTCGGGTTCGTCCGGGTCGGACACGAGTTTCGTAGCCGGGTGCCGGTACAGCGTCAGGGCGCCGTCGGTGCGGAGCCAACGTTGGAATAGCGCCTCCCACTCCTTGGTGCGTTTCTCGCTCACGTCGATGGCGGGGAACGCCACGAACGGCAAGCCCGGCGTCGGCTCGGGGGAAGTCGCGTCCAGCGCCACCGGCGCGGCCTCGCTCTCGGCCCAGGCGAACGCGATCGGCCCTTCGCGTGGTTCCACCACGCGCTCGACGCGCTTCCCGACGTCGACGCCATACGTCTTGGAGCTGTAGTGCACGTCGGCCGCGCCCAGCAAGAACGGGAAGTAGCGAACCGCGTCGACGGCGTCGGCGGGCGCGAACGCCTGGCGCACGTTCGGGGGCAAGTACGGTCGCGCGTCGGCATCGGTGGCGACGCCGGCAGCGTCCCCGGTCGTCGCGCCGGCGGTCGCGCCGGACGCCGCATGGCCCGCCGGGCCGGCGACCGTTGTCGCCACCTCGCCGGCAGCGGCCGGCGCCGACTGCGCCGGGGTCGCTTGGCGCACCGCGCCCTCCGCGGCCTCGCCGTCAGCCGCCTCGTCCGTGCTCGCGCTCAACCGTCGGATCTGCTCGCGCGACAGCGGCCCAGCCAGGTACGACATCACCCAGCGCGTCTGGAACAGCGCCGGTTGTCCTTCGTGCACGTTGTGCAGCAAGAACGTGCGCTTGCCCAACCGGCCGATCACGTCGGTGAGCTCGGCGGCGGGCACCGCACTGGGCGCCGCGGAGGAGAGGCCGTCGACGAGGCGCTGCTTGTCGCGCTCGGTCTGCAGCCGGCCGACGAACCAGGTGCCGGCGTTGGATAGCGCCTTGTAATCGAGATCGACGGGGTTCTGGGTGGCGAGGGCGAGCCCGACACCGAACGCTCGCGCCTGCTTCAACAGCGTCAGCAACGGTCTCTTCGTGGGCGGCTCGGCCACGGGTGGGAGGAAGCCGAACAACTCGTCGACGTAGACCAACGCGCGCAGGCTGGAGGTGCCCGTCTGGGAGCGCGTCCAGGCCACGACCTCGGAGAGCAGCAACGTGAGGAAGAACATCCGCTCCGCGTCGCTGAGGTGCGAGATCGACACCACGGCGATGCGTGGCTTGCCGTCGGAGCGGTAGAGCAGGCTCTGCACGTCGAGCGGTTCACCCTGCAACCACGCTTGGAAGCTAGGGGCAGCCAGCAACGTGTTGAGCGCGAGCGCCAGCTTCATGCGGTCCTTGGCGGGGAAGACCGTGTCGATGTCCATCACGCCGATGCGTTTCACGGGTGGGTCCTGCACGGCGTGGATGAGGTCGCCGACGCCGAGGCTCTGGCCGGCACGCCAGGCATGCCCGAGGATGGTGGCGAGCAAGACGTGCTCGCGGCCGAGCGGGTCGGCGTCTACGCCCAGAAGCGTCAACAGGCCGGTGGCGGCGGCGTCGATCCGGTCCGCGAACAGATCGGGGTCGTCTCGCACCGCGACGGGCGGGGCGGCGAACGAGCGCAGCACCGACACGGGGCGTCCGGCGCTGGACCCCGGCGTGAACACAACGACCTCGGCCGCCTCGCGCAGCCGAACGATCCGCTCGGGACCCTGGCCCCAGTCCGCGAGGCCGCGCCGCCAGGTCTCGGCTTGGTCGGCGGCGTACGCTGCCACGTCCTGGCCCTTACGTTCGGCGGCCTGTGGGTCGACCCAAGGGGCGAAGTCGTCCGCCCGAAGCTCGGGGAACGTGAGCGCTAGGTTCCCGAGATCCCCCTTCGGGTCGATGGCGAGTACCGGGACGCCGTCGATGGCGGCTTCCTCGATCAAACCGATGCCGAGGCCCGTCTTCCCGCTGCCGGTCATGCCGACGATGACGGCGTGGGTGGTGAGGTCGTTGGCGTCGTAGAGGAGGGGCCGATCGGTGGTGGAGAGCGTCTCCGGGTCCACTTCGCGGCCGAGGTAGAAGGCGCCGAGTTTCTCGAAGTCCACGTGTCCTCCCTGTCGTAGCGCCATCGTAGCCGCTGGCGCGAACCCTGCCGTCGGGCCTACCATAGCGGCATGGCCAACGACGACAGCATCGCCCTCGGTGTTCGGGAAGTGACCCTGCCGGGGGTGGGCAAGAAGTACGTGATGCCGTTGCGGGCGGGAGGCAACGTGGCGATCGTGGTGAAGCCGGATGGCGAGCGCCAGCTGTTCCACTTCCTGCGCGGCGACGACCGCCCCTGCGACGTGGTCAAGTTGGACCGCGACGAGGCGCAGCAGGTCGCGAACCTGATGGGCGGCGCTATGGTGGCCGGTCCCGACTTGGAGAAGCTCGAGTTGGCACTTGGCGGCATGGAGCTCGAGTGGGTCGAGCTTCCGGCCGGCGCGCCAGGGGTCGGGCGGACGCTCGAGGGCATGGCCCTGCGGCGCCGCACCGGCGCGTCCGTGGTGGCGGTCATCCGCGACGACGACGCCATCGCCAACCCGAACATCGACATGCCATTCGAGGAGGACGACACCCTGTTATTGGTGGGCACGCCCGCGGAGTGCGAGGCGGCCCGCGTGGTCCTCCTGAGCAGCGACTGACGCCCGTGACGCAAGCGGGGGTTGGCACTTGAGCCTGCTGTTGGAGTTCGGGCTGATCACCGCTGGCCTGTACATGGCCGGCTGGCTGGCTCGCCGCGTGGGGTTGCCCACGGTGGTGGGGTACCTGGCTCTGGGGCTGGCGTTCGGACCCCAAGGCGTGGTGCACGTCTACGCTCCCGGCCCGGTCATCGGCCTCCTCGGTCAAGTCGGGCTGCTGCTTCTGCTGTTCTTCATGGGGTTGGAGTTCTCCCTCGCGCGCTTCCTGGAAGGCGGGAAGGCCACGCTGCGGGCTGGGACGATCGACCTGATACAGCTTCCCATCGGCATCGGCGTCGGTCTCCTGCTGGGGCTCGGCTGGCTGGGATCGCTGTTCCTGGGCGCCGCGGTGTACATCTCGAGCTCGGGCGTGATCGCGAAGCTGCTCAGCGAGCGCGATCTGGTCGCGTACCCGGAGGCCGAGCGCACGCTGGGCGTGCTGGTCTTCGAGGACCTCGCGATGGTGCTGGTGTTGGCCGGCCTCGGCGTCGCGAGCGGTGGCGGGGGGCTCACGGAACTGATCGGTGTCGCGGTGTTCCTGCTGGCGTACGGGGCGTTGGTGCGCTTCGGCATGCCGCTTCTCGAACGCCTGTTCGACCGGGAGGGCGAAGCGTTGGTGATGCTCGGCCTGGCCGTGGTCCTGTTGGTGGCCGCGGCAGCCCACCAATTGCACTTCCCGGAGGCCGTGGCGGCCTTCCTGCTCGGGATGGCCGCGGGCGAGACCAAGTCCCACGAACGCCTGGCCGAGGCCCTGCGACCGTGGTACGACGTCGCCGCCGCGGTGTTCTTCCTCGACTTCGCGGTGCACGTCGACGTAGTGGCCGCCCTGGGGGAACTGCCGGCGGCCGCGCTGCTGGTAGGGGTCACGGTCCTGTCGCAACTCGTGCTGGGCTTCGCCGCCGGCCGCGCCACCGGACTGAGCCGCCGGGCGAGCCTCGGTCACGGCGTCATGATGCTCCCGCGCGGCGAGTTCTCGCTGGTGATCGTCGGCTTGGCGCTGGCTTCCCCGATCCTTTCGGACGCGGTGAAGACCGAACTCACGGCCGTCGTGTCGCTCTTCGTGGTGACCATGGTAGTGATCGGCGGCCTGGCGTACCGTCGCTTCGACGCCGTCAACCGCGGCCTTCAACACCTCGCCGAACCCGAGGCCGCGCGCCGCGCCGAAGCCGAGGAGATGGAGCGCCGGCGCGCGGTCGAGGAGATGACGCTGGACTGACCGGTCGATACGGGGGAGGGCGGCTTGCTTCGGGTGTCCGATGATAGACTGGCGCTCTCCCCAGCGGAGCCGAGGAGCCCGTGAAGACCTTCTATCTCATCGACGGACACGCGCAGCTGTTCCGCGCCTACTACGCACCGTTCCGACCGTTGACGTCGCCTTCGGGCGAGCCGGTCAAGGCCGTCTACGTCTTCACGCAGATGCTCCTGTCGCTACTGCGCGACGCGAGGCCGGACTACCTCGCCGTGGCGTTCGACGTCAGCGATGGCACCACCCACCGCAAGCAGTGGTACCCGGCGTACAAGGAGAACCGCGACGAATCGCCGGAAGACCTCGCGCCGCAGTTCGCGCGCGTGCGGCAGGTCGTCGAGGCGCTCGGCGTGCCGATCTTCGAACTGGAAGGGTACGAGGCCGACGACGTCATCGCCACCATCGCTGCGCGGCTCGCGAACGAAGACGTCGAGCTGCGGATCGGCAGCCGCGACAAGGACCTCCACCAGATCCTGACGCCGAAGGTCAAGCTATGGGACCCTTCCAGCGGCGACTTGCTCGATGCCGCCAAGCTGGTGGTCGAGAAGGGGTACGGACCCGAGCACGCCGCCGAGGTGCAGAGCCTCACCGGCGACGCCACCGACAACATCCCCGGGGCCAGAGGCGTGGGGCCGAAGACGGCGGCCAAGCTGATCGCGAAGTACGGCGACGCGGACGCGGTCCTCGAGCATCTCGACGAGCTCAGCCCGAAGCTACGCGAGAACCTCGCGGCGCACGCCGAGCAGATGGCCCTTACGCGCCGCTTGGTGACCCTCGACCCGGACGTACCGATCGACTTCGACCTGCCCGCCTGTCGCGCGCAGACACCCGATCCGAGCGCCCTGCTACCGCTGTTCCAGGAGCTCGGGTTCCGCGGCTTCCAAGACCAGGTGGTCGCGTTGGCCGGCGCTTCGGTCGACGGGTCGCATACGGCAGCGAGTCGAGACACGAGGCCGACACCTTCCGAGACCGCGGACGACGGTCCACGCACGTACCGCGCCGTCACGAGCGACGCCGAGTTGGAGGCGTTCCTGGCCGAGTTGGCGAAGCAAGACGCCTTCGCGGTGGACACCGAGACGACGAGCTTGCGCGCCGTCGACGCGGACGTCGTCGGCTACGCCTTCAGCTGGGAGGCGGGCACGGGCTGGTACCTTCCCGTGCGCGGTGATCACGGTCGGGTGCTCGATCCCGAGCGGGTGGCCGACGCGCTGCGTCCCATCCTGGCGAACGAGGTCACCACGAAAGTGGGCCAGAACCTCAAGTACGACATCGTCGTGCTCGAACGCGCCGGCCTGCGCCTGGGCGGACCGCTGTTCGACACCATGGTGGCGGCAGCTCTGCTGCACCCCGAGCGGCGCACGAACAACATGGACGACCTCGCCCGCGACCTCCTGGCCCTGACCACCACGCCGATCAGCGACCTGATCGGCAAAGGCAAGGAGCAGCGCAGCATGCTCGAGGTCGCGCTCGAGCCGCTGACGCACTACGCCGCCGAGGACGCGGACATCACCTGGCGCCTCTACGAGTACCTCTCGGCTCGCTTGGACGCCGCCGACGACGATCTGGCGAAGCTCTTCCGCGAGGTCGAGATGCCGCTGGTACGGGTCCTGGCGGCGATGGAGCGCGAGGGCGTGGCGCTCGACACCGAGCTCTTGCGGAGCTACGAGACGACGCTGCGGGAACGGATCGACGACCTTCGGGAGCGCCTGTTCGAGGCGGCAGGGGGAGCCTTCAACCCGGACTCCCCGAAGCAGCTGGGAGAGGTGCTGTTCGACCGCCTGGGGTTCCGGGTCGTGAGGCGTACCAAGACGTCCCGCTCCACCGACGCCGAAGTGCTGGACACGTTGGCGTCGGAGACCGAGCACGCCTTGCCGGCGCTACTGCTCGAGTACCGCGAGCTGACCAAGCTGCTCGGAACGTACGTGCAGCCACTGCCGTCGTTCCTGGCACACAGCACCGGCCGGCTCCACGCCTCGTTCCACCAGACCGGTGCCGCCACGGGGCGGCTTTCGTCGAGTGACCCGAACATCCAGAACATCCCCATCCGCACCGACGCCGGCCGTGAGATCCGCCGCGCCTTCCGCGCCAGCGAAGGCGGCAACCTGATGCTCACGGCCGACTACTCCCAGGTCGAGCTGCGCATGCTGGCGCACTTCAGCGGCGACGAGGAGTTGGCGCTGGCGTTCCACGAGGGGCTCGACATCCACGCGCACGTGGCTTCGCAGATCTTCGCGGTGCCGCTCGAGCAGGTCACGGCGGAGCAACGGCGCGTGGCGAAGACGGTCAACTTCGGCATCATCTACGGCCAGAGCGCGTTCGGCCTGGCGCGCACGCTACGGATCCCGCAGGGAGACGCGGCGGCCTTCATCGAGGCCTACAAGGCCACCTACGTAGGACTCGACCGCTTCCTCCGGGCGTGCGTGGCCGAGGCCGAGGAGCACGGCTACGTGCGGACGATCCTCGGTCGGCGCCGCGCCATCGACGAGGTTCGCTCGCGCAACCGCAACCAGCGGCAACTAGGCGAGCGCCTCGCGATCAACACCGTCATCCAAGGCAGCGCGGCCGACCTCATCAAGGTCGCCATGGTGCGCCTGCATCGGCGCCTCCGCGACGAAGGCAGCCACGCCCGACTGCTCATCCAGGTTCACGACGAGCTCGTGTTGGAGGCCCCGAGCGACGAGGCCGAGCGCGCATTGGCGACGACCGTCGAGGTCATGACCACGGCATTGCCGCTGCGCGTTCCGCTGAAGGTGGACGCGTCCATGGGCCCGAACTGGCTGGAGGGCAAGGGCCGAGGCTCAGCCTGAGGCTCAGCCCTCGCCGGCGAGCCGCTCCGAGTCTCGTAGGAACCAGTCGTAGGTCTCGTTGGCCGGTTCGAGCTGGACCGCGCGGCCGTACGCGCTGGCCGCGTCTTCGTAGTGCTCCTGCTCGTACGCGATGCGTCCGAGCCAGGCCCAGGCCGCGGTGTAGCCCTCGTTGCGGGCGGTGGCCTCGGCGAAGCGCAGGCGAGCGCGAGTGAGATCTCCACTCTCGTAGTAGTTGATGCCCTGATAGAACGCGTCGGCGGCTTCGATGCCCCAGCGCGACTGGGCTTGCGCGACTTCCAGGAAGTACGCGGCGGCTGCGTCGTCCGGGGCGAGCTCGGTCAGCGTGCGCCATGCCGCGACGGCCTGCTCCGGGCGCCGCAGTTCGAGCAGGACCCGACCCAGCCAACGGTGTGCCTCGAGGTCGTCCGGAACGTAGTCGAGCACGTTGCCGTACAGATCGGCGGCTCGTTCCTTGTCGCCCTGCTGGTACGCCGCGTACGCCACCGCGTTGCCCGACACCGACACCAGTTCGCGCGCTTCGTCGTCGAGCTCGCCGCCCGCGTCCACGAACGCGTACCAGGTGTCCATCGCCGGGCCGTGCCAGTTGGAACGGCTGTACGCCTCGGCCAGGAAGCGAAGCGGCGCCGGATGGCCCGGTGCCAACGTGGTGGCCGTGCGGCCCTCGCGGAACGCCGTCTGCCACAACGGGCGGTCCGGGTAGTGCGCTTCGTACGTCGTCAGAGCCTCCTGCATGGCCGCCTCACCCCGATCGAGCGCTTCCTGGGCGTTGGCGGGGAGACCCTGTGCGGCAGCGGATCCGAACACGCCGAGCATGGCAAGCGCGAGCACCACGAAGACGGAGCGCAGCGACGACGGCACGAGCCTTCCATCGCGTGACGCACGGGCCGCGGTTCGGTGAGGTTGGTTCGCAGGTGGAACGGGCACGCCAAGCGTGGCGATGGGCCGTCGGTTCACGATGCACCTCCCATGGGACGGTCACACCGAGACGGGTGCGGGCCGTCGGCCCGACACCCCTCGATTGTGGCGTCCTTCACATCTCCTTTGTACCTAAAGCGGATGACGCCTTCATGAAGGCTGGTGAACGAAAGCTTAGAGTCGGCGCCAATCAGCGCCCTCGCGAGCGCGGTCAGTTCGTCTTGTGGTCCAGTGGGGAACCCGTCCATGCGTCGTCCCACAGGGTCGAACTCGGGGTTCGGGAAAGATGACGCAAGGCGGCGATCTGCTGAGGGCGCCCTGGACGCGCGAGGAGGTAGCCCTGGCCGTACCGCACCCCTTCGGCGAGCAGCCACGCGCGCTGCTCCTCGTCCTCGATGCCTTCGGCCACCAACGGGATGCCGATGCCGCGGGAGAAGCCGGCGATGGCGCGGATGAGGTGCTCTTCCTTGCCCTGGCGGCCGATCCCGCGCACGAAGCCCGCGTCGATCTTCAGGTAGCCGATCGGCAGTCGGTCGAGCGTGCCCAGCGATGAATAGCCCTTGCCGAAGTCGTCCAGCGCGATCCTCACGCCCATGGCCCGGACGCGCTCGAGGATGCCGGCGGACGACTCGATGTCGTCGATGGCGATGCGTTCGGTGACCTCGAGAACCAGTTGTTCGGGCGGGGCGCCGGTGCGCTCCAGCAGGCCTACGAGGTGCTCGGGAAGGCCCAGGTCCGATACCGTCTGGGCAGACAGGTTCACCGATAGGCGCAAGTTGGAGCCCGCAGCGGCCCAGATCGCCAGTTGCTGCGTCGCGGTGCTGAGCGTCCAGTGATCCAACTGGCGCACCAGGCCGGTGTCTTCCGCCAGCGGCACGAACAGTCCCGGAGGCACTGCGCCGCGTTCCGGGTGGTTCCAGCGCGCCAGCGCCTCGACCGCGACGACCTGCCCATCGTCGAGTCGGCAGATGGGTTGGTAGGCCAGTTCGAGGCCGCCGTTCTCGATGGCGTCACGCAGGTCGCTCTCGAGGTAGAGGCCCTGGAGGGAGTAGGCGTCGTTTCCATGACGGAAGAACTCGAACGGGACCCGCGCGCTCTTGGCGCGGTACATGGCCGATTCGGAGCGCTGCAGCAGGGTGGCGAGGTCGACGCCGTCGCGAGGGAAGAGGGTGACTCCGACGCTCGCTTCCAGACGCACGTCGCGGTCGCCGGTCGGGAACGGTTGCGCCACCGCCTTCGCCAGCCGCGCGACGGCCGCCCCCGCCGCGGTCTCGTCGACGTCGGTGAGCAGCATCGCGAACTCGTCACCTCCGAGCCGCGCGACGTAGTCACCGCTGCGAACCAACGTGTCCAGGCGCAACGCGAGGTCGCGCAGGATGCGGTCGCCTTGCCTGCGCCCGAGCGCGTCGTTGACGGCCTTGAATCGGTCGAGATCGAGAAGCACGACGGCCGCGCCTTGGTTCCGTCCGGCGCTGCGATTCAGCACGATGGCAGCGGCGTCCTCCAGGTAGCGTCGGTTCGGGAGACCGGTGACGGGATCCAGGAAGGAGCGTTCCGCCAAGCGCATGCTGAGCGGGACCAAGGCGGCCAAGAAGCCGACGGAGATGATGGCCACGCCCAGCGTCACAAGCCAACGCGCCACCACCATCTCGGACCGCAAGGGGCCGAGGTTCTGGACGACCTCGACGGCACCGCCCGTGAAGCCCGATGCTCGTAGTGGCACCAGCACGCCATAGGTGCGTACCTGGGGTGCCATCAGGCGGTTGTCCAAACGCGTGGCGCGCTCGCCGGCGAAGGCCCGCGCCAACGCGTCGTCGGGGGCCGGGCGCATGCCGATGAGGTCGGCGTTATCGGCGTAGACGACGGTGCCCGTCTCGTCGTAGACGCGCACCGCCATGGTGCGCGGGTTGGCGAGCAGTTGGGCGCCGAAGCGGTCCCAGTACCCCACGTACGGCACCCAGGCCGTGTCCGGCTCCTTCGCCGTGGCTTCGGCCGGCGACGCGAGGCCTGCGGGCATGGCAGCACGGGCGCGTGCCGTGGCGTCGTCGGTTGTCGACGAACGCGTGTCGGCGCCGGCGGCGCTAGCGGCGTCCGCCGCTTGTTGGCGCAGGAGTCCCTCGACGTAGGACGCGACCTCGGTACTGCCAGCCTGAACGAGTTGGCCGGTGGTGCGCATCAGTACCACGCTGCCCAGGATCCAGGCCAGCGCGAACGCGGGCAGCACCAACCCTAGCGCGACGGAAACGAGGTAGCGCCGAACCGGATTGGTGCGGAAGTCGTGTCTCCACCACGCGCCCAGACGCCGCCGCTTCCGGCGAACCGGCGGCTCGCGTGAGCGAGGAGGCATGGGGTGGGCGGTGTGCATGGTCGCGGCGATGATGGCATGCGCAGCGAAGTTCCGATGTGACGGGCGGTGACAGGGTCCTTTGCCCGCACCGGCAGGAACGTGCCGCGGCAGTATGATAACCAAGCGCACACGACGAAGCATCCGGGAGACCGACACGATGAGAATCCTTGTCAGTAACGACGACGGCGTGTTCAGCCCCGGGATCCGGGCGTTGGCGCGCGTAGCACAGGAGTTCGGTCAGGTGCGGGTGGTAGCGCCGGACGTCGAACAGTCGGCCATGAGCCATGCCATCACCGTGCGCCGGCCACTGCACTACACCAAGACCCCCATCGACGGGCTGGAGGCGTACCGCGTCGATGGCACTCCGGCTGACTGCGTCGCGCTGGGAGCCCATCACTGGGACAAGGTCGACCTCGTGCTGTCGGGCGTCAACCTCGGCCACAACCTCGGTCACAACATCTGGCACTCGGGCACGGTGGCGGCAGCCAAGCAGGCGGCGTTCCTGCGCATCCCGGCGATCGCGTTCAGCGCTCCATACAGCGACACGCCCGTCGATTACGACGTCCTCGCGCCGTTCGTGCGCGAGGTCATCAGGGAGTTCCTGGCGGTGCCCGATATGACGCTGCTCAACGCGAACTTCCCGACCGAACCGCGTGGCCTGATGTGGACCAGCCAGTCGGTGCGCCACTACGAGGGCTACGTGGTGCCCGGTGAGGACCCCATGGGCCGCAGGCACTTCTGGTTCGCGGAGGAACCGCAGGAGCAGGTCGAGGAAGGCACCGACCGCTGGGCGGTGGAGCGTGGCTACGTGTCGCTCACGCCGCTCCGCCTCGACCTCACCGACGAACCCCTGCTGGCGCGTGCACGGGCCGTCGGGGAAGGCGTGGGGACAGGCGGCGCCTGAGGGCGAGAGCCGGTGTCAGCGTTCGTCATCACCGTTCGCCGTCACCATTCGCGGTCACCGTTCGGCTGCGCTCGAGGCCGCGAGGCACCGTCAGCCGCCCGGCGCGTCCGCGCTCTGCTCGGCGAACGCCAGGCGGGGTTGCACCACTAGGGCGCCGAGCGGGACGAGGTGGGCCACGCCGACGCCGAGGAGGCGCAGCGGCCCCTCGGGCCGTGACACGTCGAACGCCAAAGCGGACGCAACCGCCATCACCTCCGCTGCCTCCGACAGGGGCGTAGGGACGGTCCGGCTGCGGGTCACCGTTCGGAAGTCCGCGTAGCGCATCTTCACCGTCACGGTGCGCGCGGCGACGGCGTGCCTTCGCATGCTCGCAGCCACGTCGTGCGCCAGCTCGTCGAGGACCGGCCCGAGCTCGTCACGAGTGCGGCGGTCGCGTTCGAAGGTCGTCTCGGTGCTGATCGACTTGCGGGGCCGGTCGGGCTGCACCGGCCGGTCGTCGTGGCCGTGCGCGATGGCGTGGAAGAAGCGCCCGGTCTTGCCGAAGTGGCGCTCGAGGTCCTCGACGCTCCGGGCGCGGAGGTCGGCACCGGTGCGGATCCCGAGCGCGTGCATCCGCTCGGCGGTGCGCGGCCCCACCCCGAAGAACGCCTCGATGGGCAAGGCCGCGAGGAAGGCGTCGGCCTCTTCCGGCAGGATCACCGTCAGTCCGTCCGGCTTCTGCCTGCCCGAAGCGATCTTGGCGAGGAACTTGCCGCTCGCCACGCCGGCCGATGCCGTCAAGCGGGTCTCGGCCAAGATGTCGGCCTTGATGGCTCTGGCCAAGAGGGTCGCGGACGGGGGCCCGCGCTTGGGCTCGGTCACGTCCAAGAAGGCCTCGTCGAGCGCTAGCGGTTCGACGACGTCGGTGTAGCGGTAGAACACTGCGCGGATCTGGGCGGAGACGCGGCGATAGACGTCGAAGCGTGGTGGCACCACCGCGAGTTCGGGGCATGAGCGTAGCGCTCGCCGCATCGGCATGGCCGAGTGCACGCCGAACGCGCGCGCCTCGTAACTCGCGGCCGCCACCACGGCGCGTTCGCCGCTTCCTCCGACCGCCACGGGACGGCCGCGGAGTTCCGGCCGGTCTCGCTGCTCCACCGACGCGAAGAACGCGTCCATGTCGACGTGCACGATCTTGCGGACGGTGTCGGCCACGGCCGGGTCAAGCGCCCACGCGGCGCCGTTCCATCACCCTTCGCAAGAGCGCCAAGGTGAGGCGGGCGTCGTCGGCGCTGCGATGCGTCTGCCGCGTCCGGAGGACGCCCTCCGTTGCGGCAGCCCGCTCCAATCGCATGGAACCGCGTGGTACGCCAGAAGCGTAAGCGTACGCGCGCATGGCGCACTCGAAGCCGGGTAGCGGGTGCGCCACACGCCACGCCCGGCTCGACTGACGCGCTATTCGGTCGTCGAACGGAGCGTTCCAGGCCACCACGCGGTGGCCGCGCAGAAGCTCGTCGAGTTCGGTGAGGACCGCCGGCCAGGTGGGTGCGCCTTTCAGGTCGCCCAGCGTCAGCCCGTGGATGCCACTGGCGTCCGCCGGCACCTGACCGGCGTGCGGCCACACCATGCTCTCGTACAGGGTGGTCCCGTCCGCTGCCACGACCGCGATCTCGATGACTTCCGCTCTCGCGCCGAGGCCGGTCGTCTCGGTGTCGAGCACGACGAAGGGCGTATCGAACAACGCCGCGATCCAATCGAGGGGGGAGCTGCGGGCCGGCGTGACCAGCCTGCGCGCGTCCCCGTGGCTGCCGGAGTCGGCGCCGAGCAGGGCACCACGGACCGTGCGGACCGTGCCGGCCCGTGCGTCCGCGGGGCGTTCCTGCCGGGTTCGGGTGCTTGGCCACATGCCGTCACGCAAGCGGCGCGCTTCGCTGGTGCTGTACAACGCCACCGTGGCACCGTCGCCCGCGATCAGCCGCGCGGCGGGAGCGCCGAGCCGGGTGAGGCCGTGCTCGGCCAACTCGTCCGCCGTGCGGAAGTCGCGGGGGGCGTCCGAACGGGACGTGTAGACGGGCAGATCGTAGACGGGCAGATCGTCGGTGGTTCGCACGTTCGAGGCAGTCTACCCGGGGCGAGGCGGGAAGCGCCGACGTGTGCGCGGCGCATCGCGGTGCGTGCCGCCTAGGCTCGTGTTGCGAACCGGGTCGCCGTCTCCGACGTCGTCTCGATCGAGTCCGTTGCGTCAGTCGAGGTACGCGCGCCAGGTGAGGGCCGCAACGGTGCCGCTTTCGACGGTGGCGATGATCTCGTACGGGGCGGAGCGCGGATCGTCGAAGACGCGGAAGCGCCAGGCGTCGGCGCCACGATCGTCGGGCGCGCCCGCCACGGCGATGAGCGCGCTGGTGCTCATCCCGACGAAGAGCCCGTCGATCGGTTCGGAGCGCTCGGTGACGCGCACGCTCATCGGGATGCGGCGGCCGCTGGCGTTCGCGTGATAGACATCCACCGTCACGCCCGGGTAGGTCAAAGACTCGATCCGGTCCGCGACGCGCGGGTCGTGCCGGTTCGCGACCGTCTGCTCGTGCACGCCGTCGGGCGGGGGCATCCGGTCGAGGTACCGCCGTTGCGCGTCGGCGTTGGGCGGCGACAGCATGACCTCGACGAGTCCTTCCACGAAGTCCGGTGTTGCGCCCGTCTGTGACGAGACCGCGCGGCCTGGGTCGACGCCGCAGGCGCCCAGCGTGGCGAGCGTGACGAGCGAAGCGAACGCGACCGCGAGACGACGCCGTGCGCGTCGTCGCGGGTGAACGATGGGGCTGGGACAAGAAGAAGTGATCATGATCGTCCCCTCGTGCCGTGGAGCGTACGGCGAGGTGCGCTCACCATAGCCGTGCCGAGCCGTGGCCGCCATGACGGTTGCGTGAACGCCTCGAAGACGAACCGCTCATCGGCCCTTCATGCGCGGTGAACGATGGGAGTCGCAAATGGACGCTGGGGCGAAGTACAAGGCCGTTCGACGCCGTTCACGACCCTGCCGGCGTGGCTACAATGATGCCCAATCCGCTGTGGAGGTGCGCCATGGAAGTGCGTCGGACGGTGCGGCAACTCCTTCTGGAGAAAGGGCACGCGGTGTGGTCGATCGAGCCGGACGCCAGCGTGTTCGATGCGCTCGAGCGCATGGCCGAGAAGAACGTCGGCGCGCTGATGGTCGTCGAAGACGGGCGCGTGGTGGGCCTCTTCTCGGAGCGTGACTACGCTCGCAAGGTGATCCTGCACGGTCGCGCCTCGCGGGACATCGAGGTCCGCGACATCATGACGACGGACCTCGTCACGGTGCGCCCGGACAGCACCCTGGGCGACTGCATGCGGCTCATGACCGACCATCGCATCCGCCACCTGCCGGTGCTCGACGGCGACACGAACGTCGGCGTGGTGTCGATCGGCGACGTGGTGAAGGCCGTCATGGCCGAGCAGGAGTTCCTCATCGAGCAGCTCCAGAGCTACATCCAGAGCGGGAACGGTTGAACCGGCAACGCGGCGATCGCGCCGGTGTCGGCCCACGAAATCCCAGCAAGATCGCGGAAGGCCGACGCTAGAACGCGTCGGGACCGCGGACCGGCCGCTGCTCACCTTCCACCACTTTCACAAGGGAGACCTTGGAAAAGCTCTCCATTCCGTGCTAGCTTGGGAGTGACGTTACGGAAGGGGAACGCATGAACCAGTTCCATGGCATCGCCGAACGCCCGTCCGCGGCGATGGCCGGCCAGGGTCGCCGGCAAGCAGCGCGGGCCCTGCCAGGCGGCGCCTTCGTGGGCGTCGCGTTGCCCGAGGACGAGGGTATGCGCGTCGTGGCCGAGCTGCCGCTGGAACGCGGTCGTGCGCTCTATCGGGACGGGGACGCCGCCGTGTCGCCGTACTTGGTGCTCCGTGGGGTACTGCGCGTGAGCGTACCCACCGCCAGCGGTCGGGATCGCTTGGCCGATCTCGCCGGCGCCGGTGACGTCCTGGGAATCGCTGCCATCGACGGTGCGCGCCACGCCGAGAACGTCGTGGCCGCCGCCGACGCCGTCGTGGCAATCATCGATCTACCAGAGACGCTGGCGCGACGTAGCGGCAGGAGCGCGCTCACCACCGCGTTGGTCCGTCAGCTGACGCGCAGCCGTGCCCTTGCCGACGACCTCGGTCTACCGATGGGCGCCCGCATCTGCCGGATCCTCGCGCGCCTGGCCGAGCGCCTCGGAGACCCCACCGACCCCGGCCGAGACGGCCGTGATGGCGCCGCCGAGGCGGATGGCGGAGCGAACCATGCGTGGCGTCACTTGCCGTTCAGCCTCACGCACGACGACGTGGCCTTGCTGGCCGGTTGCGCACGCGTGACGGCGACCCGCATCCTCGGCGAGCTCAAGGAGGCTGGGGTGCTCGATGGTCGTCGCGGCAACTACGCCCTGGTGCCGGCCGCTCTGATCGAGGCCGCCGACCGCTACGTCTACGACGTGCTGTGAGCCGTCTGCGCCGCTCGGCGTAGGACGGGATCCTCCGGGATCCTCCGGGACCCTCCGCGAACAGGTTGACGACGCGAACGCGTCGACGAGACGGACCTGCGCAGGAGTCGGCGCCGATCGTGCCGACCGCGGAAGTCCCGGCGATGCGGCGAAGTTCGCAGGCGCCGTTCGCGGCGCTGACTAGCATGCAGGAAGAGAGGAGGGGGTGGCGAAACCAACGCGGCTCGATCCCGTGCGGGACACTCCCATCGGGTCGTGGCAACGCCCTCCTCTCCACCCATTCCACGACTTTGGAGCGCATGTGCGCGGTGACGGCCGACGCCTGCTGGGGTAGGCGTCGTCCCGGACGGGGCTCCCTTCTTCCGCCGATCGAGTGCGCCGAGGGCATCGCCCGTCAACTGCGAGTCGGCAGGAGTAGCGGCAGCCGGACCTGGAAGCAGGTGTCGCCCGCACGGGGGCGCACCGAGATCGTCCCGCCGTGCCCGTGAGCGATGATGTTGTGTGCGATGTGCAGCCCCAATCCGGTACCTGCACCGACCCCCTTCGTCGTGTAGAACGGCTCGAACAGGCGTGGGATCACATGGGGCGGGATGCCGGGTCCGGAGTCGGAGATCTCGACCACGACCTGGTCCGGGGTGCGGTAGCTTCGAACCTTGAGTCGCCCGACGCCTCCCATGGCGTCCACGGCGTTATCGATGAGGTTGGTCCAGACCTGGTTCAGTTCCCCGCCGAGCGCCTCGATCTTGGGCAGGTCCGGGGCAAGGTCTCGCTCGACCACGACACCGTCGGCGAGTCGGTGTTTCAGCATCACGAGGGTGTCATGCAGACTGTCATTGACATCGACCATCTGGACCTTGGCGCGATCGAGGTAGGCGTAGCGCTTCACCGACTGAACGATATGGGCGATCGCGTCCGACGCGACACTCAGCTCGCGTAGCAGCTGTTCGGCCTCGGTGGTAGCGACGAGCCACCCGAGCAGCGGCCCTAGCGCGTCGTCGGGATGGTCGTGTCGCAGGCGGTCGAGCTCGACCGGCGTCCAACCCGCCTCCGTCAGGATGCTCGCGGCGTCCGTCGCGGTGAGAGACACGTGCTGGTCGAGCCAGGTTTGCAGGGCGTCTTCACGTTCGGCGCGCGCAAGAGGTCCGAGGTCAGGCCGGCGGGCACCTGGTGCAGAAGGGTCGCCGGGCCGGTCGTGGCTTCGCTCGCCGTCGTGGTCCCACACTACGGTGCGTGCCAATGCGTCGAGGTCGGGGACGAATCGGGCCAGCTCTAGCGCGGCGCGCTCGGTGGCTTGGAACGCCGCATGCAACGAGGTCGCGCTGCGCGCGATGGCCGCAGCAGGGTTGTTCAGCTCGTGTGCGAGGCCCGCTGCCATGGTGCCGAGCGCCGCCAACTTCTCGCGTTGCATCAGCATCGATTCCGTGCTCCGCAGGCGCTGCATCACGGTGGTGACGATGGCACGACTGGCGCCGGGGTTGTGGGCGAGCAGTTGCTCGTACGCGTCCGAACCGATCCGCAGCAATCGCGCCGGCGAGAGGGCTCGCACCGTGGCCGTGCGGGCTTGCCGCTGGAGTAGGGCCATCTCGCCGATGACTTCGCCGCGCGCCCGCACGGCGATGACCTCGTCGCTGGCGCCTTCGCGGCGCGTCACCTCTAGGTCACCTTCCAATACGACGAACATCGCGTCTCCGGGTTCGCCCTGCCGCATCAACCAGGCTCCGGCCGGGAGATCGATCGTCTCGGCCACGTCGTGCAAGCGATCGAAGTCGTCGCTCGAGAGGTTCTCGAACAGCGGCTGTCGGCGCAGCAGCTCCTTGGCGGTGTTCTCGTCCATGCCTCTACGACCCCGCCAGATGCTGGTGAACGAATTGCACCGCCATGGAACCCTCCCCGACGGCCGAAGCGATGCGCTTGATCGAGCGGTGACGTGCGTCGCCGGCCGCGAACACGCCGGGGACGCTGCTCTCGAGCCAGCACGGGGCGCGTTCGAGCGTCCACCCAGGACGGCGCTCGCCCTGTGGGGCGAGATCGATGCCGGTGCGGATGAAGCCACCGGCACCGCGCTCGACGACACCCTCGAGCCAATCCGTGTGCGGGCGCGCTCCGAGCGTTCGGGCGCGGACGACGAGGGTCACCCGCTCGGCGTGCCGTGCGAGGTAAGCCGCCGCCTGCCCTGCGGAGTTGCCGCCGCCCACCACGACGACGCGCTCGCCGCGCGTGCTGGCGCCTTCTTCGACAGCGAACCAGCGGTACGGAACGAGGTTGCGTTCCAAGAAGCGCTTCAAAGAGTGCGTCTCGGGGGACCACCGGGCTCGGACGAGTCTCAGCCCGTCAAACGTCGATCGATACGAAGCCGACCAATCGTCCAGGAGATCGTCGAGGACAGGGTAGAGCCGCTCCTCCGGCGGATCCCACGGCTTCATCAAGTAGTGGTCGAGGCGCACCTCGTGGATGGCGCGAATGGCCGCGTCCGTGTCCGCGTAGGCCGTAAGTAGCGCACGTTTGGCGTCGGGGAACAGTTCGATGGCACGCCCAAGGAACGCAACACCGTTCATCTCGGGCATGCGCTGATCGGCCAGAAGAAGCGCGACGGCGTCGCCGCGCTGCTTCAGTTCGTGAAGTGCTTGCAGCGCTTCTTGACCCGACCCGGCACGGAGCACGCGGTAGCGCTCGCCGTATACGCGACGCAGATCGCGAGCGATCGCCGCCAACACCGAAGGTTCGTCGTCGACAGCGAACAACACGGGCTTCTTCACGGGCGACTGGTCGTTCACGTCGCAACTCCTCGGCGACCGCTGCGTTGCGCCAGCTGTCCC
This sequence comes from Trueperaceae bacterium, assembly GCA_046484635.1. Classification (GTDB taxonomy): domain Bacteria; phylum Deinococcota; class Deinococci; order Deinococcales; family Trueperaceae; genus CAZACZ01. The sequence goes on from JAWOIL010000126.1 coordinate 32,102, forward strand.
GCGAAAGGCTGTGCACTTCTCGAGGCTCCCCCAGGAGCATGCAGCGTTGCCCGTCCGGGCCGCGCCGGGCGCGCGCGTCGGTGTGGGCGTCATCCTACTCCGTCACGGTGCCACCGAAGCGGAATGCGTACACCTCTCCTCGAGAGGGCGACACGGTGCGCTTTCCGCGGCGGACGCGATCGTCGTCACGCCGTCGGGCACGCGAGAACCGTGCGCACTCCCCGCTCGACCCCGTTCCCAGCGGACGAGTTGGCGATGGACGCGTCGCGAACGTGGTAAAACGAAAGGCATGAACAAGACCGAACTTGCTGAGAAGCTGGCCAAGAAGACCGGACTGAGCGCTGCGAAGGCCACCGAAGTGGTCAACGCGATCTTCTCGACCGACAAGGGCGATGGCATCATCGCCGTCGAGCTGGACGCTGGCCGCAAGGTCCAGATCACCGGCTTCGGCACCTTCGAGACCCGCAGCCGCGCCGCCCGCAAGGGCGTGAACCCGGGCACGGGCGCGACGATCACCATCCCGGCGAAGAAGTACGCCGCGTTCCGCACGGGCAAAGGCCTGAAGGAGCGCGTCGAGAAGTAAGAAGCGCCCTCCTGGGCACTTCTCCGAACGCCTGTTTCGCCCCGGCTGACTTCGAGTCCGCCGGGGCGTTTCGTCGTTGGACCGCCGCGACGTCGGCGGCGGTCGGTTCACCGTGCCCGTCTCCGGCATCCGGGTCTCCGGCATCCGGGCGGAGGGCTTGACATAGGCTGAACAGTCGTTCAAGATGCTGAACGGGTGTTCAACTATGCGTGATCCGAAACGAACCTCTTCCCGTCGAACGACCGATACTCCCACGGACGGTGCTCCTTCCGGGCGCGAACCGGCCGTTGGTAGGCGCAGGGCGCACGTCGGCGCGGAAGCCGCGGCGGACGCCACGGCGGACCGCACCGCGAAAGCGCGCATCCTCGACGTGGCGCTCACGCTCTTCGCCGAGCGGGGGATCGCGGGCACCAGCGTTCGCGCCGTTGCCAACGCGGTCGGCGTGTCGCCGGCGCTGGTCATCCACCACTTCGGTTCCAAGGGCGGGTTGCGGCGGGCGTGCGACGAGCACGTGGCGCGCATCGTTCGTCACAGCAAGCGCGACACCATCGCGGCCGGTATCGACTTCGACCCGATGGCCGCGCTGCGGCGGCACCACGACGGGCCGCCGCTGCAGCGCTACCTCGCGCGTGCGTTGGTCGAGCCGTCGTCCGAGTCGCGGGCGCTGTTCGACCGCTTCGTCGCGGACGTCGAGGCGGCGTTGGATGCGGCACGGGAGGCCGGCATGGTCCTCGAGAGCCGGTTCCCGCGCGAGCGCGCCGTGTTGATGGTGGCGTGGACGCTCGGCGGGTTCGTGCTGCGCGAGCACCTCGAACGCAACCTCGGCGTCGACGTCACCGACCCGCCCGCCGATCCCGCCGCGCTCGAGCCCTACATGGGCCCGATGATCGAGTTGTTCGCCCAAGGCTTGTTGACACCCGACGTCGCCAAGCGCCTGGCCGAGGCGTTCTCGGCCGGCGGAGGCGGAAAGGAAACCACGAGATGACGAACGAAGGCACCACCATCCGCACCACGGGATTGGTGAAAGACTACGGCCGCCTGCGCGCGCTCGCGGGCGTGGACCTCGAGGTCCGGCGCGGTGAGGTGTTCGGGTTCCTCGGGCCGAACGGCGCCGGCAAGTCGACGTTGATCCGGGTCCTGCTCGGGTTGCTGGCGCCCACGGCGGGGAAAGCCCACGTGCTTGGCCGCGAACCGTCTGCGGGCGGGGCCGAGCTGAGGGCCAGGATCGGGTACCTGCCGGGAGAGTTGCACATGCGCGGCAACACGACCGCCGGCAACCTACTGGAGTACCTCGCGGACCTGCGCGGAACGAACGGGCGCGCCCGGATCGACGTGTTGGCCGAGCGTCTCGACCTCGATCTCGGACGGCCGATTCGAGGCCTGTCGAAGGGCAACAAACAGAAGGTCGGTCTGGTACAGGCGTTCATGCACCGGCCGGAGCTGCTCGTGCTCGACGAGCCGACCAGTGGCCTCGACCCGCTCCTGCAACGGGAGTTCCTCGCGTTGGTGAACGAGGCCCGTGATGACGGCGCGACGGTGTTCATGTCGTCGCACGTGTTGAGTGAGGTCGAACGCGCGGCGGATCGGGTGGGCGTGATCCGCGCGGGCCGCTTGCTCGACGTCAGTGACGTGCGGACGTTGCGGCACCGTGCCGGGCAGCGGGTGGAGTTGCGGTTCGCGCAGGCACCGGATCACGCTGTTTTCGAGGGCGTTCCAGGCCTGAGTAGCGTCGTCTGGGACGACGCAAGCTTGCGGTGCGTGCTCCAGGGCGAACCGGACGCGCTGCTGAAGGTCGCCGCGCGCTACCGCGTGGTGAGCTGGTCGGCGCGCGAACGCGAGCTCGAGGAGCTGTTCATGGACTACTACCGGCACGGTGAGGGTACCGCCGCGGCTCCCGGGGCGCCCGTCGCCGAGCGCGCGGTGCCGCCTCGCGTCGGCGCGGATGAGCGTCATGCCCACGTCGTTGCCGCCAGAGAGGATTCCTGAGATGACCACTGCTCCCATGACCGGTGCTCCCACGACCGCTTCTCCCAAGACCGCCGCCCCCATGACCGTCTGGTCGCACGTGTTGCGTGAGCATCGCCGGGCGTTGGTCGGCTGGTCCTTGGCCGTGGCCGCGGTGACGGCGATCTACGTCAGCGTGTACCCGTCGTTCGGCGGCGGCGCGATGGACGACATGATCGCGAACCTGCCCGATGCCATGGTCCAGGCGCTCGGATACGACGAGATGTCCAGCCCAGGCGGCTACCTCACGTCCACCGTCTTCGCCCTCCTTGCCCCGATCCTGCTGATCATCTACGGCGTGTCGCTCGGCACGCGTCTCATCGCTGGGGAAGAGGAGGACGGCACGCTCGAGCTCGAACTCGCCGCGCCCGTGACACGCGCGGCGCTCTACCGCGAGCGCCTGTTCGCGCTCTGGACCGGCCTCGTCTTGCTTTCCGCCGTCGTCGGCCTCACCACCGTCCTGCTCGTAGCCGTGTTGGACATCGAGGTCGGCCCGGTCCTGGTGGCGGCGGGCACCGTCGGTTTGTTGCTGTTGGTGGCGGGCTTCGCGACCGTCGCCTTGGCGGTCGGCGCCTGGACGGGTCGGCGCGCCTACGCGCTCGCGGCCGGCGCCGGCTTGGCTGCCGCGGCCTTCGTCCTCAACGGCGTGGCGCCGCTGGTCGACTCCAACTGGATGCGCGCGGTATCGCCGTTCGCCTGGTTCTTGGACGCGGAGCCGTTGATCGAGGGGTTCGTCGCATCGAGCCTGTTGCCGCTCGCCGCCGTGCCGCTTGTAGCGGCCGTACTCGGCGCCGTGCGCTTCGTGCGGCGCGACGTGCTGGTCTGAGCCGCTTCGCTAGCGCGTCCGGGGTGTCGCCGCGACGCACCGCGTAGGACGATCGGCCCTTCCCGGGGCGAAACGACGAACCTAACCTGAGGCTGTACGGGGGCAGGCTACCTCGGCCCGACGTGGCGGCCGGAACGGTGCGACCGCGCCATGCTCCCCGCGCCTCCGGTCGGTCGGGCCGCAAGATGGCCCCCACCCCGTCGCCGAACGCGTACCACTCCCTCCCCGACGGAGGGGGTGGTGCGCGCGGTGTCGGTTGCGAGCGAATGCACCGCACTGGCACACGTAAGAGCGCGCTCGACGCCGCCCCGTGATGGGCCGCGTCGAGCGCGCTGCCTGGTTCAACCAAGTGGCCCCGCGGTCAGGCCGGCGCGCCCATCGGTTGCAGCTCCTCCTCGGTCCGAGCCACCCGGTCGATCATCGCCATGATGCTGTCCGGGTTGAGCGAGATGCTGTCGATCCCGGTTTCCACCAGGAACGCCGTGAACTCGGGATAGTCCGACGGGGCTTGGCCGCAGATACCGACCTTGCGGCCGTAGCGGTGCGCCCCCTCGATGAGGTCGCGGATCATCCGCTTCACCGCTTCGTTGCGTTCGTCGAACAGCCCCGACAAACCGCCGCTGTCGCGATCGACGCCCAACACCAGCTGAGTCAGGTCGTTCGAGCCGATAGAGAAGCCGTCGAAGCGCTTGGAGAACTCGTCCACCAGGATGATGTTCGACGGGATCTCGGCCATCACGTAGACCTCGAGGGGGTGACCGTCTCCGGCGCCGTCACCGCGCTTCAGCCCGTTCTCTGCCATCACCTCCAGCACCTGGTCGGCTTCCTCCAGCGTGCGGCAGAACGGGATCATCACGACCACGTTGGTCAAGCCGATCTCGTCGCGCACGCGGCGGATGGCGGCGCATTCGAGCGCGAAGCCTTCGCGGTACGCCTCGGAGTAGTAGCGCGACGCGCCTCGGAAGCCGAGCATCGGGTTCGCTTCGACCGGCTCGAGCTCGCGCCCGCCGATCAGGTCGGCGTACTCGTTGGTCTTGAAGTCGCTCATGCGCACGATGACGGGCTCGGGGTACTGGCTGGCCGCGATCTTGGCGATGCCGCGCGCCAGGTGCTCGACGAAGTACTCGCGCTTGTCGTCGTAGCCGCGCGTCAGTTCGGCGATGACCTGCTTCGCCGCCTGGTCCTGCAACTGGTCGAACTTCACCAGCGCCATCGGGTGGATCTTGATGACGTTGTTGATGATGAACTCCATGCGCGCCAGGCCGATGCCGCGGCACGGCAGCTTCCACCAGCGGAACGCGGCCTCGGGGCTGGCGATGTTCAACATCACGCGGGTGCGCGTCGCAGGGGCGCTGTCGACGTCGACCTCCGTCACCTCGAACGGCAAGATGCCGCGGTAGATGCGGCCGCGTTCGCCTTCGGCGCAGGACAACGTGACTTCCTGGCCATCCTTCAGCACCTGCGTGGCGGTCGAAGTGCCGACCACCGACGGGATGCCGAGTTCGCGACTGACGATGGCGGCGTGGCAGGTGCGGCCGCCGTGGTCCGTGACGATGCCGGCGGCGCGCTGCATGATCGGCACCCAGTCCGGGTCCGTCATGCCGGTGACGAGGATCGAACCGTCTTCGAAGCGCCCGATCTCGGCGGCGGACTTGAGGACCTGCACTTTGCCGGTGGCGACGGCCTCACCGATCGCCAAGCCCTCGACCAGCACATCGCCTTCACCCGTGAGTCGGAAGCTCTTCAACGCCCCCGCGATCTTCTGCGCCTGCACCGTCTCGGGCCGCGCCTGCACGATGAACAGCTCGCCGCTGTGGCCGTCCTTCGCCCACTCGATGTCCATCGGGCGGTCGTAGTGGCGCTCGATCTCGCGCCCCCAACGGGCCAACTGCACGATCTCCTCGTCGCTCAGGACGTAGCTCCTGCGCTCCTGAGCAGTGGTGGGCTCGATCTTGGTGGTGGCGCTGCCGCCGGTGGCGTACACCATCTTGCGTTCCTTCTCGCCCACGTGCTTGTCGATGATCGGCTTGTGCTCCGGGTCGTCGAGCAGCGGCTTGAACACGGTGTACTCGTCCGGGTTCACCGCTCCCTTCACGACCATCTCGCCCAGACCGTAGGCAGCGTTGATGACGACTACGTCGGGGAAGCCCGTCTCGGTGTCGATGGTGAACGCCACCCCCGAGCCGGCCAGGTCGGAACGCACCATCTTCTGTACGCCGACCGACAACGCCACATCCATGTGCTCGAAGCCCTTCGCGGTTCGGTAAGCGATGGCACGGTCGGTGAACAGCGACGCGAAGCAGTCCCGCATGGCGTCGAGCAGCTCGGGTTCGCCGTGGACGTTCAAGAACGTCTCCTGCTGCCCGGCGAAGCTGGCGTCGGGGAGGTCCTCGGCCGTGGCGCTCGAACGCACTGCGACGTCGGGCTCCCGCTCGCCGAGCCGCGTTCCGAGCTCGCGGTAGGCGTCGGTCACGTGCTGCGCCAAGTCGGCAGGGAAGGGGGCCGAGGAGATCAGGCGGCGGATCGCCTTGCCCGTCGCCTCGAGCGTGGCTTCACCGGACTCGAGAGCCCGTACGTGCTCCGTGATGACCTCGTCGAGACGGTTCTCGCGAAGGAAGTGCCAGTACGCTTCGGCGGTGGTGGCGAAACCGGGTGGCACGCGGACGCCCGCGGCGCCCAGCCGCGCCGACATCTCGCCCAGTGAAGCGTTCTTCCCACCGACGACGGGCACGTCGGCGATCCCCAGGGTTTCGAACCAGCGGACATGACGTTCAGCGGTGGCCATGCAGCCCACCTTCCGCCGCCGCCAGGAACGCGCGGAAGCCCCGCGGCACGAAGGCACGCTGCGCGCGGCGGCCCGAACGCGGCGAGCCTGTCGACGCTCCGCCCGCACGTCCGGATCTCCAGTCCTTCCCGGTGTACCGGATCGATCACGGGCGCGGTGCGCCCACGTCTCAAGGTTAGCGCGCCCGCGCCTCCGGGGCATGGGACGCTTGGCCCTGCATGAGCGCGACCGGCACGGCGATGGCCAGGCTCGCTGCCGAAACCGCCAGGGTCGGCGACAGTCCACCCAGGCGGTCGGCCAGCAGTCCGGTCACGAGCGGGCCGAGCGCCTGGCCGGTGGCGAAGACGACCGTCGCGAACGCGATGGCGGCTCCCCACGACGGCTGCGGCAAGGTGGTGCGGACCAGTTCGGTCAACGCCGACACGACCGCCAGGAACGAAGCCCCGACCAGCAGCGTCGAAACCAGAACGAACAGCGGCTGCGTCGTCGCGAGCGGCAAGGCGCTTCCGATGGTGAGGGTCGTCAGGATCAGCGCCAGGGCTCGCCCCACGGCGAAGCGCTCGAGCACCGGCTCCCAGACCAGCGCGGTCGATGCCGCCGCGAGACCGAGCGCGATCCAGGCCGCGGCGACGGACGCCCTGCCCCACCCAGCCCCCTGCACGAACGCCACCAGGAACGTCATGTAGCCGATGTAGCCGAAGCCGAACAGCAAGTAGGCGATCAGAGCGGCGCGCAACTTGCCGAGCCGTGCCGGTTCGCGAGGAGTTCCGCGCACCGGTGCCGGGAGCGGCACGCCGCGGGCGGCGGCCCACGCTATGAACGTCGCCACCAACCCGATGGCGGCCATCAGGAGCCATGCCCGGGGCCAGGTGTGCGGCGCCGCGGCGTCCACCAGGAAGGGCAGCGTGGCGCCGCTCACGACGATGCCGACGCCGACGCCGCCGAAGTACGCCCCCACCACGCGCCGGCCGGCTGCTGCGTCGACGCTCTTGCGCGCGGCCGCGTCGGAGGCCACGTGGGCTGCGAGCGTCGCGCCTGCGATGAACACCACCGCGGCGGCCACGCCGTTCACGAACCGGATCGCCAGCAAGGCGTTCCCGTCGCCCGTCGCGGCGGTCAGGCCGAGCGTCGCGACGGTCGCGGCCAGCGAGCCGACGAAGCTCGCCCGCGGACCTCGGCTGCGCATGAGCCGTTCCGATGCCAGGGCGCCGACCAGGTAGCCGAGCGCGTTGGCGGTGTTCATGGCGCCGGCGAAGGCGTAGCTCCAGCCCAGGTCGGAGCGCATGGCGGGCAGCACCAGGGCGTACGCGAAGCGCGCGAAGCCCAGAGCCACGGCGGGTCCGAACGAGAGCGCGACGGCGCGAGGGAGCGCGTGGCTCGCCACGCGGCTCAGTGGAGGGCGCCCGGCTCCGGGCTGGTGATGGGGGTGTTCGAGGCGTCGGTGGTTCGCTTGGCGCTGGATACCGCAGCGTCGAGCAGCACGGCCGCCGCCGTGCGAGCGTGCTGCGCGACCACGGGCCCGCCTTGCACCAGGGCGACCACGGCGGCGCCTTCGACCAGCAGCTGGAGTTGGGCGGCCAGGGCGCCGGCGTCCGGGACACCGAGCTCCGTCGCGTGCGTCTCGAAGAAGGCGCGTGCCGTGGCCTGGTGCGCCTGGGCGTACGGACGAGCGGCGTTGAGCTGCCCGCCCAGTTCGATCGTGGCTGCCACCAGGGGGCAGCCACGGAAGTCGGGTGTCTCCGCCCAGGTGCGAAGCAGGTCGAAGACGGCCAGGATGCGGCCGCGCGGCTCGGACGCCATCTCGGCAGCCTGAGCCAGCCAGGCGTCGCGCTCGTCCTTGCGGCGGTCCAGTACAGCCTTCACGAGCGCGTCCTTGGAGGGGAAGTGGTGGTAGAGCGTCATGCGCGCCACGCCGGCGCGCGCGATGATCTCGTTGATGCCGACGTTCGGCACGCCACGGGCGTAGAACAGGCGGGCGGCGGCGTCGAGCAGACGATCGGCGGCGCTCGGTTGGCTGGTGTCGCTCATGCGCCTATCGTACGGACTGGTCGGTATGGGAACAAGGGGGAGTGGGCTCGGAGCGTCAGCGAACCGCGAGAAGCGGACAGCCGGCGTCGTCCAACGCGTTCACCAACGCACCGCTCTCGAACAGCGGTGAGGTCGCCGGGGCCACCACCACGCCGGCCCCCTCGGTGCGGGCCACGCGCGCCAACTCGGTTGCGTCGGCGCGCAGCGCTGCGTGCAGCGCCATCGGGGCGCCGCCGTCGCCTACCAGCGCTCGCGCGTCGGCCCACCGCTCCTGGACCGCGTCTTCGTCGTCGCCGGTGACGACCACGTGGACGGTCTGGCCCGGTGGAGTCAAGCGCAGCGCCACAGCGAGCGCGTGTCGTGCGCCCGCCGAGCCGTCGTAGACCGCGAACACCGGGTCCCTCAAGCGGAGCCTGCGGCCTAGCACCAGCACCGGTCGTGAACCCTGCACTACCAGCGCCAACGCGGTGGAGCCGAGCCGGCCTCGCCGCGCCGGTGCGTGCCCGGCACGACCGACCACCACCAGGTCGGCATCGCCGGTGGCGGCCATGACCTCGGCCGCGACGCTGCCGCGCACTCGCCGGAAGGTGAAGCGCACCCCCGAACGGTCGGCGGCGTGGGCCAGCGCGCGTTCGATGGCCCGGGCGCGCGCCAGCAACTGCGCCTCCAACTCGTCGACGCGGATCTGGCGCGGTTGCAGTTGGAAGACCCGGATCTCGCGCGCGAACGGAAGCCCTGCCGCGCGCAAGAGGTCGACGTCCTCGACGAAGAGGCCCAGAAGCTCCGCTTCCAGACGCGCGGCCAGCGCCACCGCCGCTTCCAGCGCTGCGGCGCTGTCGGCGGATGCGTCCAGGGCGACCAGGATGCGCCGGATCTCGGGGGCGGCGGAGGGCGTCACGCGTCGTCCTCTTCCTTGCGCACGAACGCGCGGCGCAGCCGAGCGAGGCGTTGGAGGCTCGCCTCGACCCGCGCGTTGACCGACCCCTCGGGATACGCGCCCGTGCCGTCCCGTTCGCCCATGGGGAGGCCGGTGAGCAACTCCATCCCATCGTCGACGTCGTTCACGGCGTAGAGGTGGAACGTGCCGTCGCGGCAAGCGTCGACCACGCGCGCGTCGAGCATCAGGTGCGTCAGGTTGGCGGCGGGCACGATGACGCCCTGCTCCCCCGTGAGGCCGCGCGCCGCGCATACGTCGAAGAACCCCTCGACCTTCTCGTTCACGCCGCCGATGGCCTGCACCTCACCGAGCTGGTTGACCGAGCCCGTCACGGCGAGGTCCTGTCGCAGCGGCACGTCGGCGATGGCGGACATCAAGGCGTACAACTCGGCCGAAGACGCGCTGTCTCCCTCGATGCCGCCGTACGACTGTTCGAACACCAGGCTGGCGGACAGCGACAGCGGCGTCTCCGTCGCGTAGCGCGCCTTCAGGAAGCCGGACAGGATCATGACGCCCTTGCTGTGGAGCGGTCCCCCCAACTCGACCTCGCGCTCGATGTCGATGATCTCGCCCTCGCCCAGGCGCGTGCGTGCCGTGATCCGGCTCGGACGACCGAACGAGAACGCGTCGAGCCGCACGACCGAGAGGCCGTTGACCTGCCCGACGCGGGCGCCGTCTGTGTCGATGCGCAAGGTGCCACGGACGATGTTCTCCTGCAACTCCTCGCGCAGCCGATCGGCCCGGCGGATGCGTGCGTGGATGGCGTGCTCGACGTCGTCTCGCGAGACCGGCCCGTCGCCGCGTTGGCGCGCCACGTGGTCGGCCTCGCGCAGCAGGTCGGCAACGTGGCGCGATTCGGCGGACAACTTGGTCCCGTCGCCCACCAACCGTGCGGCATGCTCGAGCACGCGCTCCACGGCTGGGCGCGTGATCGGCCGCAGGTCGTGGGTTCGCGCCAGCCGAGCGACGTGCCGCGCGAACGACGCCTCATGCTCCGGCGTGCGGTCGAGCGCGTCGCGGAAGTCGGCCTGGACCTTGAACAGCTCGCCGAACTCCGGGTCGTGCGACTCCAATAGGTAGTACAGGATCCGCTCTCCGAGCAACACGACCTTGACGTCGAGCGGGATGGGTTGCGGCTCGAGCGTGGTGGTGCTGATCAGGCCGAGCGCTTGACCGGGCGACTCGACCACGATCTCCCGTGACGCGAGCGCGCGCTTGAGCGCTTCCCAGGCGTACGGCTGCGTCAGCACCTTGCGCGCGTCGAGCACCAGATAGCCACCGTTGGCCCGGTGCAACGCACCTGGGCGGACGAGATCGAAGTTGGTGGTGAGCGCGCCGAACTGCGACTGGTAATCGACGCGCCCGACGAGGTTCTGGAAGTTCGGGTTGTCCTCCGTCACGACCGGGGCGCCACCTTCCGGGTCGGCGCTCACGAGCACGTTCGCCCGGTAGCGGTCGAGGATCTCGCCGCCGTGCTGGACCTTCAGCATGCGGATCGGCCCGGACTCCTCGCTACCCTCGACCAGGCTCCTTGCGTTCTCGACGACGTCCGCGTGCACCGCGTCGAGGTGGGTGAGCACGTCGGGCTGGTCGGCGTACGCTTCGCGAAGGTCCCGCATCAGGTCGCGCACGACCAACTCCGCGAACTCGCGGTCGAGCTCGTGCACCGCCTTGCGCAGGCGACGGTGCCGGCCGGGCACCCGGCGCAGGACCTGCTGCAGTTCCTCCTGCAACTCCTCGACGGCCGACTGGATCCGGTGCTGCTCCTCGGGCGGGAACTCGCCGAGGTCGCGCGGCGAGACCACTTCGCCTTCTTTCACCGGCGCGAACAGGAACCCGAGCGGCGTTCGCACCAATCGAAGGTCGTTGGCGCGCGCCTTCTCCTGCACCGACTCCAGCGCCGCGTCCTGCTCTTGTTCCGACGCTTGCTCGAGGGTCTGACGCCTCGTCTGGTACTCCTCGCTCTCGAACGCGCCCGCGATGACGCCGCGTAGCTCCGTCACGAACGCGTCGAGGTCGTGCTTCAGGCGCGCGCCGCGGCCGGCGGGCAGACGCAGGTACCTTGGTTTGTTGGTCTCGTCGAAGCAGTAGACGTAGCACCAGTCCGAGCCCGGCGGCTCGGCCGCAGCACGCTCTTGCAGCATCCTTCGGACGGGCGAGTCCTTGTCGGTCGCGTCCGGCCCGTGCACGAAGATGTTGAAGCCGTCTCCGCCGATGGCAAGTCCCAGGGCCAGCGCATCGGCGGCGCGCTCCTGGCCGAGCAAGCCCTCGAACGGTTCGAGATCGTCGGTGGTGTCGAACGCCAGCACGTCGAGATCGCTGCGTTGGTACAGCAGGTCGGGGTCGACGCGTCGTCGGTCGTCGGGCATGACCTCCCCCTATCCGGTCCTACGTGCGCCAGGTCCGCTGGTCCAGGTCGCGCACGGCGGACTGCGTGCGTCCAAGGTACGTCCTGGGGCGTGGTCAGGCCAGGCCGGACGTCCTTCGGCGTCAGGCCCGGAACGCCGCCAAGCGCCTGGCGGTCTCGGCTGCGAGCGCGGCCGTGTCGACGGCCACCGTCACGAAGCCGAACCCTTCGTCGGCCTTGCGGCGCGCGAACGCCGTGTCGGCGGTGTGGATCCCGGCCACGATACCGTTCTCGCCACATGCCGCGAGGATGCGCGCCACCGCCGCCACTTGCGCGGCGTCGTCGCTGTCCATGCGAGGGGGCACCCCGACCGCATAGCTCAGGTCCGCCGGCCCGACGTACAGCCCCGTGAGGCCCTCCACGGCCGCGATGGCGTCGAGGTTGTCCAGTCCACGGCGCGTCTCGACCATACAGAACACGATCACCTCGGCGTCGGCATGGAGATGGTACTCGGGCCCGTGCAGTCGCGCCGCGCGGGTCGGTCCGAAGCTCCGGCTGCCCGCTGGTGGGTAGCGGGCGGCCGACACGGCCGCGGCTGCTTGCTCGGCCGTCTCCACCATCGGGACGATCACGCCCATGGCTCCGGCGTCGAGCGCGCGCATGATCATGGCCGGTTCGTTGGCCGGCACGCGCACCAGCGGCACGACCTCCGAGGAGCTCACGCCCTGCAGGAGCCGCGGCAGGTCCGCGGATGCCGCCATGCCGTGTTGCAGGTCGAAGACCACGCTATCGAAGCCCCCCAAGGCGACGATCTCGGCGGCGAACCCGTCGGCCAGGCCGAGCCAGGCGTTGGCGGCGACGCGGCCTTCGGACCACAGCCGCTGCAGACGATTGGGTTTCATCGCGCGATGATACCGCCGATGAGCGTGCGGGCCGGCCGTGGGACCAGGGGCCCTCGCACGCGCGAGCGCGCGCATGCTCGCCACGGCTGTGTCGTTGGAAGGTGCGAGAGGGCTTGCGACCGGCAGGGGGCGTCACGTAGCATCACCCGCAACGTAGCGGGGCGCCGACGGACGAGATTCCCGTACATCCGGTTCGCACGCGATTCGGAAGACCGACGGAACGGCAGTGGGCCGAACCGTGGGTCGGGCGCCGTAGCACCCGCGGCGCGGCATCGGAGGAAGGCATGCACGACCCGTTCGAAGGCCGTCTCGCCCAGCGCATGAAGGGCCAGACCTCGTCGGCCATCCGCGACATCTTGAAGGTCGTGGCCCGACCCGAGATCGTCTCGTTCGCCGGTGGACTGCCGGCGCCGGAGTTATTCCCGATCGACGCCATGCGCGCCGCCGCCGACCGCGTCCTGGCGAAGGGCGCCAGCCAAGCGCTCCAGTACGGCGCCACCGAGGGCATCGCCGAGTTGCGCGAGCACATCGCTGCCGAGGCCACCGCTGCCACGCCCGACGCTCCGGTCGACCCGGATCAGGTGCTCGTCACCACCGGTTCGCAACAGGCACTGTCGCTGATCTCGTCGGTGTTGCTCGACCCGGGGGACCCGATCGTGGTGGAGGACCCGAGCTACCTGGGCGCCCTACAGGCGTTCCGGCTCCACGGCGCGCGCTACCTCACGGTAACGATGGACGATCACGGCGCGACGCCCGACTCGCTCGCGACCGCGCTCGCGTCGAGGCCGAAGTTCGCGTACCTGTTGCCGACGTTCCAGAACCCTACGGGGCGCACCATGCCGCTCGAGCGGAGGCTCGCCATCGTCGAGCGGCTGAGGGAACACCCCACGGTTCTGGTCGAGGACGACCCCTACGGCGCGCTCTACTTCGACGAGCCCCCGGCCCGTAGCCTGCGCTCGCTCTTGCCCGATACGACGCTGTCGCTCGGGACGTTCTCGAAGACGCTGGCGCCCGGCCTGCGCTTGGGGTGGGTCATCGGCCCGCGGGCTTGGATCACGCGTCTGGCGCAAGTGAAGCAGTCCGCGGACCTGCACACCGCCACCTTGTCGCAGCACGTGGCGCTGGAGGTGCTGAAGAGCGGCACCATGCCGGCGCATTTGGCGACGTTGCGGCGCGTGTACGGCGAGCGCTCGCGGGCGATGCTGGACGCGATCGAGGCCCACTTCCCGCTGGGCTCCACCTGGACCCGGCCCACGGGAGGGATGTTCGTGTGGGTCGAGCTTCCTGAAGGCACCGACACGGCTGCCTTGCTGCCCTTGGTCATCGAACAAGAGAAGGTCGCGTACGTGCCGGGCTCGCCGTTCTTCGCCAACGGTGGTGGCACGAACAGCATGCGCCTCAACTTCACCCACGCCCCTTCCGAGGTGGTGAAAGACGGCGTAGCACGCTTGGGCAAGGCGCTCACGCGCGCGTTGGAGGCGCAGCCGGCATAGGCCGCAGCGGTCGCGTCAAGCGAGGCCAGCTTCGCGCTCGACGTGGGCGAGCACGGCGTCGAGTTCGCGGCGCAGGTCGTCGTCGATCTGCGCCCCGGGCGCGCGAACGCGGGCGCTCGCGATGGCGCCGCGCCGGCGGTAGATCTCCTTGCGGAGGGCCAACCCGATGCCCGGTTGGAACTCGTAACGCAACAACGCACCCGCGCGGAAGAACCGTTCGCGCTCGCGTTCCCGGTCCTCGTCGGAGCCGGCCAGGTAGGCCCGAACCACATCGACGAGCAGTTCCGGGAACGACAGCCCGGTCATGATGCCGTCGGCGCCGCTCGCCATCTCTTCGACGAGGTAGGTGCCTCCGAGACCGCCGAGGATGGCCAGGCGGTTCGCGTCGGAGGTGTCTCCGGGGCCCGCCAGGCGCAGTAGCGCCCTGATCTTCGGCCCGGTGGGTGGATCCTCCAGCTTGATGGTGGTCACGTGCGGCAGTTCGTCGCCGAGGCGCGTCACCAGCTCCGCCGACATCCGCACGCCGGTGGTCGCCGGGTAGTCGTGCAGGATGATCGGCGCGTCGCTCCCGGCAGCCTCGAGCGCTTCGTCCAAAGCGCGATAGTGCGCCAGGATGGCGGCGTCGCCGTGGGTGATCGGGGCGACCATCAACCCCGCCGCACCGAGCTCGAGGGCGCGCATGCCGCGCTCGACCGTCAGGTCGGTGCCGCCCGAGCTCGCGCCCGCGTAGACGGGGATGCTCCCGTCCGCTGCGGCCACCGTGGTCCGGAGGACGGCTTCTTGCTCGGCTTCGGACAACTTCGGGGCTTCACCCAGGACCCCGAGGACGGTGACGCCGTCCACGCCCTTGTCGATCAAGAACGTCGTCAGGCGCGCGAGGCTCTCCTCGTCGAGCCGACCGTCGTCGTGGAACGGCGTGGGCATGATGGTGTAGGCGCCGCGCAGGCGGGGTGCTGGCATGATGGTCTCCTTCGGGCGGTGCTCGTCGGGCGGACTTCGTGAAGCCCGGCCATGGGCGCTGTGCGCCAGGGCGCGCCATCCGTCCCTACGAGGGTACCTCTGCGAAGTGGGGCGCGTGCAGTGGGCCGGGGTCAGTCCCAGTCGTCGAGGCTGGCGCGCAGACGCCGCCGGTCGGCCTTGGCGTAGCGCCGTGCCATGTCGAGCGTGGCGTGGCGAAGATGGTCCTGCACCTGCCCCAGGTCACCGGTCTGGCGGTAGAGGCGTGTGCCGGCGCTGTGGCGCAAAGCATGCACGCCTTTGAACGTCACCTCGGCACGTTCGCAGACGCGCCGTAGCCGTTGGTACACGCCGTACTGTGAACGCAGCTCGAGCACGTGCGGGCGCAGGTTGCCGCGGGCATCCATCGCGCGGCGGTACGTCAGCAGCGCCTCGGTCAACTTGGGGCTGAGCGACACCACGGCGGTCTTCCCGCCTTTGCCCCCATGGACGATCAACTCGCGCGCGCGCAGGTCGATATCAGCCCACGTCAGCCGTAGCATCTCGCTGACCCGCAGGCCACCGTGCGCGCCGAGCAGCAGGATGACGCGTTCCTGCTGGTCGCGCGCGGCGGCCAACAGTTCGATCAGCTCGTACTCGGTGTAGACGCGCGTGCTCTGGGTGTCCTCGGGACGGGTGGTGGCGCGACCGATGCGCACGTCTCGGAACGGGTCGGCATCGGTTGCTCCGGCCCAGGCGAGGGCGTCGTAGAGGGCGCGGGCGGCCGCGATGCGGAGGCTCACGGTCGCAGGCGCCAGCGGCCCCGGTTTCGCCTTGCGGCCGCGACGGCTCCCCTTGGGTTCGCTCTCGAGGACCTCGCTGCGCTCGCCCGCGCGCAGACGTTGGACGTACAGCGGCCCCGCGTCGCGGCTCGGGCGGAGCAGGTTCTCGCCCTGCCACAGCGTGACGAGCTCGTGGATCCCTCGTCGGTAGGCCCGCAGGGTGTGGCGGCTGGTAGCGACGCCGCTGGCGCCGCGCAGCGTCAGGTGCGCTTCGACCAGTTCCCAGAGCGTGTCTTCGTCGCGCTCCGCGGCGGCGCGCACCGCCTGGCGCCTCAGCGCTTCTTCCGACAGCCGCTGCAATCGCGACACGCGCTGCAGCCGGGTTGCGCCGGAGAGTTCGAGCGAGGTGATCGCGTCCTTCACGCCGGCGAGTGTACGAGGCAGAGGAGACGCGTGCCGTGAAGGATCGTGCTTTATCAAATCGCAACGGTTGTTCGAATCCTGAGCCATCGCCACACCGGCGGCCCTCCCGACACTTGTCATGCTCCCGTGAGCTTTCGGTCAGTGGGCCGTGATGCTCGTCCTCGTATCATCCCGGTATGTCGGACGACGTCCTTCATGTCGTGCTCTTCGCGGTCTTGGCGTGCACCGTCGCGATCACGGCCTGGACGTTGATCTCTGCCCGCCGGCGGGCGCGCGCCTCGACCCGGTTGTTCGGCCTGTTGCTCGAGAGTCTGCGCGTGATCGTTTCGAAGGGTTACGACAGCGTCGCCGACGACCTCCGCGCCTCCTTCGAGGGCCGTCACGATCCTCGGTTCGAACTCGACGTCACCGTCTGGAGCGGTATCGAGCCCGCTGCCACCGCGCTGCTTCGCAGGAAGGTCCGGGGGCGCGCCCTCGACCCGCAGCACGCTCGGCTCCGTGAGGACGTGCGCGCGAGCTTCGGTCC
Source organism: Trueperaceae bacterium (assembly GCA_046484635.1). GTDB lineage: Bacteria > Deinococcota > Deinococci > Deinococcales > Trueperaceae > CAZACZ01. The sequence goes on from JAWOIL010000126.1 coordinate 48,674, forward strand.
CGTGTTCCGAGAGATCGATCTCGGGCCGGGCAAGGGGAGAGCGTATGGTGCCGGCCTGCCGGTGCGGCAGGGGCAAGACGTGGCCGCCGTCCTGACGACGGTGCGGGGGACGCCGTTCTCGGCCAGCGAGCGTCACGCCGTTCACGAGTACGCGCGCGCGCTCGGCGCCACCGTCACGGCGTTGCAGGGCGGGCAACGCGCGCGTCTCCTCGAGGAGCTGGTCGACACGATCCATGCCGCCGACGACGTCACGGCAGTGACTGCGGGAGCGGCAGAGGTGCTCGCGCGCGAGCTCGGCCACCTGGGCGTGACGGTCTTGCGGTACGACCGCGGCGTGTTCCGCCCGGTCGCCATGACGGGTTCGATGTCGGACGACTTGCGCCGTTACTTCGCGTCCGGGTTCGACGTCGGGTTGGGATTGACGTGGCAGGCGTACCGCGACGGCCGATCGCGCTATCTCGACGAGTACGCGTCCGCCGCAAGCGCTGCGCCGAAGGTCGTAGCCATGGGCGTACGCGCTGCGGCGGCCGTGCCGCTGTCGGACGGCCCGCGCAGCCGTTACATCCTTGCCCTAGCCGCGCAAGCGCCACGGCGCTGGAACGAGCGCGACCGCGCGTTGGTCGAAGCGGTGCGGCGTGTTCTGAGGATGGCGTTGTCGCTGGCCGAGACCGAGTCTCGTTTGGAGAAGATCCTCACCCTGGAGCGCGAGCTCATCGCGGGCGACCCCGACGCGATGCCGGAACGCCTGATCGGAGCCGCCATCAACCTGGTGCCGGGCGCCGAGGCCGGCAGCCTCCTGGTGCGGCGAGGGACGTCGTTCCGCTTCGAGGCCGTCGTCGGGTACGACGCCGACGGCCTGGCGAACGTGGAACTGGCGGAAGAGGACTTGCTACGCTGGTGCGCCGCCGGTCGCGAGGGGTATCGCGTGGGCGAGCCTCGCATGGTCACGACCGACGAGGACACCGGCCTGTCGCCGTTCAGCCTGGGGATGTCTTCCTTGCATGGAACGCCGTTGCGGACGGCCGGTCGGGTCGACGAGATCGTCGCCAACTTGTGCGTGCCGGTGTCCGATCAGGGAACCATCGTGGCGGTGCTGAACCTCGACTCCTTACGCAACCGCGACGCGTTCAACCACGACGACGTGGAGGTCGCCAAGGGCCTGCAGCCGCTGATCGGGTTCGCGTTGCGCGACGCGGAGTCTCGTCGCAACCTCGAGCTCGCCGCCTCGACCGACCCCCTCACGGGCCTGTCGAACCGCCGCGCGTTCGAACAACACGCGTCGCGCGCGGTCGCCAACGTCCAGCGCTACGACGCCCCGTTCGCCCTGTTGGTGATGGACCTGGTTGGATTCAAGCGCATCAACGACGTATACGGTCATGCTGCCGGCGACGAAGCCCTGATCGCCGTGGCGCGAGCCCTGGGTTCGGTGACGCGCGCAGGCGACGTGGTGTACCGCTGGGGCGGCGACGAGTTCGCCGCGCTCGCGATGCAGGCCGGAATCGAGGAGGCCACGAACGTGGCGCAACGGTTCGCCGACGCCGTGCAAGGCGTCGTGCTGCGGGGCGAACCCGTCCGCGTCAACATCGGCGTAGCGGTGTTCGACGCCGACGCGGGCGACCTCGACGAGCTCATGCGCGTAGCCGACCGTCGCATGTACCGCGCGAAGTTGGCGGGCGAGGCGGTGGCCGCCAGCGACGGACCGGAGGCGTCGCCAAGCTCGGCCGCGTCTGCCTGAGGAACGGAAGCATCGGGACCACAGCCGCCGAACGTCGAGCCGCCCTCGCCACGAAGGTTGGTAGCCAGCGGAAGCCGAGGCGCTGAGGGTCCCGTTCTCCTACGGCCCTTCGGGCGTGCTCGGCGCCAGGGCCTCGACGATCTTCCTGGCGTTCTCCCGCATCAGGTCTTGGTAGCGCTCGGGTCCGGGGGCGCCGCCGATCGGATCGAGGATCACCAGCCGGACGCCGGCCGACTCCGCGACCACCTCCGCGGGCCGCGGGTTGAGTTGCCGTTCGCCGAAGACGGCCAGTGCTCCGGCAGCGCGCACGAGGGCGACGGCTTCGGCCACGTACCGCGGGCTCGGCTCGCGGCCAGGGAACGGTTCCAGCGTCACCACGACCTCGAGCCCGTAGCGCTGCGCGAAGTACGGCCAGGCGTCGTGGAATGGCACGAACGGCGCGCCCTTGGCGGGCGCGAGGATCGCTGCCAACTCCGCGTCCAGTGCGATCAGTTCGGCCACCAACGCCTCGGCGTTGGCCCGGAACGTCTCGGCTCGCGCGGGCGCCGCTCTCGCGAACGTCTCTCCCATGGCAGTGACGGCTCGTGCCGCCAGCGTGGGGTCGAGCCATACGTGGGGGTTCACGAACAGCAGGTCGATTCCGACAGTCGCCTCGCCATCGTGCCCCTCCGCCTCCTCGGCCCCGGGCGCGTCTTCCGTGTCGGCAGGGTCCGTCTCCGGCTCACCGTCATGGTCCTCGTGCTCCTCGACGGGCGTGAAGGCGATCGTCTCGAGGATCACCAGGTGCTCGGCGGCGGGCGCCGTGGCTTCGACCAAGCGTGCCAGCCAGGCGTCGATGCCACCGTTCATCACCACGACGTCGGCGTGCGCCAATGCCGTCGCTTGTGACGGCGAGGGATCGTACGCGTGCGGGGACGCGCCAGCTGGCAGCAGGGTCACGACCTCGGCCGCGTCCCCGACGATCTGACGGGCCAGGTCCGCATACGGGTGGATCGACACCACCACGCGAAGCGGAGCGTCGTCGGGATCGCCGTCCTGCGCGAAGACCGGAGTGCCGATGAACGCGAAGGCGAAGCTGGCGGCCAGGGCGACGAGCATGCTCGTTCGGCGCCGCCTCGGCGATGCCCCAGCGGCAACGGAGTGAGAATCAGTTCTCATGACATAAGGGAATACCGTACTGCCGAGCCACCCGTCAAGCTCGCTCGACACCGGTCGATGATGCGTGATGACGACGTGACTACGGGCTTCCGTGCCGCCCGTCGCCATGAGAAGCGTTCTCACCTGGAAACGAGATTGGGGTATCATCGCCGCATGAGCAGGAGAACCGCCCAGCGCGAGGCCATCCTCAGCACCCTAGCCGAGGCCGAGGGCCCGTTGACGGCGCAGGAGGTGCACGAGCGCGCCCGTGGCCGCTTGAACGGGCTCGGGTTGGCGACCGTCTACCGGAACCTCGGCCAACTCGAGGAGGGTGGCGACGTCGTGTCCGTCCATCTACCGCAAGACGCCGCACGCTACGAGTTGTCCGGAAGGGGACACCACCATCACTTCCGCTGCGTTCGGTGCGGCTCCGTGTTCGAGCTGGACGCCGGTTGCCCCGTCGCGATGCTCGAGGGCGTCACGCTCCCCGGTGGCTTGCGCGTGCTCGGGCACGAGTTGGTGTTGTTCGGGTTGTGCGCGGCGTGCGCTGCCCAAGACGAGGAGCCGACCTGAACCGCGACCACCCCGATCAACTCCCAACTCGTGGAGACGCTCCGACATCGTCGACCGTGGCCCGTGACTCGCAGCCCACGGCGTGCGCTACCGTAAGGCGACGTTCGCGGCACCGGCGCGTCGAGCGACCAAGCTCCGCGCCGAAGACCCGACCGAGCGAACCTGGAGGCATCATGCCGAGCGATCCCGCCATGAACCTTTCCGACCTCGAACTCGACGCGCTCTGGACCATCTACGAAGGGCACAGCCTGATCGTGGAGCGCCCCGAACGGACCGACACGCCCCCGTACGCGAACGCCATCATGGCCGTCGCGTACGAAGACGACGAAGCCGTGGCCGAGGTCGCCGAGATCCCGCTCGAGACCGTCGAAGCGCTCATCGCGCATGGCTTCCTCGAGCGCAGCGAGGACGGACCGGTGCTCGACGAGAACACCTGGTTCGACGACGAACTTGGCTGCACCGTGAACGCCGACGAGTACGTTCTAACTGACAAGGGCCAGCAAGCGATCGACGCCACCGCGGACGGCGACTTCGAGGACGAAGCCCCCGAGGAAGGTTCCGAGGGGCTCTAGTTGGACCAGCCGTCGACGCACCAGCCGTCGGCGCAGATCTCGACAAGGCCGTCGAGCCGGCCATCGACGGAGCCAAGACGATCTAGCAGTCGACCTGGCAATCGCCGCCCTAGGAAGCCTGTTCGCCCGAACGCCCACCGCGCTCGGGCGAACTTCTCCACCACGAACGACAGCGGGCCTCTCAGAGCGTCATAGGGGCACGGAGTATGGCGGGCTCGGTCTCCCTTCGGTGTTGTGTTTGATAAGACGACTTATCAAACCGTATATGTCTATTCGCTATATTCCTCTTAACCGTCACTAGCCACATTTTGACCGCCACGCGTCCAACAACGCATATCCATCTTCTCGAACGCGGGCTCGCACGTCCGCCTCCCGGCGTTGCATCGAGCTCCGGAGCGAGCCACGTGTCAACGCCCGCCCACGCCCAACGCCCGCCCACGCCCAGCGGCCGCTCGACGTCGCGGACGACGACCAGCGCCGGCCGCCGACCTTCGCCATCGCCCCGGCATCGAGCGGCGCGATCTCCCACACCCAGCGCCCGCCGCGCAACTCACGCCTCGCTCACGTGCTGCTTCACTCCTGCTTCACTTCCTGCTTCACGTCCTGCTACGCGCTTCACGAGCGTGGAGCCGCAGCCCTGGGAACCAACGTTCGTCGGTCGGTCTTCGGATCCACTTGGGTCCGTCCCCTCAGAGGCTAAGAACACGGTCGCGGCACGCGTCGGGGCAGTACGCATCCGCCGATTTGATAACGCGCCATTTGCGCCGAGGTTGACCACCGTGCATGCCGTTGCATAGACTACCGGGGTGGTCCGACCAGTTGACATGCGAACCCTGGGAGCGTGAAGCCCTTCCGGCGCGGGGCCGGCCCTGACGGGCGCAGCGGTGCTCCGAGCGCCGTGGACCAGGCGCACGACGCCCTCCTCGCGTTCGTGCGTGCGGCTCCCCTCGGTACGCGACTGCCCTCCGAGCGCGATCTCGTCCAGCGGCTCGGGGTGTCACGCTCCACGCTGCGCGATGCCCTGGGTCGCCTCGCCTATCTCGGCTTGATCGAGGTCCGCCATGGTGGAGGTGCGTTCGTTCGCGAACCGGACCCGAGGCACCTCGTTCTCCCCTTCCGACTCCTCATCGAACGCTACGAGGGCAGGATCGAGGAGCTCTTCGCGCTGCGCGCTGCGCTGGAGCCCGAGCTCGCCGCCAGGGCCGCTCTGCGCCGGACGTCCGACGACCAAGTAGCTCTCCGCGCCAACGTGCGGCGTGGAAGGGCGCTTCTGGCATCCGAGCCGGCGACGCAGGCGACGGCCACGGCCACCGGACCATCGACCGCAGGATCCGATCGCGGGGCGAAGCCGGACCCGGCACCGGCCGTCTTCGACCAGGTCGCGGAGATCGCCGCCAGTTCCTTGTGCGCTGCGATCGTCCAGGCCGCTCGCTCGCTCACCACGGCGGCGCACCACGAATCGGAACCTGCGGATCCCATGGTGACGAGCGCCCGAAGAAGCCTCGCCCTCGAGCAGCACGCTGCCATCGCGGAGGCGGTCGTGGCCGGCGACCCCGAGGCTGCGCGGGAGGCTACCCTCGTGCACCTGAGAACGGTCGAACGATGGGTGACGGCCGACCGTGAAGCGGCGGGATCGACGGGGAGTGCCAGGGAACGAGAACGCCACGCCGCGAACGACGGCTAGATAGACGGTTCTCCCACGCTCGGTCGGTGGCCCAAGTAATGGATAGAACGGGTCGTATATCCGAGACCATAGCGTCCCATACGGGATCTTCTCGGTTGGTCGTGTTAGGCCCCTGACTCTGGCCCTGGTTGGCGGCCCGGGCCAGCACTAGGGCAAATTTGCGCGCGGGAGAACGCCGTGCAAGCGGACGTGCCGGTCCGTCGCCTCCGGGACTCCCAATGGCGCGGCTGGCTACGGCGCGATCACGCCCCAGGAGTGGTGGCGCCGCGGCACGTTCTCTCGGTTCGGTACTTCGGTTCAGTCTTTCGGCTCGGATCTTCGGCTCGCACTTTCGGGCGCAGGATCTCTGGTGGCGTCAGGGCCTCTGGTGGCGTCAGGGCCTTTGACGTTGCCGCACCATGTACGCTCCGGGGCGGATCCGATCGAACCGTTCACGGTTCTCGGACATACGGTCCAAGGCGCGCTCGGCGCGTTCCGTGCTCATGCCGAGCTCCTCGGCGACACGCTCCGCGCGCACGATGGCGGGCGTCGCGGGCCGCGCCAGGAACGCGGCCATCAGCTCGAGGTCGTCCTCGAGTCGCGCGGGAACGTCGTCCGTGGCGCGTTCGGACGACGAAGAAGCCGTAGCCGAAGGCTGGAACGAAGGCTTTTCCGGCCGTCCGGCGTCCGAGGACGGACCGACGGCGTCGCGCGGTCGTGCGTCCTGCGTGACAGCACGCGCACCCGCTGGCTCGTGCCGGGGATTCGCGGGCGAACGATGGGACGACTCCGGTGCAAGCGGTGACCTCGTTGCCGAAGTAGCGCCGAAGGACCCACGCTCTTCCCCGCCGATGTCGTCGATGTCGAGGAACCCGTCGCCGAACGCGTCGTCGTCGACGGCGGTGGACCTGCGAGAGGGTCCGCCTGCGTGCGTCGGCGCCGCCTGCGGCGCCGGTGCTTCGGCATACCGCGCCTCTGCACGGGCGTGCCCTGGAGGGCTCGCGCGGACCGGAACGGGAACGGGCTCGGCCGCGACGCGCTCGCGCTCGGGTTCGTCGAGGGAGGACGCCCGGTCGTCGCGCTCGCCTTGGAAACGCAGGCTGAGCCGAGCGAGGCTTCCGAGGAAACCGCCGCGTCGTTCCTCTGCCGCCCCCGGACCCGCGGCCTTCGGCGTCGGATGCAAGCGCTCCGGCGTGGGCCGAGGGATGGCCGGCGGAGCCTGGTGCGTGGCGCCGCTCGACCGTTCCGGTGCCGGCGTCGCGCGCGACCGCTCCGTTCCGGGATGCGAACGGTCGGCGGCACCTTTCTCGGCGCTGTTGCGCTCGCTGGCGTCGTGGCTTCGCGCGATTGCCGGGTTCCACGTCGACAAGGCGGATGGCGTCTGCGCGCCACGTCGGATCACGCGCACGGTCGTCTCCGGGTAGGCGGGCCCGCTGTCTTCGGCCGGCTCGACGGGTTCGGAGTCGAGAGCGTCAAGCGGTCGCCAGCGCGCTTGGTGGTTCTTCGCCCACACCTGGCGGGCGTCGGCCGTGTCCACCGGCTGAGGCGCATGCGCCGATGCGGTAGGCGCGGGGCCGCCCTCGATGCGCACGCGGCGCACCGCGCGAACGCTGGTGTCGGAGACGCCCCACGGCTCCCGAGCCGTATCCGCACGGCCATCGTTCGCGCGCGGCGCCTTCGTAGCCGCGGGCACCGCGGCATTTGGAGCAGCCGACGACTCACCGGCTGCGACCGTGCGAACCGAAGCGACCATGCCGGCATTCGCCGCGCCCAGCGTGGGGTCCGTCTCGACTTCGTGTCGGGCGTCGGGAGCCCGCGTTGCCAGGTCGCGCCGATCGACGCCGCCTTCAGGCACGGCCTCGCGCGCTGAGAGCCATCGACTGGGTAGCTGTGCGGCGCCCGGGCGCTTGCGTTCGCGGCGCACCGCGCTCAGGTGCACGACGCCGTCCTCGAAGGTGAAGCAGATGCGGTCGTTCGCGCGCAACTCGTTCGCAGCGATGAACGACGTCAAGCCGTGAAGCGCGCGCGGCGGCTCGAACGAGAGCGCCAGCTCTTCCCCGTCCGCTTGGGCGATCACGCCGTTCGTGAACCAACTGAGCATCCGTTGCGGCAGTCGCACGACGCCGCTGCGGACACAGACGCTCGTCAGGTCGAGTTCGCAGTGCTCGGCCTCGCGCGACCCCGTCGCCCGAGGCTCGTTCGGGGTATGCATACGCAGCTGGTCCGACATGCGTACACTGTGCCACACTTTCCCCCCCGTGTGAGCCACTTCACCCGATTCCCACGAGGAGTTCGGCTATCACGCAACGTCAATGTGGCGCGCTACACAATATGCACGCAGCGGGTGAGTGGTCCGTTTCGCGTCGTGGACACCGTTCGTCGGCGTGGTCGCGCCGATGTCGACCTCGAGCGCAGAGCCGGCCCGTCTCTCGACCTCCCGTTCGACCTCCCGTTCGACCTCCCCCTGGCATCAGGTGACGTTCTCCATCCCACGTCGCGCACCGCTTGGTACATCCTGGGTCGCGTGGATGCGCCTTCGACGTCTTCTCGCTTACGGCCGCGCGCACGCACCCGGTTCGCGCTGGCATCGATCTTGACCGGGTGGGCGCTCGTCACGGCATCGGCCGCCGGCGGGATCCCGCCGTACAGCACGCGCGGCATCATGGTCCAGCAAGCCGTCGAAGTGCTGGGCGGCACCGTCGTCGGGTGCGACGCGCTCTTCGCAGCGGGAGTGCTCGAGCCCCCAGGCGGGCCGAGAACGACGGTCGCCGAGGTGCAGACGGCCGCCGCCCCGCCCTCACCCGCCCTCTCGGCGGCGCCGGGCGAACTGACTTGCGCCCGCATCCCCACCGGTATGTACCGCCACGTGCGCGTCGCCGTCCGCGGCCGACTGTACGAGTACCTGCGCCGCGGAACGCTACTGGCCCTCAGCGACTGGGACCGCTCGCGCGAAGACCGCCGTGTCGATTACGTCGTCGACCGCGGCGTGCTGCGCATCGAGCGGCACCAGCTCGACGGCGTCTCGTACGTGACGTTCTGGTTCCGCCTGCCGACCGACGGGAACTGAGCGCGAGAGCCCTCCATGCGCCCCCACCCCCAGGGGGTTGCATGGCGGGCAGCGCATGAGAGTAGAATCCGGTCCGGTTTCGACGGGCCTGGCTTCGGCCCGTCCACGGAGCGGAGGATGCCGCATGGCGAAGCGTAGCGCCGGCTTGACCTTCATCATGATCACTCTTGCCATCGACGTGCTGGGGATCGGCCTGCTCGTACCGGTACTGCCGGCGTTGGTCACGAGCTTGTCGGGCGGCGATCTCAGCCGCGGTTCGGCGTACTACGGCTGGTTCATCGCCGTCTACGCAGGCATGCAGTTCCTGTTCGCGCCCGTCCTGGGAGGGCTCTCCGATCGCTACGGGCGCCGCAAGGTACTGCTGATCTCCCTGTTCGGCGCCGGCGTGGACTATCTCCTGATGGCGTTGGCTCCGACGTTGGCACTGCTGTTCGTCGGGCGCGTCATCTCCGGCATCACCGGCGCCAACATCACCGCCGCCCACGCCTACCTCGCGGACGTGAGCGCGCCCGAGGAGCGGGCGAAGAACTTCGGCCTGGTGGGCGCCGTGTTCGGACTCGGCTTCATCCTCGGTCCGGCCCTCGGGGGCGTGCTGGCCGGCCTCGACCTGCGCGCGCCGTTCTTCGCGGCGGCCGGCCTGGCGCTCCTGAACTGGCTCTACGGCTACTTCGTCCTGCCGGAATCGCTCTCCCAAGAGCACAGGCGTCCGTTCTCCTGGCGCCGGGCGAACCCCATCGGCTCCCTTCGCGGGCTCGCGCGGAACCCGTTCGTGCTCGGGCTCGCCGTCGTCTTCGTGTGTTTCGGACTGGCCCACAACGCCATGACGAGTACCTGGGTCCTGTACACCACCTACCGCTTCGGCTGGACGGCGGTCGTCAACGGGCTCTCGCTGGCGCTGGTCGGGCTCTTCTCTGCCCTGGTGCAGGGCGTGCTGGTGCGTGCGCTGGTGCCACGGATCGGCGAGAAACGCGCCATCGTCGTGGGGCTTGCGGCCATCACGGTGGGGCTGTTCGCCTACGGTTCGGTGACCGCAGGGTGGATGATGTACTTGGTGATGTTCGTGGCGGCTCTGGGTGGTCTGGCAGGACCGACGTCGCAGGCGTTGGTGTCGCAGTCGGTCGGTGCCGACGAACAAGGCGAGGTCCAGGGGGCGCTGTCGAGCCTGATGAGCCTGACCGGAGTGGCAGGCCCGCTGGTGGGAACGACGCTGTTCGGTTTCTTCACCTCGACCGCCGCACCCGTGCTGGTGCCGGGCGCCGCACTCTACTTCGGTGGTGTGCTGTCGCTGGCAGCGCTGGTGGTCGCGCTGCGGCTCTTCCGTCGTCCGCGAACGCCCGTGAGGGAATGGGAGGGGCCCGTTAGCAGCATGTCATGACCGACCTCCGCCGCGACCCGTCTCACCCCTTCCGCCGCCGTCCCGCATCGCCGGCGCGCCTGATCGCAGGCTCGTTCGCGGTAGCGATCCTCGTAGGCACGGTGCTATTGGCGCTGCCGGCAGCGCATGCGCCGGGGGTCGAGGTCTCGTTGTTGGATGCGTTGTTCACCGCCACCAGCGCGGTGTGCGTGACGGGCCTGATCGTCCTCGATACCGGCACCGACTTCAGCATGTTCGGCCAGGTCGTCATCCTGCTACTGATCCAACTTGGCGGGTTGGGGATCCTGAGCGCCGGCACGTTGCTGGCGCTGGCGGCCGGTCGACGGATCGGGTACAGGGAACGGCAGCAATTGCAGTCGCAGCTCAACACCCTTCAGGTCGGTGGCGTCGTACGGCTGCTGCGCGCCATCGCCATCCTCGTGGTCGCAGTCGAGACCGTCGGGGCCCTGCTGCTGTGGGCGCCGCTCGCCGCGCGCGAGGGACTCGGCCGCGGAGCGTACCTGGCGGTGTTCCACGCGATCAGCGCGTTCAACAATGCCGGCTTCTCGCCGTACGCCGGGTCGCTGATGGGATACGTGACTGATCCCGTGGTGAACCTCGTCGTGATGACGCTCATCGTCGTAGGGGGCCTTGGCTTCGTGGTGATCAGCAACGTGATCGCTCGTGTGCGGCTCGGGCGCACGGCCCGGATGTCGCTGCACGCGCGCATCGTACTGGCGTCCACCGCAGCGCTCCTGGTGGGCGCGACGGCCGTGGTGCTGGCACTCGAGTGGGGCAACCCCGCCACCCTCGGCGCCCTCTCCCCCGTCCAGCGGCCCTTGGCGGCCCTGTTCCAGGCCGTGACGCCACGCACGGCAGGGTTCAACACGCTCGACACGGCCGCGCTGCTGCCGGGCACGTTGCTGTTCGTGATGTTGCTGATGTTCGTGGGCGGCAGCCCGGGCAGCACGGCGGGCGGCATCAAGACCGTCGGCTTCGTGCTGCTCATGGGAAGCGCGTGGAGCCAGATCCGTGGCCGCAACGAGTTGGTCCTGTTCGGCAGGCGTGTCCCCAGCTCCACCGCTGTTCGGGCCGGCGCGATCGCCCTGTCGGCCATGCTGCTACTCGGCGCCGCGACGACCGTCCTCCTGATCACCGAGCCGAACGCGTCGTTCCAGTCGCTCGCGTTCGAGGCCGTCTCGGCGTTCGGGACGGTGGGCCTCAGCACCGGCGTGACACCCACCCTGAGCGAAGCTGGGCGTGTCGTCGTGATCCTGCTGATGTACCTCGGCCGCCTCGGCCCGATGACCTTGGGGCTTGCGCTCGTGGGCGAGCCGCACGAGCGCAAGCTGACGTACCCTGAGGAGGAGGTCGTCATCGGATGAGAGTGCGCCAGTTCCTGGTGATCGGCGCCGGTCGCTTCGGCTCGGCGCTCGCCACGACCCTGTTCGAGCTGGGCCACGAGGTGGTGGTGATCGACGAGCGCGAGGAGGCCGTGGAGGCCGTGATGGAGCGCGTGACGCACGCCGTGATCGCCGATGCCACCGAGGAGGAGACGCTGCGGAAGATCGGCGCGGCGAACTTCGACACCGTCATCGTCGCCATCGGACACGACCTCGAGGCGAACATCCTAGCGACCGTCGCCGCCAAGTCGATCGGGGCGAAGCACGTCGTCGCCAAGGCAACCGGCAACCTCGCCGCGCGTGTCCTCCTCAAGGTCGGCGCCGACGAGGTGATCCGGCCCGAGCACGACATGGGTCGGCGTCTGGCGCAGCAGTTGGCGACCCCCAGCATCGTGGACGCGTTCAAGTTGGGCGACGCCCATGGCGTGGTCGAGGTGGAGGCCGGGGCGAAGCTCACCGGCACGTTGGCCCACCTGCGGCTCCCCAACCGCTTCGGGGTGCAAGTCATCGCCGTCAACCGCGGCGGCGAACTGGACATCAGCCCGGGGGCGGACTACGTACTCGAGCCGGGGGACCGCGTGGTCATCATCGGCAGCAACGACGCCATCGCACGGTTCCGCGAGCACCTGAGCGCTTGAGGCGGTCGCCCGCTTGCGCCGCGGCGTTCCGCACCTGACGGAATCCTAGCGGCGGACGGCTCGTTCCGGAAGTGGCAGGTCTCCGCGTACGACCGTGTTCGGCGCCAGGCGAACCTCAGCGCATGGCGGGGAGGTAGCGCATGACGCCCCGCACCGTCGCGTCGGTCACCTCAGCCAGGTAGACCTCGAGCGAACCCCTGCGCGCGTCCCCGAACTCCAACTCGACCGCCCAGACGCCGTTCGCGGCGCGCCACTCGCCCAGGCTCAGCCCAGCCGGCCGATGCTCCTGGACCACCCGCTCCAGTTGTTGGGCGAGGTAGCTCGCACCGGCCGGCGACACGAAGAAGCAAAGTTCGTCGATCTCCGCCAGGCCGTCGCAAGCCGTCTCGGTGGCGAAGAACGCGCTGAGGAGATCGGCGACCACGGGGGCGAAAGGGCTGGCGTCGATGCCGTCGCGAGCATGCGACACGCTCGCCAGCGGCAGGCTGACAGCGGAGAGGACGACGAGGATGCGAAGGACGCTCTTCATGGCGACTCCAGTGCGATGGACCGTGCGTGTGACGGCTGAACGCGCCCACGTCGACGTGCGCACGACATTGTCGCACCCAGGCACGATGGTTGGGTGAGTGCCCCCGGGTGGTACCGTCCTAGGCACGATGGTGCCGCACGACGACGCCCCACCGATGGACGGGAACGATACCCTCGATACCAGGGAGACGGTCGATACGAACGTGGACGCCGGACCACCGCGCGACCCGGAGTTGGAGCGCGCGGCCGACCTCCTGGAGTCTTCGGGGGAGTACCGGGTGCTGCGGCGCCTGCGTCCACCCAAGGAATACGCTCTACCGTCCGAAGACACGGAGGTCCTGCTCGGCATCTACATCGACGTCGAGACGACCGGCCTGGACGCCGGAACAGAGGCGATCATCGAGCTCGGCTTGGTGGCGTTCGAGTTCGACCGCCAAGGCAACGTCTACCGCATCGTGCGCGAACTGTCCGCGTTCGAGGACCCCGGTAAGCCCATCCCGCCGCACATCACGGCGCTCACCGGGATCCGCGACGAGGACGTGCGCGGAGCACGACTCCCCGAAGGCGACGTGACGGCACTCGCAGAGCGGGCACAACTGGTGGTCGCCCACAACGCCGCGTTCGATCGTCCGTTCCTGGAGCGGCGGCTGCCGGTGTTCGAGGGCAGACCATGGGCGTGCTCGATGGCGGACGTGGACTGGTCGGACGCGGGGTTCGGGAGCCAGAAGCTCGAGTACCTCGCCTACCGGCGCGGCTTCTTCTTCGACGGCCACCGCGCCTCGAACGACTGCCTAGCGGGGGTGCACCTGCTGGCCGTGCCGCTGCCCGGCGAGACGGTTCCACCGTTGGCGAACCTCCTCCAGAACGCCCGCCGTTCCAGCGTGCGGCTCTGGGCCGAGAACAGTCCGTTCGAAAGCAAGGACCTGCTCAAGGAGCGCAGCTACCGCTGGAGCGCTGCGGCACGGATGTGGTGGCGCGAACTCCCCAAGGCCGAGCACGATGCCGAGCTCGACTGGCTGGCGGCGAACGTGTACGGAGGCCACGTACCCCTCCCCTACCTCGAGGTGAGTGCGTTCCTGCGGTACTCCGCGCGCGTGCCGGACATCCCACCCAAGGGCGCCACCAGGAAGTAGAGCGGCGGGCGAACGGCGCGGGTCGGCGCGCGCCATAGCGTTATTGCGCACGCAGTCCCCCTCGTTGCGCACGCACAGACCGCGCTCCGATCGCCACCGGTTTCGGCCACCTGCTGCGCACGCTGCACGATCTCGGCGACTCCGGCCACGACGCACCGCGCACCTACCGCCTATGCTGAAGATGGGGCAGGAACGCGTGGGTACGGCCGTTCGCATCCTGCGCGGTCGTGCGTCGTGATACGGCGGGCCCGCCCGTACGGGCACACCACCGCAGCGGCACGCGCGTTCCGGTTCGCCCCTACGCGGGAGGTGAGCATGGCGAGACCCAAGACGTCCCACGCGACACTCGCGAACGCCGACCTCGCCACGCGCCTCGACGAGCTGGCGGACCTGCTGGAGGAGCAGCGTGCCGACACGTTCCGCGTCCGGGCGTACCGGAACGCGGCCGAGACGCTGCGGCGTCTCCCCCGCTCCGTCGGCGACATCTACGGCGAGGATGGGCTCGACGGGCTCGAGCGGCTCCCGGACATCGGCGTCAGCATCGCCAGGAGCCTCCGCGCGATGCTCACGACCGGACGCCTCCCGATGCTCGAACGCGTTCGCGGCGCCAGCGACCCGGAAGCGCTGCTGATGACGGTGCCGGGCATCGGGCCGAAGACGGCCGAACTGCTGCACGACGAGCTCGGTATCGACTCGCTCGAAGCGCTCGAAGCCGCGGCGCACGACGGCCGCCTCGCGAACCTAGCCGGCATCGGCGAGAAGCGCCTGCAAGGGATCCGAGACTTGCTGGCGACGCGACTCGGGCGGATCCGGTCGCCCCGCGGTGCCGCCTCCGGCGAAGAGCCGCCGGTGAGCGAGCTGCTCGACGTCGACCGCGAGTACCGCGACAAGGCAGGGGCGGGACGGCTGCGTACGATCGCCCCACGGCGGATGAATCCCAGCGGCGATGCCTGGCTGCCGGTGATGCACACCCTACGCGGCGACCGCCAGTACACCGCGCTCTTCTCCAACACACCGCGCGCCCACCAGTTCGGCCGGACGCGGGATTGGGTCGTGCTGTACGTCGAGACGCCCGGTACCGACGGCCCGACCACCGAACGGCAGTACACCGTCGTCACCGGAAGCTCCGGCCCCTCGAGCGGCCAGCGCGTGGTTCGCGGCCGTGAAGCGGAGTGCGCAGCGTACTACCGGGGTGCAGGCGCTGCCGCCGAAGAACGCAGCGCCTGACCCCAGAACGACGGCGGCCGCACCCTCGCTCCGGGTGCGGCCGCTCGTTCACGCTTCTTGGAAGCTCACTAGAAGCCGAGTTCCGCTCGCTTCTGCGCCACGCCGGTCGAGTCGAGTGGGGCCGCTCGGATTGCGGCGACCTCGTCGACGGTGTAGGCGGCGAACCCTTCCGGCAACGCCTCGACGTTGCCCCAGGCGGTCGCCACGTAGTTCAGCACCGCAGCCAGTTGCTCGTTGGTGAAGTGCGCCCACGACGGCATCATGCCGTTGTACGCGATGCCTTCGACGTTGATCTGACCCATCAAGCCGAACGTCACGACGTCGACGAGGTACGCGCGGCCACCCTCGACGGCCAGCAGTTCGGGAACGTGGCCGACGAGCGGCGGGAACACGGTGGCCATGCCGACGCCGGTGGCCTGGTGGCACGCGGCACAGTTCGCGGTGAACACGGCCTCGCCGTCGGTGGTGTCGACCTCGCCGATGGGCGCGCCCTGAGCGGCGACGAACGACACGATCGCCAGCGCGACCAAGGCAACGAGGGCAAGATAGCGGGGGGAACGAGGCATCGACTTCCTCCTGGGGTGGGTTCGCGGCGCGTCTTCTCCGACCGTCCGGGCCTTACTCGCGCCGCTGTACCGCCAGAGGATAACCCCAGGAACGGCATGCGCTGGGCACTGCGCTACCATGAGCGGGCATGCATGAAGACTCGGTCAAAGCGCAGGCGGCACGAGGCGGCGAGCGAGCGCGCAGGGCCCACGACTGGCCGGCCGATGACCTCCCGCCCGAAGCGTGCACGCTCGACCTGCGCCGCCGAGTGCTGGCCATGGTGCCGTACTTCGCCGGCCTGAACGAGGATGATCTCTCCACCGTGCATGCCGCCTTCCGCGCGGTTCCCATGGCCGCCGGCGCCTCCGTGGTGGACGCCGGCGCTCCCGCCGAGCGCCTGTTCGTCCTCGCCAGTGGCAGGGTCAAACTCGTCACGGCAACGCCTGCCGGCGCTGAACACGTGGTGGACGTCCTCGGCCCGGGCGACGCGTTCGGCGCCCTGCCGCTGCTGGGGGCGCCCGCCAACGACGTCGCGGCCGTCGCCCTCACCTCCGGTTGCCTGCTGGTGACGTCGGCCGAACAGTTCGCGAGCCTCGTCACGGGGCTCCCGCGCGTGGCGCTCGCCGTCCTGGCAGACGTGAGCGATCGTCTGCAGGATGCCCACGCGCGTCTCCGTCGCGCCTCCGGGGCACCCGTCGACGCTCGCCTGGCCGCCGCGCTCCTCACACTGTCCGCGCGCCTGGGGGAACCGGAGGCGGACGGACGCACGTTGGGGGCGCCGCTCAGCCAGGAAGACCTGGCCGCTCTGGCCGGCTCCACGCTCGAGACGGTGAACCGCATCCTCTCGCGTTGGCGCAAACGTGGCTGGGTGCGCACCGGCAGGCGGCGCGTGGTGCTCCGCGACGTCGCTGCACTGGAAGCCGTGGCCCGCGGCGACGAATCTTGACGCGGCTCAAGGACCCGCCTAGCCCGAATCCGTACGGTGCGGGTGGAGGCGACCATGACCCAGACCATCCTTCGCAGTGACGACCTCACCTGTCCTTCGTGCGTGGCGAAACTCGAGAAGGCCCTCACCCGACTCCCGGGCGTGACGCTGGCGCGCGTGAGCGTGGCCACGGGCCGCATCGAGGTCGAGCACGACGACGCGCGCACGAGCACCGACCGCCTGGTGCGCGAGGTCGAGGACCTCGGGTACGGCGCGCGCGTAGCACCCTTCTGACGGGCAGCGAACCCCTGTGATCGACGCCCCTCCCCTACCGGGACGCATGCGTGGCTTCGCCCGCGCGGCCGTCACAACCCCGTCACGCCGCCGCTTGGCTTGGGCCGGCGGCCTGCTACTGCTGGGGCGCCTGGCGGCGTGGCGGCTGGGCGACGGCATCGTCGCCGACGCAGCGACCCTCGGCGCGGCCGTCCTGGCCGGTTGGCCGATCGCCGCGCGAGCGTGGGCGGAAGCGCGACGCCGCACTTGGGGCATCCCGCTCCTGGTCACCCTCGCCGCCGGCGGCGCCGTGGCCATCGGCGAGTTCTGGGAAGCGGCGGCGGTCACCTTCCTCTTCGGTCTCGGCGCGGAGCTCGAGAAAGGCACTCTGAAGGTCGCGCGCGGCGCCGTGACCGACTTGGTTCGGCTCACCCCCGAGCACGCCACCATCGTCGAAGACCGCGGCACGCGGCAGGTGCCCATCCAGGTCCTGCGCGCCGGCGACGCGGTGCTGGTGCGACCCGGCGAGCGCGTCCCGGTCGACGGCGAGGTGACCGACGGCCTCACCTTGCTCGACGAGCGCGCCCTCACCGGCGAGTCGTTGCCGCGCTCCGTCGCGCCGGGCGCAACTGTCCTGGCCGGAAGCCTGGCGATCGACGGAGCGATCCGCGTGACGGCCCGCGGCCCCGTGGCCGAGTCGGCTCTGGCCGCGATCGTGCGGCGGGTGGAGCAGTCGCAGGCAGAGCGCGCGCCGGCGCAGCGCATGGTGGAGCGATTCGCGCGGGTGTACACACCCGCCGTCGCGCTGGGCAGCATGCTCGCGTACTTGGTGACGCGTGACGCCCACTTGGCCCTGACGCTGCTCGTGATCGCCTGCCCCGGTGCCTTGGTGATCGCCACACCGGTGGCCGTCACGGCGGGGCTAGGGCGCGCCGCCCGCCGGGGTGTACTGCTACGAGGTGGGGCGGCGCTCGAACGCACCGCTATGATCGACACGGTCGCGCTCGACAAGACCGGCACGCTCACCGTCGGCGAGCCCGAACTCCGCGAGGTGATCGCGTTCGACGCCGGTCCGACGAAGCTCGAAGCCGCCGCCCCGCGACACGCCGGCGATGGGCAGGACGTAGCCGAGACGCGGCACGCAAGAGACGCGCAGATCCCACCGAACGCGCAGAACGCTAAGGACGCAGAGACTATCCGGGACGCGCGGGCCCGCGTGCTGCGGTGGGCCGCGCTCGCGGAAGCGGGCTCGGCGCACCCGCTGGCGCGACCGATCTTGGAAGCGTCGGCGGTGAATGGCGAACCCGTGCCCCACGCGCCGGCGGCGTTCCAGCAACTGGCCGGGCTGGGTGTGCTGGCGCAAGTGGCCGCGGCGGACGCCGGTGTGGCCCTGCCACCGGGGAGTACGCATGAGGTCCTGGTCGGAAACCAGGCACTCCTGACCGGGCGCGGTGTGGTGCTCGACATGAACCAGGAGTCCCTCGTCCGAGATCTCGAGAAGCGCGGCCGCACGCCGGTGCTGGTGGCCGTGGACGGTGCGGCCGTCGGGGTGATCGGCTTGGCGGACCGAATCCGGCCCGAGGCGAAGGGGCTTCGCGAGAGACTGCGGCTGCGGGGCGTCCGGCGCCTCGTCATCCTCACCGGGGATCGGCGCGCAGCCGCCGAGGCAGTCGCGGCGGAAGTCGACATCGACGAGGTGCTGGCGGGCCTGCTTCCCGACGACAAGCTCGCCGCCATCGAGCGCATGCGCGCTGGCGGTAGGGTCGTGGCGATGGTCGGCGACGGCATCAACGACGCTCCCGCCTTGTCTGCCGCGGACGTCGGTGTCGCCATGGGGGTAGCGGGCACCGCCACCGCGCTGGCCTCGTCGGACGTCGCGCTTCTGCGCGACGACCTCACGGCGCTACCGGAGGCGCTTGGCATCGCGCGGATGACGCGCGCGGTCCTTCGCCAGAACCTGGCCATCGCGCTGGTGACCGTGGCGCTGTTGCTGGCAGGCGTGCTGGGCGGCGCGCTCGGTATGGGCGGCGGTATGCTGGTGCACCAAGCATCGATCTTGGCGGTGTTGGGGAACGCGGCACGACTCACGCGGGCGTGAGCGTCGATTCCCGTGGCATGATCGTTCGTGTCCACGCGTGGAGGAGGCGACGTGAAGGTTCTTGGCATCATGTTGGGCGGTGCGATGGGCGCCACCGCCAGGTACTACCTCACGCTCTGGATTCAGGGCGGACTACGGAACGGTTCGCTCGCAGGGTTCCCGTTGGCGACCTTGTCGGTCAACGTCGTCGGTTCGTTCCTCTTCGCATTCCTCACGGAGTTCGGGTTGCGTGGCGCGGTGTCACCACAGATGCGCTTGGCACTCGGCACCGGGTTCATCGGCGCCCTGACCACCTTCTCGACGTTCGAGGCGGAGACGGACGCGCTCCTGACCGGCGGCCGTTTCACGTGGGCTGCTGCGTACGTGCTCGGGAACCTGGTGCTCGGCTTCCTCGCCTTCCTCATCGGAAGGGCACTGGTGGCACGCATCGCGGGGCCGGCATGAGCGCCGCGAGGGAGCTGACCGAGTTCCCCAGCGCCAGCCTCGTTCGCATCTACCTCGGCGAGGACGACCGCGTGGACGGGGCGCCCGCCTACGAGGCCGTCGTGCGCGCAGCGCGCGACGCCGGTTTGGCGGGCGCGACCGTGCTGCGCGGCTCGCTCGGCTACGGAGCCAACACGGTCGTCCATCGACCGAGCCTATGGCACCTCTCGCGGGACCTTCCCCTCGTCATCGAGATCGTCGACGAAGGGGCGCGCGTCGAGGAGTTCTTGTCGAAGCTCGAGAACATGCTTCAGGGCGGCGGCTTGATCACCATCGAGCCGGTGCGAGTGGTTCGGTACGGCGCTTCACGAAGCGAACGACCATGACGCCGGAGACGCGGAGGACACCGCGCGAGGCGCTGTTGCTGCGGGTCTACGCGCTGGCGTCGGATCGCGTCCAAGGGGAAGCGCTCACGAGCGCTATCGTTCTTGCCGCGCGCGAGGCGAAACTCGCGGGGGCAACCGTGCTGCCCGCCATCATGGGCTTCGGCCGACACGGATTCGAGACGGCTTTGTCCGTAGCGCTGTACCAGCCCGAGGCCCAACCCATGATCGTCGAGGTGGTGGACGACGCTGAGCGAATCCTGGCGTTCCTACCGACGCTGCAGGCGCTGAACCACCAGGGGCGGTTGACGACCTTGGAGCGCCTCGAGGTGCGCGCGTACCGCTCGGGAAGCGAAGTTGGCCGCGCCACGGAGGGCGCCTGACGCGAGCCCCCGGCTGCGATGCACATGGTGGCGTGCCTAGCGCTTCCCCCGCAGCCTCGGATCGAGCGCGTCGCGGATGCCGTCACCCACGAAGTTGATGCTGAGCACCGTGAGCGAGATGAACAGCCCCGGCCACACCACCCGCATCGGGGTGATCGACAGGTAGTCCTTGCCGTCGAACAGCAGCCGGCCCCAAGTGGGTACGTCCGACGGGAAGCCGAGACCCAGGAACGACAGCGCCGACTCCGTGATGATCGCGCTCGCCATCCCAAGCGAGGCCGAGACCAGGATGGGGCTGAGCACATTGGGCAAGATGTGGAACCACATGATGCGGTTGTTGTGGGACCCGAGCGCCTCCGCCGCGGTCACGAACTCGCGTTCTCGCACCGCCAGCACCTCGCCGCGAACGACGCGCGCGGTGTTCATCCACGAGGTGATGCCGATGACGATCACGATCAACAAGAAGATGCCGGCCTGCGGACCGAAGGCGGACCGCAGGCTGTCTCGGAACAGCATGATGATCACCAACAGGAGCGGCAGGATGGGCAGCGCAAGGAACAGGTCGGTGATGCGCATGAGCGGACCGTCGAAGCGAGGGAAGTACCCGGCGAGCTGGCCGATGAGGGTGCCGACCACGATGCTGATCAGCATGGCGGCGACGCCGACCGCCAGCGACACGCGTCCGCCGGCGAGGTTCTGCGCCAGCAGGTCGCGTCCTAAGTTGTCGGTGCCGAACGGGTGCTCGATCGAAGGCGTTTGGTTGCGCGCTCGCACGTTCGTTTCGCTCGGTTCGACCGTGTAGATCATCGGCCCGAAGATCACCACCAGCACGATGAACGCGAATACCGCCATCCCCACCACGGCGCCGCGGTGCCGCCGGAACTGGCGCCAGAAGTCCCCGAAGTTGCTGCGAGGGCGCGTTGCCGCAACGACAGGGACGTCGGTCGGCACGGGGTTGGACGCGAGCATGCGGTCTCCTAGCCGTAGCGGATGCGCGGGTCGAGCACGCCGTACGCCACGTCCGCCAGGATGTTGAACACCACGATCAACACGGCGAACATGAACGTGATCGTCTGCACCATGGGGATGTCCGAGTTGTAGATTCCTCGGATCAGCAGGTCACCCAGGCCGTTCACCCGGAAGATCTGCTCGGTGATGATGGCGCCGGTGAAGATGCCGGGGATGCCGAGCGCGATGAGCGTCACGACCGGGATGAGGCTGTTGCGCAACACGTGCCCGAGTACCACGGATCGCTCCCGCAACCCCTTCGAGCGCGCGGTGCGGGCGTAGTCCTGGTGCATGTTGTCGAGCATCGATGCGCGCATGAAGCGGCTAAGCTGCGACGCATTGAAGAGCGCCAGTACAGCCACCGGCATGATCATCTGGCGCACCTGCTGCACGAAGCTGGGCCAGTCCTTCACCACGAGGGTGGTGTCGTAGATGGACGGCAGCCAGCCGAGCTGCACGCTGAAGATGATGATCGCCAACAGGCCGGTGAAGAACGTCGGCACGGAGAAGCCGACCATCGACACGAACGTCCCGAGCTGGTCGAACCACGAGTACTGCCGGTAGGCCGACAGCACCCCGACGGGAACGGCGATGAGGACACCGAGGAGATAGGCGAGCCCGACGACCCAGAGGGTCTGCGGCAGGCGCTGCCAGATGAGGTCGGAGACCGGACTGCGCGTCTGCCAGGAGAGGATGCGCACGGCGCCTTCTGGCACCAAATCGATGCCGGTGCTGGCCCTCAGCTGATGGAGCGGTTCGTAGAGCACGAACTGCCGCACCCACTTGGCGTATTTGACCAGGAACGGGTCGTCGGCACCCAAGGCTTGGCGCACCTGTTGGCGCACCTCCGGCGGGATCGTGAGCGGCAGGTTGCCGGTCGGGTCGCCGGGCGCGAGATCGAGGACGGCGAAGATGATGAAGCTGATGGCCAGCAGGGTCGGGATGGCCATGAGCAGTCTGCGGATGAGATAGCGGCCCATGAGAGACGGGGCGTGCCGGGAACGGGATCACCCGTTCCCGGCACGGGAATCGATCAGTCGGCGCGGTACCAGTCCGCGATGTTCCAGAGCTCGGAATCCCAGGACTGCTTCTCGGTGCCCATGAGGCTGTTGGCGCGCGCGGAGACGTCGGCGCGGTACACCAGCGTCATCACGGCGATGTCGTCGACCAGCATAGCGTTCATCGCCTTGATCAACTCGGCGCGGCGATCGATGTCGACCGTCTGGGCCAACTCGGCCGAGAGCGCGTCGTACTCGGCGCGGCACCAGCGGTGCTGGTTGCTGCCGAGCCACTGGTTGTCACGGCCGGCGATCTCGGCGCACGTCCAGCGGTTCGCATACGCCTCGACGTCGGTGCCGGCCGCCGAGCTGGTGAACATCTCGAGGTCGGTCCAGAACTTGCCGTAGGTGTCGGGGCTGGAGGGATCGTTGCCGAAGAACACGCCGGCGTCGATGTTGCGCAGTTCGGTCTCGACGCCAAGCTCGTTCCACCACTCCTTGATGAGCGCCTGGAAGTCCTGGCGCACGGCGTTGGTGGAGGTCTGGAAAAGCAGGCTCAGGCGCATGCCGTCCTTGGTGCGCACGCCGTCGGGGCCCCGGGCCCAGCCGGCCTCGTCGAGCAGCGCGTTGGCGCCTTCGATGTCCTGCTGCAGGCAGTCGGTGCGCTCATCGGCGTAGATCTCGGGCGCAGGGATGATGTTGCAGGTCGCCTTGCCGGTGGGACCGTAGCCGATCTCGACCAACGTCTCGCGGTCGATGGCCATCGACAGCGCCTGCCGCACGCGCAGGTCCGACAAGATCGGGTGCGGGTTGTTGCCGTCCATGTACTCGCCACGATCGTCGCCGAGCGCCGGGTCGGGGTTGGAGAAGTTCACCAGCACGCGTTCGACCGAGGTGCTGAACGCCAGCACCAGCTGGCCGATGCCGGTGGCTTCCATCTGCGCCAGGATCTCCGGCGCCACTTGGAGGTTCCATGCCCAATCGGCCTCGCCCGTCTCGAGCACGGCGCGCGCGGCGCTGGCGGCGTCGCCGCCGCCCTTGATGATCACCGTTTGGAAGGCGGGCTTGTCGGCTTCGCGGAAGTTCGGGTTGGCCTCGAACGTCACCACGTCATTGGGGCGGAAATCGCTGACGACGAACGGCCCGGTGCCGACCGGGTGGAAGTTCTGCTCGGTGCACTCCTGCGCGCGGACGCCGATGCAGTCGGCGAACTGGGCGGCCTGCAGGATCGGCGACTCGGCGCTCACGAACGCGCTGTACGGGTTCGGCTTCGGCACGCTGAAGTTGATGCGGACGGTGTGGTCGTCGAGGGCCTCGACGCCGGAGATGTCGTTGAAGAAGTTGCGGGCAACGCATCCGGCTTCGTCGTTCATGCAGTACTGGCCGGTGAAGACCACGTCGGCGGCGGTGAACGGCGTGCCGTCGGACCACACGACGTCGTCGCGCAGCTTCCAGGTGATGCTGGTGAGGTCCTCGGCGATGCCCCCGTTGTCGAGCGTCGGGATCTCGGCCGCGAGGTACGGGATGAAGCTGCCGTCGGGCGCGTAGCGCGCCAGCGGCTCGAGGACGACGGACGATGCGTAGATGTCCTTCGTGCCCCCGGACAGGTACGGGTTCAGGATGGACACGGCCTGCCAGTAGAGCAGCGTGACCGTGCCGTCACTTCCGCGCTGGGCGGTGGCGCTTCCCAGCACGGCCATCACGACGACGGCGAGGATGACGAGCGGACGCAGGACCCTCATGCTTTCCCTCCTAGGTTGTTGGTGGAGGCAACCTAGCACGAACGGCGCTCTTCCGTGCAAGGGCCCGTCAGGGACGGGGCTCCTGCGGCGCAAGTACTTGCGTTCGGAAACATCAGGGCGCGTTCGCGCCGAGCGGCCTAGCCTTCGCGCTTGGCTAGGAACCGCCGCACCTCCGCCAGCGGGCGGGTGTTCAGGACGTCGTCCATGGTGAGCCAAGCGCGCCGGGCCTGGTCGACGCCGAACCGCATGGCGTCGAGCTGCTTGACGGCATGCGCGTCGGTGCCCATGGAGACGACGAGCCCGCGCTTCCGGGCCGCGATCAGGTGCGTGTCGGACAGGTCGAGCCGCGGCACCGAGGCGTTGTGTTCGACGGCCACCTGGTTCGCGAGGCAGGCATCGAAGACCGCCCCGAGGTCGAGGTCGATGGGATCGCGCTCGCCGAGCATGCGCGCCGTCGGGTGCGCCAGGACGTTCACCATGGGGTGCGAGACGGCCTTGACGACGCGGGCGGTCTGCTCGGCGCGGGGGAGTCCGAAGTGCGAGTGCACGCTCACGAGGACGATGTCGAGCCGCGCAAGCCAATCGTCGGAAAGGTCGAGACTTCCGTCCTTCAGGATGTCGACCTCCATGCCGCGCAACACCGTGATGTCGCTCGGGTCGGCCGTCAGCTCGTCGAGTTCCTCCCATTGTCGCGCCAGCTTCGCCTCGTCCATGCCGCCGGTCATGGCCAGCGCCTTGGAGTGGTCCGTGATCGCCATGTACGCGTAGCCGCGCTCGGTGCAAGCAGCGATCATCTCGCTCAGGGTGTTCTTGCCGTCGGACCAGGTCGAGTGCATGTGCAGGTCGCCACGCAGGTCGTCCCGGGTGATCAGCTCGGGCAGCTTGCCTTCCGCTGCGGCGTCGATCTCGCCGCGGTCTTCGCGCAGCTCCGGCGGGATCCAAGCGAGGCCGAGGCGCTCGTAGATCTCCTCTTCGCTGACCCCGGCGACCCGCTTCGCGTGCGGGTCGTCTTCGGTGCCCTCGAACAGGCCGTACTCGTTCAGGCGCAGGCCCTGGTCGATCGAGCGTTGCCGCAGCGCGACGTTGTGGTCCTTCGAGCCGGTGAAGTATAGGAGGGCCGCACCGAACGATTCCTCCGGCACGACCCGCAGGTCGACCTGCAGCCCGCTGGCGAGCCGAACGCTGGAGCGGGTGTCTCCGCTCCCGAGCACGTCTTCGACCTCGCCGTAGCTGGTGAACGCCTTCGTCACCGCTTCGGGCTTGGCGGCGATCGCGAGAAGGTCGACGTCGCCGACCGTCTCGCGCCGGCGCCGGTAGGACCCGGCCACCTCGACGCGCGCCACGCCCTTGACGTTGCGGAGCCGCTCGATCAGCGGAGCTATGACCGCGTCGATCTCGCCGAGCAGCGCGCGGCCGGTGTTGCGGCGGTAGGCGTCGATGCCCTTCAACACGTTCTCCTGGGTCTTCGCGCCGAAGCCGGGCAGCCCCGCCAGCCTGCCGTCCTTGGCGGCCTTCTCGAGCTCGTCGACGTCGGTCACCGCGAGTTCTTGCCACAGGGTGCGGGCATGCTTCGGCCCCACGCCCTTGACGCGCACCACCTCCGTGAGGCCGATGGGCACGCGCTCGGCGAGCTCGTCGAGCTGCTTCAGGCGACCCGTCTCCACCATGTCGCGGAGCTTCTCGGCGATCTCTTTGCCGATCCCTTCGATCTCGGTCAGGTCCGCGTCGTGCTCGAGCAGGTCGGTGATCTGCTCCTCGAGCTCGCGGATGCGGCGCGCTGCGTTGCGGTAGGCGCGCACACGGAACGGGTTGTCACCGTCGATCTCGGAGAGGTCGGCGAGTTGGTCGAGTCTGCGGGCCAGTTCGGCGTTGCTCATGACGCCTCCGGCGGGGGGTCTCCCACCACGCCTTCCATGCGGATCCCGCGCTCGTCCAAGAACGCCAAGAACCCGTCCTCGTCGAGGACCGTAACGCCGAGGTCCTTCGCCTTGCTGAGCTTGCTGCCGGCGCTCTCCCCCGCCACCACGTAGCTGGTCTTCTTGCTGACCGAGCCGCTGGCGCGCGCGCCGAGCCGTTGCACGAGCTCTTCTGCCTGTTCGCGGGTGAAACGCGTGAGGCCGCCGGTGAACACGAACGTGAGGCCATCGAGGCTGGCGTGGCCCGCAGGACGCGTAGCGGCCTCCTCGGCGAGCGGCCGTACACGCTCGCCGACCAGGTCGTCGAGCACTTGGCGGGTGTGCTCCTCGCGGAAGAAGTCGTGGATCGCGTGCGCCATCACCTCGCCGATGCCCTCGACCTCCATCAGTGCTTCGGGGGTGGCGTTCCGGAGGCGATCGAAGGTACCGAAGTGCCGCGCCAACTGCCGCGCCACCGCGCCACCCACCTCGGGGATGCCGAGGGCGTAGAGAAACCGCGGAAGCTCCGGTTCGCGCGAGGCCTGGATCGCCTCGTGCAGCTTGGCGGCGGACCGCTCCGCGAAGCCCTCGAGCTCCGCGAGCTGCGAGAGCGTGAGGTCGTACAGCTCGGGCAGATGCCGCACCAGCCCGCGCTCGACCAGCTGCATGGCGGTGCGCTCGCCCAGGCCTTCGATGTCGAGGCCACCGCGGCTGCCGTAGTGCGTGAGGCGCCCGACGAGCTGCGCCGGGCACTCGAAGCCGTTGGGGCACACGGTGTACGGTCCGCGCTTGATCAGTGGCGTGTCGCAGCTGGGGCAGCGCTCCGGCATGCGGAACGGCTCTCCCCGCTCCTCACCCGTGTCGACGCGCTCGACGACCTGCGGGATGACGTCGCCGGCGCGCTCGACGCGAACCGTGTCGCCTTCGCGGATGTCCTTGCGCTCGATGTCTTCGATGTTGTGCAGGTTGGCGCGGCTGACGGTGACGCCGCCGATGTTCACGGGCCGTAGCAGCGCCACCGGCGTGACCACGCCGGTGCGGCCGACGCTGGCGATGATGCGGAGCAGTTGGCTGACCTCCTTGCGCGGCTCGAACTTCAGCGCGTACGCCCAGCGCGGATGGTGAGCGGTGTCACCCAGGCGGTCACGAAGGGAGAGGTCCTCCAGCTTGATCACCACGCCGTCGACCTCGTACGAGAGGCGGTCGCGGTCCTCGGTCATGGCAGCGAAGTAGGACAGGATGCCTTCGACGTCCTTGGCGCGGTCGTTGCGCGGGTTGACGGGCAGACCCCAGTCGGCCAGCGCCGACAGCAACTCGTCTTGCGTGCCGAGCCCTTCGACCTCGGTGAGGACGTCGTAGCAGTAGATCTTGAGCGGTCGGCTGGCGGTGAGCCCGGGGTCGAGCTGCCGCACGCTGCCGGCGGCGGCGTTCCGTGGGTTCGCGAACGGCGCCTTGCCCTGGTTGATGAGCTCCTCGTTGACATCGTCGAAGACCTCGAGCGGAAGGAAGATCTCGCCGCGCACGGCCAAGGAGGCGGGGACCGCGCGTGCGACCTGGCGCAGGCGCAACGGCACGGCCCGGATGGTGCGGACGTTCGGCGTGATGACCTCGCCGCTGACGCCGTCGCCCCTGGTGACGGCGCGAACGAGCTCGCCCTGCTCGTAGACGAGCTCGATGCTCAAGCCGTCGATCTTCGGTTCGAGCGAGTAGCGCATGTCGTCGGGGTCGTGTCCGAGCCCGGCGACGGCCTTGCGCAGGCGCTGGTCGAAGGCGCGCAGGTCGTCTTCCTTGGCGCTGGAGTCGAGGCTCAGCATGGGCCGCGCGTGCCGCGCCGTGTCGAAACCGGACATCGGCGCCCCGCCGACGCGTTGCGTGGGCGAGTCGGGCGCGACGAGCTCGGGGTGCGCTTCCTCCAGCGCGCGAAGTTGGTTCACGAGGTCGTCGTACGCGGCGTCGGAGACCTCGGGGTCGTCGAGCACGTGATAGCGGTAGTTGTGGTGGCGGATGCGCTCGCGCAGGTGCTCGACGTGCTCCTCGACGTCGGATGGCTGGCTCATGGGGACATCCTACGGTGCGGTTCGCGGTGTCGCTCGGAGCGTGGCTCGGGGCGTGGCTCGGGGCGTGGCTCGGGGGGTGCGTCGGCGTGGGGCGAGGCGTGCCCATGGGGCCTCATCGGCCGCGCGTCAGCGGCGTGACCGGCTCCGTGAAGGTCGGTATCCGTTCGGAAGCGAACAGCGCGTCAGCGGCGCCAAGGGCCTCTCGTGCGGCGCGGTGGGCCCGCGTCGCGTAGCGCCGAGTCGAGCCAGGCTGGACGTTCCGGAGCGAGGAGCTTCGGCAGCGCCGAGGACGGCGGCACGGAGGGCGGGCCGCTGGAGTTCAACGCACGGGCCCCCACGTCGCGCAGTGGGGACGGACGCGGCGACGCTGCGCGAACCTGCCCCGAGCGGAGCGTGCGCGCATGCATGCGAGGCGCGCTGGGAAGCGGGGGTCGGGGGCCGCTTGTCGGGGGCGACAGGCGCCACTCCGCGCGCCGTTCCGCGCGCTGCTGCAAAGCCCGCTCCACCACGTCCTGCAAGAAGACGAGCACGCAACCGACGGCGATGATCGCGCCGAACACGAGGGCGAGCAGCAGCACCGGTTGGTTCATGGCGACACCGTACCTTAGTAATTGAGGTATGGCTGTGAGGTGCCGCACATGAACGCGCAAGAGCGCGGGCCAATCCGGGTCGTCATCACCGCTCAGGCGATACGCTGCACCATCTCGGGCCCGTCCAGGCGGGCGTTCCCCACCGCCTTAGCGACCGGATACGACTCCAACAGACCCTCGGGCGCCGGGTCCAGCAGGCCCTCGACGGCGTGCGCGTCGCGTTCGAAGGGGTCGAGCCAGGCAGCGTACTCGTCGACCTCGAGGATCACTGGCATGCGGTCGTGCAGCGGGCGCATGTCCTCGTTCGCACTGGTGGTGAGGATGGTGCAACTGACCAGCGCGTCGTCGCCCTTGCGCCATGCCGACCACAGGCCCGCGAACGCCAGCGGCCGGCCGTCCTTCCGGTGGATGTGGAACGGCTGCTTCGTTCCGCCTTCGCTCTTCCACTCGTAGAAACCACTGGCGGGCACGAGGCAGCGCTTGCTGCGCATGGAGTCACGAAACGACGGCTTCTCGGCGGCGCTTTCCGAGCGTGCGTTGAACAGGTTCGCCTTGAACGAGGCCGGGTCTTTCACCCAGTGCGGCACCAGGCCCCATCGCATGGCCGAGACCTCGCGCGTACCGTCCTCGCGCTGAAGCACCACCTGCACCTGCTGCGTCGGCGCGATGTTGTACCGCGCTGCAAGCGGGAACGTCTCTACCTCGAACAGCGACGCCAAGTCGTCCTCGTGGTGATACAAGGTGTAGCGACCGCACATGGCTACGCTCCTCTCATGGCGGGTGTCGCGGAGCCGTTCGGCCGCATGCGCCCGAGGCACGACGCCTCTCCCCTACCATCCGCCGCCTTCGTCCCGCGTCGTCGCCCCGGGTTCCGGGCTCCGGCCGGCGCCGCGTCAGCCGGTCTCCTTCAGTTCGGCCAGGATCCGCTCGCGATCCGAGTCGGGGTACTCCGCCAGGAGGTCGAAGGTGCGAAGGTAGTTGCCGACCTCCTGCAGGTGCGGCGGGAACGTGACGAAGCCGTGACTCGCCAGCACCTCCATGCGGTTCGCCTCGTACAGCGGGCCCTCCCAGCCGTCCGTCTCCATCCGCTCCAGCGTGAAGCGATGCAGCGTCGCCTGCATGAGCGTGTGGACCAGGTCGCGCTTCTCGCTGCCCAGGTCGTCCCATGCCGCCTGCGCCCGCTGGCGCCGCGCCTGATGGAAGCTGTCGGCGATCGAGGTGGCGATGCTCCGCGCCTCCTCGCGGCTGAGGCGCTGTGGCGCGCCGTCCTGTGCCGGCTCTTCCTGCTTGGGCGGCTCCACGCCCTGCTGTAGCAGGCTGTTCACGAATCCGGGGAGGTTGAAGATCGGCCGTCCGGCGGCCTCCGCCTTGCCTTGCAGCTTGCGGGCGTACGCGACGATGTCGAGCACCCGTTGGGCGCCGTAGCGGTGGATGGTGCGCTCGACGTCTTGCGCCCAACCGATCTCCCGCAGGGCGTCCAGCGCCTGCAGCTCCTTGAGCAGCTGCTCCTTGTCCGCGTCGCGCTGCACGCGCTTCGCGAGGCTGGCGGGCAAGCGCACGCGCGGCTGGAACACGTCGTTCTTGGCGATGGTGAACGACACTCGCTGGAACTTCCGCCCGACCTTCTCGGGCCGGTAGCGGAAGGTCAACGAGGTGTACTGCCGGAACTCCTTCTGGGCCTTGTCGAGCACGTAGCGGAAGTCCTTGAAGCGCTCGTACTTGCCATCGAGCCCGAGCCGGAGCTTGAGATCGTCGACGTCGAAGGTCAACTCGGTACGCTCGCCGGCGTAACTGGCGGTGTAGAGCACCTCGAACAGGCGCATGCTGTTGAAACTCTCGAAGCTCAGGAGCTGCTCGGTGGGAATGATGCTGAAGTCCCGCCGTAGCTGGAGCAGGTACGGCTTGAGTTTGTCGTGGATCCTCAGCTCGATGCACGCCATCTGTTCCTTGTTGTCCCTGCCGTTCTCGTA
Organism: Trueperaceae bacterium; assembly: GCA_046484635.1. Classification (GTDB taxonomy): domain Bacteria; phylum Deinococcota; class Deinococci; order Deinococcales; family Trueperaceae; genus CAZACZ01. The sequence goes on from JAWOIL010000126.1 coordinate 78,995, forward strand.
ACGTGCTTCCGACACCCACTGGAACATCACCCAGTCGCCGTTGGGCTCCTTGATCTGGACGGTCTGCTCCAGCAGCTCGCGCGCAGACTCCTCGATGCGCGAGTAGATGCTCTTGCCCGTGATGTTGAAGAGCTGCGCGTACTCCCAAGCGGTGATGCGGATCGGTTCGAGGGTCAGATCGTCCTTCGTGATGTCCGAGAGGGCGAGCACCAACAAGCGCTTCGTGAGGATGCCCATCTCTTGCCGGCTGAGCGCCAACGGGTTCGCCTGAGTGATGGCGAGCTTTCCCGCCGCGCGCCGCTCCGGGGACCGCTTCCCGCCGGACCTCGAGCGCCCCTTCGAGCGCGCCGAATGCCGCGGCCGCGCACGGACCACGTCGGCGCCGTCGACCGAGGTACGCTCTTCGACGAGGCTCGCGCCCGCCACCTCGGACGTCACGCTGCGTTCCTGCCGAGGGTCGTCGCATGCGACCGCGTAGGAATCATGCGCCGATGATACGGGTGCGGGAAATCTGGTGTCAACGTTTCCCCTTCCCTTCCCACTTCCCGGGACAGGCCCCGCCCCAGTTCCCCCGCTTTCCCACTTCGGTACCCTCCTCTCCCCCGTCGGTCCCCTACGTTTCCCGCACCGGTCCCGCGCTCGTCCCACCCGGGTCCCGCCGCGTACCCGCGCCGGTCCCCCTCGATTCCCCGTTCGATCGCAGAAAGCCCGTCCTACAGCGCATGCACGTGGTCTCCATGAATGGAATGGAAAGGGTTCTGAAGAATGAACAACAACGGGAACCGGGATGTTGATGGAGCGAGAAACACGAACCCAAACCCGAAGATCCGAGTGCTCGGCCGCCGCTCTCCATGCGCTCCGCACGAAGACCTGTTTCCGGGACGGCGGACGTCAACTCGGTTCCGCTGTTTTCCCACTTCGTCGCCGTAGCAACCAGGGGTACCGCTCCTTCCCCGTTTTCCTTCGCCCATCCGATGCCGGACCGAGCCGGAAGTACCGGTGTCGCTCCCTGGCGTACGGCCAGCGATCCTCGCCAAGTTCCGCCCCTTCCCCACTTCGCACCTGGGTACCGCGATTCTCCCCTTTCGCCTGTGCCCGTGCTTGCGCATACCGAATCCTCGTCACCATCGGGCGTTCACCGTGACCAGGGAGGTGCGTGGGCGGCTTGGACGCGTTCGTGCCGCCGTCGTGCCGCGTTCGCGCCGCTCGAGAGCTCAGTCGCGGGAGAGCTTCTCGCGATGTGCCGTGCCGAAGTGGGAACGGAACGGGACTGCCGAGCGGGGTTCTCGCGAAGGCATCGCTGCATGCCGGCCGCGTTGTCGATGCCG
>JAWOIL010000145.1:0-7613 GCA_046484635.1 Trueperaceae bacterium
CCCAGCCGCAGCAGGAAGCCGCCTCGATGCGCGTCCAACTCCGCCGCGAGCGCGCCGGCGGCGACCTCGCGGGCCGACGTCAACGATGCCACGCCCTCCTCGAACGCGCTGCGCCCTTCGAGGAGGCGCACCAGGCCCGGCAGGCCACGAGCGAGGCCGTCCTGATCGCCGTTCTCGCACAGCGTTCGCCACGCCCGACGTAAGTTGCCCGCGTCTGCCGCCAGGTGCTGAGGCGCCAGGTACTGGGGCGCCAGGTACTGGGGCGCCGCATCCTGGGGCGCCGCATCCTGGGGCGCCCCGTCCTGGGGCGCCCCGTCCTGCCCGGGCGGCATGCCTTCGAGCAGGCCGAGGAAGTAGGTCGCGTGGCGCAGCTTCGCCGCCGCCTGCGCGTCCGGGTTCGCTGCCAACTTCTCGCCGGCGTACGCGCGGACGATCTCGTGAAGGCCGAACCTGCCGGAAGCCTCCTTGGCGACGAGCGACTTGCTCACCAAGCTGAGCACGAGGTAGAGGCCGGCGTCCGCCACCTGCTCGGCCGCACGTCGGTCGAAGCCTCCGCGGAACACCGATAGCGACGCCAGCGTGCGCTGCTGCTCGGGTGACAGCAGACGCCACGACCGTTCGAAGACGGCCCTCATGCCGGCTTCGTCGCGAGCGTCGGGAGAGCGCATCAGCACGCTCACGTCCTGGCGGAGTTCGTCGGCGATCTCGCGAACGTTGAGGTGCTTCGCCCAAGCGCCCGCGAGTTCGAGCGCCAGCGGCAGCCCTTCGGTGAGACGGCACACCTCGAGGACGGCAGCCCGCTCGTCGTCGTCGATGCGCAACCGGCGGTTCCCGCGGGCGGCGGCCTGCAAGAAGAACTGCACCGCCTCCGAGGCATCGAACGGGTTGGCGGGAGACGCGTGCACACGCAGTCCCGTCAGCCGGAAGGTCCACACCTGGGGTACGTCGAGTTCCTCGCGCGACGTGACGACGACCTGCAGGTTCGGCGCCTGCTCCAGCAGGTCGACGAGGACCTCGGCATCGCGCTCGGGTCGCTCGAGGTCGTCGACCACGAGGAGCGCCCGCCGGGGCCGGAAATGATCCCCGAGTTGTGAAACGGCGTCGCGTCCCGGTGCGAGCTTCAGGCCGATCGCGTCGGCGATGGCCGGAGCCATGGCGCCTGGCGCCTCCGAAGCGCCCAACGCCACGACCGTGGCCCCGTGGCGGTACGCGTCCTTGCGTCTTCGTGCCAGTTCGCGCGCCAACCGCGTCTTGCCCACGCCCCCCATTCCCACCACGACCACCAAGCGGCAGTCGGGCTCCTCGAGCCATCCATCGATCTCTGCCAGTTCGCGATGGCGGCCGACGAAGCGCGTACCGCCTCGTGGCGCGACCACCCGGTTCGGTGCCGTGGACGCCGCGCGCGGCGCCTCGTTCCGGATCGCGTCCACCAGCGCCAGCGTCTCCGCCAGCGGCAACAGCCCGAGCTCGCGCTCGAGGGAGCGCTCGAAGGCGGTGAAGGCCGTCAAGGCGGCGTCGCGTTGACCTGCGGAGTGGGCGGCGGCAAGGTAGGCGTTGAGCGCTTCGTCGTCGAGCGGACGCCGTTCCCATACGCGCTTGGCGAGCGCGGCGGCGTCGGCGTGGCGGTCCTTGCGAGCATGCGCGGCCACGAGCGACAGCGCGGCATCCCGCCAGGCTTCGTCCAGGTCGTCGCGCGTCTGTTCGAGCCAGCCGTGCCAGCCCGAAGCGTCGGCCACGCTGAAGCCTTCACAGTACGCGCCTGCGGCAAGCGCGACGGCCCGCTCCGCGTCACCCGCTTCGAGCGCTTGGCGGAACCACGAGACGTCGGTGGCCACGCGCCAGCGCAGGTGTTTGGAGTCGATCTCCGGCGCGAACGGGGGCGGAAGGGCCTTCAGGCGTGTAAGTAGTTGACGCAGGTTCCTGCGGGCGGTGGCGTCGGGGACGTCGGGCCAGAACAGGAAGCCCAAGCGCTCGCGGCTCACCCAGTCGGCCTCGTGCGCCAGGTAGACGAGCAGCGCGCCACGCTTGTCCTGCGGCACGGGCACCCAGCGCCCGTCCGCCCGCACTCGCGGCGCCCCCAGCAGGCGCACCTCCACGGACATGCGGCATGCTAGCGCATGGATCCTAAGGCTCGCGGACGAGGCGCACCTCGGCAGCGTCAACGGCATCAACGCAGTGTGGCTCGTACCGGCCGACGCGCCATGGCGCGAGCCCATGTCCGCGCTGCTGGCGGATCTGCGTGTCGAAGAGGCGGCGACGAACCTAGTACTGGAGTTCCTCGACCGCCGCGTTCGCGGTGCCATCGACTGGCGCGAGCAGCTCGACGGCGCCGTTCTGCCCAACGGCCGCCCAGCGCCGCCCGTGCGCCTTTACAACGACCGGTTGCGCGGCGGACGAACGGACACCGCGGCGGACGCCCTGCCCATGGTCGCCGTCGGTCCGTTGATCGCGGCATTCGAGTTCTGGGGTGCAGGCGAGCTGGCAGGCGAGCCGGGAACGCTCGGGTTCGAAAGCGTCGACGATCATGTACGGACGGCTCGCTTCGGCGAAGCGTTCCCCGCAGTTCGCGCGGCCGGCCGGCACGAGGGTCAGCGCTAGCTCGCGCGGCCGGCCGGCACGAGGGTCAGCGGTGTTGGTCGAACATGATCGGGTTCCCGTCGGGGTCCTCGATGACGAAGTGGGCCGGACCAGTGGTCGTCTCGTCGGCCTCGGTCACGAACGTCACGCCCCGCTCCTTGAGCGTGCGTTGGAGCTCGCGCACGTCGGTGAACGGATCGACCGTGTCGGCCGACTGGTCCCAGCCGGGGTTGAAGGTGAGGATGTTCTTCTCGAACATTCCTTGGAAAAGCCCGATGACGTGTTCGCCGTTCTTGAGGATCGCCCACCCCTGCGCCGACTCGCCGCCCAGTGAAGAGAAGCCGAGCTTCTCGTAGAACGCGATCGAGCGGTCCAGGTCCTTGACGGCGAGACTGATCGAGAACGCACCCAAGTCCATCTTCGGCCTCCTTCAACGGGCAACGGGATCATCCGAATCCGGCGCCTGGCGGGTCGACTCGATTTCCGGGTGAACGTGGCGTTCCCTGCTGGACGAGCGCGCCGTCGACCAACCCTATCCGGCGTCGGTGTCGACGATGGGCCTGCCGGCCTCGATGACGGCCCGCGCCACGCGGTAGCAGTCCTCGACGTGCCGGTTCCCCACCAAGCGCATCGCGCCGAAACTGATGGTGGCGGCAGCCGCCTGACCGACGACGGGCACCCATTTCGCGGCCGACTTGACCGTGACGCGCACGCCGATGCGCTTGAGCAGCATCGCTACCAGCTCTGCCGTCACGACCTTGCCCACCACCTGGCTACCCACACTCGTAACGCTCACGAAGACCAGCTCCTTCGTGCGCGTGTCGAGTTCCTGGATCTGCTCGGGGGACAAACCGAACTTGCGGTTGATGGCCGGGATGAGGCGCAGGAAGAGCGTGACGTCGACCCCGATATCCGCCGCCGGGATCGGCACTGCTGCCGCTACGCCGGAGATGCTGGCGCTTCTGAGCACCATCGCCCTGCACTCGTGGCGGATGGCGTCGAGCTCGGCCAGGGTGCGGGGGAATGACTGGGCGCCGCTTCGGGGAGCGACCCCTACGCGGGAGCCGTCACGTGAGCCTTCCCGCGGGCGTGCGTCCGACCCGAGCGCAACGCGTTCGGCCGCGGACTTCGTAGCGGTTCGGAGGAGATCGTTCATCGGTTGCTGAACATCTTGGCACGGTTCCTGCCGGCGAAGCGTGTCGCACGGCCGTCGCCGCGCCGATCCCGCCGAGCGCGTAGGCAGAGGTGGTTCCGCGGAGTTCCTCGATTCTTGGTAGACCGACTGCAGGGGTGGTAGGCCGACCAAGATTCTAGGAACGCTCCGCTGGGCACCCTTGGAGCCCGGCGCCGAACGGAGCCGAACGGCGCCGAACGGCCCCGAACGGCCCCGAAGTCCCACTGCCCCGCGCGTCGCCCGGACGCACCGCTAGAACACGATGACCTTGTCGGCCTCCACCGTCCACGCAGCGAGCTCGTCCATGGTGCTGCGGTGTACGCCATCGAGCAGGTCGGTTTCGGCCAGGCCACGGGCGTCCATGCACGTTCCGCACGCGCCGACCGGCACGCCGCGCTTCACCAACCCGCGCAGCATGCGTTCGAGGTTGTAGTAGCCGTCGGGCGTGGTCTGCCCCCGCTTGGCGCAGCTCGTGGCGTCCGCCATCAAGAACAGTCGCAGGCTCATGCCCTCGGCCTTGGCGAGCTGCAGCGCCAGACGCAGTCCGTTGTAGGAACGCTCGGTACCGTAGGGCGGGTCGTTGAGGATGATCAGGTGCTTCACGGTCTCTCCTAGGTGCCTGACGAGGCTTCGACCGCGCCGGCACCAGGCGGTGTGCTCGGCACGGGTTCTTGGAGCGTGCGGGTCATGACGATGGCGGCGAGGAGCATGGCGGCTCCGGTGATGACGATCGTGTTCGTGAGGATCGCCGCGAAGGTAGCGGCGACGATGGCGCCGAGCGCGTAACCGCTGTCCCGGAAGAAGCGGTAGATGCCAAGGGCGGTCGCGCGCTCCGGCGCCGGGGCACGGTCGGCGACCATCGCGATCAAGGTGGGGTACGCCATCGAGGTTCCGAGACCCAGGATCACGGCGGCGGCGAGCAACGCGGCCAGCGGCAGCGTGAGGCCCACCAGTACTAGCCCGACGCCCTGCAGCGCGACACCGCCCAACACCAGCCGCTTCCGGCCGACGCGGTCGGACAACGGGCCGAACACCACCTGCCCCGACGCCCACACGAACGGGTACAGACCCGCCACCAGACCGACCTCGACGAGATCGAAGCCGCGCGCGGTCATCACCAACGGCAGCGCTAGCCACACGAGACCGTCCTTGAGGTTGGTGGCAGCCCCGAGCAGGGATGGCGCGCCGACGCCCCGCACCCACCGCAAGGCGGGCGCCCGGCCGGCGGGCGCCGTCTCCGGAACGAACGCGCTGGCCAGCAACCCGAGGATCGACACGGCGATGCCGAGGTAGAACGGCTCCGGCCGGAGCCCGTACGCTGCCGCCACCAAGCCGGTGAGGAACGCCAGTAGGCTTACGCCGAGGTAACCGGCGAACTCGTTGACGCCCGCCGCGAACCCCCGGCGGCGCACCGGCACGAGATCGACCATCATGTTCAGCGTCATCGACCACGTCATGGCTTGGTTCACGCCGAGCAGGACGTTGGCCACGATGATCCAACCCCACGACGGCGCGCCCATGATGAGCAGCGGCACCGGCAGACCGATCGCCCAGCCCACGAGCAGCACCTTCTTGCGGCCGATGCGGTCCGCCAGGACCCCCGCGAACAGGTTGAACACGGCCTTCGAGATGCCGAAGGTGATCACGAAGGCCGCCAGCGCAGCGCCCTGGGGCAGCAGGAAGACCTCGGTTCCGAGGACCGGCACCACCGTCCGCTCGAGGCCGACCATGCCGCCCACCAACAGGTTGATGAACGCCAGCAGTCCGAACGCGCGGGCGGCGTTGCGGCGCACGGGCCGACCGGGCCGACCGAGACTGGGCCGGCCGGGTCGTGCCACGTTCGTACCGGCCGGACCGCTTGGCGCGTCGCTCACTGCCGGGCTGCTCCCTGCACCGGCCGGCCGGCGGCGCGCCAGTCCGGCAGTCCGTCACGAAGCCGTAGGGCGGTCCGCCCGCTATGACGCAGGATTCCAACCGCTTCGTGGGCCATCACGCAGTACGGTCCACGGCAGTACGCCACCACCGGCACGTCCTTCGGCAGTTCCGACAGGCGTCGCTCGAGTTCCGGTATCGGAATCGACACCGCTTGCGGCAAGTGCCCGGCGGCGTACTCTACGTCCGGGCGCACGTCCAGGATCACCACGTCGCCGCTCGCGACACGCTCGAGGAGCTCGGGTCCCGAGATCGTGTCGAGCGAACCGTCTCCGTCGAAGTACGCCCGCGCCAGTTCGCGCACCTCGGCCAAGCGCTGCTCGCCCACGGTGCGCAGGGCCTGCCACAGCAGGAAGACGTCGTCGGCGGCGAGGCGATAGTAGGCGAAGAGCCCGTCACGCCGCACGTCCACCAACCGCGACGACCGCAACACCTGGAGATGCTGCGAGGTGTTCGCCACCGACTGCTGGATCTCGCGGGCCAGCGCCTCGACCGTGCGCTCCCCCTGCGCGAGCACCTCGAGCATCTCCAACCGCTTCGGGCTAGCCAGCGCCTTGCCGATACGCGCGAACTGGTCGAACAGGTCGTCCTTGAAGCGGCGGCTGGCGAGCTTGGTCATGTGTTCAAGATAATACTTGAATATCGAGCGCGTGGTGCGGGATCTTCGTCTTCGCCGAACGGGGCGGCAGCGTCCCGTTGGCCCGCCCAGCCGTCCCCTCTACAGATCGACCAGTTCTTGATGCGCCGGGCTCTCGCTAAGCACCGCGTCGGGGTGGTCGTCGCGGAAGTAGCGGATCTCGTGCTCGTGGCGAAAGAGGGCGACGGGCTGCCCGCTTCGGTCGCGCGCCAGCATTGCGAAGCGTGCTCTGCCGGAGGGCGTGGCACCGAGCCAGCGGATGCAGCGATGCTCCTTGGGCGTGAGGCGCACCTCGACGCCGTACTCTTCGCGCATGCGGTGCTCGAAGACTTCGAACTGCAGGGTGCCGACCGCGCCGAGAACGGGGTCGCGCGCGCCTTCGGCCGGGTAGAAGACCTGCACCACGCCTTCCTCGGCCAGCGCTTCCAGGCCCTTGTGGAACGCCTTGCGCTTCTCGGCCAGCCGCACCTCGACGGTGGCGAACGTCTCCGGCGCGAAGCGCGGGAAGTCCGGGATGTGCACGCCTGGCCGGCTGCCGATCACGTCCCCGATCTGGAACAGGCCGGGCCCGACCAGACCCACGATGTCGCCGGGGAACGCCTCGTCGACGGTCGTGCGCTCTCGCCCGAACATCGCGTGCGCCCGCGCGAGGCGAACGCTGCGGCCGGTGCGCGTGTGCACGGCCTGCATCCCCCGTTCGAACTTGCCAGACGCCACCCGCACGAACGCGGTGCGATCGCGATGCTGCCGGTTCATGTTCGCCTGCAGCTTGAAGACGAAGCCGGTGAACTCGGGATGGTCGGGCGCCACCAGCCCCTGGTTCGTGACCAGGCTTCCGGGACCGGGCGACAACTGCAGGAAGTGCTCCAGGAACACTTCCACGCCGAAACTCGTGAGCACGCTGCCGAAGAAGACCGGCGTGATCTCCCCCGCCAGGACCCGCGCATGGTCCAGAGGCGGCACGACGGCGTCGAGCAGCTCGACCTCGTCGCGCAGCCGACGCTGGGCCGCCTCGCCCATCAGGTCCGCCACGGCGGGGTCCGCGAGGTCGGTGGTGAGCACCGGCGCGCGGTACGCGTTGCGCGTCGTCCGCTGGTACAAATGCAACTTCCGCGTCGGGCGCTCGTACACGCCTTGGAAATCGGGGCCGTCCCCGATCGGCCACGTTACCGGCACCGCAGAGATGCCGAGCACCGTCTCGACCTCGTCGAGCAGCTCGAACGGGTCGCGCGCGGGGCGATCGAGCTTGTTGATGAACGTGAAGATCGGGATACCGCGCTGGCGGCTGACCTT
>JAWOIL010000200.1:0-3812 GCA_046484635.1 Trueperaceae bacterium
CCAGTCGTGGCAGGAACTGCCCGGCCTGCGCGACGCCAAGGGCCACCTGTGGCAGCCCGGCGCGGGCGGGATGTGCCTGCACACCATTCTCATCGACCCCATCAATCCCCGGAGGATGTTTGTCGCCCAGGACGATCAGGTAGGGGTCGAACGCGCTCGACGACAGTTCGATGACGACCTGGTCGCCGGCCGCACCTTCGAACGTCACGCGATCGAAGTACTCGCCCGAGGAGAGTTGGGCGTCGCCGGGCCCGAGGTGGCCGGCCCCGGCGGAAGCGAATCCGGCGAGCATCGTCGCGAACATGAACGCGGCTACGGCGACGACGCGGTGCGGCGCCTTGATGGTGCCGTCGACCGGCTTGCCAAAAGGCGTGAGGAGGGTGAGCACGAGCGGATGATACTGCTACGCACGGCGGATGCGGAGGGGGTTGGGCCGGGTAGCGGGTGGAGTCGTCCTCATCGTGAGTTCCGTGGGATTCCGTCTCCTAGATGCTGCGATGGGAGGATGTGTTGCCTGCCCGGCTACGCCCCGCTTCCTTGGGCAACGTGCGCGAACGCGAGCACGTGCCCGTCGGCGTCCAGGCTATACGCCACGTCGTGTCCCCAATCGCGTGGCGCCAACGCGCTCAGTTCCGTGGCGCCTTGCCGGAGGGCGCGTGCGTGGTACGCGGCGGGGTCGTCGACCAGTAGGTAGAGTTCCGCCCGCGGTACACCGTGCGCCGAACTCGGATCGGGAAGCACGGCACCCAGCAACCGACGGATCCCGCTCGTGGGCATGAGCCCCAGTACGGCTCCGCCAGTGAGCCGGAACTCGGTCATGCCGGGAACGTCGAGATCGGGAAGGCGAGCGAGCGTCTGCGCGTAGAACTCGGTACTGGCGCGTTGATCGGACACATACAGGATGAGGTTCGCCGCGGAGACCATGTATAGGCATGGTAGCGGCGGCGGGCGCGGTGCGCGGTGAAGCGGCCGCCGCGGGCAGGGTCCCATTCGGCCCGCTCGCGAGATTCTGAACCGCCACTTCAAAATTGCATGATATCTTGAAGTCGATGTTCCAGCGCGCCATCCACCTCCCGCCGCCCGGAACGGAGACGTTCTTCCTCTGGGGACCGCGCCAAACGGGGAAGTCTACCCTCATGCGACAGGCGTATCCCGAGGCGCTATGGATCGACCTGCTCCGGTCGGAGGAGTACCGACGCTACCTGCAGAACCCAGAGTTCCTGCGCGGGGAGCTATCTGCGCGACGCGTCAGCCAGGTCGTCATCGACGAGGTCCAGAAGGTACCCGAGTTGCTCGACGAGGTCCACTGGCTCCTCGAGAACAGCGGGGTGCAGTTCGCGCTCTGCGGATCGAGCGCCCGCAGGGTCCGGCGCGGTGGCGCTAACCTCCTCGGAGGCCGAGCCGTGCGGCGGGAGCTTCTTGGCCTCACCGCCCGCGAGATCGGCGACGAGTTCCACCTAGACCGCCTCTTGAACCACGGCTACCTCCCCAGGACATACCTCTCCGAACGGCCGAACCGCATCCTGAACGCATACGTGTCCGATTACCTCAAGGAGGAGATCGCAGCCGAGGCAGTGGTGCGCAACGTGCCCGCGTTCGCCGACTTCCTCACCACTGCCGCCCTCGGCGACACGGAACCCGTGAACTTCTCGAACATCGCTCGGGAAACGGGCGTCTCGAGCCACACCATCAAGTCGTACTACGAGATCCTCGTCGACACGCTCTTGGGTCGCTGGCTTCCGGCGTACCGGAGGCGCCCGAAGCGCCGGGTCACCGTGGCGCCCAAGTTCTACTTCGCCGACGTCGGTGTCGTGAACCACTTGGCCCGTCGTGGGCCCGTGAGCCCACGATCCGAGCTGTACGGAAAGGCCTTCGAGAACTGGGTCCACCATGAGCTCTCGGCCGCCAACGCGTACTCCGAGGCGTACACCAGTCTCAGTTACTGGCGACTCAGCACCGGCACCGAGGTCGACTTCATCGTCAACGACATGGGGGTCGCGATCGAAGCCAAGGCCACCGCGAGGGTGACCGACCACCACCTCAAGGGCCTTCGCGAGCTCGCTGCGGATCATCCAGAGGTCGGACAACGCGTGGTGGTGTGCCTCGAACCCAGCCTGCGCCAAACCTCGGACGGCATCCTGATCCTCCCAGCCAGCGAGTTCGTGCAACGGCTCGGCGAGGGGGAGCTGATCGCGGCGCGGAGCCCGGACCGGTAACGACGCGGCTGACGAGAGAAGCCGGCCGCGTACGCCAGTCAGCCGCCCGCCGCCTCCACCTCGCAGCCGAACACGAGGCTGCGCCCACCGTCATCGTAGATGCGATCCTCGCGCCGTGACATCCCCGCTTTCAGGAGCACGCGCTGGGACGCGGCGTGCTCGGGCGCTACGGTGGCGATCACCTCGCGCAGGCCGTAGCGTGACCCCGCCACGTCCAGCAAGTGGGTCACCGCCTCGGTGGCGAGCCCACGCCCCCACCACGCGCGCGCGAAGGCGTACTTGACCTCGGGTTCGGGCTGGTCGCCCGGGTGGACCAGGCCCGCGAAACCCACCACCTGACCGGTTGCCCGGTCCTCGAGCGCGAACATGCCGTAGCCGCGGCGGGCGTAGTTGCGGAAGGTTACCTCGAACCAAAGATCCGCCTCCTCCTCGGTGAGGGGCGTACCGTCACCCACGAAGCGCATCGCGTTCGCGTCGCCATACACATCGAGCAGAAGTGCGCGGTCGGCCGGCATCCAGTGGCGGCAGCGCAGGCGGGGGGAAAGGAAGACGGTGGGGGTGTTGGCAGCAAGCGCGGGTTGCGGCATGGGCAAAGCGTAGCGTCCCGAGACGCGGAAGCGGCGTCGCGCGCTCGACGGGCAGCGACGGCGTCGCGCGCTCTGCCGGCGGCATCAGCGTTGCGCGGTTGACGCGAGATCTGCCCGCCGACATGCTGTTGCATGGCTCAAGGCCGGCACGGGTTCGACGCGATCGCCCTGTCGCTGTTCTTTGGCGCGGTCGTCATCGGCGGCTCGAACGTGCTCGCGGTGCGCTTCAGCAACCAGGGGCTTCCTCCGTTCTGGGGTGCGGGCCTTCGGTTCACCTTGGCAGCGGCGCTGTTCGCGCTCCTGGCGGCCGCCTTCCGCATCCGGTTGCCGCGCGGGGCCACGCTCGCGCAGACGGCGCTGTATGGGCTTCTGAACTTCGGCGTGTTCTACGCCTTGGGGTACTGGGCGATGCAGTACCTGACCGCCGGAACCACGGCGATCTTGCTGGCGGCCACGCCGCTGGTGACGTTGCTGCTCGCCGCTGCACAGGGCCTCGAGCGGATCCGAGCGCGCAACGTCGTAGGGGCGCTGCTGGCGATCGCCGGCATCGCGCTGCTGGCCTTGCGTTCCGGCGAACTCGACGTTCCCCTCTTGCCGGTCGCGGCGATCTTCCTGAGCACGGTGTGCCTTGGGCAGAGCATCATCTTCGCGAAACGCCTCGCGCACAACCACCCCATCGCAACCAACGCCGTCGGCATGGGAACCGGTGCCGTCCTGCTCCTGGCGGTCTCGCTCGTCGCCGGCGAGTCGTGGAGCTGGCCGCGGCAGACCGAGGCGCTCGCCGCCGTGCTCTACCTGGTCGTCGTCGGCTCGGTGGTGCTCTTCGTGCTGACGCTACTGTTGGTGCGGCGCTGGTCACCGTCGGCGACGTCGTACATGATCGTGTTGTTCCCCGTCGTAACACCGCTGCTCGAGGCTTGGCTGGCCCACGTGCCGATCACCTCGACGCTCGTGGCGGCGGCGGGACTGGTCATGCTCGGCGTTTGGTTCGGGGCGTTGGCGCCCGAGC